>NZ_FOJM01000040.1 GCF_900111825.1 Pedobacter suwonensis
GGATTACGGTGTGGACCGGACGGTTCTGTCGCTTTTTGCGGAGCAGGTCCTTCGGGATCCTTCTGCCCTGGCCATTGTTTTTGAAGACCAGGTGCTGAGCTACCGCGAACTGGATGGATTATCGAACCAGATGGCTTTGTTTTTGATCAATAATGACGTGACCAGCGGAACTGTGATTGGTTTGATGATCGATCGTTCACCTGAACTAATCGTGGGTATTTTAGGCATATTAAAAGCGGGTGGAACTTATTTACCAATTGATAGTGCTTTGCCCGAAGAAAGGGTGCTTTATATGTTGGATGATAGTGGCGCAGAATTTCTGCTAACTTCTTCCACCTACTTGGAGAAATACTTAAATCATATTTCAGTCTTGAATATTGCTGAAGTAAAAAGTGATAATCGTACATCAGAAATTGGATTGATGACTGCTGAAGTGAACGATCTGCTTTATATCATTTATACTTCCGGAAGTACTGGTAAACCTAAAGGGGTAATGGTGAGCAATGGCTCATTGGTTAATTTTATTCAAAGTCAAAAAAATCTATTTAAAATAGACAGCTCAGATCGTATTCTTCAGTTTTCAACCATCAGTTTTGATGCATCAGTTGAACAGATCTGGCTGGCTTTATTAAGTGGTGCAGGTTTGGTGCTGGTGGCGAAGGATGTGATTACAGATCAAAAAATGTTCAATGATTACCTTAGGGTTCATAAAGTGACTCACCTTCACACAACACCATCCTTTTTGGAAAGCATCAGCTTGTCCGAAGCAAATTCATTGAAACGGATTATAACCGGAGGAGAGGTATGCAAGCCTGAACTGGTTAACCGTTATGTTAAGAAATATGATTTTTATAATAAATACGGGCCAACCGAAGCAACAATCAGCTGTACTATTTTTCATGTTGATGATACCATTGGTTATGGATCAATGGTTCCTATCGGTCGCCCGATAGCGGGCAGCCGTGTTTATGTGGTTGACGGTTACGGAGGATTGAGCCCGATGGGTGTTGCGGGTGAGCTTTGTGTTTCGGGCTTGGGGCTGGCGCAGGGTTATGTGGGCAATGAAAAGCTCACTGCGGAGAAGTTTGTGGTGAATCCTTTCGAAGAAAACAGCCTGATGTACCGTACGGGCGACCTTGTTCGCTGGGGACCGGGCGGCAACCTGGAGTTCCTGGGCCGGGTTGATGACCAGGTAAAGATCCGCGGATACCGGATCGAGCCCGGTGAGATCGAGGTGGTGATGGGCGGCCTGGAGGGTGTTGGCCAGGTGCTGGTTGTGGCAAGGGGTGATGGAGGGGAGAAAGCCCTTGTGGCTTACTATACGACCCAGAGCGGTGAGGCCATTCCGGATTTAAAAGAGCGTGCGCAGGAGCTGCTTCCCGATTACATGCTTCCCTCTTATTATGTTCATCTGTCTTCTTTTCTTTTGACGGTAAACGGGAAGATCGACCG
>NZ_FOJM01000039.1 GCF_900111825.1 Pedobacter suwonensis
GAGGGAAGCATGTAATCGGGAAGCAGCTCCTGCGCACGCTCCTTTAAATCCGGAACGGCCGCTCCGCTCTGGGTGGTATAATAAGCCACAAGGGCCTTCTCCCCGCCATCACCCCTTGCCACAACCAGCACCTGGCCAACACCCTCCAGGCCACCCATCACCACCTCGATCTCACCGGGCTCGATCCGGTAACCGCGGATCTTTACCTGGTCATCAACCCGGCCCAGAAACTCCAGGTTGCCGCCCGGTCCCCAGCGAACAAGGTCACCGGTACGGTACATCAGGCTGTTTTCTTCGAAAGGATTCGCCACAAACTTCTCTCGGGTTAAAGCATCATTGCCCACATAACCCTGCGCCAGCCCCAAACCCGAAACACAAAGCTCACCCGCAACACCCATAGGGCTCAATCCTCCATAACCGTCAACCACATAAACACGGCTGCCCGCTATCGGGCGACCGATGGAAATAACCCCACCTTTATAGTCACTTAAATCAGCTACCGTAGTCACCACTGTGTTCTCTGTAGGGCCGTAATTATTGTATATTTTTAACCGGTTATACCCCTTCAGTTTTAAAACATCCCCCCCTGTTAAAATCAGGGTATCATCCAGCGGTATATCGTTTTTAACCAGCTCATGACAGATAATACTCGGTAAATAAGCATGTGTAATCCCGTGTTCCAAAAAAAACTTCTGCAACTCATAGACGTTATACCTTACCTCATCCCTTAAAATTGGGTAAAGGCAGGCCCCGCTGGTGAGATAGGGATATATTTCCCAGACTGAAGCATCAAAACCTACACTCGAATATAAGGTCCCCCGGCTGCTTTGGGAAACACCATAATAACCCTGATGCCACAAACACAGGTTGCTTAAACTCTCATGCTTAACCAGAACCCCTTTGGGTTTACCAGTACTTCCGGAGGTATAAATAACATAGGCAGCATCATTCCCCGCCACCGGCACACCGGTGCCGGTATTCGCATAAGCCTCCCGCTGCACCTGGAAACCGGAAATAAAAGCAGCATCAATGATCAGTTTGCACTTACTGTCTTCCTTTATAAAATCTATCCTGCCATCAGGATAGCCGGGATCTATCGACACATAAACCGCACCCATCTTCAGCACAGCCAGCTGGGCGATGACCAGCCAGCTGCCCCGCTCCAGTTTTACACCGGCCAGGTCACCTTTACCAACTGCCCTTGCCTTGAGGTAATGGGCAATTTGATTTGATAATCCATCCAGTTCACGGTAGCTCAGCACCTGGTCTTCAAAAACGATGGCCAGGGCAGAAGGATTCCGAAGGACCTGCTCCGCAAAAAGCGACAGAACCGTCCGGTCCACACCGTAATCCGCCACAGGGCCCTTGCCCAGCTCCAGTAAGCCCGACCGCTCTCCCGCATCCAAAAGACTGATATCACCCAGCAGCACACCGGGATCAGAGACAACCTGATCCACAATATGCTTAAAGTAAGCCGCAAAACGCGAAACCGTTTCCCCGCTGAACAGTTCTGCGGAATAGCTGAAACTCAGCTGAAGCCCGCCGGAATACTCTCCGGCAGAAAGCGACAGGTCAAACTTCGATCGGCG
>NZ_FOJM01000037.1 GCF_900111825.1 Pedobacter suwonensis
CTCTCTAAGCCATCTTTTCAACAAACCCCTTCCTCCGAAGCGGGATGCAAAAGTAGGAAAAATATCATTCCCCACAAAGATTTTGAAACGATTAATAGAGATTTTAACGTAAGTTCATGGTTTTCAATGGGAAATATTTTTCGACAGACCAAAACAATTATGCCTTTTGCCTGTTTAGCACCGTCCTGAACAGTTCAGGATCTGATAAGGTCCGGCAGCCAGGATGACGGATCGGCTGGAGAAAACCATTAAAGCTTCCGAAGTTCCCCTGCGCCCCGCCACTTGAAACTTTGGAAGAAACTGCCCACCTAAACCCGATAGCAGTGGAATAGCCCGGAGCGCAGCGAGGACTATAAGCGAAAGCAGGAACATGCTTATATAGTACCACTGACCCTGCTTTGCTAAAAAGAAAAATAAACCCGAAAACTACCGACACTCTACAACACCACTCAACTGGCAATTAAAGTTTATGGAAGCGTAAAAACCCATGAGTTAATAACAACAGGAAGCTAGCCTGACCTGCAGAGATCAAATTTTCAGAATAACAACTTAAGCAGTAAAATGAATAGCTACTTTTTATCTTCTAATAATGGTCAAAAGTTTTTTAATGGCAATTACCACTAATACGGAAGCCAGGCCGATTATTAATCCAAAAGCAAATTCCCTCAGAATAGATGGAAACGAAGGGAAAATATGATGCATAAATGCAATATTGTGCGCAAAAATTCCTCCTGATACCAGTATCAATGCAACCGTACCCACAACGCTTAAAATTTTAATAATAATAGGTAACGATTTTACCAGTGTTTTACCAACTGATGAAAGAATACCTTTGTCGCCGGACGCTTTCACTAAACGGTATCCGGCGTCATCCATCCTAACAATAAGCGCAACAATTCCATAAACACCAATTGTAGCCAATAATGCGATCAATGAAACGGTTAAAATTTGGACGGTAAGCGTTTCATCTAAAACACTGCCCAGGGCGATGATGACAATTTCTATAGAAAGAATGAAATCGGTTATAATAGCTGATCTGATTTTGGCTTTTTCTGCCGTCTCGTCATTCTGAATAATCTCTTTTGCCTCCACATGTGCGGGTTTCGAGTGATGGAAAAAATATTCTACAACTTTTTCTACCCCTTCGTATGCCAGATATAATCCTCCGAGTACTAAGATCATTTTAATAGCTACAGGAAAAAAGAAGTTAAGCAATAGCGCAATGGGTACTATAATGAGCTTGTTGACTAGTGAACCCTTGGTAATTGCCCATAATACCGGTAGTTCCCTGGAAGAAAGAAAACCAGTTGATTTTTCTGCATTTACTGCCAGGTCATCTCCCAAAATACCAGCAGTTTTCTTAGCTGCTACCTTTGCCGTTACAGCCACATCATCCATTAAGGCACCTATATCATCTAAAATCGCAAAAAAACCAGAAGCCATATTTAAAATTTATTAATGTCGCAAAATATCGATTACTTTTTAAATTTAAATGATCTCACATTAAATCTTTAGCTATATTATACCAAGGCTATTTCCCACAGATTTAATTAAAAGTCAATAATATTTATCCGCATTATAACATTAATAATCCAAAACTGTTCGAAAAAGAAAAAATAAGCTACTATTGCTGAAATTTCTAAAGAAGTTCATAGGGAATATCTGGGTACTGACTCAGTCAGGTTATTGCGAAGCGCAGCGTCCCGTGCGTATAAGTCGGGGGCAGTCCTGTCCGTTGCAATCCTTTTGGGAAAACCTTGCTCCTTAGACATATTTCATCTCTTCCAAAAGAAATACCGCTTCTATCAGGACTATCTAACCAGGAATATGACATTGAATATGTAAAACGAAGATGGAATGGTCTATGCGGAGATCAGCGTTTTCTGCGGGAGCACAACCTTAATTTTTTCTCAACTCCTCAATTGTTAAAAAATTTTGTCGTCTTGGAGCGCAGTGTCCCGAGCATTTGGGATAGGTCCCGTCCTGCTGTGCGCTCTATCCTTTTGGAAACCTTATTTTTTAACAATTTTTCTTAGCCAAAAGGGATGCCGCTTCCATCACGGCTATTTTAGCTAGGACATAACATAAAAGACGGAAGATGTAAAACGGATGATGGAATGGTCTCTGCGGAGATCAGCGTTTTCTGCGGGAGCACAACCTTAACTTTTCTCAACTCCTTAATTGTTAAAAAATTTTTTCGTCTTGGACCGCAGTTTCCTGTGCTTGTAAGTTGGGTTCCGTCCTGCTGTCCGCTCTATCCTTTTGGAAACCTTATTTTTTAAACAATTTTTATTAGCCAAAAGGATGCCGCTCCCATCAGGGCTGTTTTACCCGGGACATAAAATAAAGGAGTAAAGATGGAAGATGTAAAATGGATGATGGAATGCTCGCTTTTGCAGAGATCAGTGTAACCTGCGGGAAACGAAGCTTAGCTGCTTAACTCCCCAATGGTACGGAAAAGCTCACAGATCGTTTAAATTGTAAAAGATGGAAGATGTAAAATAGATGATGGAATGGTCTCTGCGGAGATCAGCGTTTTCTGCGGGAGCACAACCTTAACTTTTCTAAACTCCTTAATGGTTTAAATGCCTCTTGGTCTTGGAGCACAGTGTCCCGAGCATTTGGGCTGGGTTCCTTCCTGCTGTCCGCTCTATCCTTTTGGAAACCTTATTGTTTAAACAATTTTTCTGAGCCAAAAGGGATGCCGCTCCCATCAGGGCCATTTAACCAGGGACGGAAAATGGAAGATGGGGAAGATGGAAGATGTAAAATAGATGATGGAATGCTTCTGCGGAGATCGGTGTAATCTGCGGGAAACGAAGCTTAGCGCCCCTAACCCCTTAATGCCGGGAAACTACGCTATTCCCTGTGCTCCATGCCCTTTGCGGATTAAAACAAGAAAGCCCTTCAACATTACTGCTGAAGGGCTTC
>NZ_FOJM01000036.1 GCF_900111825.1 Pedobacter suwonensis
ACTTCAGACCAGACCGAAACCAGAAGCTCCTCCATCTCACCGGAAGGGGCATGGTAATCCGATTCCCCGGATAGCTCCACAACAGGAAGCTTCCGCCGGTCGATCTTTCCGTTTAACGTCAAAGGAAAAGAAGCCAAATGAACGTAATAAGACGGCAGCATATAATCGGGTAGCAGTTCTTTCACTCGTTCCTTTAAATCCTCAACAGCCAAACCGCTCAGGGTGGTATAATAGGCCACCAGTGCTTTCTCCGGCCCATCGCCAACTACCTCGACCAGCACCTGGTTTATCCCGTCCAGACCGCCCATCACCACCTCGATCTCTCCGGGCTCGATCCGGTATCCACGGATCTTTACCTGGCTGTCCATCCTCCCCAGGAACTCCAGGTTCCCATCATCTCCCCAGCGCACAAGGTCGCCGGTACGGTACATCAAACTATTTTCTTCGAAGGGATTCGCCACAAACTTCTCTCGGGTTAAAGCATCATTCCCCACATAACCCTGTGCCAGCCCGAAACCCGAAACACAAAGCTCTCCGGAAACACCAAGCGGGCTCAGGCCACCACTCCTGCCCAGCACGTAAACATCAGTACCCATCACCGGGCGGCCGATCGGGATATGAGACTGATCAGCTATCCCCCGAGGGATCGCATACATACAGGTAAATGTCGTATTCTCGGTCGGCCCGTAACCATTGTAAACACATACCCCGGGCAACTGACGGTAAACCTTTGCAACCGATGCCGCACGGACAACATCCCCCCCTGACAGTACATAACGCAGCGGAAGGCCCGAAAGATCACCCTCACACCACTGGTCCAAAAGACCCGAGGTCAGCCAGAGCGTGTTGACGCCATGACTTTCGATCAGGCCATGAAGGCCCGAAAGGTCAATAAGGCCATCCCCCTTCATCACCACCTTACCTCCGCTCAGCAGCGCAGCCCAGATCTCAAAGGTTGCCGCATCGAAAGATACCGGGGACAACTGCAGCGTTACAGTCGGTTCACCCAGTTCAATATCACTCAGGTGAAGCAAACGCAGGATACCCTGGTGCGGAACCATCACCCCCTTGGGGCTGCCCGTACTGCCAGAGGTATAACTGATATAGGCCAGGCTATTGCCCGTCAAAGGCACAACAGGCCTGCTGTAACCCAATGCATCACAGTCAAGCTCCGCATCAAGGGCCATGATGGCTCCTCCGTAATAGTCCACCGCATCAAAAACATGGTCGGTAACGCTCAGCAGCAAACGGATCCCCGCATCCGAACACAGGTAGGACTTGCGGTCGGCAGGATAATCAACATCAAAAGGGACATAAACCCCGCCCGCTTTCAGAATCCCAAGGATCCCAACCAGCAGCAGCTCACTGCCACCCACACTGATCCCAACCGTATCGCCCGGACGGATCCCGTAGGTATCCCGGAGCAGCGAGGCCAGCTGGTTGGAAAGCCCGTCCAGTTCGCCGTAACGGAGCACACCCCCTTCATAAACCACCGCAACCGAGTCCGCATGCTGCCTCGCCTGTTCACAGAACAAATCCACAACCGTTTTTTCACGTCCGTAAACAAAACCTGCTCCCTTGCCCAGTTCCAGCAAAGCCGAACGTTCCCCGGCAGGCAGCAGGTTCAGCTCCCCCAGGGAAAGCCCCGGACCGGCAGCAACACTCCTGAAAAGCTGTTCCAGGTAAGTCCCGAAACCCCGAACCGTGGAAGCACTGAAAAGACCCGTCGAATAAACCAGGCTCAGCTGAAGACCTCCGGAATCCTCCGAGGCAAAAAGCGACAGGTCGAACTTCGAAATGCCACTGCCCTGGCCATAAGGTAAAAGCTCCAGCCCGGGAATCGACAGCGAGCTGCCATCAAAGTTCTGGTAGGAAAAAGTCGCATCAAAAAGGGGTGTACGTCCCGTATCACGCGGCAGGTTCAGCTCATCAACCAAATCCTCGTACTGAAAGTCCTGGTGCTCAAAACAGGAAAGGGCATGCGAGCGAACTTCCTTTAAAAACGCCCTGAAACTCAAGTCTCCACGGGGCCGGTTCCGCAGGGCAAGCATATTGATAAAAACACCCATCACCCCATCAAGGTCGGCATGGCCGCGTCCCGCAACAGGTGTACCCACCACAACATCATCCGAATTGCACAGGCGGCCGAGAAAAACCGTATAAACAGACAACAGCACCATGAACAGCGTGGCACCCTCCTCCTCGCCCAGACGGCGGAGCGAGGAGGTGGTCGCCTCATCCAGCTCCAGGCCATAACTCCCTCCGGGGTGGGATGCACCTTTGGTGCGAGGATAGTCCAGCGGAAGTTCCAGCGCCAGGGGAAGCTCCCCGTACTCGGACAGCCAGAACGATTTCTGGCCCAGCATCCGCTCCTGCTCAGCAGCACCCTGCTGCCACTCCGCATAATCCTTGTACTGAAGCCCCACTGGGCCAGGGTCTTCACCGCTGTAAAACGACATGAAGTCACCGATCAGGATCCCATGGGAAACCCCGTCGCTGATGATATGGTGCATGTCGACCATCAGCAGTGTCAGTCCGGGGGAAACATTAACCAGCCCCACACGGATCAAAGGACCGCGGGAAAGGTCAAAGGGGCGGACGAAACCGGACATTACCACGGAAACACCTTCCTCATCCGCATCGTACTCCGTTACCGTAAAGCCCGAACCGTCACCGATCACCTGGAATGGCTCATCGCCCAGCAGCACAAAGCTTGTCCGCAGGATCTCGTGCCTGCCCACCAGCTGTTCAAAGGAACGCAGCAAACGCGCACGGTCCACTTCACCTTTGAGCCATACCGCCTGCGGCATGTTGTAGGCCAGCGAAGACCGGTCAAACTCGTATAAAAAATACAGCCGCTTCTGCGCCGAAGATAAAACATAATGGGGCTTATCCACAGCAGGCAAAATAGCCGAATAAGCCGGGCCGCCCGAAAGGCCTGACATATGAAGCGATAAGCTCCGGATATCCTGGTGGCTGAAGATCGTCTTCAGCGCAACCTCGCTGCCCGTTTCCTTGCGGATGCGGTTCACCAGGTTCATCGCCTTCAGCGAGTGCCCCCCCAGGTCGAAGAAACTCCGTGTCACACTGATCCGATCAGGCGAAAGCTTCAGCACATCGGACCAGATCGAAACCAACAGTTCCTCCATCGCTCCGCGGGCTGCAACATAGTGATCCTCCGCCGAAAGGTCAACTTCGGGGAGCCCCCTGCGGTCGATCTTCCCGTTTACCGTCAAA
>NZ_FOJM01000034.1 GCF_900111825.1 Pedobacter suwonensis
TTATCCACAGCAGGCAAAATAGCCGAATAAGCCGGGCCGCCCGAAAGGCCTGACATATGAAGCGATAAGCTCCGGATATCCTGGTGGCTGAAGATCGTCTTCAGCGCAACCTCGCTGCCCGTTTCCTTGCGGATGCGGTTCACCAGGTTCATCGCCTTCAGCGAGTGCCCCCCCAGGTCGAAGAAACTCCGTGTCACACTGATCCGATCAGGCGAAAGCTTCAGCACATCGGACCAGATCGAAACCAACAGTTCCTCCATCGCTCCGCGGGCTGCAACATAGTGATCCTCCGCCGAAAGGTCAACTTCGGGGAGCCCCCTGCGGTCGATCTTCCCGTTTACCGTCAAAAGAAAAGAAGACAGATGAACATAATAAGAGGGAAGCATGTAATCGGGAAGCAGCTCCTGAAGGTATTCCCTGATTACAGCTATTGATATAGGTTTTTCTGCAACATAATAGGCAACCAGGTATTTATCACCTTCTTCCCCCTTCGCCATAACTACCGCATCAGAAATATTTTCATATTCCTGTAAACGATTTTCTATCTCCCCCGGCTCGATCCTGTAACCGCGGATATTAACCTGGTGATCAATTCGACCTATGTATTCCAGTTCGCCATTAATCTGCTGACGACAAAGGTCTCCGGTGCGATAGAGGCGTTCACCCGGGCGATACGGGTTTTGTACAAATCGCAATTCATTCAGCTCAGCTCGATTGAGGTATCCCCTTGAAACGCCTGCTCCTCCAACATAAAGCTCTCCTGAAACCCCTTGAGGAACCAAGCGCTGGCAGGCATCAAAAATGTAGGTAGAAAGCGTGGGAATGGGAACTCCAATATTATTCACATTGCCCATAATCTCCTGCTCATCAATCAATTTATACGTCACATGAACAGTAGTCTCGGTGATACCGAACATATTGATTAACTGCGTATTAGGATACTTTTTAAACCAACCAGCTAATTTTAAAGGCTTTAACGATTCTCCTCCAAATATAATATACCGCAATTTCAACTGGTCTAAGGATAATCCTGCCAAAGACTCTGCTTCAATTAAATTATAAAATGCAGAAGGGGTTTGGTTCAGTACCGTAACACCATGAGACACCAATAAGGACAAAAAGTTTTCAGAATCAATGGCTACCATTTTTGGAATGATCACCAGTTTGCCACCAAATAAAAGTGCTCCATACATTTCCCAAACACTAAAATCAAAGTATGGGTTATGAAACATCGTCCAAACATCTGCTTCATTAAAATCAAACAAGGGCGAGGAATGGAAAAACAAACGAACTACATTACGATGTTCTACTAATACCCCTTTAGGATAGCCTGTAGTACCAGAAGTATAAATTACGTAACAAAGATCGTCGGCTTTATTAACTGGAACAACGGCTTCTTCGCTAACAGATTCCTCATCAATTACTTCCTGAACAGTTAATGTTTTTATCGTGTATATTTCATGATGATCAGCATCGGTTACCAGCAAAAGCATAGCTTTACTGTCTTCCAATAAATAATTAATGCGATCCTGGGGATAATCCAAATCCATCGGAAGATAGGCGCCACCTGCTTTGAGAATACCCAGCATACCTATTATTGTTTCCTGACTACGACCAGTTAGTAAACCAACAATACTGTTAGGCCCTACCCCTTCTTTTTGTAAAACGCGCGCAAGGCGATTACTCATCGCATCCAAACTTCGGTAGGTCAGTTCGCTACCCTGATCTACAATGGCAACACGTTCGGGATGTAGCATAACCTGTTTTTCAAAGCAGCTGATAATGGTATATTCTTCAGGATAGGCATCCAAAGACCGGTTATGCTGGTTCAGAAGCTGATATTTCTCTTCTTCTGATAGAATATCTATTTCTTCGATAAGAATATCAGGTCTCAGGATTATAGCATTGACAATACGCTCCAGATAACTTCCGAAACACTTAATCTTAACTTCACTAAACAAGTCTGCAGCATAACTAAAACCCAATTGCAAACGGCCGGCATATTCGGAGGCAAAAAGAGATAAATCAAACTTGGAGATGCCTGATCCCTGAGCATAGGGAGAGAATTGTAATCCAGGGATAGACAAGGCTTCTGTATTGAAGTTTTCGTAAGAAAATGTAGCTTCAAAAAGCGGATTACGACCTGTACCACGCGGCAGTTTCAGTTCATCAACCAATTCTTCATACTGAAAATCCTGATGATCAAAACATGATAAGGTGCGGGAACTTACTTTTCTGAGAAAATCCTGAAAACCAAGCCTTCCTTCAGGAAAATTACGTATTGCCAGCATATTGATAAAGACACCGATCATGTCTTCAAGATCTGCATGACGGCGACCGGCTACAGGTGTACCCACTACAATATCTTCCTGGTTACTCAGCTTGCTTAGCAAAATCGTATAAACAGACAATAAAACGATATACAATGTCGTGCCCTGCTCTTCAGCTAACCTGCGAAGCGCTGCCGTTGTCTCCTCATTGAGTTCAAAACTGTAATTTCCACTTTTATTTGATGATTGTTCTGAACGTTGACGATCAAGAGGAAGTTCAAGCGCTTCGGGAATATCTCTATACTCAGTGAGCCAAAAAGACTTTTGTTCGCGCATGCGGGTTTGTTCAGCCCCGCTTTGTTGCCATTCTGCATAGTCTTTATACTGTAATCTTAACACAGGTAACTGCTGGGCATCGTATAAAGACATAAAATCACGTATTAAAATACCATGTGAAACACCATCGGTAATAATATGGTGCATATCAACCATCAGCAATGAAGTCCCATCAGTTACGTGTAACAGGCCAACACGTAATAAAGGACCACGCTTAAGGTCAAATGGCCGGATAAAACTTTCCATTACTCCGGCAACCGCTTCTGCTCCGCTCTGGTATTCCGTTATCGAAAATCCCGAACCATCGCCAATTACCTGAAATGGCTCATCACCTACCATCTCAATGGTTGTCCGAAGAATCTCATGCCGCATCATCAACATCTGAAAAGCATTGACTAAGCGCTCACTGTCTAATTTACCACTCACCCATGCAGCCTGGGGCATGTTATAGGCCAGAGATTCCCTGTCAAACTCATGTAGAAAGTACAATCGTTTTTGAGCAGATGAAAGTGCATAATACTTTTGCTGCGCTGCAACCGGGATTGAATCAAATTTATTGACATTTTTTAAACCTTCAATAAAGGTAATCAGTTCAGCTTTATTCTTCCTCACCTCATCCAAAAGTTCAGTACATTCCAATCCTTCCGGAATTTTTAGTTTAAGCTGGTTATTTAAAACATCAATGCTTATATTTTTGGCTCTTAGTTTAGATATGATATTCTCCATATTAGATGATTATTTCGTTTTTATTTTCATTGCCAAATCCCGAATCTTCTTCTTTACTCACCCACATGCAAGATTCAATGAAACTGGCCATTAGGCTAATGGTAGGTTTTTGGAAAAATTCCTTTAAGGCAATTTTTAGGTGGAATTGTTTATAGATACTATTTGCAAGTAAAGTTGCGTTCAGGGAGTGTCCGCCCAGTTCGAAGAAACTCCTGTTTACGCCAATCTTATTTTCTTCTATTTTCAGTATGTCAGACCAAATGTGCACCAATTGCATTTCGATTTGATTCGATGCAGCCTGATCGTCATCTGCCATCATGTCCGGATTTAATTCGGAGAGCCTTCGCCGGTCTATTTTGCCATTACTGGTTAATGGAAATTCGGGTAAATGAATATAGTATGATGGAAGCATATAATCCGGAAGCGAGCTTTGAAGATGCTGTTTTAATCTGCTTATTTCATTGGATGATGTTGTTGTATAATAAGCAATCAGGTGTTTATCATTCCCTTGTTTCTGAACCATCACCAATGCCTGCTTAATTTCCTCTAATGCGGTAAGTGCCATTTCAATCTCCCCTGGCTCTATACGATAGCCACGAATCTTTACCTGTTCATCAATCCGACCCATAAATTCCATGTACCCATCTGCCCTCCAGCGAACAAGATCGCCCGTACGGTACATCAGACTATTCTCTTCGAAAGGATTGTTTACAAACTTTTCCCGGGTTAAAGCATCATTGTTTACATAACCCTTTGCCAAACCTAAACCAGAGATGTATAATTCTCCCAATGCACCTTCAAAACATAAATTTTGATACTGATCCAATACATATACATGTGTTCCTGATATAGGATGCCCGATGGGAACGGATGCATCCTGCTGTTCTGCCAGATAGATGAGACTGGTTACAGTTGTTTCAGTTGGGCCATATTCGTTATAAAATTTATATTTCTTCCTGTAACGATTTGCCAGCGTTGCACTGCAAACTTCTCCTCCGGCAATAATTCGTTTCAATGAATTGGGTTCAGGCAGATTAACATTTTCCAGGAAAGATGGCGTGGCATGAAGGTGGCTTACCTTATGCAAAAGCAGACAGTCATTGAACATTTCCTGATCTGTGAGTGTCTCTTTGCTTAACAATACTAAACCGGCACCGTTTAATAATGCCAGCCAGATTTGCTCTACAGAGGCATCAAAACTAATGGTCGAAAACTGGAGAATGCGCTCGGCAGCTGTAATTTCAAATAAATTCGACTGGCTTTGAATCAAATTGATTACCGATTCATTATTTACCATTACCCCTTTAGGTTTTCCGCTACTGCCTGAAGTGTAAATGATATATACCGGATCAGAAGATTGTACCTGAACCTCATCATGCAGTTCGCCGGCACTTTCCGCTAAAGCAATGTCCAATACAGCAATATGCTGATGATATTGCGCAGCATAAATTGCTGAAGTAAACAAAAAGCCGGCACCGCTGTCTTCTAGCATATAAAGTACACGGTCCAGCGGTAAAGCACCATCAATTGGTACATATGCAGCACCCGCTTTTAATGTAGCGAGAATTCCGGCAATCATCTCTGGCGATCGATCCAACATCAGACCGATTACAGTTCCCTGCGATGTCCCCGAATGCCTTAAATACATACTTAAGCGACTAGATAGCCTATCAAGTTCCCGGTAACTCATTGTCTGATCTCCGAAAATGATTGCTACGGCATCAGGATTCTTTAACACCTGCGCATTAAACAGCTCTACCAGGGTCTTATCGGTTCGGTAAGCAGGAACAATCCCCTTACCTTTTTCGATTAAGCGTAAACGTTCGGTAGAAGGAATCAGATCAAGATCAGGCAATACTGCATCAGGATTTGAAAGTAACTGTTTAATGATGTGCTCCATAGAAAGAATCATTTTATCCATTAAACCGGGATCATATACCCTGGAATTGAAATCGAACTGAATGTTTATTTCCTCACCCGGAACAACCAGAATACTTAAATCATAATTAGTTTGTTCAAAAAGTTTTACATGATCAATTTCAATATTACCGGAAATATTTTCCTCCGGATCATAACCTTCCAGCCGCTCAGACAGTGGATAATTTTCAAACACAATGATGTGGTCAAACAGCTCCCTTCCCGGTGCTGTTAAAGCTTGTATTTCTGCTAAAGGATGGTAATGAAAATTAACGGTTTCGAGGGCCTGATTTTGCACTGCCTTTAATAATTCGGCAACAGTATCTGTACTATTACAGGTTATCCTTACAGGGATGGTATTAATAAACAAGCCAACCATACGTTCTATATTTTCAATTTCAGCAGGTCGCCCGGATACTACAGCGCCAAACACAACATCATTGGTATTGTTGTATTTGCTCAATAAAATTGCCCAGGCCGTTTGTATAATACTATTAACGGTTACACCATGTGTGCGGGAAAGTTTATTGATCGCCTGAGCGGTGCTTTTATCTATAATAAATGAACTGGCACTGAATTCGGGCTGTGCAGAATTGCTTGTTTTTTCCTTTTTCGGTAAGCCTACAGGCGTTTCATAAAGCAACAAATAATTCTTCCAGTAATTGGCAGCTTCATCTTTGTCTCTGTCGTTGATCCATTTGATATAATCGGCGTAAGGCTTAACAGGGGCAAGTGTAAATTCGTTACCGCTGGCTAAACCCGAATAAATTTTTCTGAACTCTTCAATAATGATGGCCATGCACCAGCCATCCATCAGGATATGGTGATGACTCCATATAAATTCAAATTCATTTTCCTCAGTTTGCAACACCGTTAATCTCATCAGACTGTCATCACTGAGGTTGAATTTATTTGACCTATCTTCCTGGCGTAACAACGCTACAATCGTCTCTTTTGAATCGTTTTTATATTCAGCCCGAATATCTTTATACAAAAAGTCTACCCGACTTTCCTCTAAAACCATCTGCAGTGGTTGTTTTAATCCTTCATGTAAAAACCGGGTTCTGAGAATATCGTAGCGTTGAGATAACCTATCAATACTGGATTTAACGGCTGCTACATTTAAATGACCTTTTACGGTAAAGGTCATTTGTTCGAAATAATTATCTGACGATTCATCAAGCAAGGCATGAAATAACATTCCCTGTTGCATTGGAGATAAGGCATAAATATCAACAAAATTATATTCACCCTTTAATTGATTCAACTTACTGATTGTTAAATCTTTATAAGTAAGATCAGAAGGACTTAATTCAACTTTTCCGTAACTGCAACAGTAATCAATCACTTCTACTAAACAAGTCCTGTAGTGATCCATCAGGCGTTGCATTGTCGATTCCTTAAACTGATTTTTACTATAGATAATATCCATATATAACTGATGTCCGGATACCAAGCCCAGCACTTCCAGATCATACGGCCTCACCTGCTCTGCCGCAACAATATTTCCTTTTGATTCTGAGGAAATGGTGTAAGACTTATTATCCATATCCTGATCGAATTGTCCGAGATAATTAAAACTTACCCTGGATGCTTTTTCAATATCATTTTGCGATGAATCTGCAACCATATATTTATTGATCAGGAAATCCCATCCTTCATTGGGAATGCTTCTCAGTGCTTCTTTTACCCCTTTAATTATCTCCGACAAGGCCATTTCGCCGTATTCGAGTATTACCGGATAGATGCTGGTAAACCAACCAACTGTACGGCTAATATTGATTGATGGATCTGCACTTTGACGGCCATGACTTTCCAAATCAATCCTGATGGCATCATGACCGAATTGTTTTACTATACTCAATAGTAATCCGGTTAATAGTATATCATTAATCTGGGTTCCAAATGCAATCTGCGAATGTTTCAGTAATTTTGCAGTTTCAGCTTCCGTTAAATGAAAAGACACCACCCCGGTGCTGCTATACGTATTTTCACCTTCAAAAAGTTCCGGTACGATGTAGTTTATTTTTTGGTTGCTAATGTTATCCCAGTATGATTTAGCCTTCAGAAAAGCTTTATGCTGCAAATACGAAGAGAAAGTACCGGACCACATCTGGAAAGAATCGGTTTTCAATGGCAGTTCCAATGGCTTGTTTTCTGCCAATAACTGGCAAAGTGTTTCAATGTCTTCAAATAAAATTCTCCAGGATACCCCATCGATGATTAAGTGATGAATAATGATCAATAAATGACTACTATCATTAACATGAAACAAGCCGAGTTTCATTAACGGGCCGTTTTCCAGGTCTATACTTTGCTGAAGCTCGTTAACCTTTAAAAACATGATTTCTTTTGCATCATCCCGTTTTGATAATTCGAAAGTTGTTAGCGATACCGGGATTCCTGCTTCAAGATTTCTTTGGTAAATGCCTTCTTCTCTTTCGATAAACACCATCCGCAATGCATCATGATGTGTTTGTAATTTGTGAAATATCTGATTGACGGATTCAGCAGAAATACCATGCTCAAACCTTAACATCACGGCATGGTTATTATGGTGCCTGTAAAGTTTATTTTTATCAAAAAACCAAGATTGAACCGGGCTTAACGGAACATCGCCATAGGTAGCAGATTGATCCGATATACGTTCAAGATGCTTCAATTCTAATGCGAGTGTTTTGATTGTGGGGAATTTAAATACAGATTTAACCGATAGTTCATATCCTAAACCACGAAGACGTGAACTAATCTGAATAGACTTAATCGAGTCGCCACCCAATGAAAAGAAATTATCGTCAATGCCAATCCTTTTTACCCCAAGTACTTTAGACCATATCTCCGCTAAAAGTATTTCTTCTTTTTTGGTTGCTTCCACATAAGCACCCTGTTCTTCCACATCCGGATCTGGCAATGCCTTCTTATCAATTTTTCCGCTGGCGGTAAGTGGAACATTTTCCAGGTACATATAGGTTACAGGAACCATGTATTCAGGCAATTTATTATGTAAAAAGGATTTCAATTCCGATGTTTCGACCTCTTGCGCTGCAGTATAATAAGCAACCAGAAAGTGGCTGCCCTGTTTCTCTTTTAAAAGTACTGTAACATGATGAATACCTGAATAACCCATCAATTGATTTTCAATCTCTCCCAGTTCAATCCTGTATCCCCTGATTTTAACCTGGTTATCTATTCTGCCTACAAACAAAATCTCTCCATCAGCTGTCCATTTTGCCAAATCGCCTGATTTATATAACCGCTGGTTTTCACCATAGGCGCTTTCTATAAATTTTTCTGCAGTAAGGTCTTTATTGTTCAAATAACCTCTCGCAACGCCGGCACCACCGATATATAATTCTCCTGCAACTCCGTAAGGCAGTAATTCGGCAGAAGAATTTAAGATATAGCATTTTACATTCTTTAATGGTCTTCCTATTGGAACGGATGGTCTTTCATCATCTGATGGTATAGAATAAGCACTGCTGTATACTGTTCCCTCTGTAGGGCCATAAACATTTTCTATGGCAATACCTGTATTTAATTCCCTAAATTTTCTAACCAATTTGCCGGATAGTGCCTCGCCCGCAAGGAAAATATATTTTAATGTTTCCAGTTTGCTTAAATCTTCCTGTTCTATAAAGCTCAGGAATGCAGAAAACATGGATGGAACAAAGTTGATATGTGTAATGCAATTCTTCCCGATGGTATTCAGTATCGCTGCCGGATCATTTTCTGAGCCTGAGTTAAGTATATGGAGGCTTCCTCCGTTTAAAAACCATCCGAATATTTCTGCAACGGATACATCAAAGGAATAATTTGTTTTTAACAGGAATTTATCTGATGCTGATAAGGGATACTGCTGATCCATTGCCATAATCATATTTACCAGTGAATGATGTTCGATCATCACACCTTTAGGCTTACCTGTAGATCCGGAAGTATAAATGATATAAGCTAAATCTTTACCTGTAATATCTAAACCTGGCCCGGAATCAGCAATGGTATTGGAAACCTCCCATAAGTTACGGATAGTGATCTGTTTAACCTGAGCTGAAATCGGATATTGAATATCATCACCTTTAATAATAAAACTTAAGCCTGAATCTTCAATGATTGAATTAATCCGTTCCAAAGGATGTTTAATGTCAATGGGGATATAGGCATATCCTGCCTTGAGCACACCAAATATAATCGGAACGAGGTTTATCTCACGATCAATGATTAATCCTATTATTTTCTCTTTTTCCGGTCCCAGGTGTTGATAAAGGTAGTTCGCTATCTGATTGCTTCGCTGGTCTAGTTCGGCATAGCTCATCACCTGTTCTTCATCCCTCAATGCCACAGCATCAGGTGTTTTACCTGCCTGCCGAGAGAATAAATCAAGGATGGTCAGCTCATCCGGATAAGCAACTTCCGTAGCATTAAAACCATAAAGCAACGCCTCCTGCTCACCCGAACCCAATACTGCACCTATCCCTATACCCCCCTCTGGTTCCCTTAACATCAGCTCCAGGATCCGGTGGTAATAAACCATAAACCGTTCAACCATATCACCGCTCACAAAATTACTCTGGTAACATAAAGAAAGGTTAAGCCCGCCTCCGGTACGGTCGACATTCAGGTTGAACAGCGAGTTGTTCCTCGTTTCACCCATAACGGCTTCACCACCATCAGCACCTTCCTGTTCAGATAAGGCCGAGCCACCACCATCACTCAGCTCTTCATGCTCCAAAGCATCGTAAACATGGAAATCCACATAATTGAACAGCACATCGGTGATCGGGTTCTGCTCACCGGCCGACTCTTTCAACGCTGACACGATCTTCGAAAAAGATAAACGCTCATAAGCTTTCTGACCGTTCAGCTTTGTATTGATCCCCTCTACAAAAGAAAGCCAGCTCCCCTCACCAGGAACAGTGACCCTAAAAGGTACCGTGTTTAAAAAACAGCCCAGGATCTTGTCACCGTCCTCCAAAGCTGGCCGGTTGTTCGTTACCATCCCAACCGTCAGGTCGTTATCATAGCTCAGCATATACAGACCATACACAAAGGCCGAAAAACAAAGTGCTCGTACACTCACCCCCGAAGAATGGTTCCAGGCGTTTAAACCCGCAAGCAGGCTTTCATCCAAACGCGAATAGTGTGTCCGGTAAACCAATTCCTCTTCCACAGAAGAAAATGAAAAACGTTTATAACCCTTCAGCTCATCCTGCCAGTAAGACCGCAAAACCGCATCCCGGGATGCAAGTTCCTGATCGATCACAAAGTCAAGGTAACTGTGCGCTAAGCCCGAAGGGCGGAAACCAGGATCCGATGAAAGGCTCACCAGTGTATTATGGAGTTCTGTATTAAAAGAGGCCTCACTCCAGCCGTCAATAATCGCATGGTGGCAAACCAGGCATAAGCAGCTCCGCCCATCCCCAAGACGGAAAACAAGCAGCCGGAACAGCCCCGACAGTCCAAGCCCAAACGGCTCATCCCTGTCCCGCTCCAGTGCCTCACGGATAAAAGCCTGCTGGGCTGGCACAGACAGACTGCAAAGGTCATGGTGGCGGATATCGGCAACACCCTGTGAAAAAACAACCTGTAACAGTTCAGCACCATCACCCTGGTAAAAACCGGTCCTCAGAATCGAATGCTTATCGATCAGGAGCGCCAACGCATGGTCCAGCAGCGAAAGGTAAGCATCAGGGTAGCGCACCACATGCACCATCTGGTCATGGTAAAGCCCGCGTTCTTTCATCGAATGGTAAAGCATGCCCTTCTGGATATCACTGGCAGGGTAAACCGCGGTGACCATGGAGGCATCCAGCGAAGGGTTTGAAGCCAAAAAGGACAAACGGAGACCGGCATAGGCAGACAGCAGTTCCTCAACCGCATCCTCTTCTTCTACCAAAGCAGATACAGGTACCAGCCTCGGGCCAAGCTCTGCAACACTCTGGTAGGTAAACAGGTCGGCAATGCTCATCTTCAAACCCAGCTCACGGTTGATCCGGCTAACCAGTTTCAGCGCCAGCATCGAATCACCCCCAAGACTGAAAAAGTTACTGTTCAGCCCAACTTCATCAACCTGGAGTACCGAAGACCAGATCCGGCACAGCGCAATATCAGCTGCACGCCCGGGGGCAACATACAAACCGTCACCATGGTAGACCGGGGCAGGAAGTGCCTTACGGTCCACCTTCCCGTTTACCGTCTGGGGAATAAAATCAACCTGCACAAAGTGCGAAGGAACCATATAATCGGGCAGCAGCCCCGAAAGGTAAGCGCGTATCCCGGACAGGTCTATCTCCTGCAGACCAACCAGGTAGGCACACAGGGAAAGGTTGTTCCCATCATCCTCCCGTACAATTACAACCGCATCGGAAACCAGCTCATGTTCCAGCAAACGCCCCTCTATCTCGCCAAGCTCGATCCGGTGACCACGGATTTTAACCTGGTGGTCAATACGCCCGATGTATTCCAGTTCCCCGTTCGGGCCCTGGCGGCAAAGGTCGCCTGTACGGTAAAGCCGTTCACCCGCACGGTAGGGGTTGTCCACAAAACGGGAAGCGGTCAGCTCCGGACGGTTCAGGTAACCACGGGAAACCCCAGCCCCCCCGACATAAAGCTCACCGCTTACCCCACGGGCTACCAGACGGCGCGATCCATCAAAAATATATGCAGACAGTGTGGGGATAGGCACCCCGATATTGCTCACATTGCCACGGATGTCTTCTGCAGTGATCAGCTTATAGGTTACATGGACCGTAGTCTCGGTGATCCCGAACATATTCACCAGCAGGATATCGCTGTATTTTGCATACCAGTCTGCAAGCTTTAAGGGTTTAAGTGCCTCCCCGCCAAAAATAATATACCGCAGCCGCAATGCCCCGGGCGCCAGCCCGGATGCCGATTCTGCAGCAATCAGGTTATAAAATGCCGATGGGGTCTGGTTCAGTACCGTAACACCCTGCTTAACCAGCAACGAAAGGTATGCGGAAGGGTCGCGGGCAACCATTTTGGAAACCATAACCAGTTTGCCCCCGTAAAGCAGCGCACCGTACATCTCCCAAACACTGAAATCAAAATACGGGTTGTGGAACATCGTCCAGACATCTTCGGCACCGAAATCAAACAAAGGATCCTCATGGAAGAACAAACGCACCACATTCCTGTGCTCTACCAGCACCCCCTTGGGGTAACCCGTAGTACCGGATGTATAAATCACATAGCAAAGATCCTCAGGCTGGTTTACCAAGGGCAGCCTTTCGTCTGTGCTTTCCTCCTGCCCCAGCACATCCTGCACAACCAACGTTTCTATCCCATGTGCCACTTTATAACCGGCAGAGGTAACCAGCAGCAGGACAGCTTTACTGTCGTCCAGCAGGTAACTGATCCGGTCTGCAGGATAATCAAGGTCCATCGGAAGGTAGGCTCCACCGGCTTTGAGGATACCCAGCATACCGATAACGGTTTCATGGCTCCGCCCGGTTAACAGGCCTACAATGCTGTTGCGCCCAACACCATGTGTACGCAGCACATGTGCCAAACGGTTGCTCAAACGGTCAAGCTCACGATAACTCAGCTCCAAATCATTGTCAACCAATGCAATACGATCCGGACACAAATTAACCTGCTCCTCAAAACAACCTGTAACACTAGCCGATAAGGGATAACTAACTGTGGAA
>NZ_FOJM01000033.1 GCF_900111825.1 Pedobacter suwonensis
ATAGATCCGTATAGCTACTGCGCTTAACTCTACGGATAGAAGAGGATTCATTTAGAGTTCAGCAATCAGACGGCTGCCAAAGAATTACTATGGTCTGAATACCTCGATTTTGAATAACCAATAAGTGAATTTAATTCAGGATCTTTATAGAATAATAGATACTGAAACAAGTTCAGTATGACGGATTTCCACAAGCAATCGTCACCCTGAACCTGTTTCAGGGTCTTAAAAGACTGCTTTTTAACACATAATCATGGAAAGAGGGGCAGCCTCATGATTATGAAACCGTTGCTGCTTCATAGTTCAAGTAGAACAAGTAACCATAAAAAAAGAAGGGTAATTCATCTGGAGTTTAGCAACCAGCATTTACCTAAAGAACTGCACTGGTCAGAGTATTTTAATTTTTAGTTGCCAAATATTTAAACTTCATATCTATCCATAGCGTTCCGAAGGCTCTACGGATTACCGAAGGGATATGAGTCTGTGAATCGTTAAGATTGCTGAGTTATAAACTCAGCGCTATTCATAGATCCGTAGAGCTGCTGCGCTTAACTCTACGGATAGAAGAGGAGTCATTTAGAGTTCAGCAATCAGACGGCTGCCAAAGAATTACAATGGTCTGAATACCTCGATTTTGAATAACCAATAAGTAAATTTAATTCAGGATCTTTATAGCATAATAGATACTGAAACAAGTTCAGTATGACGGATTTCCACAAGCAATCGTCCCTGAACTTGTTTCAGGCATTTAAAGCATGATAAATACTGAACAATTGCCATAAACGACATAAAAAAGGCCCCGGTTTTCATCGGAGCCTTTGAGATAAATATTATCATGTATTATGCCGGTTCTGCAACCCTCGACACATTACGATAGGGAAATTCATTAAAAATATGCCTGCGGGCGAAGCGACCAGGAGAATCAGCATTCACCAGTTTCACATAGATTGCTTTTGGCACGTCAAAATATTCATAAACACTTCCATCAAAAAACTGGATATTTAAAACCTGTTGTTTGTATTCAAAATCCTGAATATTCGACAAAGTAGTTGTTTGTGTGTAAGTTTCAATGTTTTGTTCACGCGTTTCCGGCGCAATACTCACCAGGAAATGATAAGCTTCGATAATCTGTTTACTTCTCGCTTCTGCATCCAACTTCTCTTCTTCCTGCTGAAATTTATCAGGGTGACAATCTTTCATCAATGTACGGTACACAGATTTGAGCTCCTTTAATTCAGCATTTTTATCTACGTTTAAAAGCTTTCTGTAATCAACTATTTTCTTCATTTGGGATAACCTCTTTTTAATTTTCTCGAAATGATTTGGGAATTTCCAAATACCAAACCGTTTCAAGCTGCAAAGATACGATTTATAATCATTTGATTTTGAGAAAGTTTAATTTGTTAATATTACCGATACGAATGATCAGCTAAGGGAACCCTATGCAACAATAAAGTTTTTTAAACACAAATATATAGATCAATACAGATATGATCCATAAACACCTCTTTTGCCGTGATTAAAAATTAAAATACAAGAAAATTTAGTCAGTTAATGTTTAGGCTGCAAAGCGTTCTCCATTACTTCTTTATAATAGCTAACATAAACCGGTAGAATCTTTTTTAAATCGAAATCCTGCGCCCTTTTAAACGCATTTTCTTTAAATTGGTTTAGCGTTTCGTCGTCTTTTAAAATTTCAATGGCATGGGCAGCCATTGCCTCAACATCACCAACATTGCTCATATAACCACAAAACCCATCAACATTAAGTTCAGGCAAACCACCGGCATTCGTGGTAATTGCCGGCACTTTACAAGCCATTGCTTCTAATGCAGCCAAACCAAAGCTTTCAGATTCTGAAGGCATTAAAAAAAGATCGGAAACGGATAAGATTTCTTCTACCGCATCTTGTTTCCCCAAAAACCTCACATTTTCACAAATATTCAGAGAGCGGCAAAGTTGTTCATCGTAAGCGCGTTCAGGCCCGTCGCCTACCATTAATAGTTTCGATGGAATAACGGACTGTACTTTTTCAAAAATCCTGATTACATCAGCCGTACGTTTCACTTTTCTGAAATTACTGGTGTGGATTAAAATGCGCTCGTTATTTGGTGCAATTGCTTTTTTAAAGTGTCCTTTTGCCTGCAAACTAAAGCGTGAGAAATCTATGAAATTGGGTATTACCTTAATTTCTTTTGTAATTTCAAAATGGTTATAGGTATCCTCTTTCAAATCTTCCGAAACGGTAGTTACACCATCGCTTTGGTTAATAGAAAAAGTAACCACGGGTTTGTAGGTTGGATCTTTACCCACTAACGTAATATCGGTACCATGCAAAGTAGTAACCACGGGGATATGAAGGCCATAACTTGCCAGAATCTGCTTCGCCATAAAAGCAGCAGAAGCGTGTGGAATGGCATAATGAACATGTAATACATCTAGTTGCTCAAAACGAACAACATCTACCAGTTTACTGGCCAGTGCCGATTCGTACGGGGCATAATCGAAAAGCGGGTAGTCTCTTACCGATACCTCGTGATAAAAAAGATTGGAAGAAAAGAAATCGAGCCTGGCAGGCTGACTATAAGTAATAAAGTGAACCTGGTGCCCTTCGTTAGCCAGCGCTTTACCTAGTTCTGTTGCAACTACTCCACTACCACCAAAAGTGGGATAGCAAACAATTCCTATCTTCATTGTAAATGTATTGTTGTTACCGCAAATGTAGCCGATTTTAATCTATAATGCGTGTCGGTTTATTGCAATAAAAATGGCAACCTTTCTTTGTTTATGTTTTTCGGGAGTGGTAATAGCGACGTTAATGTAAATTGCAGGATGATTATCTATCGTTTGTAATGTCTCATGTCTTTATTTTGGAGCGCAGGGCTTTTCGGACCTATCAAAGCTAGTTCCTGCTTTACGCTATAGCCCTCGTACCTCGGGGCTGTCGCTACAATCAGGGCTAAAAACTTAAGGCGGTAGCAGAGAAAACAGACATAGTAGCATAAACCCGACAAACCTAAACCCGATAGAACGAATGCTCGCCGTTTTTTTAACGGCAGCAGCAGAGATAGCGGGACAGGATTGCCCCATAATCTACTGCAACTGCTTTCCAAAACATTTGCAGCTTCCAGATTGCCTTTACAACTCACATTTTTCCGATCTCAGATCCGGCTTATCAAGAAAACTATTTCAGATTTCTCATTTCCTCTTTAATTACAAGGAAAAGTTCATTTGGACGTTGCGTACCAATAAAATACTCTAAACCATCCCGATCGGTTAGCACCACAGCATCCTTACCAGATGAATAAAAACGGATCGTTCCTTTGGTGTGCAGGTTGTAAACCGGGTTATTGAAAAAATAACGACTATAGGTAGCCTTACGTACATCAACAATACTATTAAGATCAATCTTAACGCGTTTGGTCGTCCACAGGCCGTCTAAGATGATGCTTCCATTGTCTACCACGATTTTGTACTGGATCAGGAAAAGTAAAAGCATAGAAACACCTATGATGCCGAAGCCTACAACCAGGAAAAGATCCTGCGTATTGTCGCGATCACGTTCATAAACATAAGCAGCAAAACAGAACGCAGCCATAATCAACCTGATGAAAATACGGACATAATCACGGCCAATGTATTGTTTTTCGATATAGGCGTATTTACTTTCCACTTATTTAATTTTGAGTTCGAATATAGCAACTTTTTTTGTTGCTGTAGTTAATTTGTATCGGTTATCCTGCCGCATGCCGGCAATCCAGATAATTTCACCATTCCCGTTAACCAAAATCGGTGTAACCTTCTTCAAATGTAAAGGCACTTTCTCATCAATAAAGTAATCACTTACCTTTTTAGGGTTCCGCATACCCAATGGAATAAATTTATCTCCATTTTGCCAGTTCCGCAATACCAAGGGAAAAATCAATTTATCTGCATTTATAAAAGCTTTGTTCAGATTCACTTCAAATTTTACTTCCATGGTAAACACCAATGAAATTTCTACATTGCCAAATGCAATATTTTCTGTTGTGGGATGGATAAATTGATTAGCCGTAACCGATACACTCTTTTCAACAATAACCAGATCGTTTCTGTTGATAATGGCCTGGTGTGTAGTGCTAAAAAAATGCGTGCCGCTTAATGCCTTTAAACCAGCTATAATTTCATGCACCACGTTTTCACTAAAATTGAATGGCTTAAGTAATTCATAGAGCAGTAGTTTTTGTGGATTTAATCTGAAAATTTCAGCTAAGGAAATATAAATACCATCATTCCTTTTATCCAGGATCTCATGAGCAAGTTTCTGTACCTGAATCGTTAAAAAAGTCTCCAGCTCAGCGAAACGCTCAATATTTTCAACAAATGTTTTTTCGAGATTAGGGTTAATCGCCTGCAGATGCGGCACCACCTCTAGCCTGATTTTATTCCTGGTGTATTTTGTACTCGCGTTTGAACTATCTTCTACAAAATCTATGTTATTAACCCTTACTATTTCATCAATCTGCTGGCGGTTTAAAAAAAGTAAAGGCCTGATCAGCAAATCTCGTTTAGGTAAAATACCATGCAGTCCGCTTATGCCCGTGCCACGGGTAAGGTTAATGAGCAGGGTTTCTAATGCATCATTCTGATGTTGTGCCAGTGCTATGTAATCATACCCAGCTGTACACCTGATTTCTTCAAACCAATTGTAGCGTAATTCGCGCGCCGCCATCTGGGTAGAAATTTTATTTTCGGCTGCATATTTTTTGGTATCAAAATGCGTTACATAGAATGGTAACTCAAAATTTTTGGCCAATAATGCAACGAAACTTTCATCGCGTTGCGCTTCATCGGCACGCAAATTAAAGTTACAATGTGCCACACCAATATCAACGCCTATTGCCTTAAATAAATGCAACATTAAAACGGAGTCCTTCCCCCCGCTTACCGCCAAAAGAATGCGATTACCCTGAACAAATAATTTTTGCTGTTCAATAAAATCCTGAAATTGACTGAGGGGTAACATCCACCAAAAATATTTAATTTTAACTGGTATTCCGAACGTTCGGAACAAAAAACTAACTTTGTAGTGTGCAAAAACTATTTGTCTTTTTATTCCTTTTAATCAGTCCGGCATTTTTATTCGGCCAGCAACCTGCTTCGAAAATTAAAATTGTTTCTTATCAACATATCTCTGGCGATATAAAAAAGAAAGCAACTTATCTTAATTTCCCTGTTTTCCAACAGGACAATGCTACCCTGGCCTGTGATAGTGCGGTATTTTACAGTGAACGCAATTATTTCGAGGCATATAAGAATGTACACATTAACCAGCTTACTACCGATATCTATTCCGATCAACTTGAATATGATGGAAATAAAAAACAGGCACATTTAACAGGAAACGTAAAAATGGTTGATCCTACTTCGGTTTTAACCACTAATATACTTGATTACAATACACTCACCAAAATCGGAACCTATACCAGTGGTGGCAAAATTGTAAATAAGGATGTAACCCTAACCAGTAAAAACGGTTATTATTTTAGCCAGAGAAATGTTGCCTATTTCAAGTATGATGTGGTAGTGGTTACGCCACAATCAACCATCAAATCCGATACGATGAGTTACAACACCCAGGATAAGTGGACCTATTTTTACGGACCGACCAATATCAAGGGCAAAGATGACAACCTGTATACTGAAAATGGCCAATACAATACTTTAACAGAAGATGCTTTTTTTGGAAAGAAAAATCTCTACACACAGGGTACACGATCTTTAAAAGGCGATAGTTTATATTATTATGGTAAACAGGGAATTGGTAAAGCAGTTAAAAACATTGTTTTTTCTGATACGAAAGATAAAATGAAAATGTTTGGTGATTTAGGTTACTATTATAAGCTGGATCAGCGGACCTTGGTTACCCGAAATGCTTACCTGGGTATAGGCACCGAAGATTCGGTAATGGTGAAGAATAAAAAAAGACCTGACAGTCTATGGATGGGTGCAGATACACTTGAGACACAAATGGTATTGCAAAAAACCTTAAAACTAGTTCCAAAAATCTCCATAAAAGCAGATAACCAGGTTGGGGAAGACGATGAAGATGGTGGAAAGAAAGAAAAAGGAGAGCCAAAATACAAACCTGAAGCCGAATTAAGCCAAAAAGAAGATAGGAATAAGCGCAATACCAAGAATAGCAAAACCGAAAAGAAGAAGCAGAATAAAGGCGACACCGAAACTGAAGACCAACTTAATCTGAAAGATAAAAATATTGATAGCCTAAAATCTAAAACAGACTCAATTGGTAAAGGACTGCCAAAAGTTAATTTGGACAGTTTGCAAAAAAACAATATTTCAAAAGAAAAAGCTGATTCAATTAGTAAAAACCTGCCTAAGTTAAAAAGTGATAGTCTTAAAAAACTTGCTGGCAAAACTAACCTGGCTATAAAGAATCCATCGATAAGCAAAATCGATAGTTTACAAAAAAAGGTTATAAAACCCGGCGCTAAAGATAGCTTAACGAAAGCCCTCGGAAATTTAAAAGCCGGAACATTAAAAACCGATACGGCCAAATTTAATCCAGCTGACACCGTTCAAACGCGTATTATTAAGGCCTATCACGGGGTAAAAATCTTTAAAACAAATATCCAGGCCAAAACCGACAGCTTGTTTTACACCAGTGCCGATTCTACTTTACGTTGCTACAACAATCCGATCATCTGGTCGGAAGGTTCGCAACAGGTTGGCGACACTATATTTGTTCAGTTCAAGAATAAAAAGTTAAATAATTTACAGGCTTTTAGGAATGCATTTCTGGTGAATACGCCAAAAGATTCGTTGAGGTTTAACCAGATCAAAGGCAGATTGATGACGGGGTTCTTTACCAATGGAAAATTCAAGACCTTATATGTGGATGGCAATGCCGAAAGTATTTATTATACCCAGGATGACAGCACAAAGGTGTATAAAGAAATGAACCAAACCCTGAGCAGCAGGATAAAGTTCATCTTTAAGGATAAGGAAAATGCCATTGAGGAAATTGTTTATATCAAAGGAATAGAAGGGGCCTTGAATCCCGAAAATACCATTGCAAAAGACCATGTTTTAAAAGGCTTTTCCTGGAAACCTACCGAACGTCCGAAATCAAAAAAAGATGCGATTGGCTCAGCCGGGAAACCTAAGACCAAAGCGAAGGCTAAAACAGTCTTGGGTAAAACTGTAAAAGGTGCAAAACCATTAGCAACCTCTGCAAACAAACCATCAACAAAGGTACCTGCTGTTAACTCCAAAACTAAGCTGGTGAAAGATAGCCTAAAGGTTGATCAAAAATTGCCTCAAAGTAAACCAGCAGATACGACCAACTTTGGCATTAAACCGATATTACCGAAAAAAGACTCGGTTCAGGTGAAAAAGTCAGTTGGTAAAATGTAGTCTTATTCTTGTAGTCGTCACCCTGAATTTATTTCAGGGTCTACGTGGTCTGTAAGATGCTGAAATAAATTCAGCATGACGATAATTCAAATTCCCTTCAAAAAATCCAACATCTTTTTTAGCGCAATAGCCCTGTGACTAATTTTATTCTTTTGTGCCATATCCATTTCAGCAAAAGTAATCTCATAACCGTCAGGCTGAAAAATCGGATCATAACCAAAACCCTTTGAACCTGATAAAGCCGTTCTGATTGTCCCATTTATTACCCCTTCAAAAATATGGTTTCTACCATCCTGCATTAAAGAGATCACCGTTTTAAACCTCGCTTTTCTGTTGGGATTTCCCTCAAGTTTTTCCAAAACCATATTAATATTATCCAGGCTATCCCTGCTACCGGAATATCGGGCGGAATAAACACCTGGTTCGTTATTTAAGGCTTCAACTTCTAAACCGCTATCATCAGCAAAACAGTCCAGATTAAAATGTTCAACAACATAACTGCTTTTCAAAGTTGCATTGCCCTCAAAAGTATCGGCAGTCTCAGGGATATCAACCAAACAACCAATGTCTTCCAGATTCAACACTTCATATTTACCTTCAAGCGCTGCACGTATTTCTTCGGTTTTATGTTGGTTATTGGTGGCAAATACAAGTTTTTTCATTGGTAAAAGTTGGATGGTAAAAAATTGGAATATGGAAAGGTTAAGGTTTCTATATAAAGGTAAGATGTCACATCTTCATACTTTATACTAATTACTTGTTACTAATTACTTGATACTATATAAACTATTTAATTTTCTGAAGGTGCCCCCAAAGCGTTTTTTTAGCATTTAAATCCCTATCAAGATGATGGAGATGTGGCGCATAGATAATTCTGGTGGTTTCATGAACAATGATTTCATTCTGCCAGGTAAAGTTCAACCTCAGGTCGGCAAACTCCACTCCGAAAGATAACATAGTGGCAGGTTTGAAAAACCGGTGCAATTCTACAAAATCCGTTCCTTTATAATTTGAGTAATTTAGGAGTGCAAAATCTGACGTACCTAAATTTACAGCTTTAACAATTTTACGCAACAGTTCCCTGCCCTGCTCGGTACTTACCTCATGCTCACTATCATTCACTAAAATGAGGACTGATTTTTTATTCCCGCCTAAAAATTTAAAGGTTTTTTCAGGTGCAGATTCTGCTACCTGATTAGGAATTTCAGGAGTTTGCGGATAAACTTTAGGGGGATTTGTAGGATTAATCTCCGGAATCTGCGCTATTTCTGACTTTACAACAAGCACTTCCGCAGGTTTAACGGAAACATTTTCGATAGCAGAAACAGGCTCAGCATTACGTAAGGGCGGAATTTGTACGCTTTCATCTTTTACCAAAAAAACCTCTTCAGTAAAAAATAAACGTAAAGCATTCGCATTGTTGGTAACCTGGTTTTCCATTCGTATTTTTGTCGGATAATAATTTCTGTTAAAATTAGTTAAATATCTTATAATAGCGCCGCTAATTGTTACTTTTATCCCTTAAAATTTATAGAGTGCTCTGTGTGAAGAAAGCTTACTCCTTATTTTTTTTCTGCTTGATGTATAGCACTTCGTTTGCGCAAAACGTTGCTGTGGTAAACGGAAAATCCATAAGTGCTAAAGAATTTATGTGGGCATACAGAAAAAGCCATAACGGAATTGTTAGTGCGCCGTATGATACCTTACAAGCCTATTTAAACTTGTACATAAATTTTAAGCTGAAGGTTTTAGATGCACGTGAGATGGGATTAGACAAAAGCGCAGATTACCAGGAAGAAATTAAAACCTATGAGGATGCTCTGGCTACACACAAAAAGGCAGGAGTTAGCAACAAAGATCATGATTTCTTGCTGAATGAATACCGTGAAGGTGTTTTGATGTTCAATGTTTCGGAACAAAAAATCTGGAACAAGGTACAGGAAGATGTGCAGGGTGTAAATGAATTTTATGCTAAAAACCAAAAAAATTATAATAAACCTTTAGGCGAAGTAAGGGGCGAAGTAATTGCCGATTATCAACAAAGTCTGGAAGAAAAATGGCTAAAAGGCCTGAAACAAAAATATCAGATCAAGATTAATGAAAATGAGTTGAAGAAACTTGCCAAGTTATAAACCCTCTGATTTTTTTTGACGATAAGTATTAAATTTGAAAATATAATAAATAGAATGAAGAAAGTTTTTTTAGTAGCAACCGCTTTAATATGCCTGTTTTTAAACAGTTTTGCTCAAAAACACACGGTAGATAAGGTTGCTGCTGTTGTAGGGAACAATATTATCCTGCTATCTGACTTAAACCAGCAATACACCCAATATCTTTATCAGGGAAACCAACCAAACAATGATATTAAATGCAAAATATTGCAGCAAACGCTTACTCAAAAATTACTGAAGCAACAGGCTGAAATCGATTCGGTAATGGTTGAAGACGGTGCTGTAGATGAAGAAGTAAACAAACGTATGCGTTATAGCATGCAACGTGCCGGTGGGCAGGAGCGTTTAGAGCAGTTCTTAAACAAATCGGTATTACAGTATAAAGATGAAATCAGACCATCAATAAAGGATGAATTGATTGCGCATAAAATGCAACAAAAAATCACAGAGAACATTAACGTTACGCCAATGGAAGTGGAAAAATACTTCAAATCATTGGGTGATAGTGTTCCAGAATTCAATACAGAAGTTGAAGTTGGTGAAATCATTTTAAATCCGAAATTAACCAGGGCAGAGAAACAAAAATTCCGCGATAAGATTGAAGCACTCCGTTTAAGGGTTAAAAGTGGTGAGGATATGGGTGTTTTAGCCAAAACCTACTCTGAAGATCCGGGCTCAGCTTCTGATGGTGGTGATTATGGGTTTATCGATAGAAACACGATGGTTAAAGAATTTACGGCCTGGGCATTTAAACTAAAAGCCGGAGAAATTTCGCCAGTGTTCGAAACTGAATATGGCTTCCACTTTTTACAGGTTTTGGAGCGTAGGGGTGAGCAGGTGCATGTTAGACATATTTTAATTATGCCTAAAACTACACCTGAGAGTTTAACACGTTTAAAATTACATGCAGACAGTATTTATAATAACCTTATGGGCAAAAAATTAAGTTTTGCAGCTGCAGCAAACCTTTATTCGGATAATAAGGAAACTAAATACAATGGAGGTATGATGATGAATGCTGAAGATGTACAGGCAAGAAGCACCTTTATTCCGGTTGATAAATTGGATCCTTCGGTGTTTCTGGTAATCGACACGATGAAGGTAGGCGGTATTTCTAAACCCGACTTATTTACTGCCGCTGACGGGAAACAAGGCTACCGTATTCTTTATCTGAAATCTAAAATTCCACCTCACAAGGCCAACTTAGCGCAAGATTTCCCAAAAATCAGAGATGCTGCACAAAGTGATAAAATTAATCGTACTTTAAGCGAATGGTTTCAGAAACGTCGTGAAAGTACATACATTAAAATCGACGACGAATTTAATACCTGTGATGAATTAAAAATCTGGACTAAAACCGCCACAGCCGCAAAATAACACCAATGCAGTATAAAAACGAAGTAGAAGCTGTTGATGCACTTCATCAATCTTTCAACAACATTAAAGCTGAAATAAGCAAAGTCGTAGTTGGACAGGATGACATCATAAAATCTGTTTTGATCGCCATTTTTAGCAACGGACATTGTCTGTTGGTTGGCGTACCCGGATTGGCTAAAACTTTACTTGTACAAACCGTAGCGTCCGTTCTCGATCTGGATTTCAACAGGATCCAGTTTACACCAGATTTGATGCCAAGCGACATTATCGGTGCAGAAATTTTAGGGGAAGACAGGCACTTTAAATTTATAAAAGGGCCTGTTTTTTCCAATATTATCCTTGCTGACGAAATTAACCGTACCCCTCCAAAAACACAGGCAGCACTTTTAGAGGCCATGCAAGAGAAATCGGTAACTGCAGCGGGACAAACGCATGTCCTGCCTAAGCCTTTCTTTGTGCTGGCTACGCAAAACCCGATTGAACAGGAAGGAACATATCCCCTCCCTGAAGCACAATTAGACCGTTTCATGTTCAATATTCAGTTAAACTATCCTGCTTTTGCAGACGAATTGAATATCGTAAAAAACACCACCAGTAATAAAACCACCCAGCTGCAGAAAATCATTCATGCAGATGACATTCAATATTTCCAGAAACTGATCCGTGAGATTCCTGTAACTGATAATGTATTGGAATACGCCGTTAAACTTGTAGCGAAAACCCGTCCGAATACAGAATTTGCTACTGATGCAGTAAATAAATACATTAGCTGGGGTGCAGGTCCGCGTGCTTCGCAGTTTTTAGTGCTGGGAGCCAAATGCCACGCAGCAGTAACCGGAAAATACTCACCCGATATTGAGGACGTAAAAGCGGTTGCCGAACCTATTTTACGTCACCGCATTGTGCGTAATTACCGCGCCGAAGCCGAAGGCTTATCAATTGAAAAAATCATCAAAGATTTACTATAGTAATTACCCAGGCTTTGTAACCTAGCTAGTCGGGATTTGTAATCCCGATTGTGAATATCTATTGAAGCTAATTTAATTTCGCTGATTATTAAGTGGTCGTGGAATGCACAATAATCAGAAATTTTCAGAGCGTTCATGAAAATAATTTGCAATTCACTGAAAATAAATATCTTTGCAACAAATTCTCAAAAATGCTACGTCAACTACATATCCAAAAAATGAACCTTAGCCCGTCTTGTGGCCTAAAGGGTTTGGGTATGGACTTAAGTTTCCTTCCCAATCCTTAGCTCGGTTTTACTGTTTAACACAATAAAATCCAAATCTAAAAATCATTTATTATCCATTTGCTAAGCAACATACTGCTTATCAAAAGCAATTATATCCATTATGGACATTTATACTACTGTAGAAGAAAAATATCTACAGGCTATTGAAGAATTGAACTGGGGTGAATCACCTAAGGCGCTCCAATATTTTAACGAAATCATTGTTTTCGACCCTGATTATGCCAGGGCTTATTTTCAGTTGGGCAACATTTTCCAGATTCATTTTAAAGATTACAAAACCGCAGGCTATTATTACAAACGTTGCATCGAACTTGATCCTGATTTCCAGGAGGTGTACAAACCCTATCTGAAGCTTGTGATTACACTCAAAATGCACAAATTGGTAAAACAAGTTGCAGAAAAGGCTTTACTGGTCCCTGGTGTTTGCGAATCGCACATTTACGAATGTTTAGGCCTATATGCTGAGCAACAACAAAATTTTGCTGAAGCCGCAAATTACTTTAAAAAAGCAGAACTGCTTAATGCTGTTCAGGCGGAGCAAAGTGTTTTACAGGAACACCAAACCCGTATTAGAAGCAAATTAAATAGCACGAAGCGGATGATTTACGACTTACAGGAATAAAGGCGGCATCTCTTATCCTTTTTTACGAAGAGGCTGATCTTAAAATACTATTCGCCAAATTACCCTTGTTATTTTAATTTTGTTACTATCTTTACCACACAATTACAAAGCATAAATTTTAAATCAAAAATATTCGATATGTCAGCTCACGATTCACACGCACCAGTTCAGCAAACAAAAGGCATTTGGGCATTGCCACTAACTGTTTGGATTCTTGTTTTAATCCTGCTTGTGGCTTTCACAAGACCGATTTTTCACCACGGTGAAGAAACTTCTTCACACGAAAAAACTGAAGCACACCACACTGAAGCTCCTGAATCGCATCACTAGGCATTTGTAAAGGAATAAAAAAAGCGCTGAAAATCAGCGCTTTTTTTGTTTTTATCTATTGTTTGGTATCGCACCAACCCGCCAAATGGTATTTAAGATGCTAACACTTGTTTCCAAACAATTTAAAATACCTAATAGCGCAATAGAAATCGCTTCCTATTGATATACCCCTTAAAGCGAACGTAAACTGTGTTTCACAAATCATAGAGTAAACAAGACTTTTTGATCCGTTTTTCAATTAAATTCGAAACTCCATCTTATTCTTAATACGTAGAAACGTTAAGCCTAACTTTACCGACAGAAGCTATTTATCTAATTGTCTCATAATGTTCGGAAAATCGGTAATAATACCATCAACGCCTAAACTTTTGAAGTATTTTACCTCCTTTACTGTATTTACTGTCCAGGGGATAATTTTAATGCCCATGTCATGGCAGCGATCTACCAAACCCTTACCAACCAAAACGGAATAAGGGCTATAGATAGTTGGTTTAAAACCCAATTTTTCGATATAATCTTCAAAAGGCTCTTTTTCATCAATCAATAAAGAGGTCTGTATTTTTGGATATTTCTCATGCAAATACTGTAGTGTACGCATATCAAAGGATTCTATAATCACCCTTTTAGCAATTTTTTTCGAATGAATGACGTCCATAATCAGTTCTACAAATTCCGCAGGTTCTGGGTGAAATTCGTTGTCGCCATTTTTAATCGTTTTTGTTTCAATGCTGTAAACAGGTTTGGCAAGTTTATGTTCTTTAACATAAGCCTCAACCGCATCTATAGTTTCAGAGAGTAAAGGCTTATAAGCTTTAAACTTCATCTGTCCGGGAAAACGGCTGTGAACTTTGCTGCCTACATCAAACTTTTTGATCTCCTCATAATTCATTTTATAGATGTTATAATTCTTTTGCTCTTTTAAAGTAATCGGTTTACCATTGGGCTGCAAAGAAATTTCGTTATTAAAGTAGGGTTCTTGCGAAAGCAGCACTTGTTTATCTTTTGAAATTACGGCATCCATTTCCAGGGTAGTAACGCCTAAATCTATGGCTTTCAACATTCCTTCAACGGTATTCTCCGGCATAATACCGCGTGCACCGGCTTTGCCCTGTACATCGAATTTCCTCTTTTGAGCAGAAACGTTAAAACAAAATAAAAGGAGAACAGAGAAGATAAGTAAATTTTTATACATAATTTTTAAACGTAAAACAGATAATTTTATTGGCGATATTTTTCTTTCGTAGCGCAGATGCAGTACTGTTTTTAACGTTTTTTCCTGCTTTCCACTATATCTTTCCGCTGCGCTAAAAGGATGCCGCATCATCCGATAGATTCTGTGTTAATTTGCAAATAAAATATTTTATTTTTGTTTCATGGGCGGTCAAGAACTAGCCAGTGTAGCGTGCTGATCCTTTAGGTTTAGTGCGCTACTTTCTTTTAAAACCGAGTATTCTTTTTGATATTCCTGTTTGCTATTATAAATCACAAATATCATTTCTAACAGCTTTCTTTGAACTGCTACAAGTGCTTTCATTTTAATTCCATGTTTTGAAACTATCCGAAGATAGATTTCTGTAAAATTTTTATCATGTCTAACCGCTACCAGGGCAGGTAAATACATTGCCTTTCTAAGATGCCTGTTTCCCTTCTTGGATATTCTCGGCTTTCCTTTTACTGATGTTCCCGATTGTTTTTCTTTCACGTTCAAGCCGGCATAGCCTGTAAGCTGCTTTTTGTTTCTGATCAGCTCGAACCCATTTGTTTCAGCCAAAACGATGATAGCGGTAAGTTCCCCAATTCCTGTGATACTACAGATACGTTTTATTTCTCCGGTTAAATTAGCATCACCGTTGACAAGCATTTTCAGATCAGCTTTTATTTCTTTTTCCTGCCTGTTCAACAGTTTAATCCTTTCATATAACCGTTGCAGGCTGCGTTCATTCGGCTCCACTTCAGACTTTTCCGCATGGATCTGGTTCTTTACCGTAACCCGTTCACTTACAATCTGATCGCGCTCTCTTGTGAGTTGTTGGAGCACATGAAAGACTTTCTTGGGCCTGTGCCATTGATCAAGATTTCTTTCCAGCCCAAACTGTGCAATCGCCGCAGAACAGCTTTTATCTGTTATGGTTTTGTCTTCCAGTGTCCGAATGTAATTACTTATTTTATTTGGTAGAACAATCGTTACTTCACGGCCACGGTCATAAAGGTAAAAGGCAAATTTTTGATGATAGACACCGGTAGCTTCCATTACAAAACGAACTTTAAACTCATCACATGAAAGTTTTTTTGTCCAATCCAATAAGGCTAAAAAACCAGACTCATTGTTTTTGAAAACCTTGTGGGCATAAAGATCAATACTCAGATCATCCAACATCCTGCCGGCGGTAACTACCAACTCATTTTGTGCAACATCTACACCCAGTACTTCCTTCAATATTTTTTTCATCATTTTAAGTTTAATA
>NZ_FOJM01000031.1 GCF_900111825.1 Pedobacter suwonensis
GAACTGTTGTTTGTTCTTCATGCTAACTTCTTTCAATAATATGTCATTTGAGGCTTAAGGTAAAAGGCTTAAGGCGTAAGGTTCCAACCTTATACCCTACACCTTCACACCCTACACCTTAAATAAAAATATTCAGGTGCCTATATCGGTGGTGTCCACCTCTTCCCATTCCGAACAGAGAAGTTAAGCCCACCAGAGCCGATGGTACTGCGGTAACACGTGGGAGAGTAGGTCGGTGCCAGATCTTAAAGGGAAGCCCTTCAGCAGTAATGTTGAAGGGCTTTCTTGTTTTGTCCGCAGAGGGCATGGCGCACAGCGGTTTCCCGGCACTAAGGATTGGGGCACTAAGGCTTTGTTTCCCACAGATTATACCGATCTCCGCAGATAGCATTCCATCATCGTTTTAGATTCTTCCATCTTTTACAAGTTAAACGGACTTTGAACTTTTCCGGAACATTAAAGGGGTAAGCAGCTAAGCTTCGTTTCCCGCAGAAAACGCTGACCTCCGCAGAGACCATTCCATCATCCATTTTACATCTTACATCTTTACTCCTCTATTTTCTGTCCCGGGTAAAATAGCCCTGATGGTAGCGGCATCCCTTTTGGCTAATAAAAATTGTTTAAAAAATAAGGTTTCCCAAAAGGATAGAGCGTACAGCAGGACGGGACCTATCCCAAATGCTCGGGACACTGCGGTCCAAGACGAAAAAATTTTTTAACAATTAAGGAGTTGAGAAAAATTAAGGTTGTGCTCCCGCAGAAAGCGCTGATCCCCGCAGATAGCATTCCATCATCCGTTTTAGATTCTTCCAGCTTTACCATCAAAAAGCGAGCGGGACGGTACCTGACCCCAAAGCACAGTAAACTGCGCTCCAAAATAGATCAAATACGCTTGTTAAAAGATGTGAAAACTTTCATCCTGAAAGTAATAAAACCGTATTATTGTAGTAATACGTACATATGATGATGATGAATGTGAACCTTAAGAAATTAACTTTTCTCGCTATTATTTTGAGCTTAAATTTTAATGTTTTTGCACAAAGTAAGAATGTACAACTCCCCGCAAATTGGTTTAACCTCGATTTATTGGAAAATGGATATTTCGGTATCAGTACAGAGAAGGCTTATCGCGAACTTTTAAAAGATAAAAAACCTAAGCAAAATGTTGTGGTAGCCGTAATAGATGGTGGTGTAGATACTGCACATCCTGATCTAAAAGGTGTTTTATGGACAAATAAAAAAGAGATTCCTGGAAATGGAATAGATGATGATGGCAATGGTTATATTGATGATATTCATGGCTGGAATTTTATTGGCTCTAAAAAGGGCAACCTGGAGTTCGATAATTTAGAACTCGTTCGTTTGTTAAGAATTTATACGCCGAAATATCAGTCGACAACCAATTTAACACCATTAGACAGCTCACAAAAGGAAGAATTTAAACTGTATAAGAAAATGGTGGGCGATTTTGGTAAAAAATATGAAGATGCCAGTAATACCTTTTCAGTATTGATTGCCATTAACAAAGTTTTGGATACGGTAGCTAAAATAAGTAAAAAGGAAATCCCAACGATGGATGATGTGGATCGCTACAAAGCTGATGATGAAACTGAAGAGCAGGTAAAAACAATTATCAGGAAAGGTTCAAGGGAAGATGGAAGTTTCGAAAAATTTTATAAGAGTATTAAAGAGGGGTATAAGCAATACGATGCGATGTTGAAGTATAACTTAAATCCTAAATATGACATGCGCGCAGAACTGGTTGGCGACGACTACAGCAATGCTTACCAAAAGGATTATGGAAATAACGATGTAAAAGGTCCGGATGCTTTTCACGGTACGCATGTTTCAGGAATTATTGGCGCCGATCGTACCAATTCCTTAGGTATCATGGGGGTAGCCAATCATGTCAGTATCATGGCCATTAGGGTAGTACCGACGGGCGATGAACGTGATAAAGATGTAGCCAACGGCATCAGATATGCCGTAGATAATGGTGCGAAAGTAATTAACATGAGCTTTGGGAAAAGTTATAAGTGGGATAAAAAAGCGGTAGATTCTGCGGTAAAATATGCTGAACTTAAAGGGGTATTGCTAGTGCATGCAGCCGGAAATGATAATCAGAATAATGATCTGGAAGAAAATTTTCCCAATAAATTTTTTGACAGTAAAGAGGCAGATGCCTATAAAGAAGCCAATAAAAAGCCGGTCAAGCCAGATTTTACGCCACCGAAACCTATGGCACAAAATAATGGAATGGGTATGAGGCCACCTTATAACCGATCTACATTCGTAAAACCTATACCAATAGACTCTGCAAAGTTTAATCTTCCTCATGCCAATAATTGGATTGAAGTAGGTGCCAGTGCCTATAAAGATGATGATAATCTGAAAGCCAGTTTCTCCAATTATGGTAAATATACTGTAGATGTGTTTGCTCCCGGATTTTTAATTAATTCAACGATTCCTGATAATAAATATGAAGAGGCGGACGGAACGAGCATGGCTTCGCCTGTGGTGGCGGGTTTGGCGGCGCTGATCTTAAGTTATTACCCCGATTTAAAGCCGGCACAGGTAAGGGAAATTATTATGAAATCGGTTTCTAAAGTGGCCCATAAGGTGAAGTATAAAAATGAAAGAGGTGAAAACACCCGTGTACCTTTTAGTGAAATTTGTGTGAGTGGTGGGATTGTTAATGCCTATAACGCACTGAAATTGGCAGAGACGTATAAATAAGACAGGTTTTTAGTTTCTGGAGCGCAGGGTCATTGCAGCTTGTCCCCGTGCTCCGCTGTATCCCTTCGCTGCGCGTTCGGGGATGTCGCTTCGCCCGGGGCTAAACACCTTGGTTACTGCCCTGAATGAAATGACAATATCCTTAAAATCTAAGAATTCATGGTTTTAATAAACTCCTGGAACGTGCCAAATGGGTAGTTTTTTGCTTTCATCCATGAAATAAGCGCCTCCATGCGCTTAATCATTTTCACGCCCGTATTCTTCCTCACATAACCAGGGAAACCAAAGCGTTCAAAATCATTTAAGTCGGTAAATTCCCATGGATGAAAGTAAATATTCAGGTATTTATCTTTTTTATATGTCCAGCTGACTAAGGTTTTGTAAATACTTAAGGGCAGGTTATGGAAGGAAAGCCAGAATAACGGGAAACGAATCACCGGACTAACGGAAGCAGGAATCTGCAAAACGTTATCTTTAATAAAATGTGTTCGCGAAATATTGAAGTTATTGTAGCGTCCGGGCAAATAAGTTGGATTAATGGATGTATTGTAGGTATATCCGGCCTTTTCAATCTCCTTTTCATCAACTGGCATCATTCTCGCCATGCGATAACCTGTAATTTCTTTGCCCGAAAGTTCTTCTAGTTTTAATTTTGATTGAAGCAGATGTTCTGGCTTAAAGTTAGAATGATAATACCCGTGCGAAGCGAGTTCGTGTCCGGTTTCGGTAATCCTTTTAATCAGATCGGGAATATTTTCTGCAAAGGTAACGGTGCAGAAAAAGGTAGCCTTCACCCTGTATTTATCCAAAATATCTAAAATGGCAATGGTACCTGCCCTCGAAATGGCAATCTGATCTTCAAAAGAAATATCTTTTCCATACTCGAAAGGCATATCAAATTCTTCGATATCAAAACTTAACAGTACCATTTATTTTTGTTGAATATTAGTTGAACGAATAATGTAATTAGGGCGGTTTTTAGTTTGCATAAACATTTTACCTACGTAAATACCTATAATACCTAAGATAATGAGCTGTAGACCTCCAAAAAAAACAATGGTCATAATTACGGATGCCCAGCCAGAAACTTCTACATGGTTTACAAAGGCGTAGATAATATACGGCACATAAAGCACAGAGGCAAAAGACAGGATAAAACCCAGGTAAACTGCGGTGTAGAGCGGCTTGATGCTAAAAGAAGTAACGCCGTGCAAGGCTAACCTAAGCATTTTTTTAAGGGTGTATTTACTTTTACCTGAAAAACGTGCCGCCGGATTATATTTAATAGCATATTGCTTAAAACCCAGCCATTTTACCAGACCTCGAAGAAATGGCTCGTTTTCATGAAAATTACGGAAAACATTAACCACCCGCTGATCGAGCAGACGGAAATCTGCTGCTCCAGGCTCTAAATCGATATCAGAAAGCCAGTTTAATACTTTATAAAACAGGCTTGATGAGCTTCTCTTACCTTTAGATAGATTTTTATCTTCTTCACGAATGGTGTAAACCACTTCATAACCCGCTTCCCATTTTGCAATCATATCAGGAATCAGTTCCGGAGGGTGTTGCATATCGCAATCCATCGAAATTACACAATCGCCAAAAGCATGATCCATGCCTGCCTTAACAGCCAGTTGATGACCAAAATTTTTAGAAAATTCAAGGAAAAAGATATTACTTGCTGTTGAGGCATAATCTTTAATCTTTTCGAGCGTATGATCGGCACTACCATCATCTACCAATATCATCTCGTACTCGTAATTGATGGTTGAAAAAACTTGTTTAATACTTTCTGCAATGACAAAAATATTATCGGCTTCGTTGTAAGCAGGAATTACTATAGAAACTAACTTCTTCATTTATCGGTAATCAGATAAGACTCAAAATCTTCTTTCATCATTTGGTAGATTATAGTTAGCCAAATGATGACGCAAGGTAGGGCTTTAAGCGAATATAGACGAATAAATTCTTTAACCTGTCCTGGGAAAATATCCGTTGGAGACAGGCTGGTTAATATAAACGCAAAGATAAATAAACCAATGGTCCATCCTTTTTTTGGGGTCTGCTGCAGCATGAACCAAATGGCAACCCCTGCAAAAGCAATAATGTAAGTTGGCGATTCGGAACCGCTGCTAAATATCACCGTAAAAATCAATGTCGAAGCCAATAACATTAACCTAAAACCTAGATGTTTATACTGATTGATACGGACATAAGGCAAACCAAATAATATTAAACCACCTAGCAAAAAAGGGGTATTCGGAATGTTGATATTACCAGTTATACGCCTCACAATTCCCATTAAAGAAATATCCTGAAAAGATGTTAACGAGGCATTTAAATCATTTTTATGGGCTAAAGAATGATACCAGTCGCTATAGGATTGCATGACAAAAGCCGGCGAGGAAATAACCATGGGCAAGGCAAACAACCCCGCAAATGCAATAAAGCAGCCTAAAATAAATTTTAACTTATTTTTGGTGAAAAAGAAGAATGCCAGTCCAACAATCCCGTAAAGTTTAATCAACGTGCCTAAGGCAATAAAAAAAGCAGATTGTACTTCCTTCTTTTTGATCAGATAAGAGAAACTAAGCAATATTAATCCAGTCAGGGCGATGTTAAACTGGAAACTGAAGAGCGCGGTTAAGGTTTCATGTGCACAGATCCATGCTATTATTGTTCGCTTGTTAAGGGATATGGGGAGGCTGTAAATGCCCCAAAGTAATATAGTTACATTAGCGATGTTCCACAATATACAACCCAGGCCATCAGGCAATAAGGCAAAAGGCGCTATGAAAACAGAAAATACAGGCCCGTAATGGTTACTGTCTTGGTATTCGGGATAATTATTATATAGATTCTGCAAGTCTACAGTATGCCAGTAAACATATTTGAAGATCAGATAATTATTGTAAGAATGGTGGTGGTATTGTTTAAAACCAGCTACCAAAGCCAGTATGAGATAAACGGCAAATACACATTGCTTTTTTAAAAGTAATGAAGACAGTTTGTTGAGGTTATTTTTTGTGAAAATGTTCATTATGATTTGATGCCGCAATATAACTATTTCGTTACTTCAATACGAAATAGATCGTCGGAACCAGCAAGCCAATATTAATTAATTATGAAATTATTGATGGAATATCGATTTAGTAAATCATTTTACTAGTTTTATTAAGCTGAACCAAATAAATCATCAATCTTAAAAAAACTATGAGAAAATTACAACTACCACTTTTTGTGGCCTTGGTGCTAACCTTTAGTGCCTGTAAAAAAGAACAACAAGAAACTGAAAAATTTTCCGGACCAAAACTTAAAGAAAATGTAAATCCAAATGCGGCTTTATCAGGTTTTTCGCTTAATAACTGGATGAGCGTACTTGCCGATCAAAACAGCATAGCACTCATTTCTATCCCAGGTACGCACGATTCCGGCGCTACGATCGAACCTGTTTCAGGCACTGCAAAATGTCAGAACCTGAGCATTACCGATCAGTTAAATGCTGGCGTTCGTTATCTGGATATCCGCTGCAGGCACATAGACAATGCTTTTGCCATTCATCATGGAGCCATTTATCAAAATCTTAATTTTAATGACGTGCTGAATGCCTGTATCAATTTCCTGAACAGTCACCCAACAGAAGCCATTATTATGAGCGTAAAAGAAGAACATACCCCATCAAACAATAGCCGTTCTTTTGAGCAAACATTCGACAGTTATGTACAGCAAAATCCCGGCAAGTGGGATTTAGGAAACAACATTCCTACTTTGGGCAGTATCCGTGGGAAAATCAGACTTTTGCGAAGGTTCTCCGCATCATCGCCAAAAGGAATTGACGCTACGGCCTGGGCCGATAATACTACATTTGAGATCAATAACGCGGCAAATTTAAAAGTTCAGGATTTTTACAATGTTAATGATGTAAATACAAAGTGGACGAGAATAGAAACCTTGTTAAATGAAGCCAAAAATGATACATCAAATAAACTTTACCTGAATTATGCAAGTGGTTATAAAGCTGGTATATTCAGTATCCCGAGTATTACAACGGTATCGAATTTCATCAATCCAAAAATTACCACATTTTTTGCCAACAATACCCATGGGAAATTTGGAATTGTGGCACTTGACTTTATTGATTCGGGCAGAAGCCAATCAATTGTTAATACCAATTTCTAATATTAACGCAGTGATTTAATGGTTCAGTTTACTTAAAAAGGATGCACAGTCTAATCAGATAAAGTGCATCCTTAATGAAATATTATTTTACACTGCAAAAATTGTAAAGGAGGGGATATTTCCTATTATCCTACTTTGCTTTAAATCTTAAAACGGTAAATGAATAAGCCGGCAGCTTCAGTTGTCTGATTGCTTCAGAATCAATTTTTGTAACAACCGGAACAGCTCTCTTGTCATTCGGGTTGCCGGAAAGTACGGTTTTAAAGGCATTTTTCCCAAACTGTTGCTGATTGAAATCAAATGAGGTGTTTACATTTACCGGAAGCAGGTTAACCATTTTAACGACTAAATCTCCGGTTTTAGCATCTTTAACCATTGAACAGGCTATCCGTTTCCTCACGTTTTCTTGATTCGAAGAGAGTACCAAAGTTGATGGAATATACTCATCTCCGGCATTCTGTCCATATAGTTGTTGTACAAAGTAGCCTATAGTAGGTTTTACTTCTGTATTGTTAAAATAAATCAGATCAGGATCCCATTGGGTATGGCCCTCTTTGGCTAAAAGCGGGGCGTAAGAGGCCATGCTCACCACATCACCATTGCGTTCAAGTGAAAGGAGATACAAGGCCTCGGCAAGCGAGGTTTCCAGGTTTGTCCTGTTACCACCTGGTAAACTTGCCGCATATTCGCCTAGGTAAACTTTAGATTTAGAGCGATCGTAACTATCGTAAAAATCCTGATTATTGATAAACCAGCCTGGCGACTGGTAATAATGTTCGTCAATTATCGGTACATTAAGGTTTGATGCAATTTGCCAGCCAGCTTCATAGTCAGTTCCTTCAAAAAATGGACCTGCAGTGCCAATAACTGTAATTTCAGGGTGCGATTTTTTTAGGGCATTGTAAATCATCGTAAACCGTTCAGCAAATACCTCTGTAATCTGGTCTTCATTACCAATGCCAATATATTTCAGGTTAAATGGTTTGGGGTGTCCTGCTTCGGCACGTTTTTTCCCCCATTCAGTTTTTACATCGCCATTGGCGTATTCAATTAAATCTGCAATATCCTGTATATACTGCCCCATTTCACTCATTGGTATACCTCCCTGCTGGCCACCACCACCTGTGGCCGAATTCTGGCAAGGTACACCAGCAGCTATAACGGGAACGGGTGCAGCACCAATATCTTCACAAAACTGGAAATATTCATAATAACCAAGCCCCATAGTTTGATGATAGCCCCAAAGGTTTCGGTCTGGTTTGCGTGACGCTAAAGGTCCGATAGAGTTTTTCCATTTATAAATATTGGCAATACCATCTCCGTGGGCAAGGCAACCTCCCGGAAAACGTACAAAACGCGGATGTATAGCTCCAATGGCTTGTGCCAAATCCGACCTCAAGCCATTTTTGCGGCCCTTAAATGTGTTTTTTGGAAATAATGAAACCATATCAATTGCAATACGCCCTTGGTTAGCCATCACGATTTCGAGTTTTGCATGGCTTGCATCTACAGCAGACACTAAACTTAAAGCTGCTGTTTTCCAGTTGTTTGAAGTAATATTTAAATTTGATTTGGCCAAAATTCCTAGTTTGTCACTTACCAGCCTTACCTCAAGATTCATCCTTTTTGTATCCAGTAATTTCGCTGATAGTGAAAAATCGTAAGTTTCGCCTTTTTTTACTGTTATTCCATCAAAACCGCTATTTAGGATAGATGCCCCGGCAACAGGAATATCCAAAACTGCATAGTGCGGATTATTGGGATGGATTGGCGAAACCGAATCTATTTTCATCGTTGCACGGTCGCCTTTCAATGTCCAGGCGTAACTGCTGTTCCAGTTTTGGTCATTATACTCTTTATCGCGAAGGTGATATTCGAAATCCCGGTTTTGAATCAGTTCTGCATACAATCCTCCATCAGCCGCATAATTTAAATCTTCGAAAAATACACCTGTTAGCATGTTGCTGATCGGCTTTGTCTGATCAGGTTGGAAAGTTATCTTGGCCTCTACATTTTTAAGACCTGCAAAACGCACGGCATCATCTTTAGTTGTCTCTCCATTCTGTTTATTTTTGTAATCCTTTAACTCATATGTTTTTTTCAAACCCAAAATAACTTTCCATGGCAAACGGTACACCTGACCCATACCGGCATGGGGTAGATTAACAGCAGTACGCAGGTCATGATAAGCTGATGCGGGCACTTCTTTTATAGGGCTGTAATGGCTTAAATCTTTGGTTTTGGTTTGAAAATACTTTTCGTCGGCATCCGCATAGGTTACGGTATATTCATCAAGATTAGGGTTATAGGCAATAACCGGACGTAAAACATTCTTACCCTGATTTACATAGGGGTAGCTTTGCGGGTTCCAGCTGATCAGATCTTCAGAAGTTGAAGTTGCAAATTGTAATGTATGGTTATTCAGGCTCCAGATGCATACCCACAGTCCGTTTTTACCCTGAATAAGGAAAGGTGTTATCATTTTTTTCTCGCTTCCCCATCGGCCATAATCACTCTTTAAAAAGGTATAATCATTTCCTATCGGCGTCCAGTTCTGTTTATCCAAACTCCAGGCAAACCGAAGTCCGTTGGCATTGTAAGCGAATAAATAAGCCGAATCAGGCTCGTTGGCTGTTTTTTTGTTGATGGCCAATACATTTGCAGCCATGAAGATGAATGCGGCAAAAAGCCAAAACTTTCTTTTCATTTTCTGTTAAAATTTAGTCGTTAAATTCAACAATGCATCAGCAGCAAAACGATTCGGGCTTGCTCAGGAGTGATGATTTTGGTTAGAATTTTTTCTAAATTAAATAATAATCGTCATTATAACGATTATTATTTTGATTCTCTTACAGCGAAATACTTTAGTAAGCGCGTATAACCGATACCAATATGAAAAAAACCTTTCCAAAATGGAAGGGTTTTTTAATGCCTGCTTGAGGGTTAAAGTAGATGATTGTTGTTTAAAGTATTGATTGTCACCTATTTAATTGTGTGTTCTCTTTTCTGGTATAAGAGTTGGCTACTGGCCTGTAAAATCATTACAATCATGACAATATTATTTTTCTTAATCCTGGTGCTGCTCTGCTGGGCTACTTACAAATCAATAAACTGGTTCGAAAAAATCTAACACTATGATCGCATTATTTATGATCGCCGTCGCCGTATTTATCTATATGATTTACGTGCTGATCAAACCCGAAAAATTTTAATCCTTCCTCCGTCAATGGAGTATTTAACAAATTAAAAAATGAATACTGAATTAACAGGCATTATAGCCACATTTCTGCTCACCCTGGTTATTGCTATACCTCTAGGTAAATACCTGGCCAAGGTTTTTGCAGGAGAAAAAGTCTGGACAGATTTTTTGAAACCAGTTGAAGCTGGTATTTACAAGCTTTCCGGAATCAATATCAAAGAACAGATGAACTGGAAACAGCAGTTGAAAGCACTGTTTACCATTAATGTCCTATGGTTGTTCTATGGATTTTTTGTACTTATTTTTCAGGATAAACTTCCGTTTAACCCGGATGGGAATCCTGGAATGACACCTGACCTGGCTTTTAACACCATTATCAGCTTTGTTGCCAACTGTAATCTACAACATTATTCAGGTGAGAGTGGCGTAAGTTACCTTACCCAGCAATATGTGCTGATGTTTCTTCAGTTTGTAAGCGCGGCAACAGGTATTGCTGCTGCAGTAGTGCTTTTTAAAGCATTTAGAGATAAAACAACAACCGAGCTTGGCAATTTCTGGGAATTTTTTGTAAAATCCATTACACGTTTATTGCTGCCATTATCTTTTATAATGGCTTTGATCTTAACCTTTAATGGTACACCAGCCAGTTATGAGGGGAAAGATAAATTCATTTCATTGCAAGGCGATACCGTTAATGTTTCGAGGGGACCAGCTGCTCAAATGATCGCGATTAAACATTTAGGTACAAATGGCGGAGGTTATTTTGGAGCCAATTCGGCACATCCTTTCGAAAACCCGAGTTATTTTACCAATATGGTTGAGCTGATTGCACAGGTTATTATTCCGATTGCCATGGTAATTGCATTCGGCTATTTTATCCGCAGAAAAAAAATGGCCTGGACCATTTTTGGGGTGATGACCATCGGTTTATTTATGCTGTTGCTTCCTATGCTTAGTTCAGAACTAGGCGGGAATCCAGCCTTAGCCAAAATGGGTATTTCACAAACAACCGGGGCGATGGAAGGTAAAGAAGTGCGCTTCGGTCCGGCTGCCTCTGCCTATTGGGCAACCGTAACTACCATTATTTCTACAGGTTCCGTAAACAGCATGCACGATAGTACCATGCCAATGTCGGGTACCTGGCAGTTATTGGGGATGATGATCAACTCATTCTACGGAGGTTGTGGTGTTGGTTTATTAAATTACTTCATTTATTTGATTGTTGCCGTGTTTATTTCAGGCCTGATGGTGGGCAGAACGCCGGAGTTTCTGGGACATAAGGTAGAAGCCAGAGAAATTAAAATTGCGGCCATTATTACTTTGTTGAGTCCGTTTTTAATCCTTGCCGGAACTGCAATCGCAAGTTATATATTCACCAATTATGGCAATGCTGCATGGGCTGTTCAGCCTAAAAACTGGCTCAATAATCCTGGTTTCCATGGCTTCTCTGAAATGCTGTATGAAATGACTTCATCTAATGCCAACAACGGTTCCGGCTTTGAGGGGCTTGGAGATAACAATATATTCTGGAATCTATCTACCGGTATAGTGATCTTCCTGGGGCGTTTCCTGCCAATTATAGGCCCGGTTGCCGTCGCTGGATTACTAGGCGCTAAAAAATTCATCCCTGAATCGGCCGGTACACTTAAAACAGATACCAAAACCTTTGCACTGATGACTTTTGCGGTTATCATTGTTTTAAACGCACTTTCTTATTTCCCTGCCCTGGCTTTAGGTCCGTTGGCAGAATACTTTACTCACTAGGATGGAAAAAGTAAGATGGATAATGGAAAATGCGCAATTAACGCCTACATCATCCATCACACATCTTCCATCATACATAAATAAATAATATGAAACCCAATAATAAATTGTTCGAACCTGCCTTGGTGCAGACCGCGCTAAAACAATCTTTCATTAAGCTTGATCCTAGGGCAATGGTACGGAACCCCGTTATGTTTACCGTAGAAATCGGAACCCTGATCATGGCTTATGTTACGGTATACTCTTTCAGCCATACCGGACAAGGAGCGCCCTTATACAACTTCTTCATCTTTTTAGTTTTATTGCTTACCGTTTTGTTTGCAAACTTCGCTGAAGCCATTGCAGAGGCAAGAGGTAAGGCACAGGCCGACAGCCTTCGTAAAACAAGAGAAGAAACACCTGCAAAAGTGCTTCTGGATAATGGAAGTATCGAAATCCGTTCTTCTAACCAGTTAAAAAAAGGTGATGTATTTATATGTGAAGCAGGCGATACGATTCCAACGGATGGAGAGATTATTGAAGGTATTGCTACTATTGACGAATCGGCCATTACGGGTGAGTCTGCTCCGGTAATCCGCGAATCAGGAGGTGATAAGTCTTCGGTAACCGGTGGAACAAAAGTTTTATCTGATGAGATTAAAGTTCAGGTAAGTACAGCTCCGGGAGAAAGCTTTTTAGATAAGATGATTGCCTTGGTTGAAGGTGCATCACGTCAGAAAACACCAAACGAGATTGCTTTAACTATTCTGCTGGCCAGTTTTACACTGGTATTCATCATTGTATGCGTAACCCTGAAACCTTTTGCTGATTATGCCAATACACCGATCACCATTGCCGCGTTGATTTCGCTTTTTGTATGCCTGATCCCAACTACTATCGGCGGACTTTTATCTGCCATTGGTATTGCCGGAATGGACAGGGCCTTAAGGGCAAACGTAATTACCAAATCGGGTAAAGCGGTTGAAACAGCAGGCGATATTGATGTATTGCTATTAGACAAAACCGGAACCATTACCATCGGTAACCGTAAAGCCACCAATTTTTATCCAACTGCAGGTGTAAGTATTAAAGTTTTTACAGATGCCTGTGTATTAAGTTCTTTGGCAGATGAAACTCCGGAGGGAAAATCAATCATTGAACTGGCCGCCGAACAGGGTGTTCAATCTACCGGAACGCCAGAAGGATCTGTTTTTATCAAGTTTACTGCCGAAACCCGTTCGAGCGGACTAGATACTGCCGATGGTAAAAGGATCAGAAAAGGTGCTTTTGATTCGATCAGGAACATGGTGCAAAAAGCCGGAAATCATTTTCCTTCTGATATTGAAGATCATGTAAAAACCATCGCTACCAATGGCGGTACACCTTTAGTGGTAGCTGAAAATGAAAAAGCCCTTGGTGTAATCGAATTACAGGATATTATTAAACCCGGCATCAGCGAACGTTTTGAACGCTTAAGGAAAATGGGGGTAAAAACAGTAATGGTAACCGGAGATAACCCGTTGACCGCTAAATACATTGCAGAGAAAGCGGGTGTTGATGATTTTATTGCCGAGGCCAAACCTGAGGATAAAATGAATTACATTAAAGATGAACAAACCCTGGGTAAGCTGGTAGCGATGATGGGTGATGGTACCAATGATGCACCTGCTTTGGCACAGGCCGATGTGGGTGTTGCCATGAACAGCGGAACACAGGCCGCTAAGGAAGCTGGTAACATGGTTGATTTGGATAATGATCCTACCAAACTGATTGAGATTGTAGAAATCGGTAAACAATTGTTGATTACCCGCGGTACATTAACCACTTTTTCCATTGCAAATGATGTGGCCAAGTATTTTGCCATTGTTCCGGCTTTATTTATCGCTTCAATACCAGCGCTGCAAAGTCTGAATATTATGGGCTTGCATTCGCCAGAATCGGCAATCATGTCGGCAGTAATTTTTAACGCCATCATTATCCCGATCCTGATCCCGTTGGCTTTAAAAGGTGTGGCTTATAAACCCATAGGAGCAACTGCTTTATTACGCAGAAACCTGTTTATCTATGGTATTGGTGGGGTAGCAGCCCCGTTTATAGGGATTAAAATAATTGATTTATTAGTCGGTCTGTTTGTATAAATGTCAATTTGAGCGCAGAATCTTTAGATATGGGATAGCAGAAAAATAAGCACTATTAGCAGATAAAGATGCTTCGCAATTCAGCATGACACCAAGAAAATTTAAAAAGAAAACAAAATGAAAAAGTACATCATTCAATCTATCCGCTTAACACTTGTATTATTAGTACTGTTATGCGTAATATATCCTGTTACTGTTGCCTTTATCGGCAAAATGTCTAAAGGAAACGGGGGAGGAGAAAAAATCACCAAAAATGGTAAAACGGTAGGTTATGCCTTATTGGACCAGTCGTTTACTAAACCGCAATATTTCTGGGGAAGGCCATCGGCTGTGGCCTACAATGCGGCAGGTTCTGCAGGTTCCAACAAAGGACCATCAAATCCTGATTATTTAAAAGAAGTGCAATCCCGTATTGATACTTTATTGAAATATAACCCTGGTATCAAAAAATCTGATATCCCCGCCGATATGGTTACTGCATCAGGAAGCGGACTTGACCCAAATATTTCGGAACAAGGCGCTGCGATTCAGGTTGACAGAGTTGCTGCGGCACGTAAAATCGATGTGAAAAAGGTAAAAGAACTGGTGGCCATGAATACACTGAAACCATTTATGGGGGTATTTGGCCCGTCGTCAGTAAATGTGTTAAAATTAAACCTTGCCCTTGATGCGCTTTAGTTTTAATATCGTCCTTTCGACTGTAGCGGAGAGATCTAAAATCACTCGTTTAAAGATCTCTCCATTCCACTGCGTTCCAGTCGAGATGACGACCGTTTATAACAAACAATTTCCCAAAACAATAACAACGGCAATGCAATAAGGCCTGGTATCAAAGAAATCTGGGCCTTAGGCTTTGCCCAATATAAAACAATCAGATAAAATGAAAAAAATACTATTACTTGCCGTTACACTCGCTACAGGATCTATTGCCAAAGCACAGGAAGAACCTAAAATTAAAGTAACGGGATACCTTGAGGCTTATTATGGATACGACTTTAATCAACCTGCAGACCACAACCGTCCTGGTTTTATATATTCGCATAACCGCACAAACGAAGTAAACCTGAACCTTGGTTTTATCAAGGCTGCTTATGATAGCGGAATGATCAGGGCTAATTTAGCGGTAATGGCCGGAACTTATGCCAATGCCAACCTGGCTGCCGAGCCTGGCGTATTAAAAAATATCTTGGAGGCCAATGCAGGTGTGAAATTATCCAAAACAGAAAATCTTTGGATCGATGCCGGAATCTTTTCTTCGCACATCGGTTTCGAAAGCGCAGTTTCAAAAGATTGTTGGGTGCTGACCAGAAATATTTCTTCAGAAAATACACCTTATTATGAATCGGGTGCAAAAATTACTTATGGCACTAAAGACGGTAAATTTACGGCTAGCGCACTATACCTGAACGGATGGCAGCGCATTAGCCGCCAGAATGGAAACAGTAAACCTGCCGGCGGACTTCAGCTTATCTGGAAACCGACAGATAGAATTACGGTAAACTATAGTAATTATCTTGGAACGGAAGGTGTTGATTCAGTTAGGGTTAATCGGTTTTACCACAACATTTATGGCATCTTCCAGCTAACCGATAAATTTGGTGTAACCCTTGGATTTGATTATGGTACGCAACAAAAGCAAAAAGGCAGCAGTGATAAAAACGAAGTCATTTCTCCGGTAGCTATTGCACAATACAAGTTTGCACCAAAATGGGCCGTTGCCGGAAGGTTTGAATATTATGAGGATAAAAACGGTATCTTTATTCCAACTGGCACGCCACAGGGTTTTAAAACCAAAGGTTATTCTTTAAATCTTGATTATTCGCCAATAGCCAATGCTGTTGTAAGGCTGGAGGGAAAAGCCTACGATAGCAAAGACAAAATTTTTGCCAGGGAAGGTGCTGCGGTTAATGCCAATGCAAGTTTAACGGCGAGTATTGCGGTATCGTTTTAGCATACCAAAGCTTTCGTCCTTTAGAGCGGAGCAAGGCGCAGTCGAGAAATCTTTCGATACAGATCTCTCCACTCCGTTGCACTTCAGTCGAGATGACGTTCATTTTCGAAAAAAATAAAAGCATGCACCCTTATAGAAATCATATTCAGCTTGTTTTTAGCTTTCTTAGGAATATTTATGATATGGAAATTAAATTCTTTTAAAAAAAAACAGGGCCGGTTGCAAAAAAAAGAAGTTCTACTAATAGAAAAAGGAATCATGAATGTTAGCTGGTAAACATTGTGGAAGAAGAACAAAAAGAAGAATCGGTCAGGCATTTTTTAGACCTGGTTAAAAAATCCAGGCGCGGAAAGCTTAAAATCTATATGGGCATGAGTGCTGGTGTGGGTAAAACTTACCGAATGCTTCAGGAATCGCATGCCTTGCTTCGAAATGGCGTAGATGTCTGTATCGGTTATGTAGAAACCCATAAAAGGGCGGAAACAGAAGCACTTGTTGCAGGCTTGCCGATTATTCCAAGACGGAAAATCTTTTATCGGGGCAAAGAAATAGAGGAAATGGATCTCAAGGGGATCCTGAACCGCCATCCCGAAATTGTGATTGTGGACGAACTTGCCCATACCAATGTTGAGGGCAGTAAAAACACTAAACGCTGGCAGGATGTTTTCGATCTGCTCGAAGCAGGGATCAGCGTTATTTCTGCAGTAAACATTCAGCACCTGGAAAGTATTAATGAAGAAATTGAGCAGATTACTGGTATTGCCATTACCGAACGGATCCCGGATAAGATATTAGAAATTGCCGATGAAATCGTAAATATCGACCTTACTGCTGACGAATTGGTTACCCGCCTTAAAGAAGGCAAAATTTATGAGCAGTCAAAAATTGAAAGAGCGTTAGCTAACTTTTTTCAGTCTGATAAAATCCTTCAATTGCGCGAACTGGCTTTAAAAGAAGTAGTGCATCAGGTGGAACGGAAAATCCAGACTGAAATTCCCAAATCGATTAAGCTCAGGCCCGAACGTTTTTTGGCCTGTATTTCATCTAATGCCGAAACTGCGGGAATAGTGATCCGCAAAACAGCAAGACTGGCTTCCTATTACCGATCGCCGTGGATGGTATTGTATGTGCAGCGCGAGAACGAAAGTATGGAAAGGATTAAATTGGACAAGCAGCGCCATTTGATCAACCATTTTAAACTGGCTACCGAACTGGGTGCAGAAGTCATTAAAATTAAAAGTAACGCCATTACCAAAACCATCATTGATGTTGCTAGTGAAAAGGAAATTACAACGATATGTATCGGCAAGCCCCATCTTAATATTTTTCAGGTAATTTTACGTACACCGGTATTTAACGGACTGTTAAAAAATCTGGGCATGAAAGATATTGATCTCGTGATTTTATCATAAAAAATTTACTCCATGTCTTGAGATTAGCTTCCAGTTTATAAAATCGTAAGGCGCAGAACTTTATAGCTGCCTATTACCGTGTGCCTGGTATCTTGTTTGATATTAGACCGGTTGGTTCTAGAAACTACCTTATCCAAATAAAATTTTATGAATGCATTCTGCCGTGTGGCACGGTAGTTTTTTCACAGCTGTGGTTGTTTTCAGGATTCCATCAGTATAAATTAGATTGCTGGATTTGGTCTTGAAGATTTCAGGCCGCTGATCGGCTTATCATCAGCTTTGTCTTACTCTTGTCGTATATCCACAGTTCTACTTTTCTCAAATTTATCAAAACTATATCTTTTGTGTGGGGTTAAAATAATAGGACCTATGAAAAGCGATATGGAAAGAAATGATACGAAAACACGTCTGATTAATGAGATTACCACTACAGGTTTACAAAGTGCAGCGAAGAAATTAGGGGCTCCGGCAAGTAAAAGACAGATCAGGAAAGGTGTTTCTAAAAACATCAGTTTAATAGATGAGCTGTTGCGTCTTGCTTTAATTAAAAACAAAGATGCATCAAAACAAGTGCAGCGCAATATTGAGTTTGTTGGTCTTGGGGTAATAGCTGCACATACTTTTTACAAGGGTTTTAAAAAGAAAAAACCCTTGTGGATTTATGAAGGCATTTTCTTAACGGCGGCACTTGGCGGCGTGTTATTGGCTACGCAACTTAAAGCAGTAAAAAACAAAATTTATCAGTAAGGCCATCAGTTGCAGTACGATAAATATCATGGTATAAACTACTTTAAATAATTCTACGGGTGTCTTAAATTTTGAATCTATTTTTATCAGTAAATGAATTATGATATTGCCTTAATCGCTATATTTGATTACTAATTTTAAGCTTATGTTGTTATTTGCGGTTCCACTATATTTTATTGCTTTTTTTGATTGGATTGTTTATACGGTTTTGATTAAGAAAAACCTGAAACAAAATATGCCAATGTTTTATTTTGGATGTGCTTTTAGCTTAATCTGGGCGGTGATTATTACAATTTCCTATATTTAAATAGCTAATCTTTAGCTTTCGAATCTCTCCTAAAAGATATGCCTCCACTGACATAAGTCTGTCACAATGTATGCTAGATTTGCGGTATGCTTATTAATTTTTTTCCCGCCAAGGGCAAACAGATTAAATTAGCTGTGAAATTTAAACTGCATTTTTAAGGAATGGATATTACCAAAAGATTTGACCGGATATTACAGCTATTTTTTCTTTTACAATCTAAATCTGTAGTTACTGCGGAAGAATTACAAAAACGGTTCGAAATCAGTTTGAGGACGATTTACAGGGATTTAAAGGCCCTGGAGATGGCCGGAATACCGATCGTAAATGAACCGGGAAGTGGTTATTCGATTATGGAAGGTTTTAGGTTACAGCCATCCAGGTTTAGCCAGGAAGAAATTCTCAGTTTAATGGTTGCTGAAAAAGTGATGCAGAAACATGAAACAGAATTTGTTAAAAAACATTTTGATGCCGCACTCATCAAAATAAAAAGCTCTTTCCAGGTGCATCAAAAAAAAGATTTTCTGCATTTAGAAGATACCGTACATCTTAAAAATGATTTTAAATCCAATGATTACCTGCCCAACATTATCGATGTATTGCTCAATAGCACGTTAAAGAAGAAGATAACCCGCATCGATTACCTCAAAAGTAGTGATGTTTATCCGGTTGGTAGATCTGTAGAACCTATAGGTATATTTTATGAACATGGTTTCTGGTATCTTTTGGCCTATTGCCATTTAAGGAAAGATTACCGAAATTTTAGGTTGGACAGGATTAAAAAAGTTTCGGTACTTGAAGAAAATTTTACCATTTCACACCCGCCAATTCATGAGTTCCGTGATAAAGGCTTGTCTGAAAACAAAACGAAAATCGAACTCAGGGTAGATCGGAAGTACGCCCACTACCTATACTGGGACCGCCAGATTTTCGGATTCAGGGAAGAGGAAATTTCGGATGATTTTGTGTTGATGTATTTCGATTGTTCCCTCTCTATTGTTTCTTTTGTACGATGGTTTATTAAATTCGTTGATGTAGCTGAAATTATAGAACCAGCCCATTTAAATCATGAACTGGTAGAAATCATGGAATCTGGTTTAAAAAGGATAAAAAACAAAGGGGCTATCTCATAAATTATAATTCGCTTGGAATTTGTCACGTTGAGCCTGTCGAAAAACTTTATCAGAAATCTAAAAGAAGTCTTCGACAAGCTACCATTGACGTTATTTTGTAATTACCTATTAATGAGCAGAATGCGGCATCATGCATTTCCGTATAGCTAGGCCATAGCACCGTATC
>NZ_FOJM01000027.1 GCF_900111825.1 Pedobacter suwonensis
TAGATAGACCCTGAAATAACTTACCATCGGTGAACTCGCGAGGCTCGGTTCAGGGTGACGATACTGTTAAAAAGATCTATAAGAAACCTTCAGATATTTCATAATTCCAAATAGAGTATTATTGAATAATTTAACAAAAAAACCTCATGTATTTTGCAATACATGAGGTATCAGATAAGGGTAACCGGAAAACTAAAAAACTAATTATGAGTTTTTAGAATTTAACAAAATTGAAATCGCTTCGTGTTTTGTTATTTCAAAGGTGCACTTCATTTATGAAGTTTTAGTGAAGAAACTTCATGCAGCTGTTGTTGCTTACAGATGTTACCATCGATCTAAAGTCTTTTCAAGGTCAGATTGGTTCTTTTTGCTTTTAGCCTAAAACAATCCACCAGCTTCTACTATTTATTAGGTATATCAAATCCATCATTAAAAAGTATTTTCATGGGTAAAAATGTTGCAGAACAACTGGTAGACATGCTGGTTGAGGTTGGCGTAAAAAGAGTTTACGCCGTTACCGGAGACAGTTTGAATTATTTCAACGACGCTGTAAGAAGAAATGGCAAGATAAAGTGGATTCACGTACGCAATGAAGAAGTGGGGGCTTTTGCTGCCGCCGCCGAAGCCGAACTTGACGGAATCGCGTGTTGTGCGGGCAGCTGTGGCCCCGGTCATGTACATTTAATTAACGGTCTTTATGATGCACACCGAAGTCATGTTCCGGTTATTGCCATAGCATCAACCATTCCAACAGGCGAATTTGGAATGGACTTTTTCCAGGAAACGAACACCATAAAATTATTCGACGATTGTAGTTACTATAACCAGGTAGCCACCACGGCCGAGCAGGCGCCCAGGATGTTTCAAACGGCTGTTCAGCATGCCATTCATAAAAAAGGCGTTGCCGTTTTTGGTTTGCCCGGCGATGTGGCACAACTCGATGCGGTGGAAAGTGTAACTTCTATGCAACTATTCAACAATAAACCGATGATCCGTCCATCTGATCAGGAGTTGAAAGATTTATCAGACCTGCTTAATGGTGAAAAGAAAATTATGATTTATTGCGGTATCGGTGCAGCCGAAGCACATGATGAAGTAGTAGCATTAGCAGCCAAATTAAAGGCACCGGTGGGATTTTCTTTCAGAGGGAAAATGGGCATACAATACAATAATCCTTATGAAGTGGGGATGACAGGCCTTTTAGGACAGCCATCAGGGTACCATGCCATGCACGAGGCTGATGTAGTGCTTTTACTGGGAACAGATTTTCCCTATGTTAATTTTATGCCGGTTAAGAACAAAATTGTGCAGATTGATGAAAAGCCTGAACGATTGGGCAGAAGGGCTAAACTGACCATGGGTTTATGTGGAAACATCACTGATTCCATAAAAGCTTTATTACCAGTCATCTCCGAGAAAAAAGACGATAGTTTCCTGCAATCTCAATTAGAATTCTATCAGAAGGTTAAGGAGAGGCAGCAGGTTTATGTTAAAGATCAGGGTGAGGAAAATAAAATCCAGCCCGAATTTGTAGCCGAAACGATAAACCGTTTAGCGGCTGATGATGCCATTTTTACCGTTGATACCGGCATGTGCTGCGTTTGGGGAGCACGTTTTATTGATGGAACAGGCAAACGTAAAATGCTGGGTTCTTTTAACCATGGCTCTATGGCGAATGCCATGCCGATGGCCATTGGTGCTGCTTTGGCACATCCTGAACAACAGGTCATTGCCATGTGTGGTGATGGCGGCTTATCAATGCTCTTAGGCGATCTGGCTACTATCAAACAATATAACCTGCCTGTAAAACTGATTGTTTTTAACAATAAGGCCCTGGGAATGGTGAAACTGGAGATGGAGGTTGATGGTTTGCCAGATAATGAAACTGATATGGTTAATCCAGACTTTGCATTGGTAGCACAGGCCATGGGATTTAAAGGAATGACGGTAACCAAACCCGAAGAAGTAGAAACCGCAATTAGTTATGCGCTAAATGAAAATGGGCCTGTTTTGTTAAACATCATGACTAATCCGAATGCTTTGGCAATGCCACCAAAAATAGAATGGGAGCAAATAAAAGGCATGACAGAATCGATGGCCAAATTAATGCTGGGTGGGAAAATGAGTGAGGTTCTGGATACGATAAAGTCGAATTACAAGCATTTGGGAGAGGTGTTATAGGTGATAATTAGCCGTCATCTCGACTGAAGCAAAGCGAAATGGAGAGATCTATATGAGCAGATCTCTCGACTACGTTGCACTCCGCTCGAGATGACGGAATTACTATTACACTATAAATTACCCCTTAATTCCTGCTCGCGCTCCAAAGATTCGAATAGTGCTTTAAAATTACCCGCGCCAAAGCTTTGTGCACCTTTACGTTGAATAATCTCGAAGAAAAGGGTAGGGCGGTCTTCAACCGGTTTGGTAAAAATCTGCAGAAGGTAACCTTCCTCATCACAATCGACTAAAATGCCCAGACTCTCTAATAAAGATATTTCTTCGTCAATTTTGCCTACACGCTGCGGCATCATGTCGTAATAAGCTTCTGGTGGCGCACTTAAAAATTCAACACCACGTGATTTTAGTTCTTTAACTGTTTTAACGATGTCTTTTGTAGCTACGGCAATATGCTGAACGCCTTCTCCTTCGTAGTATTCCAGGTATTCTTCAATCTGCGATTTCTTTTTACCTTCTGCCGGCTCATTGATCGGGAATTTCGAATATCCATTCCCGTTGCTCATCACTTTACTCATCAAGGCAGAATATTCTGTATTGATCTGCTTATCATCAAAAGAAAGAATATTTACAAAGCCCATTACATCCTCATACCATTGTACGGCTTCGTTCATGCGGTTCCAACCCACATTTCCTACACAATGATCAATATATAACAGGCCGGTGTCTGTGGGTTGATAATCGCTTTCCCATACACGGTAACCTGGCATAAAAGTGCCATTATAATTTTTGCGCTCAATAAACATGTGTACCGTTTCGCCGTATGTATAAATGCCGCTCATTTTCACCTCACCATGTTCATCTGTTAAGGTTTTTGGCTCCATGTAAGGTTTGGCACCACGTTTTGTAGTTTCTTCGAAAGCACTATAAGCATCATCAACCCAAAGCGCCAGTACTTTTACACCATCTCCGTGTTTTTTTACATGTTCTGATATTGGATGATCTGATTTTAGTGCCGTGGTTAAGATCAGCCTGATTTTACCCTGTTGCAATACATAAGATGCACGATCGCGTACGCCGGTTTCTGGCCCGGCATAGGCTAAGCTTTGAAAACCAAACGCGGTTTTATAATAGTGAGCGGCCTGTTTGGCGTTACCCACGTAAAATTCGATATAATCTGTTCCGTTAATAGGCAGAAAATCTGGTGCTTTTGATATTTTCTCTGCGAATGTTTGTGTTTCCATCTGTTTGTTGTTATTTATGTCCGATGTCGGAGGTCCGAAGTCGGATGTATGTTGTTGTTAAATGTTATAAGGTTGAATGTTGTAAAGTTTAAATGTTGGATAATTGCTCACTATTTATTCCCTTTGCACTTTATCCTCGGTCTATGTTCCTCCTGACTATTTCTATGCATTTTATCTTCGGAATTCGGTCTTTTCCCGACTTCTGACTATTTAAATGAACTCTATCTTCGGTCTCCGGACTTCCGACTGAAGACTAAGGACTCAAGACTCCCGACTATCCTTCCTGCCAGCTTTTATGATAGCTTTCATCTTCAATATCCAGGGCTTCCTGTGTAAGCATTAAAGGCTTAAAAGGATCGATCATTACCGCCAGCTCATCGGTTTTTTCTTTTCCGATTGATTTTTCCACTGTACCCGGATGTGGCCCATGCGGGATACCGCCCGGGTGTAGCGTAATCTGTCCTTTAACCACGCTTTTGCGGCTCATAAAATCACCATCAACGTAATAAAGCACTTCATCACTATCTACATTGCTATGGTTGTAAGGCGCAGGAATCGAATCAGGATGGTAATCGTATTTGCGTGGAACAAAAGAGCAAACCACAAAATTGTGCCCTTCGAAAGTTTGATGGACCGGAGGTGGCTGGTGTAACCGGCCTGTAATCGGTTCAAAATCGTGTATAGAAAAAGCATAGGGATAATGATAACCATCCCAGCCTACATAATCAAAAGGATGTGTGCCATACGTATAAGGATATATTAAGCCCTGCTTTTTAATGAGTACTTTAAAATCACCATACTCATCATGTGTCTGCAGGTTTTCTGGTAGTCTCAAATCGCGTTCACAATAAGGCGCATGCTCCATTAACTGCCCATATTGATTTAAATATCTTTTTGGAGGCCTTAGCGGACTAAAACTTTCTACAATAAACAACCTGTTTTGTTCCGTATCAAATTCCATCTGATAAATAGTGCCCCTGGGGATAATCAGATAATCGCCATAAGCGAATTTAATTTCTCCGAATCCTGTTTTCAGTTTTCCGGAACCTTCGTGTACGAAAATCATCTCATCTGCCTGACTATTTTTATAAAAATAATCGGTCATCGACTTTCTTGGCGCAGCCAGAACGATATGCAGATCACTATTTACCAGAACAGCTTTTCTGCTTTGTAGAAAATCATCTTCCGCTTTAATGTTAAAACCGATTAAACTGGTGTGTTTCAAGTGCTTTTCGCGCGCTATTTTTGGCTCAACACTATAAGGCTCGCCTAAGTGTTTTACAATGGTTGGCGGATGGCAATGATAAACCAATGAATATAAACTGGAAAAACCCTCGGTTGATACCAGTTCTTCGGCATAAAGATTCCCATCAGGCTTACGAAAAACCGTGTGACGTTTAGCTGGAATCTGCCCCATTTTATGATAAACAGGCATAATTAAATGATGTTATGGTTAGAAAGAAAAATCCTAATAATTGAACAATTAAAACGGCAATGCGTTTCAAATAAAAAGAAAGGTAGATGAAAGTTACAGCGAATACTGAGCCATGATCAGCTTGGATAGCATACTGTAGCGACGCGCTGCAATGGCGTCGTTTACCAGATTAATATGTAATGCTTTTAAGATCATGGTTTTAATGGTACCAAGGTAAGTATTTTATTTAAAAGTTAAAATTTTAATTATCTTTAGTTACATCTTCACAAGAATACCTTATTAAAATAATCACGCTTAAGTTTTATTTTGAATGGGCTAATTGCTTAGCTTTACCGCGTATTTAACCAAATCATATATGAAATTAGTATCTTATAAAACCGAAGACAGGGAGCATCTGGGCATATTTATCGAGGGGCATATTTATAATTTAAATAGCTGCGATAAATTGCTTCCGGATAATATGAATATGTTCTTACAAGGTGGCGAAGTGTTAATGGAAAGAGCAAAAAGGATAGATGACCAGATAAAAGAGGGTAGTTTAGCCGCTAAAGAAGAAATTTTTTACGAGATTTTAGCACCTGTTCCGCATCCTACCAGTTGCCGTGACGGTTACGCTTTCAGGCAGCATGTTGCTGCGGCACGCAGAAACAGAAAAGTAGATATGATTCCTCAATTTGATGAGTATCCGATCTTTTATTTTACCAATCATAATGCTATTCAGGGAACAGGTGAAATTGAATGTATGCCAGATCATTTTGACAAGCTGGATTTCGAGCTGGAACTCGCCGTTGTTATTGGTAAAAAAGGTAGAAACATTAAAGCTGCCGAAGCAGATGAATATATTGCAGGTTACATGGTAATGAACGATATGAGTGCCCGCACTCTGCAAATGGAAGAGATGTTGTTGAATTTAGGCCCTGCAAAAGGAAAAGATTTTTCTACCGTAATTGGTCCATGGTTGGTAACACCAGATGAATTGCTGCAGTATAAAGTTGCACCTAAAGAAGGACATGTGGGTAACGCTTACGACCTTAAAATGACCTGCAGGGTAAACGGCATTGAGGTATCAAAAGGAAACGCTGCCGATATGGACTGGACTTTTGCCGAAATTATAGAGCGTTGTGCCTACGGTGTAGATATTCTGCCCGGAGATGTAATTGGTTCAGGAACAGTTGGGACAGGTTGTTTCCTGGAGTTAAACGGTACCGGTTTACTTAACGATCCGAATTATAAAGTGCAATGGCTGCAGCCGGGTGATGTGGTAGAGATGGAGATAACGGGTTTGGGTGCATTAACCAATACGATTACAAAAGCTGATACAGATTTTTCAATTTTGGCTTTGAAGAAAAAGTAAAATAATCAGAATAACAGTTTAATGAAAGGATCGTCATCTTGACTGAAGTGTAGCGCAACGGAGAGATCTTCCTAGAGATAGATTTCTCGACTTCGTTGCACTTCGCTCGAAATGACGGACACTCTTTATTGTAATCTCAGTTTTTAACCTTTTATCAACATTTAACAAAATACTCTTGCTAACTTTAAAAATATCCGATTTATCCCCGGTAGAACTACAAAACTACCTGCAATATGCCATCGCTCCGCGGCCGATCTGCTTTGCCTCTACTATTGATGCTGAAGGAAATATAAATTTAAGCCCTTTCAGTTTCTTTAATATGTTCAGCACCAATCCACCGATCTGTATTTTTTCGCCATCGAGGAGAGTGCGTGATAATACCATTAAACATAGCCTGGAAAATGTTCTGGAGGTTAAAGAATGCGTGATCAATATTGTAAATTACGATATGGTGCAGCAGATGAGTTTGGCCAGTACTGAATATGCCAAAGGCGTTAATGAGTTCGAGAAGGCGGGATTTACAATGTTAAAATCTGATCTGGTTCGGCCACCAAGAGTTGCAGAAGCGCCAGTGCAGTTTGAGTGTGTGGTGAATGAAGTGATTGCTTTAGGAGATCAACACGGTGCCGGAAACCTCGTACTGGCTGAAATAAAAGTGATTCATATTAATGAGGCGGTTTTAGATGAAAATGGCAAAATAGATCAGCATAAAATGGATCTTGTTGCACGTTTGGGCGGCGATTGGTATTGCCGGGTGACCAGTGATAATTTGTTTAAGGTGGCTAAACCTTTAGCCAAACTGGGTATTGGTGTAGACTGTTTACCACAAGCAGTCCGTTTTTCGAAAGTATTAACCGGAAACGATTTGGGTATGCTCGGCAACGTGGAGCAATTACCTACTGATGAAGAAATTGATTTGATCAGCACAAACCCCGAAGTAAAAGAAATACTCGATGCAACCATTGGCGACAGCACCAACCGAGAAAGAGAGCTGCACGAACTGGCCCGGAAATTTTTGAATGGAGGGGATGTAGATCTTGCTTTAAAGATTGTTCTGTTGTAAATTTATTTATAAAATCTTATCCTATGCATACCAGTGTTCAAGTAGATCAGTACATTATCAACGCTGCAGAATTTGCCATTCCTATCTTAGATCATCTAAGAAATCTGGTACATAAAGCCGATGCAAGAATTGAAGAGAAAATTAAATGGGGGATGCCATTCTTCGATTATAAAGGTACAGTTTGCCATATGGCTTCCTTCAAACATCATTGCGCCTTTGGTTTCTGGAAAGGAGCTTTAATAAATGATGAGTACGGTATTTTTAAAGAACGGTCTGAATCCATGGGCTTACTGGGCAAAATAAAATCTTTTGACGACCTGCCTTCAGATGAAATCCTGATCGCTTACATTCAACAGGCAATTCAATTAAATGAAGACAACGTAAAGCTGCCCTCAAAGCCAAAATCTACTGAGAAAAAAGAGATTATTGTACCGGAATATTTTGTAGAGGCCTTAAATGAAGCACCCGAAGCATTAGCAGTATTCCAGAATTTCAGTCCTTCCAATAAGAAAGATTATATATTATGGCTGGAAGAAGCCAAAACCGAAGCGACCAGATTAAAAAGATTGGAAACCACTTTAGCATGGCTTGCAGAGGGCAAGACAAGAATGTGGAAGTATAAAAAGTAATTAAAGGATACTTACAATTTTCATAAAACGGTCTTTGTAATGGCCGTTAAGATCGGTAATGGTTACCTGATGTGCTTTACCCGAGGAAGCATGGATAAATTTAATTCCGTTCTCGTCAATCGAATAAACAATCCCTACGTGACCGATCCTTCTTATTCTGGAATTAGTGCCGGTAAAAATCAGCACATCGCCCACTTTTGCATTTTCTAAACTGGTTTCCTTACCCGCATAGCTAAACTCTCTCGAAGAACGTGGAACTTTGAAACCGAAATTACTAAATACATAACTCACGAAGCCCGAACAATCAAAACCAACTTTTGGGTTGCTTGTGGCATAACGATAGGGTATACCCAGCATACTTTTGGCAAAATCGATAAGCGTAGTTGAATTTGTGGAAGAACTTTTCTCTGTAACCGTAGTATTTTTTGGAAGACTGGCCACTAATTTCTTTACCAGTTCCTGGTACTGTGCGGGTAAGATTGTTTGGGCTTTTCCTGCCGTGGCAGACAAAATGAAAAACAAAATCGGGACTATTATTTTCTTCATATGTTGGAGCCAAAGATATGAAAAATATATAAAGCGCATTAAAATGTTGAAAACCAGTTAAAACAAAAAAGTCCGAGTGCATTAACCCGGACTTAAATTAAATATTTAACTTCGATTAGATATTTGGGAACATGGTTTGAGCTTTGTCGCCAATTAAAGGAATTGGTTTCTTTTCTCCCTGAATGGCAGCAATTAATCCGATTATCCACAATACGAAAAGTCCGATCTGAACGATACGTAGCATATAATAACTGCCTCCAAAGCCAGTTGAAAAAATTAATGGAATTAACAGTAAACTTAATGCCCAGCTCAATACGGTTGACACCAGATGGAACAACAGTGTTTGTTTTAAATGGTACCTGCTTAGTTCAGTCTGGTTGTCTTTATACATGGCAAAATAGGCAATTAACCAGCCAATAAACCAAAAGTAGCTTACTATCGCCGCATTCTTGCCGCTATCTGCTGTTTTAAAAGGAGAATTTGTTTCCATAGGTTTTTTAGTTTTTCGATATTGCAAATTACTAAAAAATATAAGATTACGGTGTGGTAACCGCTACAGGTAAAATTTTTCCGTTAAAAAATTTATGCCCGGTTTTGGCAAAATCAGCAACATATTTTCCCATTTCAAAAGCCATCACAGGGCTTTGGTATCCGGGAAAAGCTGCTTCCAGCATTTCTGTCTGTGCAGATCCCAGGGCAAGGCAATTCACTTTGATTCCGGTTTCTGCCAATTCAAAAGCCAGACATTCTGTTAGGGTGTGTAAGGCTGCCTTACTAGCTGAATATGCTGAAAGTCCGGAGAATTTAACACTCCCTTGAAAACCACCCATACTGCCAATGTTTACAATGTGGCTTCCGCTTTGCATTAAAGGCAAAATATTTTGTATCATTCTGAAATGCGAAATCACATTGCTCTGTAACATCTCGCCCAAGTCAATTTCCGTAGTGTCTAAAAACGGTTTGTTGATTAGAGCTCCTGCATTGTTGATCAGGATATCTACCGTGCCTAAACGCTCTTTCAAAAAAGGAATCAGTGCGGCATAGTCATCGTTTACAATGTCAAACTCTACCGGTAAAAGGGTACAGTCGGGATTAATGCCACGGGCAATCTCCAGCAGTTTACGCAGCTTATCTGCCGAACGGGAAATAGCAACTATCTTGTTTTCTTTCTGTAAGCTAAACTCTAAAGCGGTTTCGAAACCGATTCCGCTGCTGGCACCTGTAATTATAATGTTCATTAAGAAATGTTAAAAATTGTTGTAAAGTTAAAAGGTTCTTTGTCATAGTCCTCGTTTGTAACGAGGATTATTGAAACCGGCGATTTTATCGCCAATTAGTAATTAAAAAAATACTTTTTAAATGGTGTTAATCACATTACAACTGTGATTTTTACTTCATGCTTAACATGAAGAATTGCTATCAATCAATCTTCCACAAGCAGCTGACTTACCGGATTTTTAATCACATGTAAACCATCATTGATTAATTTGGTGTGATCTGGTTCTTTACCGGCCTTAATTTCAAGGTAGACCTGGATTTCCTTTTCCAGCTGGGAATAAATCTCTTTATGGTAAATAATCTCCAGAATTTCCAGGGCGCAAAGCCAGTCTTGCCTGTGGCTTGTTTTTAGTTTTAAGAAGATTTCGCCAAGCTGATCCAGGTTTTCACCACTTTCCCTAATCGCCCTGACTGCCCGGTATAAACCATGCAGTTTTAGCGTTTTATCATCATAAGTAATATGATGCGTTTTCTCTTTACTGATTAAGGTAATCTCCTCATAAGCATCTTTATCTGCAGCGCCATTAAAAACAGATACGATTTGTTCCCCAACAGCCATGTCGTAAGTACCCCATTCTGGTTTAAATAATATATTTCCGTTACTTTCGGTAACCGTACAATCGTCAAAGGCAATTAAAAGGAGCTTATTGTTTTCTATAATCATATCTTTAACCGTACCCCTTACACTGATGCCGCTTTCAAATGTTAATACGGTTTTCTCACCTTTTCTGAGGTTCAGTGATTGTAGTTCCGGTAAACTGTAATCTTCTAATGGTTTTTCTGATCCGCTCAAACGGCCAACAGGTGATGAAAAGCCATCTGCGTGGTAATCTTTTCCATGTCCGGTAAGTTGTTTATTATTAAAGGCCAGTGCAGATGGTCCTGTAGTTTTAACAAAGGTTACTTCATCATTAGGGTTAATGCCCATATCGGTAAAAATACCACTAACCTGTAAGCCAGAACTGTAAGCAGCAGTGGCTACATTTTTACAGGCAATGGCTTTCATTATACTTTCAGCGCCACCTTTTCTAAAGGCCATGGTATTGGCAAAGGTTTCCAAAACATCAATCAGGTTTTGAAATGTTTCCGTTACAAAAAGCTGCGGTTGCGGCTTGGTAATATCGTAAGCGTAGTTAATCGTATCAATATTGTACCAAAGTTTTTTTACATCATTTTTCATGCAGGTTGCACTTTCTCCAATAGATGAAAGTAAGCCGGCACCATAAATTTTCGGGTTTTCTAATGTGCCAATCAAGCCATATTCAACTGTCCACCAGTGTAAGCGGCCCAGTAATGCCATTTCAGAGGGCTCGCCCATATTTTCGCTAATATAGCGCAGTTCCTTTTCTGCCCGGGCAATCTGCAATTCATCCGCATCTACCGCTTCTTTCAGAATGGATAATTTTCTGATGGCCTCGTAAAGCTCAAAATCTTTTGCCGAAAACATGGCTTTCGCACCAATAGAACCAAAATAACTTAAATAATTATTGTAATCGGTATCGGCGATAATGGGTGCATGGCCGGCACTTTCGTGTATAATATCTGGTGCCGGGGTGTATTCGATGTGGTTAATCTGGCGTATATCGGCAGCAATTACCAATACCCGATAGGCCTGGTATTCCATAAAAGCTGCGGGTGGAATAAATCCATCAACCGTTACGGCACCCCAGCCAATCTTACCCAGATTATCATTCATCGTTTGCAGATCAGGAATGTATTCGATGCTCAAACCAGCTCGTTGTAAGCCTTTTATATAAGGGTAATAAGCTACATTTTTAAGATAACTATAATTTTGGCGCATTACGTACCGCCATACGGCCTGGTCTACAGGCGTGTATTTCTCGTAATTTTGTGCAACAATAAACTGCTTTAAGTGATTGGGCAATTTAGCTACCTGCGCATTATTAAAATCATTAAAATGGCTCATGCTTTGTTTATGAAATAAGTTGGTCGGCAGCTAAGTTAGGATGTTGTTTTTATCTTAACAAGAAAGCAGCTGCATAAATTAACAGGTTAAGGCAATAAAGGTTTTCTGGTGACTAAAATGAGGGATTGATGATTTGCAAAGGTGCTGTAGCGTTTTATCGGGAAGCTCCGGCCGGGCTGTTCGCTATATCTCCAATGAAACCTGTGAAACAAGCAAGCACTCTATAAAAGAAAACAAAAAATAGTGCTTAAATCGGAGGATGCCGCTTCCATCCCGTTTATTTACAGGTGCTTGTGCAGATGAACCCGGTTTTCTCTGCGATTAGCTATAAAACGAAAATAGCCGTACTATCATGCGCACCTAAACCCGACTGGTGCATAAAGCCCGGAGCGAGGCACGAGTGAGGACTTGAAGCGAAGGCGGGACTGAAGAAACCCAAATGCTTGTGCAACTGCTTTTCAAAAAGAGTAAATAGATTGATCATTTGGAAAGGTGCTATAGCAATTTATCGGTAGGTTCCGGCCGGGCTGTTCGCTATATCTTTTGCTGCCCTTCGGCTGCGCTCAGGGCGACACAAAAGGATACCGCTACCATCCCGTTTAGGTACGAAAGCTTGTGCTTTTACCTTGAGCTTTATTTTTTTGGTAACATTAATTCCGTGCTTTCTGTGCTTCCGTGGCCAATAATTGCTGCGGTTGATTAATCCTGCTTGCCTGTTTTATCTCCGATTTTCTTCACACTGAAAGTGAAATAATGTTGATACAGGTAACTGAAAAGAGCCATTGATACTGAAACAAGTATTCTTGATAAAATGGATAAAGTTGGATAATCTCTTAAAAGTTCCAATAAAAATTTCAGAAAAACATAAGTGGCCAGTATATTGATAAACTGAAGATTCAAAAACCTGAAAAGCTGCACCCTTCCTTTTAATTCGCTATGTGTAAATATCACGTATTTGTTGAGCAAAAAACTGGTTGGAATGGCAACAGCGTAGTCTATTAATAATGAGGCAGTTTCTCTTTGAAGCACAAATGTGCCAAAATTTACTTCCTCTGTTTTAAAAATAACAAAATAGGCAAAATAATAACTCAGGATACCCAGTAGCAAGGTGCCGCCGCCAGTGGCCATATACCTGAAATTATGGAGTGAAATAAACTTTTTAAAAGGGGGGTAAAAAAAATCAATTATGGCTAAAATTGCTTTGCGCATTACTTAAATTATTCGTTATTATTTTTAGGCGCAATTTACAATTAAATTTTTATTGCCCGGGTAAAAGATCATTGATGTATTACTCCTCCTCAACATCAGCAGAGGGTAAGGCCACAAAATCAATCACCGCACACCATGTGTAAGACGGATGGGGCTGGATACTTACACCAACAGTATTTAGTTTGTATTTCTGATCGATCAGGGTGAACCGGTGACCAAGGGAAGGTACGCCACAATCTAACAATAAATGACATATTATGTCCAAACTGTTTGAGAAACCAAAGTCGATATTTTCGCTCATGGCTTTGTTTGGGAAATATTTGGATATACGCTTGGAAAACTGATCTCCATTGCTGCTTTCATGTGTGCTGAGGTTGTTTCGGTTAAGATCCTGCGCATGACTACGGCTCAAATCAGTCAATTTACCGTTGGGGTAATATACCGGTAGATTTTTTATCCCCTTCAAATGCTTTAATAAAGAAGTATAATAACTGTTGTTGCGGGCAATCCGCAGTTGGTTGTAATTTCTATATTGCTTTACCTTAGCGTTATAGTTGTTAATGTAATCTTCTAAAAAAGTATAATAAAACTTCTCGCCATCAATGCGGATCAGGTTCATATACATCACCACATTTTTTTCCTCGTTGGTTAAATAATTAGCATTTACTGCGGTATTGGCCCTGCGGAACTCGGCATCTGTCCATTTTTGAGCATTTACGCCGGTAACGAAGAATAAGGATAAAAGAATAGGTAAAAGTATTTTACGCATCAGATGGTTTTCATGAATAACGCCGTTTGATGCAGATTATTTTCTGATGAGGGATTTGAAGTAATGTTCGGCTTTCACAAGCTATATCGAAAAAATAACCACCAAGACACCAGGTCACAAAAGTTAATTTCTTTGTGGTCTTCCTGCCTTGGTGGTTAAGAATAGTGAAAAATCTATAGAAACATACCGCCTGATGCTTCAATACGCTGGGCGTTAATCCATCTTGCCTCTTCGGTACATAGAAATGCAACTACACCCCCAATATCATCTGGCAAGCCCACACGGCCTAAAGCAGTGTTGGCGGCGATTGCGGCATTAATCTGATCATTGTCCCGTACCATTCCACCACCAAAATCAGTTTCAATTGCACCAGGAGCCACAACGTTCGATCTGATTCCTCTTGCACCTAACTCTTTGGCCTGGTATCGGGTCAAGGTTTCTATCGCACCTTTCATCGAAGCATAAGCGGCGTAGCCAGGGGTTGCAAAACGAGCCAGTCCCGATGAAATATTAATGATTCCACTGCCATCATTTAATAAGGGCAAGGCTTTCTGGGTTAAAAAGAAAGCGCCTTTGTAATGGATATTTACCAGGGCATCAAATTGTTCCTCCGTAGTATCAGCAAATGAAGCGTGGATGCCAATCCCTGCATTATTGATCAGGAAGTCGAATTTTTCGGCATTGAAGACAGATTTTAATACACTTTTAGCCTCACTGAAAAAAGCGTCAAAAGTTTTGGCATCGCCAACATTTAACTGAATTGCTGCTGCAGGTACACCAAGTGCTTTAATTTCGTTTACGGTAGCATCTGCTTGATCTTTTTTAAATTGATAGGTTAAAATTACACCGATTCCTTTTGAGGCGATTTTTATGGCTGCGTTTTTTCCCAATCCACGGCTACCGCCAGTTACCAGGGCAATTTTATTTTGTGTTTCCATTTTCTTTTTATTTGTTAAACAAAATTAGATGGAAATCGGCTGTAAAAATGGTGACAGCTTAAGTAAAAATGGTGACTGTTTAAGTTTTATGTGGTGGCAATTTCCGTATTGGTAGCTAGAGACTCGAAATAAGCCTCGCGATACTGTTTTGGCGTTTGGCCGGCAAAGTGTTTGAAAAACTTGGTAAAGTTGGACGGATCGTAAGTTAATATCCTGGCAATTTCGGCAATAGGCATGTTTACATTATGTAACATCAATTTGGATATTTCCATTAAGCGCTCTTCGAAAAAATAACAGGGCGAGTGCCCGGTAGCGGCTTTTATGGTATTGCTTAAATGTGTAGGATGAACATGAATAAGCTCGGCAAAATCTCTTACCTCAAACATTTCTGTGGCACGGCCAGCTACAATGTCGTCAAGGTGTTTGTCTAATTCTTTTAAATAATCTGCCGCAATTTCATGTCGACGGGCAAAAAACTTCTGTGGAATTTTCATATCTATGCTGTTGATCGCTTAACAGAGATATCATTCCTTAAAAGAATATGAAATAAGATTGCCGGCAGCAGTTTTTATGATGGAAGGATGATATATCATGCGATTTATCGATGTTATGCATGTGCGTGGTTTATTGCTTATCTATGCCTAGGTAAAAAATTCCATCGATTGTTTTTGCCATCGTGTTGCTATAATCTGTTGCAATAAAATGGAAAGTGCCTTTAATCTTTTGATCAGTTACGCTGAGAATCTGTACTTTTCCATCACTTAAGATATAATTTTCTTCATTTTCGCCACTTAGTGCCTTTTTAACATAAGCACCGGCTACCTGTATCTGGTTGAGATTTAAAATATATTCTCCCACTCCATTGTAACCGATAATGTTCAGGTTGAGCATCCGGTTTGAACCGCTACCTATTATCCTAAGCATTTTACAGCTTGGGCTGATTGTAAAATTGCTACTAATTACAGCATTGTCAGTGAATTCTATTAAAGTATCATCTATTTTTATGCTAAAAATATCTTTTTCTGGTAAAGGTGTTTCTTTTTTGCAGGATGAAATAAAGAGGAGGAAGGTAAAGGCCAAGGAGATTAATTTGAAAGATAGTTTCAAGAGTGTTAAGTTGTTTTTGGGTTAATAATGCCGTGAAGATATTTTTATGATACAAAAAAGTCGCAGGGGTAAAACCTGCGACTCGATAACATCTATTTAGATGCTGAAATAAATTCAGCATGACGAATTGGTGTTTTTAAGCCAACAATGCCTTCCAGCTGGTTGCTTTACCAATAATACCAGTTAAATCGGCAATGGCTACACGTTCCTGCTCCATGCTATCGCGGTGGCGAATCGTAACCGTATTGTCTTCTAAACTCTGGTGGTCAACTGTGATACAGAAAGGCGTACCTACTGCATCCTGACGGCGATAACGTTTACCTATCGCATCTTTCTCTTCGTAAATACAGTTGAAATCGAATTTAAGTTCATCCATAATTTCGCGTGCTTTTTCCGGTAAACCGTCTTTTTTGGTCAATGGGAAAATAGCTACTTTGTATGGTGCCAAAGCAGGGTGTAAACGCAATAAAGTACGGCTGTCTTGCTTATCTTCAGTGCTTAAATCCTGCTCTTCAAACGCATTGATCATCGTTAACAAGAACATACGGTCTAAACCGATAGACGTTTCGATTACATATGGGATATAATTGCCGTAAGGTTTACCATCTTCATTTAAATCGTTATCGAAATACTGCATTTTTTTGCCGGAGTATTCCTGGTGCTGCTTCAAATCGAAATCTGTACGACTGTGGATACCCTCAACTTCTTTAAACCCGAATGGGAATTCGAATTCAATATCGGTAGCGGCATTGGCATAGTGCGCCAGCTTAACGTGGTCGTGGTAACGGTATTTTTCTGGGTTTACGCCTAAAGCCTTATGCCATTTTAAACGTGCTTCTTTCCAGTATTCGAACCATTTTTTGTCTTCACCCGGGCGAACAAAAAACTGCATTTCCATTTGTTCAAACTCACGCATACGCATAATAAACTGGCGGGCAATTACCTCATTTCTGAAAGCTTTACCAATCTGCGCAATACCGAAAGGAATTTTCATCCTGCCTGACTTTTGAACATTCAAAAAATTTACAAAAATTCCCTGGGCGGTTTCCGGACGAAGATAAACCTCATCACTGCCTTCGGCCATAGCACCAAATTGGGTGCTGAACATCAGGTTAAACTGACGCACGTCGGTCCAGTTTGAAGTTTTAGAAATCGGGCAGATTACTTTATAGTTTACGATTAAATCTTTTAACTGTGCTAGGTTTTCAGATTTAAGTGCAAGGTTCATTTCTACTTCAAGCGCCAAACCCTTTCTAACAAATCTCCAGCTGGCCTCATCAACAAATGGATATTTTGTATTATCTAAAATCGTTTCTTCATCTTTAAAACCAGGGATCCAGGCAGCTTGTCCTTCGTCACTTAAACCCAATATCTCCTGTTGAAACGATTCAAATTTGGCTTTGTTTTCCGCACTGAAACTGGCTAATTCCGAATATAATTCATCAATTTTGTTTTCCAGTAACTGATCGGCACGGTATCGTTTTTTCGAATCTTTATTGTCAATCATCGGATCGTTAAAGCCATCCACGTGTCCGCTGGCTTTCCAAACCTTTGGGTGCATAAAAATTGCAGAGTCAATCCCTACAATGTTCTCGTGCATTTGCACCATGGCTTTCCACCAATAGGTTTTTATGTTGTTTTTTAACTCGGCACCCAATTGGCCGTAATCATAAACAGCACTTAAGCCATCATATATTTCGCTGCTCTGAAATACGAAACCGTATTCTTTAGCATGTGATATTACATTTTTAAATTGTTCGTCGTTATTCTTTTGAGCCATAATGCAGCAAAGATAATAAAAAGGCGGAGGGTTTAAAGGTATAAGGTTGAAGGTTTTTGATCCAACGCAAAGGCAATGCTATCGTTATGTTGGTTTAATAACTATCAGAATTCTTCCCGCATCTTTTTAAAGAATCAGATGCTTGGCCAATCAGCTCATATTTTCTTAAATCATTTATATGGTTTAGGTATTTTGAAAAGCAGTGTCAGTGCTAATGGGTTTCAGATACCCTGTTTTCTGCTTTATTTCTGTTGATGTGATGAAAAATCGGGATCGTGTCCGCTGCAATCAGGTTTAGATGGCCAATTTGTGGACATAATTTTTTAAATATCAATTACAAAAGGATAGTTATCATCAAATGCAATGCTAATTTTATCAATGGGTTAAAGGGTAATCCAATTAACCGATTTCAACAATTAACCCATTAACCCTTTAATAGCTATTCATTTAACCCGGTAGATATTTAACATGCTATTTTACCGCTTCTATCTTTCATTTTTTCCTACTTTTGAACCATGAAATTCCACCATTTGTTATTACTGGTTATTGTTATACTGTTTACCTCATGCACGCCAAAGGAGAAAAAGCATCACTATATTAAATTCAATACCATTACGGAGTTATATCAATTCTTGAAGTGGACGCCAGAGAACCGTTTTCCGCTAATTAGCGCGCACCGCGGAGGGCCAATGCCAGGTTATCCCGAAAACTGCATCGAAACATTCGATAATGCCACTACTTATAATCCGGTCGTAATCGAATTTGATATTGCTTACAGTAAAGATTCCGTAATGGTGATTATGCACGATGATCTGCTCGACCGTACTTCTACAGGGAAAGGGCCGATTGGCAGTTATACTCATGAAGAGCTGAAAGCCTTTAACCTTAAAGATAATGAAGGCAAAGAAACAAAATTTAAAATTCCCACTTTAGATAGCGTACTCAGCTGGAGCAAAGGAAAAGTGCTCTTGACCATTGATTTGAAAAAAGGCGTTTCTTATGCAAAAGTGATTGAAAAAGTTAGGCAGTATAAAGCAGAAAGTAACTCCATTATCATCACCTACACAGCAGATCAGGCAAAGGAAGTGCATCAGTTGGCGCCAGAATTAATGATTTCGGCATCTGTTCAGAAAAAAGCAGAATTGAAAAGGTTAAATGGACTGGGGATCCCGAATAACCGCATTGTAGCTTTTGTTGGTGTTTCCGCACCAGATAAAGAATTATATCAATACTTACACAATAAAGGCATTACTACTATTTTAGGTACTATGGGTAATATTGATAAAAGTGCCATAGCCAGTCCGGTAAAAAATATTTATTATCATTTGGTTAATAATGGTGCAGATATATTATCTGGCGATAATTTACCGCAGGCAGCAGAAGAGCTGGATAAGTTCAGGTATAATAAAAAATTAAGTTCAGCGCATATTAATTAGTTTGTTCGTCATTATAAGATTGCTTCGTCGTTCCTCCCCGCAATGACGATATTTCTTAATTTTACTTCAATAACTTGTAGAAAATTGGTTTTAAACATGCAAAATGAGTATTTCAGTTAAAAATCTTTTTAAACATTACGATAAGCAAAAAGCAGTAGATGCGATTAGTTTTGAAGCCAGGCCCGGACGTATTCTTGGCTTTTTAGGACCAAATGGCGCTGGTAAATCGACCACGATGCGTATGCTTACCGGTTATCTGGCACCTACATCAGGCGAGGCTGAAATTGCTGGTAAAAGCATTTTTTCTGATGCCATTGAAGCCAAGAAGCACATTGGCTACCTTCCTGAAAATACGCCTCTTTATCCCGATATGTATGTAAAGGAATTTTTAAGTTTTGTTGGGCAAACCTATAAAATTGTCAATTTACCCGCCCGGATTGATGAAGTTGTTAAAATGGTGGGTTTAACGCCAGAGCAGCATAAAAAGATAGGGATGTTATCGAAAGGGTATCGCCAAAGGGTAGGCCTGGCCCAGGCGATCATCCATAACCCATCAGTTCTAATTTTAGATGAACCTACGTCCGGATTAGATCCTAATCAACTTGTGGATATCAGGCAGCTTATCAAAACGCTTGGTACAGCCAAAACGGTTGTGATTTCTACCCACATTATGCAAGAGGTTGAAGCCATTTGTGATGATATTATTATTATGAACAAAGGCAAAATGGTAGCAAACGATTCGTTAGAGGGACTTAAAAAAATGCACCAGCAACAGTCATTAGAAGATATTTTCAGAAAACTTACCGCTTAAATTCATGCGTAGCATCAACATCAGAACCATACTTATTGGCTTTTTATTCTTAAGCCCATCATTTTTAAAGGCTCAAAATAACGCCAGCATTGGTATTGCGGCAGAAATTGGTTTACCATCAAGCAATTTCTCTAACCTATCCAGTATTGGCCTGGGCGTTTCGGTAAAAGCTGATCTGCCGGTTGCAGAAAATCTCGCAGTAACATTAAATGCAGGTTTTATGAATTTCTTTGGCAAAAGAAATCAATTGTTTAATGTACAGGATTTAACCTATATTTCTGCAAAAGCCGGATTAAAATATCAGTTGAGCGAAAGCTTTTATGCAGAAGGTCAACTGGGTGCCGCACTGCCTTTAAATAACGAACAAAAAAAACTGTTCATTTGGTCGCCTGGCATTGGTAACCAGTTTAAATTATCAGGAGGTAATAAACTCGATCTTGGCATCAGATACGAAGGCTGGACGGGTAAAAGCGATATTTTTGGCCTTAGTAAAACCAATACCAAAGGGTTTGTAGGCATTAGGTTTGCCTATTTATTTAGCATCTAACTAAAGTTGAGCGATGTTGCCCCGGATAGCCTAACGAAAAAATATTTCTTAACTTCGGTATTTAAATTTAACTATGTACGCAGTTTTTAAACGCGAGTTATTCAGTTTCTTAAGTTCGATGGTGGCTTACATCACTATTGGCATTTTTCTATTGGTTTCTGGCCTGTTACTTTGGTTTTTTCCTGATACTTCGATACTCGATTATGGTTATGCCGAACTTGATGGCTTTTTTAGTTTAGTGCCTTATCTTTTTATGTTTCTCATTCCGGCCATCACGATGCGCGCTTTTGCTGAAGAAAGGAAAGAGGGCACTTTTGAACTTTTAATTACCCGCCCCATCCACATTTGGCAGATCGTTGTGGCAAAATATTTAGCGAGCCTGGTTTTGGTGTTATTTGCCCTGATTCCAACCTTAATTTATTATTATAGTATTTCAAAGCTGGGTTTTCCCGAAGGAAATATCGATTCGGGATCGGTTATTGGCTCATACATTGGCCTGTTTTTATTAGGCGCTGCCTTTACATCAATGGGGATTTTCTCCTCTGCATTAACTAAAAATCAGGTTATTGCCTTTGTAATCAGCGCGGCCTTATGTGCATTCGCTTTTTTAGGCTTTGATTATAGCAGTCAGCTGGCTGCATTTCAAAGTATCGGGAATATCATTAGGAATTTAGGGATCAATCAACATTATACTTCGATAAGCCGTGGTGTTTTAGATACCAGGGATCTGATTTACTTTATAACGTTTTCCGTTCTGTTTTTATTAATCACCAAATTGATGATAGGAGTGAAAAGGTAATGAGACTAAAGCATAAATGGGGTAACTCCATCATCGTTATAGCGGCATTGATCATTTTAAATATTGTAGGGCAATACGCTTTCTATCGTTTTGATTTTACGGCCGATAAACGTTTCACACTAAGCGAAAAAACAAAAGCCTTGCTGGAGGGTAACGAAAAGCCGGTGATGATTACCGTTTTTTTAGCCGGGGAACTGCCACCTGCGTTTAAGCGCCTCCAGGCTGCAGTTTCTGATATCTTATCTGACTATCAAGCCTATGCCAAAAAAGATGTAAAAGTGGTTTTTGTCGATCCCTTAGCCGGTCTTAACCAGGCCGATCAGGATACGGTGATCAATAATTTGTATGAAAGAGGCATAGAAGCCACCAATTTAAGTGTTAAAACAGAAAGTGGTCTGACGCAGAAGCTTGTATTTCCAATGGCCATGATGGAAAGCGGAGGTAAGGAATTCCCGATTAAACTTTTCCAGAATTTAGATACCCGGGGGAATTATGAAGACAATATCAACCGTGCGATTGAAAATCTGGAATATATATTTACTTCAGGTTTAAAAAAAGTGATATCGGGTGATAACCCCAGGATTGGGTTCTCTGAGTCAAATGGTGAGCTTTCTGATCTGCATCTGGCCGATGCGATCCATACCCTGTCAAACAGTTATTTGGTGGGCCGTATTGATTTAAATAGTATCGACAAAGCAGGACTTGATAAATTGAAAATGCTCATCATAGCCAAGCCCAGGAAACCTTTTACTGAAGAGGAGAAATACAAAATCAACTATTTTGTAATGAATGGCGGGCGGGTGTTGTGGAGTATCGATCAGGTAAATGCCGAACTGGATAGTTTGCGTGGCAAAAGTGGGCAAATGGCCATTAATAATAACCTTAACCTGGACGATATGCTATTTATGTATGGCTCAAGGGTTAATTATAATATCATAGCTGATCCTGCGAACAGTACCGAAATTCCGGTCTCAACGGGAGTTGTAGGTGGACAAAACCAGATGCAGCTCGTTCCATGGATTTATTACCCGATTTTATTGCCCGATACGGCTGAAAGTGTGGTGAAGAAACTGGATGGAGTGAAATCTGAATTTCCGAGCACGGTAGATACTATCGGAGTTAGAGGAGTAAAGAAATCGTACATTTTAAGTACTTCTCCTTATAACAAAGTATTTAATGTGCCGAAGCTGTTCAGCTTGCAAATGTTAAGCGAGCAGTTGGATCCACGGTCTTTTCAAAGTAAGCCACAGCATGTTGGTTTGATGTTGGAAGGTAATTTTCCATCGGTTTTTGCCGGGCGCCCCTTACCCGCAACGATTAAGCAACCCTATACCTCAGCCAGTGTAGGAAAACCCGCTAAAATGATTGTGATAGGCGACGGCGATATCTTTAAAAACCAGGTATCTGAACAGAACGGATCACCCTTTCCCCTGGGTTTTGACCGATATTCGCAGCGCACCTTTGGTAATAAAGCCTTGTTACTTAACATCGTTGATTATTTTACGGATAATGATAACTTAATTGCGCTGCGGAATAAAGAAGTAAAAATCAGATTACTGGATAAAGCCAAAATTAAGCTTGAAAAAACGAAATGGCAGTTTATAAATGTTGTGGTGCCCTTGCTATTGTTAATATTCTTTGCGATTTTTCAACATTATTACCGCAAATACAAGTACGCTAAATAATTTTTATATTTTTGAAGAATACTAAATAATATCATGAGATTTATTGTATCCACATCAACGCTGTTAAAACACTTACAAACCGTAAATGGTGCATCAAGCAGCAGTACGGTTTTGCCTATATTAGAAAATTTTCTCTTCGAAATTAAAGATGGAAACTTAACGATCTCTGCTACCGATCTGCAAACCAGTATGACAACCGCTTTGGCTGTAGAATCAAAGGAAGAAGGTAAAGTAGCCGTTCCGTCTAAAATTTTATTAGATACGTTAAAAACGTTACCAGATCAACCGATTGCATTTAATATTGATGATAGTACCTTTGCCATTGAGATCAGTGCGGGTGATGGTAAATATAAATTAAGTGGTGAAAATGGCGATGACTTTCCGAAGATTCCCGTAGTTGAAAATGCATCTTCTGTAAATTTACCCGCATCGGTTTTAACCGAAGCCATTACCAAAACTATTTTTGCGGTAAGTAACGATGAGCTGCGCCCGGCAATGACTGGTGTATTTTGTCAGCTGTCTCCTCAGCACATCACTTTTGTGGCCACCGATGCACATAAACTGGTAAGATACCGCCGTATGGATAGCAAAGCTGATAAAGCCACCTCATTTATTCTTCCCAAAAAAGCTTTAACACTTTTGAAAGCTGCCTTGCCTTCAACTGATATAAATGTATCAGTAGATTATAATGCTACAAGCGCTTTCTTCAAGTTCGAAAATATAAACTTAGTGTGTCGTTTAATAGACGAGCGCTATCCAGATTATGAGGCAGTTATTCCAACCAACAATCCTAATAAACTGGTTATTGACAGGGGCTTGTTTTTAAATACGCTCCGTAGGGTTGTAATTTTTGCCAACAAAACGACGCATCAGGTAAGGTTGAAAATCAGCGGAAGCGAATTAAATATTTCTTCCGAGGATTTGGATTTTGCGAACGAGGCACATGAACGCTTAAGTTGCCAATATGATGGCGAAGACCTTGAAATTGGCTTTAATGCCCGTTTTTTAATTGAAATGTTGAGCAATTTAAGTGGTGATGAGGTTACTTTAGAACTTTCTACTCCGAACAGGGCAGGGCTTTTAATTCCGCAAACCAATGACGAAAATGAAGACGTTCTAATGTTGGTAATGCCGGTGATGCTGAATAACAGTTATTAAAAAAACTAGTGTATTAGTTTTAATAAGAAAATGGCTTGGTTTTTGACCGAGCCATTTTTGTTTTATATCAACCAACCAAAACCAATGAAAATCTATAACCAACGCTCTACAGTATTGATTTTGCTCATTGCTGTTTGCAGCATAAGTTTATCATCATGCAAAAAGGATAATCCGGCTGAAGTTGCAAAGGGGCAAGCCAAGTTAAAAATGGTTAATGCTTCGACAGCCGATGTTCATCAGGATTTCTATCTCGATAATGAAAAACTCACCACTTCGGCTCTGGCTTTTGGTGAAACCAGTGATTATGTGAAAATTCCTTCAGGTAATAGAAGTGTTTCTTACACCGGAACGAACAATGCGACTACAGATACTTCGCTAAACTTTATACCATCTATTACTTATACTGCTTTTTTGGTTACCAATAAAAAAGGTGAACTGGAAATTGTCAATTATGAAGATAACCTGAGCAATACAGAATCAACCAAAGCAAAGATTAAATTAATAAATCTTACCCCTGCTTTTGCCACAGGGATAAATGTGACGGTACAGGGCGGCACACAATTTGTTAATGGCCTGGCTTTTAAAGAAGCATCGAATTATTTTACGGTTGATCCTGAAGTAAACCTGAGGTATTCAGTGGTTGGTTCAGGCAGTATTAAAACCATTGATGCTAAAAGCCTGGAGGCAGGGAAAATTTATACCATTTGGTTTAGTGGTGCTGCCGCTGCAACTTTGACGGCACATATCATTACCGATAATTAATTTCGCAGTTTTTGCGCTTTCTGCTATCTTTACGTTTTAGTAGCATTGGTAATTTATATGAAAAATACAGTATTGTTTTCCAGAATATTCTTTCTTGTGGTGTGCGTCTTTTTAATTAGCTCCTGCATCAAAAACAATAATTTCATTAAAGGTGATGCTAAAATCCGCTTTTTTCAGGCAGCTTCTACCGATACCACTCAAAATTTTTATTTAAACGGCAGGCAGATCGGCGCTTCTGTAGCTTATAATAGCAATACAAGTTATGTAGTTATACCTGGCGATTCTATTATTAATATCACAAGCAAAAATATTGGAACTGGCGTAGATGCGGCATCTCTGACAGAACAAAAATTTAAAATCGGTCAAAATTATTCGGTTTTTTATCTGAAAGAAGCAATTGATAAGCCTGCAAAGTTGAAAGTTTATCAGGATGATGTAAAGCCCGACCTGGATTCAGCGAAGCTAACTTTTTTAAACTTGGGTTATACACTAGGTTCTAAAGTAGTAATTACAGATAGTACAAATACGGCTAAACCGACTGAATCGTTACTTGGCTATGGTGAAACCAAAACTTTTAAGGTAAAGGTTAATAATGTAATGAAGTATGCGTTTAAGTTAGCTAACCCCACCGCAACAAATCCACCGCCTTCGGTAACACGTCTAGATTCGCTTACGATTAATAGGGGAAGGGTTTACCTGATTTTATTTGATGGTGATAAAAAGGGAGAACTTAAAAATCGCATCATTCCGGCAAACTAATTATTTATTAAAATTTAAAGCATATTATTCTTTTACTATGCTTACTTTTGCCCAAAATCAAATAAATTGGAATTACTACAGCAGCTTTTAGATTTTATCCTCCACATTGATGTTCATTTGGCCCAGATTGTTAACGAATATCGTACCTGGACTTATCTTATTTTATTCCTGATCATTTTTGCCGAAACCGGTTTTGTGGTAACTCCATTTCTTCCTGGTGATTCTTTGCTTTTTGCCATGGGTGCTTTAATTGCGGGCGAACATGAAACAGGGTTAAATATCTGGATTATGCTCCTGATATTAATTGTAGCTGCGATTTTAGGAAATACCGTTAATTATAAATTAGGAAGCGTTTTGGGGGCGGGAGTATTTAAAGAAAAAAACAAAATTTTAAAACTCAAATATTACCATCAATCTCACGAATTTTTCGAAAAACATGGCGGTAAAGCCATTATGCTGAGCCGTTTTTTACCGATTTTCAGGACAATTGCTCCTTTTGTTGCCGGTATAGCTAAAATGCCTTTCGGCCGCTTTACCTATTACAATATTATTGGTGGGGTTGCCTGGATTTTTGCCCTGTTAATCGGTGGTTATCTGTTGGGACAGATTCCGGCAATTAAAAATAACTTCGAATTGGTTATCATCTTTATTGCTGTAGTTACATTTGTTCCTGCCATTTGGGCTGCTATCAGAAGTCGCTTACAGCCTAAAAAGGTGGAAAAAATGATTGAAGGAGAGGAGCCGAACGCTTAACTAAAGTTCTCTTCCGATCAGTATTCCTTTTTGATATTGCTTTTCAATCTCTTTTTCTGCGCTTTGCTCATCAGGCAACAGTTCGGTTTTGATCAGGTTTTTAAGTACTGGCTGTCCGGCATCTACCCAGGCTGAGTACCAAAACGAACCTGTGGTTAATATGGCAGCACGCATTTGTTTTTCGACCATATTATTCATCTTATCGTGATAGGCTTTTGCATATTCTCTGGAGTATTGTTTAAGTACGGTATGGTTTCGTTCTGAAAAGCTATACTTTTCGCTAGCGGGATATGATGCATTTAAAGTTGCTTCAAAGCTAAGTACCGTATCAACCAAACCATGGGTGTGTTTAAGTACTTTCCAGATTTCCTGCAATGGGTTTTCGATATACTGAGCCCGGCCTACCACAAAATTGTATTGAGTTGAAAATAATTCGGGCAAACGGCTTTCCCAAAAGGCATGGATGCCTACCTGGTTGGTGAGTTGCCCGTTATGGTTGGCGGTAGTGTGTAACGGAACATGTGCATCGGCAATGTAATGCCCCAGATCTGCAGAATATTTTAGGATTTTTATCGAGTCATGCGTTTTAAAGGCTTTAACTAAACCATAATAGCTTCGCTGTACCTGCCATGGAATGATACCATCAGTATTTAGCTTTTTCAGGCCGTATTTAGCCAGGGCATCATCCCACTTTTCCGGAATGCTATCAATGTTTTGTTCATAGTTCTCCACATCGAGGTAGTGCCGTGGCGCTTCCAGGGTATCCGCATATCTGCGTTTGTCGGCATCAACGGCATGTTCGGTAATGTATTTAATATTCTTTTTATAGAAACCGATCATTTCTGCCGGTAAAGTAAAGACAGCAAGGTTGTTTATCCTTTGGTGTGCAAAGAAGCCCCAGGAGGTACAAAGAAATATAGGGATGATTAACGCGGCTAAAATCGTTAATCTTTTCATACTCAAATATAAAAAAAAAGAATTTAATTTGTTTTTTATATTATCAAAATAGATATCAGCTATATTATTTGAAATAGGATTTAAACATTAAGATTCTTGAAAAAGAAATGGCTTTCCGAGATTGAATACGAATATTTAAGGATTTCCACGTCGCATTACATGAATAATATACCTCCATTCATCATCTATCAAGGTATCTTTCGCTGTTGATTTTAGTGGCAAATTTTCCGGAGCATTCCAAACAAGGCTTTCGTAAATATCAGAATTGTTTTTCTCATCAAAACTATGCCCCACAGACATCTCAATCATTCCGTTTCTGTTTATGCTAAAACCGGTAATTTTACCTCTTTTTATAGCATAAAAAGCACTATCGAGTTTAGGTAAAATAAATTCAGGGACATTATTGAAGTTAATCTCTTTTTGGATAAAATGGTTTTCCTTCTCATCATCATGTAAAAAGGCAAACTCTTCAATCTCTTCGGGGTGATCAACTTGAGCTTTCCTAAAATTAATGATTGTATCCATGTGCTCAACCACAAGATCGTTTAGTTTTTTGTATGCAGTTAAGTCATTAATTACAGCCTGATCAAAATTGGCTTGTTGCATTATTTCAATCTGTTTGGTTTTGCTTTTACATGAAGCAATTACAAACACCAGAATAGTTAGGGATACGATTAACTTATTTTTAATTTTCATTTGGGAGGGTTACTTTTAGATCTATATTTAATGATTAATTATGTTTAAAATTATCAATTTAAGTTAATAAATAAAGTCGGGAAAAATGTGTTAAGATTTGTAATTGGGGGCTACTAGTTGTATTTACTGGATAAATTAGCTCCCTCCTTGATAAGGAGGGGCCGGGGGTGGTTATTTGTTTTTAAAATGGCTTCTAATCGCTTCACAAACCAGCTCTTCAGATTCAAAAACGTCAATATTGTCAAACCGGATCATCCTAATTCCTTTGCTCTCTAAAAAATCAGTTCTTTCCTTGTCATATATTTCCGCTGAATAATCATCATGACTGCTTCCATCAACTTCAATAGCTAATTTTTCAGAGGGGCAGTAAAAATCTAAAATATAATTTCCAACACTATGTTGTCTCCTGAATTTTCTGCCGTCAAGTTTTGAGTTTTGGAGGTACCTCCACATGGTCGCCTCAGCTGGGGTGAGGTTATTTCTCAATTCCCTTCTTTTTTCTTTTAGATACTTGAGATTATGGATTACCATAGTTCAATATAAATATTTTTAAATTAATTTTATTCAGTTTACCACCCCTTACCCCTCCTAAAATAGGAGGGGATTAGGAACTGCTTTGGCCAAATTGGTTGGGAATGTTAAGGTTTGTAGTTGGGGACACTGGCTATGTTTCTGTATGATGAATTAGTTATTTTCTTGATCAGATGTATGTACTGTTTAATTTTTAGTATTTATTTTTCGTATCAAATTTACTGGATGAATCAGCTCCCCTCCTTGATAAGGAGGGGCCGGGGGGTGGTCAAAGTAAGTTTAGAGTGCTTAAGTTTGTAATCAGTAGGCGCTGGCTATATTTTTATTAGATAAAGTAGTTCTTCTCTCGGTTAAC
>NZ_FOJM01000028.1 GCF_900111825.1 Pedobacter suwonensis
TATCAGGTTATTACAAATATAATTCGTCATTATAAGGTGGGATATGCGCGAGCCGAAGCAATCTATCATGTAATTTATGATCAAAAAAGATTGCTTCACCTCCCGGCGAAGTCCTTTCTTCAGTTCGCAATGACGAAGCGAAGAGCCAAAACTCAGGTTAAAACAGGAACTTTGTCTGTTAAAAATCGTGGTATATATTCCACGCTTGCGCATCAATAAATTAACGATTGCATCGTAACGCTATAACAATGATATTTAGCCGAAATAGCATGCATAGATTTCTCCCTTAGGGTAGAAAGGATGGCCATTCTATAAAATACAAATGATGATACAGTCTCCTCAGTTATCTTTTTCTCTCTAAGGTGAATAACGTGAGTGATGGATATTTATAGTTGACTATCAGGTTATTACAAATATAATTCGTCATTATAAGGTGGTACATGCGAGAGCCGAAGCAATCTATCATGTAATTTATGATCAAAAAAGATTGCTTCACTCCCGGGCGGAGTCCTTTCTTCAGTTCGCAATGACGAAGTCAAAAGCCACGCTTGCGCGCGTTTCTAACGCGTGCATCAATAAATTAACAATTGCATCGTAACGCTACAGCAATGAATTTAGTCGCAATAGTCTCCATAGATTTCTCCGTTAACGTCGAAAGGATAGCCATTCTATAAAATACAAATGATGATACAGTTTAGCAAAAAAGATTGCTTCACTCCCGGGCGGAGTCCTTTCTTCAGTTCGCAATGACGCAGTGAAGAGCCAAAACTCAGGTTAAAATAGCAATTCTGTCTGTTAAAAATCGTGGTATATATTTCTAAAACTGCTTCTGATACCGAAAGTGACTAAACTACTATTCTCAACAGCAGTAACATTACTTTCCTTTCGGAGCGTTCCGGCCAGTTCCAGGCGCAGGTTGTATTTTGGATTAAGAAGGTAAGAAACCTGGGCACGGGCATAATACAGATTCGTTTTGATCCCCTGGCCAATTTTGCTGCCGTACTCTACTGCGCGTGTATTGTAACTTTTAAAAATATCACCGCCATAATTTAGCCCGACAGGATCTTTACCATACCTCGAGTAAAGTGCTTCTCCCTGTACATCAAAACGCTTGTAACTGTAATTCAAAATTCCTAAAAATTCCCTGAAATTAGCGCCATAAGGGTGAGCAAGGGGCTGGTTGTAGTTGGCATAATTTGATAACCTGTCAAAATGGGCGTATGTATAAGGACGGGCCGTATTAAATTCTGCCAGATAATTAAGCCTTTTAACCTTGAAAAGATCTGAACCGCGCAATCCCAATTGAACGGCATATTTGTTGGCCCAGTACCCGTTTCCTGCAAAAAATTCTTTTGCGGTAAACTCATCAAACATAAACTGCCCGTAAAGAGCGGTATTTTTTAAAACTTCATATTTCACATTAAAACCTAACCTCATTTTATCGGGTGAGGTCGTATTGGTGTTTTCTACCGGTCTTAAAAATATAAAAGGATGTACGTAATTAAAATCAAAGCCACGTTTGCCTTCTACTTCAGCATCTGCCCAGGTAACGGCCTGAAAAAAACCTACCGAGAATTTTTTGGTCACATTCCAGTCTACATAATGTGCGGCCATCCATTTTCCCCGGTCACCCAGTCTGCGGTCTGTAGTCAGTTTTGGCGCCCCTGGATCAAGCATGTAGGCAAAAATGGTCTGGTACTGCACAGCACCAAGTGTGGCCCTTACCCTAAAAAACGAATAATTGGAAGATACATCCGAAAGGAGCATGGAACGGTAACCATCACCAATAAAGTTCTTGTCATACCCTAGTGATAGGTTAAGGTGTGCGTTAGGGGTATACGATAATAACGCCGTTACATATGACCAGTCTTGTTTATCCGTTCCTAATTTTCCGGAACCCTGACCCGGCACAACCTGATTGGCGACGATGTATCTATTGACGTAGTCAACAAATTTACCCTGGTTCTCAAATCCGTTCAGATAAAACGAAAACTGTTTACCTACGGTCCCGCCAACCTGGAAACCTCTGGTGTTCAACCAGGTACTTCGCTTACCACTAAAATCCCTACCGACTTGAAAATCAGGCAGAAAATCGGCGTAAACTTTATAATCCTCACCATTAAATTCTAATAAATGTTCACTGAACAGCTTTCTATGTACCCATGATCGTCTGTTTAGCGTATCTACACCAACTTTCATTAACGAATCGTAGTGAGTGTCAATTTCAGTTCCATCTGAATAAATCCCCTTGATCGAAGAATGGAACTTATTATCCTGACTATAAATCTGCTGATTTAATTTCTGGTAAAACTGGTAATCATAAGGAATATTAACATTTGGGGTAGACTGCCCCCAGGCACTGATCACAGAAAAGCTCAGAAAAGCAAGAAAAAAAACTTTCTTCATTTTATTTATTAATCAAATGGTCAAGCTCTTCGAATATCGAATTCATACTCTTAAACTCCGGTACCATTTTCTTCATATTGGTTACCACCTGCATATCATCATCCTGCTTAGCAGATTTGATCAGTTCGGCAATGTTGCTGGCCACCTCGTCAAATACATATTCCCTTACTCTGCCAATCATAATTTTATCATGATGGGTAGGCATCGTATTCTCATTGTCATTTAATAGTTCTTCGTAAAGTTTCTCTCCCGGACGAAGGCCTGAAAATTCTATTTTAATATCCACATTGGGCTCCAGACCAGCCAGTTTGATCATCTTTTTGGCCAGGTCAAAAATCCTTACCGATTTACCCATATCAAAAACAAATATTTCTCCTCCATTGCCCATACATCCCGCCTCAAGTACCAGTCTGCAGGCTTCGGGAATGGTCATAAAATACCGGGTGATATCTGGATGGGTAACGGTTACCGGCCCACCTTTTTCAATCTGTTGTTTAAAACGCGGAATCACCGACCCGTTAGATCCGAGTACATTGCCAAACCTGGTGGTGATGAACTTGGTCACCGGTCTTTTTTCAAGACGGTTAATATAACTGAGTCCATTACTGAAAAGAAAATCGCGCTGCCCCAATGAATTGTTAAGTGATTGCACATATATTTCTGCAATTCTTTTGGATGCGCCCATAATGTTTGTTGGATTAACCGCTTTATCAGTGGAGATCATCACAAACTTTTGCACCCCGTATTTCACGGCCTTATCAGCAACGGTTTTCGTACCCAGCACATTTGCCTTTATCGCCTCTGCAGGATTATCTTCCATTAAAGGCACATGTTTATACGCCGCGGCGTGATAAACGTAATCCGGCCTGTACATGTTAAATAACTTGTCCATGCGCTGTTCATCCCGCACATCTCCTACAAAAGATTGATAATTTTTAGTGCGGTCGTTTTCGTCAAGTTCCAGATAAAGTTCATGCAGCGCCGTTTCAGACTGATCACATAAGATGATCAGGCCGACATCGAATTTTGATAACTGCCTGACGATTTCACTCCCGATGGAACCCGCAGCCCCGGTAATCAGAATCCGTTTTTTATGCAGCATCTTTCCGATCCCTTCAATATCTATCCTGATCGGTTTCCTGTTCAACAAATCCTCAATATTCAATCCCTGAATTTGCCCAGGTTGTAGTTTCCCGTTTGTCCAGGCATTTGCTGGAGGAATGTTTAACACCTTAATATCATGCTCCAGGCATAGGTCTACAATCGCATCTCTTTTTTCAGCAGGGATGGTATAAGATGCAAAAATAATTTCGTCTATGGCATGCTTGGCAATCAAATGTCCAAGATTGCGGGCATCCATAATGCTTACGCCATCAATGGCCTTGCCTACCTTACGTTGGTCGTCATCAACAAAGGCCACAATGTTTTTATTAACCTTATCATCATGATCAAAAGTTCTTTTCGTAGCCATACCCGCTTCACCTGCACCATAAATGATGACCTTTTTTTTATCCAGTTTCAGATTTTTGATGTACATAAAAAAGTACTTGATAAAAACGCGGTACGTAATAAGAAAAACAAAGCTAAATAAGCCCGCTATAACCAATACCGTATTGGGTATAAGCGGCTTTTTCAGAAAACTGATCGCGATGAGGTTAATGATGAAATAAGCTCCGGTTGAGATCAAAACTGATGATAATATCCTGATGGAATCTTGTGCGCTTGTATACCTGATGATACCAGAGTAGCTCTTTGTACATAAAAATACGATCGAATTAATTAAGAGCAACAGCAATAAGTTATCTGACAACTGGTAGATATCCACTGATGTTAAGTTTAAATTAAACTTTAACATGTAGGCGAAAATCATCGCTACTGAACCACAGGTTAAATCAAGACTGAAAATAACCCAACGGGGGACGATATTAATTTGTGTAAACAATTTTTTATAGGCTAAGGTGTGTATTTAAAAGACAAACACCATGAGCAATAACCTTGCCAGTTATTAAACAATGGGCTGTATCCGTCCGGCGCAATAAATCAATGATTTACCGGAAATTCAATATACCCCTACGCCCAAAGGCTTTTTGGATAGTCTCCTTTTGAGGTCAGTTGCTCCAGTTCGGCCCGCACAATCTCAGCATCTTCTTTAAAAGTTACACCAAACCACCTCGCATCGGTTTTAACCAGGCTCACCACGCCTTCACCATCACTGATCAGTTTATCCACCACTTCCGGGATCAGAAATTCCGACTTCAAATCGCCATCATGCTGATCCAGGAATTTATCGTATTCACCTTCGCTCCATCTCACAAACGAGGGGGTAAAACAGAAAAAATTCATACTTACCGGTGTCAGTAAATCCATCTCCAACTCATCCCCTTCACTTACCCTAAACGCCTTACCATCACGTTTAAAAATCTCTTTCCGCTCGGTAATCCCGGTAATATAACCCGCTTCATCTACTTTTATTTCACCACGTGTAACTGCGCCGTGTTCACTGAGTGTATTTTTTAACTGGTAACCCAGGCAGGCGTATTTACCATCCTGAACCGCTTCAGTTAAAAATTCATATGCCTTTTTAAATGCATCCAATCCGTAAAAATCATCGGCATTGATTACCGCAAAGGGCGCATCAAGCACATCTTTGCAACACAATAAAGCATGCTGCGTTCCGTAAGGTTTAATACGGCCTTCAGGCACAACCCTTCCATTTCTAAATTTATCCAGGCTCTGGTAAACATATTCCGTTTTCACTTTACCCTGAAGCTTCGGCTCCATGGCCGCTTTAAAGGATTCGGCAAACTCATCCCTGATGATAAAAACAACCTTATCAAATCCGGCTTTAATGGCATCGAAAATAGAATATTCCATAATGGTTTCGCCTGACGGACCAAAAGATTCCGTTTGTTTAGCGCCACCGTAACGACTTGCCATGCCGGCTGCAAGAATGACCAAAGAAGGGTTGAGATTATTCATTTAGCTTTTTTTTTAAAAATATAACGCAAAAATAACAAATTAAACAAAATTAAAGGGCTTATACCTTAAAAAAGTTGCATTTATCCTGTATTAACGATTAAAAAAAACAAATTATTAACAATAACTTAATATTAAAAGCTGTTCCCCGATAAAATTTAAAAAAACACTTGACTAAAGTCATCAAGAATCCTAAAAACCATAAAAAACACAATTATTTAACCTGCAATTTCCCTGAAAAAGACCTTTAATTTTGGTATCTTCGCAGTATATTTATGTCGTTACCAATTGTTTGTCAAACAAAACTATTCTTATCATCATGGCAGTAGCAGAAGTGGTTAAAAAAGAGCATCAATGTCCTAAATGCAAGAGCGAACTGAACCGAATTCCGAGAAACTTCATTTTTAAAAAAATACTTCCTTTCATTCCCGTTAAACATTACATCTGTTACCGGTGCAAACGAAAATTTTATAGGATCGGTTCTTAAAATTAAAAAACCGCTTTTTTTTTAAGATCCATCTATCATATCATTTAGCGACCAGTTAAATCTCATCCCGGGCAACTCTGATCAAAATGCTCGCCATCAATCTACTAAAAATTTACTAAAACGTTTCAGTAAAACCTAAATAATAACTGCAACCTAACGAATCGATTTTTACCCGGTTCCGCAATCCGCATCGCTCATCCATCAAATGACTCCACTCAGTCGCTGCCTAAAATATTGAAATTTGAGGCAGGATTAGCCCTTTTCAAGGGAAATCGCTTTTAACTTTTCTCTGTTATTTCCAGCTCTTTCTGCATATGCCTAAGCATTATGTTTGCCACGGAAGCACGAAAAACACGGAAAAATTTTAATCTCCTCCGTGATTTCTGTGTTTCTGTGGCTGATTAATTTTTGCACGTCTTTAAAAGCAATATCCTGAGCCCTTAGCTTTTAAATGAAAATGTTATCCATTCATACTGGTAAGGATAAAGTACCAATTTTTAGTATTATTCAACTTGAGTTAAACGGTTTGACTTCGTGCAACATTCCCTGAAATAAATCCAATGGATATCGGATCAGGGAAACGATAAATGGACAGTAAATGCTGAATCCACCTCATCATTGATTTTAAGCAGCCTGTGATGTGTAAGGCAGGTAGCCACAAGCCTTACTCAAAACCCTTAAGTTGATGATCGGAAGTAAAATAAATCTAAAGAAAGACTCACCGGGCAAATTTGCTGAACACTGGTAAGCGAAAAAATATTGAAATTTGAGGCAGGATTAGCCCTTAGCAAGGGAATCGCTTTTAACGTTTCTCCGTTAATTCCAGCTCTTACTGCATATGCCTAAGCGTTATGTTTGCCACGGAAGCGCGAAAAACACGAAAAATTTTAATCTCCTCCGTGATTTCTGTGTTTCTGTGGCTAATTAATTTTTGCACGTCTTTAAAAGCAATATCCTGAGCCCTTAGCTTTTAAATGAAAATTTAATAAGCATTGTCTTCACCCCTGAACACATTGATAATGGTCATAAAAATGATTTTCACATCAAGCATGGCTGTCCAGTTTTCGAGGTAAAAAATATCAAATTTTACCCTGTTTTCCATGGCATCATTCTCCTTGGTTTCGCCCCTGAACCCGTTCACCTGCGCCCAGCCGGTTATTCCTGGTTTTAAAAAGTGGCGAACCATAAACTGGTTAATGATCTTCTTATATTCTTCTGTATGTTTCAACATGTGCGGCCTGGGGCCAACCACACTCATGGAACCGAAAAAAACATTAAAAAACTGGGGCATTTCATCCAGGCTGGTTTTACGCAGGAAGTGCCCGATTTTGGTAATCCGGTCATCATCTTTGGTGGCCTGTTTTTTGTCACTGTCCTTGTTTACTTTCATGCTCCTGAACTTCCAGCACCAAAAAGGCTCGTCATTTCTGCCACTGCGCAGCTGCTTGAACAGCACTGGCCCGGGGCTTTGCATTTTAATCAATATCGCTATGATCGGATATAACCAGCTCATGACAAATACAATCACAAAAGCGCTGAATATCACATCAAAAGCACGTTTTTTGAAGCGGTTACCCATGATCTCCAGGGGTTCATTTCTCAGGGTAATCATCGGAAATTCTCCCCCCATATACGATATGGTATAAGGGGCCGCCAAAGCGCCACCAATATCGGGCACAAACTTTAACCGCACACACTGCTGATCTGCAACAGCTACCAATCTGCTTACATCATTCATCCGGTGCGGTGCGATAGCCACATAAATCTCTTTCACGCCAGACTCTACCGCTGTTTGTATTTTTGCCGATATCCTGTCGTTGCCATCCATCGAATCGTATATATCCTCATCATCGCCCACAAATCCAAACAAATTTAAACTTCTCTGCTTATGAATATAGTCTGATAACCTGATTGCCGTTGCATTCGACCCCATAACGGCCACTTTCTTGGCAGCATTAAATTTGTTGATCACCACGTATTGAATAAACGTGCCTATAAACCGGTTAAGAATAAATGCGCTAACCAATCCGATATAAAAAACAATTAAAAAAGTTCTTGAAAACTCATATTCTGCCGAAAACAACAGGTAGGAAAGGTATAACACAAAATGCAGCGCTAAGGTACGGTAAGTACCCCTGTAAATGCGCTCCAGTTTTCGTGCCCCATAAGAAGAATAAAGCCCGAATATGGCAGAACCGAAAAGCCAGATCAAATTGTAAACCACCACATGGTGTTTATCCATTTCATTGTGTACATTTTTACCTAATAAAGGTGTAACATGATAAGCAGCAAAGTACACTACATTAAGCATAATTAAGTCAGTAACTGGCAAAATATACTTTAGCAGGTATAAGTATCGCGTTGGGGTCATACTTAAGGAATGGGATTAGACAAATTCAAATTTAAACAAATCTTCAGGACTAAGCGCAATTAGAAATAAAAACTAATTGATATTTGTAACATAAATAATCGCACGCTCCGCAACTGGAAATTGATGTGTAAAAACCAACAGCTGCTATTTTTAATCTCAAGGTAAACGGAATGGCTACACGCCAATTCCGTTTACCTGAAAACCGATTTCCCTAAGCGCTTTATGATCCAGCACATTTCTACCGTCAAAAATCTTCGCCGGTTTCAGCATTTTAGCGTAGATTTTTTGCCAATCGTAGTTTTTAAACTCATCCCACTCGGTTAAGACGGCTATGGCATGTGCGCCATCACAGGCCTCATAAGGATCCTGATATACGCTTACGCCATTCCGGTTTGATTCAACTGACCGGGTTTCCAGATATTCCAGATCATGGTAGATCTGCTCTGTTTGTACCTTAGGATCATACACCTGAATAAACGCCTGTTCGTTCAACAGTTCATCGGCTACATATATTGCAGCAGATTCCCTTGTATCGTTGGTATCTTTTTTAAAGGCCCAGCCCAAAAAAGCAATTTTTTTACCAGAAACGGTATTGTAAAGGCTCTTTACAATGTTTAAAGCAAAACGTTTTCGCTGGTGATTGTTCATAATAATCACCTGTTCCCAGTAGTCGGCTACTTCCTGTAAACCAAATGACCTGGAAATATAGACTAAATTGAGGATATCCTTTTGAAAACACGAACCGCCAAAACCTACAGACGCCTTTAAGAATTTTGGCCCGATGCGGCTATCTGTACCAATCGCCCTTGAAACTTCATTGATATTGGCCTCCGTTTTTTCACAAAGTTCGGATATCGCATTGATGGAGGATATTCTCTGGGCTAAAAACGCATTGGCCACCAGCTTGGAAAGCTCTGAAGACCACACATTGGTGGTGAGGATCCGTTCCCTTGGGATCCAGTTGGCGTAAACATCTACAAGCGCAGCAATGGCCTCCTGGCCTTCTTCAGAATCATCACCGCCGATTAATACGCGATCAGGACTCAACAGGTCTTCCACTGCCGTACCTTCCGCTAAAAATTCGGGGTTAGATAAAACCTGGAATTTAACGCCACTGCCCGTGTTATGAAGAATATCACGTACCGCTTCAGCCGTACGAACAGGTAAAGTTGATTTTTCTACAATAATTTTATCGGAAGTAGATACCCTTGCAATTTGTCTGGCACAAAGCTCTATCCATTTTAAATCAGCGCCCATTCCCTTACCAGAACCATAGGTTTTGGTTGGTGTGTTTACGGAGATAAAAACCATTTCCGCTTCAGCAATGGCCTGATCTACATCCGTTGAAAAAAACAGGTTCCTTCCCCTGGCTTCGGCAACAACCTCACTTAAGCCGGGCTCGTAAACCGGGATATTATTTACATCAGGATCGTTCCAGGCGGCAATACGTGCTTCATTCAAATCAACGATGGTAACTTTAATATCCGGACACTGTTTTGCTACCACAGCCATAGTAGGGCCGCCAACATAGCCTGCACCTATGCAACAAATGTTTGTAATTTTTCTCATTTAATGGTTTATTAGATTGAATTGGAATAGATATGTAAAGGTAATTTCTTTTTTAACCTTAATAAACTTTTTTTAAAAAAACTTAGTGTAAGATATACACGATGTGTAAATTTTAAATTGAAATGAATATATTTACAGCGAATATTTTACATTGTTTCAAGAATACGTAACTACAAGTGTTGAAGTGTAAAATATCTCCTTGCAAACACAGAAAACTCTCAATAAAAACAAATTAATGAAAAAAGCCCTTATTACTGGAATTACTGGTCAGGACGGATCTTATTTAGCCGATTTATTACTTAAAAAAGGCTATGAAGTACACGGAATTAAACGTCGCAGCTCATTATTCAACACCGACAGGATTGATCATCTGTATCAAGACCCTCATGAAAGTAATGTACGTTTTATTTTGCATTACGGAGATTTAAGTGATTCAACGAACCTCATCCGCATTATTCAACAAGTTCAGCCCGATGAAATTTACAATCTGGGTGCAATGAGTCACGTACAGGTAAGCTTCGAAACACCAGAGTATACCGCGAATGCAGATGGAATTGGAACGTTAAGAATTCTTGAAGCAATCCGAATCCTGGGATTGGTTGAGAAAACTAAAGTTTACCAGGCATCTACTTCTGAACTCTATGGATTGGTACAAGCGGTACCACAATCTGAAACCACCCCATTTTACCCACGTTCGCCATATGCAGTGGCAAAAATGTATGCTTACTGGATTACGGTAAACTACCGGGAAGCTTATGGAATCTATGCTTGTAACGGTATTTTATTCAATCACGAAAGCCCACTACGGGGCGAAACCTTCGTAACGCGTAAAATAACAAGAGGAACGGCAAAAATTGCATTAGGCATGCAAGACAAGTTACACTTGGGGAATCTGGATGCAAGAAGAGACTGGGGCCACGCAAAAGATTATGTAGAGGCCATGTGGTTAATCCTGCAACAAGAAAAACCAGAAGATTTTGTAATTGCAACCGGTGTGACCACTACAGTAAGGGATTTTATTAAAATGGCTTTTAACGAGGTGGGCATTACGCTAGAATTCAAGGGAGAAGGTGTAGATGAAAAAGCTTACGTAGTTTCTTGTAATAACCAGAATTTTCAGGTAGAGATTGGCAAAGAAGTGGTAGCGGTAGATCCACGTTATTTCCGCCCTACAGAAGTGGAGTTATTAATCGGCGATCCGGCTAAATGTAAAGAAAAACTAAACTGGTCACCTAAATATGATCTTGCCGGGTTAGTGAATGATATGATGACATCTGATGTAAAACACTTCCAGAAAGAAAGAATGTTAAAAGAAGCCGGATATTCTGTTAAAAATCAATTTGAATAAAATGGACCAATCTGCTAAAGTTTACGTTGCAGGGCATAATGGAATGGTGGGTTCTGCAATTGTAAGGAAATTAAAGGCTGAAGGATTTAGCAATATCATTGTTCGTTCCTCAAAAGATTTGGATTTAAGAGATCAGCAAGCGGTTGCAAGCTTTTTTGAAATGGAGAAACCGCAATATGTTTTCCTTGCAGCCGCTAAAGTTGGGGGTATATTGGCGAACAACACCTATCGTGCCGACTTTCTATATGAAAACCTGATGATTCAGAATAACATCATCCACTCCTCATATCTGAATAAAGTGACCAAGTTGATGTTTTTAGGTTCGTCTTGCATTTACCCTAAAATGGCGCCACAGCCTCTTAAAGAAGATTATCTTTTAACAGGTGAGTTGGAACCCACAAATGAACCTTATGCTATAGCTAAAATTGCAGGGATTAAGTTATGTGATGCCTACCGTGCCCAATACGGTTGTAATTATATCTCAGTGATGCCAACTAATCTTTATGGCCCTAACGACAATTATGATTTAAATAATTCTCACGTTTTGCCGGCCCTGATTAGAAAAGTAATTTCAGCAAAGAACAATAATGACTCAAACGTAACCATTTGGGGTACTGGTACGCCAAGAAGAGAGTTTTTGCATGTCGATGATTTAGCTGATGCATGCTTTTTTCTAATGCAAACCTATGATGAACCTGGATTGGTTAATATCGGTGTAGGAGAGGATATTACCATTTTAGAACTCGCACAATTAATCGCCAAGGTGGTTGGCTATACCGGAGAGATTATTACCGACCAAACTAAACCTGACGGAACACCCCGTAAACTCATGGATGTTCAGAAATTGAATGAAAAGGGTTGGAAGGCTAAAATATCTTTAGAGTCGGGAATCCGAAATGTTTATAATGATGTAAAAGACTTAAACTGGAATTAACGCACGTGGATAAAAATAATTTTGTGTTAATTATGGCCGGCGGCGTTGGAAGCCGCTTTTGGCCTAAAAGCCGTAATGATTTTCCTAAACAATTTTTGGATATCTTAGGCATCGGCAAGTCTTTGCTGCAACTAACCTATGAGCGCTTTCTTAAGCTATGTCCGGCAAAGAACATTTTCATTGTCACAAACAGTCAGTATCAGGATATTATTTTGCAACAGCTGGAAGGAATAAGCCCGGACCAGATCATCTGTGAACCAAGCCGCAATAATACTGCGCCCTGTATTGCTTATGCCTCCTTTAAGGTAAATTCACTGAATCCTGACGCAAACATAGTGGTGGCTCCTTCTGATCATTTTATTTTATACGAAGATATCTTTATTGAAAAAATCAGGCAGGCTTTAGCGTTCACGGATAAAAATGAAGCGCTACTTACCCTCGGGATAACCCCCACCAGGCCCGACACAGGTTATGGTTATATCAAATATGAAACTGATGAAGCAGGAGGTGTGCATAAAGTTACCGAATTTAAAGAAAAGCCATCTGCATCAAAAGCACGGGAATTTCTATCTGAAGGAAACTATGTATGGAATGCCGGCATTTTTATTTGGAAGGTCAGCTCCATTTTAAAAGCCCTTAAACAACATTCTGTCGAAATCTATAACATATTCGAAGCAGGTAACAATCTTTATAATACCGTAAATGAACGTGCATTTATAGATACTCATTATCCAAATTGCCCAAACATTTCTATTGATTACGCAATTATGGAACGCGCAGAAAATGTTTATACGATACCGGCAGAGTTTGGATGGTCTGACTTAGGTACCTGGGCCTCCCTTTACGAGGCAGCAAACAAAAATGAAGAAAACAATGTAATTGCCGCAAGTCAGATTGACATTAGGGAGACCACAAATAGCATCATCCATATTAACGGGGAGAAATTGGCCGTGATCAGGGGGTTGGATGATTTTATCATAGTTGATGAGGGTAATGCATTATTAATTTATCCAAAGTCTAATGAGCAAGAAATTAAAGAGGTAGTTAAGAACATGGGGTTAATACATGGCGACCGCTTCAATTAAAAATAGCTTTTAAGCTAAAGCTGTTTATTCAAACAATTTGCAGAAATAAAAAAAGCAAGTCTAGATATTAGACTTGCTTTTTTTATAAGCCTGCTGGCCATATCAAAAAAATCAACGTTAGCCAGAATAACTTTTATTGCATAGCACATTTTATATCGGCATGATAAAATCATGATCGGACTGATCAGCTAAAATCGTAAGCGCTATTTAAACCTGTTAAACTTAGCTTCAACCGCTTCCAAATGTTGAGCATATTGATCAACGATGATATTCCAGTCGTAGATATTAACAATTTTATCAGCGTTATTTTTAGTTTTTAGCTGATACACCGGCTCCTGGCAAACCACTCGCTCTAAGTGTTGTTTTACCTCTGTTGCTTCATTGAAGTAAATGGCATCGTCTTCTAAAATATATCGATTGAAGGGATTATCATTAGCACAAATCAAACTGTTAGACGCCATCGCTTCTAACAGCGATGGATTGGTTCCGCCCACCGTATGGCCATGAAAGTAAAGGTTCGAGTAATATCTCAAATTGTTCAACACTTCAATATCATAAATACCACCAACAAACTGAATTTGAGGTTGCAAAGAATATTTTTCTTTTAGAAAAGCGCCATATTTCGTGTTATGCTTGCCCACAACTAAAAATGGCCGTTGCAAATTGGCTAACACTACACCATCAAGGATGGTTTCGATGCTATTCTCAGGTTCTAACCTGGCAATTAGCATATCATAGAGATATGGGCTTAGCCCATATGGCTTTAACTGTTCAATATTTGGTTTTTCAAATAGTGTTGCGCCGTATGCAATAAATGTAGAATCTTTCTGATATTTATCTTTCAGATAATTCTGTATGCCGATTGAATCTGAAATCAAATGATCGCTATACTTTACACCCAGTTTTTCAGCCCAGCGCAGAAATTTTTTAACCTTACTGGAGTACTTTGTTCGTTTCCACTCTAATCCATCCATGTTCGTGGTAACCACACTATTTTTTGGCATCAGTTTCCCCCATACAGAACTGCTGGTATAACCTAATTGTAAGATCACATCACATTGCTGTTTTCGTACATCTAAAATGCAATTAAGGTCATATATAAATTGGCCGGCGGTGCCTATTTTATCCTCTGGATCATAACAATGAACTATCTTTACATTATTCCATTCCTTTTCCTGATAAGGGTGGTTATGACTATTGTAGACAATCACGTCAAACCCCTTTTTAACCAAACCTAAGGCTAAATATTCAGCACATTGTTCAAATCCGCCATAATGATTTGGGATACCACGCGTTCCTAAAATTGCAACTTTCATTTAGTTTGTATTTTTTGTTTAGCTTTTCTAAGCCCTTCAAGAAGCTGATTGCCAAAGAGTTTAGACGGCGTTAGCCAGCCCCCTTCGCCATATTCATTCCATGCATAAATCAGTGCTATCCGTTCTTTTGTTAAATACGTCTGATTTACACTCATCCAACTAAGCATAGCGGAAACAGACATTTCAACACTATGACCTGAAAAGCCAGTAAATCTTTTAATTTTATTTTCGTTCCCCGGACGCCATGGTCTTGGATCCCAATTCAGTGTAGTAACGGGTATGAACTGATTTGTTTTAACTTTAGTTAAATCCCAAACCTTATGCTCTGCATCAATCATAGCAGTAATTGGCGTTATCGTATCATTTGTTTTTAAACCCGAATCATGATAATTATAACCCGTAAAAATATCGAATCCTGCAGCTTTAGCGTTAGCCGACAAAACATTATCATTTGGATCAGATAGGTTTACCGCAAGCGATATACCCGCAAAACCGGCTGCTTTCGCTTTGGCTCTGAAATTCGTTATCGAATCAGCAAGTGCTTTCACCGAACCAAATTCCTGTAATAGTGTTCCAAACGTAAAAAAAGTCAATAATGGTTTTTGATTTGTTTGTAAATAGCGTTTATTTTTAAACAGCCTAATCCATTCAGCAGTAGCGGTGTTCCAGTTCTTCGGCGTTATTAAATAAGGCGGATGATTGGCCACCAGGATTGAGAACTTCATTTTACTCTTGAGCTGTGATTTCATGAAAAGCGCAAGAGCATTATTTAAGGGTTCATCGTCGGCTGATTTTTCACGAGGCAAATACCAACAAAAACTAAAAAAATCTATTCCATTGCGATCTGCCAGCTGAATTTGCTGATCCATAATAGATGCTGTACTTGTAATCCAGCCCCATTTCGGCTCTCGTTCCAAATAGCGAACTTTTAAACTATCGGTCACCATGTTTGTGCTCTTTCCGTTCCATCCATCAAAATAATATGCACCTAGGGTAACCGGACTCTTTTGAGCATATAGCGCCGTACTGCAAAAAATAATACTAATTATTATTAAAAACTTCATAGTAAATTTAAACCTACATTAATGGAATTCACTGTCTTATAATACACAAACAAAGGAATATTTATTTTAATTTTCAATTCACCATAAATCATTAAATATTAAATTTCCTTTTTAGATGTTTTAATGGAGAAAAAAGCGATGTTATAATCATTAGGTAATAAGCTGTTGGAGAATAATAAACACCTATACTTTTTTTAATATCACTTTTCTCAAAATTGTCAAGTCTTGCGATAACCGTTTTAAAGTATCGGACTGCTATATAATTTAGAAGTAAGTCATTTTTTATTTTGTCAAATGTTTTATGACTAATCTTCCCCGCATCATATTCAACTTTAATTAAACTAACAAAATCAACGGCGAAAACTTTAAAAATATTATAGCCACCTTTTTTGGGTATGTGCTGATTATCAAAAACATTTAGGTCATTAATAATAAAATTAACCTTATCAGATTGCGTCACTAATAAAGATGTTTGAGGAAAATATTCATTTATTTTTAATGACCCCTGTACTTTATCAAAATCATCTTTCCAAATGCCAAACCCCGTACTCCATGAAGAAAAATAAGATAGCGCATGCATAAATTTATCATATGAATCATATTTCCTAACGGCATTGTACTGTTTTAGGCCATCGGTATAGAAAATTATAGGCTTACTGGTTAAATTTTCCTTTACTTCCTCAATCATTTCTTTAAGAGAATTTCTCTTCAGCATTGTATAATTATTATGCAACTTTAAAAAATGACCGTTTCCGAATTTCAACACGTTAAAAGAATTTAAAAACCCCGTTGTGTTAGTTGGATAATAGTACAAATTCTTATATGAAAACTTCTCAATGATTCCCCTGGCACTTTGATTGGGCTCGTTATCAGAAATGACAACTTCAAAATCATCTAAATCCACTTCTTTGTCGGCATAAATGCTCTCAATCGTTTTTTGTAAAATTTCCAGCCTGTTGAATGTAGGGATACAAAAAGAAATATAAGGTTTGTTAAGCATCTCTTTTTACAGTTTTTTCTATATAGTTTAAAAATTTTTCCATCCCAATTTCTAAGGGGGTATGTTTTACTTTTATAAGCGTATTCAATTTTGAAATATCTAAAACCATTCTTGCAACGTCAACCGCCCTGCTATTTTCGTATCTTACATTTATTTCTCGCCCAACAGCTTGTTTTAGATGGTCAATAACGTTATTAACCGATATTCCCTCACCACTGCCAATATTAACAACCTCATTAATCACATGGTTGTTTATGAGTTGGTAAAAAGCATCTACCAGGTCATCAATGTAAATATAATCACGCACACTATTTCCATCACCCCATATCACGATTTCTTCCTGAGCTAAGATTTTACCAATCATCACCGCAATCAGGCCTTGGTTTGCATATAACATTTGACCAGGTCCATAAGGGTTTGACGGACGGACTATCAAATAATTAAGATTCTCTACGCGGTTTTCAAACAAAATACTATTTTCTATGATCTGTTTAGATAATCCATAGTATGAGATAGGCGCAAGCGGATCCGATTCGTTAAATGCTGAATTTATATCATTCCCATAAATAGTGCCTCCTGATGAAAAATAAACAAATTTAGTTTTCCGTTCTGCACATAACTTCATGAGCATAATTGTTGGAAAAATAACACTTTCAAATTCCTTCTTATAATCTTCATAGCGACTTCCTGGTATCAGTGTGGATACTAAATGAACAACGATGTCGATATGATGCTCATTTAGTACCGCACTCAGTAAATCACTATCTGATAACCCACCTCTTAAAATGATCACTTTATTCTCGTATTTGTCTAAACGAGATAAATTAGCCATAGCGGGTTCATATACATAAACCTTATATTCTGGGTTATCAACAAAAGTACTTATCAGATTACTACCAATAAAACCTGCACCTCCTATGAAAAGGATATTCATCATATTAATTTTTTTTAATTACTGATCATAAATTAATGTATTTGACTATGCGATATGAAAATCGGTTATGCCGATAGCTTTCGGTCATATTGGTTTTCTTAATTTGAAAAGCGTATATCCCATGTAATCTCTAAAAAATAAAAACAGGTTAAATAGTGTTGGTACAGTTTTGTGTTGCTTTCTTATTCTATAAGTTTCTTTAATAGCTTTTAATGAAAAACTCATTCCGCCAACTTCCATTTTTGCTATAACTTTGGGCAAAAAATAACTTCTTAGGTTTGGTCCTTTTCTAAGTAGTAATTCATAATCAGCACATATTTTATACTCCAGATTGTAATAACCAACGGTTTCAAATAAGGTCTGCTTGTTATGAAGTGATCCTACATGTGCTGCTGAATTCATTCGTCTCATCAGTTTCCATTCCGCACCCTTGCCCAGTAATTTTAATACTACGCCTTCACTATTCACAAAATGATTATGTGCAGAGATGTAATCATAAGATGATGAATTTTCAGAACTCAAAAATTTAAGAAAATTGGATAAAGCATCCGGTAATAGAGAATCGTCGGCACCGAGGAACATTATCCACTGGCCTTTAGCTACAGCAATTCCTTTATTCCAGGCATCGTAAATTCCTTTGTCCCGTTCGCTAATCCAATAGTCAACATAAACATTATGCCTTTTAATAATATCGATGGTCCCATCAGTTGAGCCACCATCAATGATGATAAATTCAACCTCGTCCGTCTTTTGAGCACCTATGGAAAGGATTAAACTCTCGAGATGGCTGGCTGCGTTGTAGGTTGCGGTAACTATAGATATTTTCTTCATTAGAAAGTTTGCATTAAGTTTTAGTTTGAGTTAAGAGCACATTGAATTAAGCAATGAAATAGTTTTTAATCGCCTCTCCTGGGCAAATTGCTTAAAAAATTTTCCGCATATTTCTCAACTGTATATTTCGTCAAAATGCTCTTTTGTCCACCTATTAGTAAAGAATGATATAACGATGGGTCTTTAATTAGCATTAATATTTTATCTGCAAGAGATTCAAAATCACCTAAATACAATAGGCCATTTTCCATATGATTAATTAGCTCGCTTGTCCCCGCTGCATCATAGCCAATTACTGGTGTTCCAAAAGCCATACTTTCAAGTGTAACGCGTCCCATACCTTCATTTTTAGAACAAACAAGAACAATGTCAGACTCTTCAAACAGCTTCCTTGGCGAAGGTATGTATCCTGTAAAAACCACACTATCTTGAAGATTCCTTGAATATACGTAATCTTCAAGAAAATTAAAATAGGGCCCACTTTTACCACCTGCTACATTAAGAACGATTTCATATCCCTCACTTATCAATAAATCAACTGCTTTGATGGCATCAATTTGGTTCTTAGTTTCATCTAAAACACCCATAATTAACAGCCTTACTGGGGGTTTCATTTTCACTAGGCTCACAGTGGTCACATCTTTTTCATGAACGACACCGTTATATAATATGGTTGTGTTAGCAGAAATATTACGATCCACTATGCATGCTTGGTGGATTGCCTTGGAAATGGCGATTATTTTAAAAGATTTATTCGCCCAATACCTTAAATACTTAACACCAAAATTATATTCAAGTCGGTAGTCATCATAAAGAAACTCACGAAAATGCCAGACGTGAGGCTTTCTAATAATAAAACTGATATATGCGCCCAAACACATACAAGACGAATTCGAATGTATGATTTTAACTCTATTTAATATCGCAAAAACAGCTATCATTGATGCGATAATAAAATTATAAATGAACTCAAGCACAAAAAAAGCCTTTGTTTTAATCAACTTCGAACTGCGAGCATGAACATCTAATCGATAAGGGATATTATAACATTTCACTCCCATTTCCTTCAATTCTGATTTCAATGAAGGGTTTTCATACTTATAACCTCGACAAATAACGATCCAATCCAATGTTCCTTTTGTACCCTGGATAAGATTTAATAGAGACCGATTCGCTCCATATAATGTCGAAAGATGGGTTACTGTGAGGATTTTCATCTAATATATATTTATTGTTTGCAACTTTTCAGTCGACTCTTTTACTATTTAGAAAATGCAGTAAATCGATAGACCACTTTAACTAAATCCTTTTTAATTTCGAACGCTGCTCCTTCGCTGGATTATTATCTAATCTGAGATCAGCCTCTCTTAAAAATTTAAAACTCATACCACAAACAAATGGAATAATCCAGCTTTCCCAAAAAGGATATGCTCTTTGTACAAACGCAATAGCGAGTAATGCAAGAAATAACATATTATATCTTCGATCTAATGGTCTCTTGTTTGCTAATAGGAAATAAAAGATAGCAAATAAGATTAAAGGTATTAAACCAAATTTAATGGTAAACACCTGCCAACCCGCACCGAGATCCTCATCTTTGTACTTTCCCGCAGGCCACCCCCACCATATCTTGTTACTTGTAACCATTTCCTCAAATAGATCATCGGCAGCTGTCGATGTCCTATTGTTTCCAACAATACCCTTTTCATCATCAAGTTGCAGCCTATCTACAATTAATACATTCAATAAATTATCGCCGTTATTATAAAACCTGGCACCAGCGAAAACTGAACCTAAAAACAAAGAAACATAGAGGATGAATTTTAGAAAAGATTTTCTTTGAGCAATTAATGAAAATACATAAGCAATCGCGACTAAAACATAACCAGCAAGTGAAAGAGTAAAAAATTCTACGATTAACATTACCCAAACCTGCCATTTAGTCAAGTCAAATTTAAAAGCATAGAGGAAAAATGCCAATATCATCCCCAAATGACCTGGCTCTAAGAAAATCGAGTTAAAGCGTATATCATAGAACTGGCCTTTAATAAAAAAGACGTAATTTGTATAAACATACATTTCCCAGGTTTTGTTCTCAATCTGTCCAAGATTGGGAAGATCAATAAAAAATGAAAGCAAAAATAATCCCAGTGATGGAATCAAAATAAATAGCCACCAACGCGTAATAACATTCAGGGCATAAATTTTGAATGCCCTGGGCGTAGTAAGGAAGACCAATATGGGAAAAAAATTACAGATCAATCCTAGTGCATTACTTAAATCTTTTGCAAATCCCAAACCAAAGACTGCTACCAAAAAGACAAAAATAGGTAGTAAATTTGCACTTAAATTGAGTTCATTTCTAAAAAATACAATATAGAACGTTGTAACAAACACAAAAACAATTGTTACTAAATTATTCATATCCCAGGTGAACCAGGCATTTAAAGAGCGTAAAAACATGAAGAAGAGAACAAACAAATAGGCATTGCGAACTATTTTTTTCATCTTTTAATTGTTTTTGCTAACTTTTAAATTCATAATACTATTAACTTAGAAATGAATGGTTAAATAGAAATACCGATCTCTATCTTGAATTATAATGAAAATTATAATTTCTCATTAACCCTGAAGCCATTCCGTTTAATAATATATCCTGGATTTCCAACTATTACACAGTTATCAGGTACATTTTTCGTGACTACAGAACCTGCTCCAATAACCACATTATTACCTACATTAATATCCCCTAAGACAATCGCATTTGCACATATCTTTACATTATTTCCGATTGTAGGTTTCTTAGAGGTACCGGATTCACTTTTCCCTATGGTAACATTATGCCAAATTTGAACATTTATACCAATTTTCTTCGCATTTACAATTGTTGAAAAGCCATGTTGAATAATTAATCCCTTACCAATTTCGCTTGAAGGAGTATCAAAATAGAGGGATTCCCTACCATTTGCTAAGAAAGAAAACAGTTTAGAAATTTTACCAATCCTATAGTAGAACACGCTTCTATATTCAGGAAGGTTAAACAATAACCATGTAAAATTTTTAAAGGAATCCTCCTCTACATGCATGATTGTCCTAATCCACAAATTTCTTTCATACCTAAGAATACTGTCTTTTCTATTTAGAAAAAATATCAAAAAATGAGGAGTGAAACGAATGAAGTTAAATGTATAAATTAAAATCCTAAAAAATCTCATGAAATTTATCTAAAGCTACCAATTATTATCATTGAACTAATTTCTTTTCCTCACAAGTGTTTTATTTAATATGGATCTACAATAACTTCTCTCATTTCCATCAAGTCCAAGCAAATATATTGATAGTATTGCTGCTGTAATAAATGCTGTAGATGTAATTATAAACCTAAAAAAACCCTCATGAAACTTATTTATTATAACAACAGGAATAATTACAGATGTAATAGTAACAGGTATTATCCTTAATACTACCTTATATAGATAACTGCTATATTCAAAATAAATCAAGCCTTTTAAAACTATCAACCTGAAGAACAGCACGATAGAGGAAACAGCTATTATAATATAATAAGCGACTTCTGGGGGATATTTTTTGCTGAAAAAATAATATGTTATAGGCAAGCAAGCTAACATCGCCACACCAACAAATATCTGATAGTTCCTAATTTTGCCCGTTGCTTGTACAGCTGTTGTCAGAGGAATTTGTAAAGAATTGATTAAATTGAAGACGACAGTTAGTTGAACAAAAAGAACTGCCCCTGAAGGTGGATTCTTTAGCCACAATGAAAGTAAAAAATTAGTTTCAAGCAAAACTGGTATGGAAATTATCAACAATAAATAATAGCTATACTTAGTGCTCTTAAATACTAAATCCATTAAATATTTTATATTGTTTTCTGCGTAAGATTTAATTATTTGAGGTCTAATAGCGGTATAGAAATTAGAAGAAAACGCCCCCACAGCATTATTAACTTGAAAAGCTACAGCCCTTGCAGCATTGATAATGGGACCAAAAAATATATTTAAAAGAAAGTTTATGCCTTGTTCAAACGATACAGCAGTTAAAGTACCAAAGAGGTTCCATCCAGAATAAGAAATTAGTTCATTAAAAATAGATTTATTCCAATACCACGAGAATTTTGATTCAAGGAATCTTCTATTACAATAGACCTTATACGCCATCGTAATGGACACGGCAACTAAAAAGCTTAAAATCGAATACAGTTTTAGCTTATCAATATTGATAAATAATAAAAGATAAACAACAGCTAATTTCAAAACTACTTCAATTATACTTACATAGGCATACATAGCCATCCTTTCACGAGCGATTATTAGCGCGTCATAAGGTATCTTCATAACCGTTGCTATGAAGCTTAATATCGAGAGCTGATATACCCAATTTGCTGCTTCTATTCTGCCTTGTGGTAAATTTAATTTTGTATTTAAAAACCATAAACCCAATGTCTCAGCCAGAATTAGTATAGCCAATGCAATACCAGCATAAATGGACATGCTTAAACTGAAAAGATTTCCTAGCTTTATATAATCTCGCTTACCTATTTCAAATGAAAAAAACCTTTGTGTTGCAGACGCCATTGTAGAACTTAGGAAAGAAAAAGACGTGACTACCCCACCTACTACGTTGTATATACCATAGTCGACTACACCCAAAACATTTAAAATAACACGGACCGTGTACAACGTTACTCCCATAGTGAGCAACATTCTAAAATATAGGAGTAGGGTGTTTTTTGCTAAACGGCTGTTGTTAATAGTATCCAAATTTTGATTGATATTCCTTTAGGGGTACATTAATATTTAGAATGTCCTTATGACTTATTTCCAAAACTGCCATTTGCTTTTTGGTTTGTCAACTTGGTGGCCATAAGTTCCATAACCGTAGCCATAACCATAGCCATAACCATAACCATAGCCATAACCATAACCGTTGGAAGCCTGAATGTCATTTACTACGATACCAATTTTTTTCATTTTGCCATTCTCATGTAGATCCTGAGGAATGGCCAATTGCTTTTTAAAGGTATAACTTTGTCGTACCAAATACATACACATATCGGCCGTACCAGATAATAGTTGCGCGTCTGTAACCAACCCTACTGGTGGCGCATCTATAATAATATAGTCATACTCGGTCTTCAGTTTTTCAATTAGCTCACTGGTTTTCTCACTTAATAGCATTTCAGCAGGATTAGGGGGAACCGGTCCGGAGCTTAATAACGATAAATTATCATTAATTTTAAGCGGCTTTATGAGATCTTTTATAACTAAACTACTGTTCACAATATAATTGGTAAAACCCTGGTTATTGCTCACCCCTAATTTTGTAGAAAGTCCAGGCTTCCGCAAATCTAATTCCATCAACAGTACCTTTTTATTAGAAAGCGCTAAAATATTACCAAGATTAATAGCCGTAAAAGATTTGCCCTCACCAGACATACTTGATGTTAACAATAAAACGCGACTACTTTGATCATTAAAGAAAAAAGAAAGATTTGTTCTCAGGGCCCTGAATTGCTCAGAAATAGCGGATCTGGAACTATTGGCCACTACCAAATTATCACTATCCTCATTATGGCTGATCTCACCTATTATCGGCACCTGGGTCGCTTTCGTTATGTCCTCTTGCGACTGAATCTTATCGTTTAACAATTCTTTTATATAAACCAATCCAATAGGAATAATAATTCCTATAATTAAACCCAGACCTAATATTAATTTCCTGTTGGGTGCAAATGGTTTAACTTCTGATTTGGGAGGATCAATGGTTTTCGAATTGGCTATGTTGGAAGTTTTGGAAATGGCTGTTTCTTCAGCCTTTTGCATCAGGAAGATATACAATTCCTGTTTAATCTGCTGCTGCCTTGCCAGGTTTAGATAACTGCGTTCAATTTTTGGCACATCCTTAACCTGGTTTTCTGCCTGTTGCATCTGTGCTTTGATTTTCCGTTTGGTAATCAGAAAACCATCCAGTGTAGTGGCTAAGTTTGATTCGATATCTTCACGGGCATTTTGTATTTCTTTATCAATGAGAATGATACTGGGATTATTCTCCGTCATGCCAATTAGCTTTCTTGCGCGCTCTAAAGTTAACTGGTTGTATTTATCTATCGCACCACTAAACACTAAATCAGCGGGGATCAAAGAACTTGGTAAGATTCGTTTATTATCAGCATCTTTCAAATACTGCTGTAAACTTTCCATAATTGAAATCTGTGTCTCTACCTGCGCCAGCTGTTTTACATAATCACTGGTTACCTGCACCAGTTGCTTAGACTGTTCTGACATATCTGCCAGGCTGTTTCGCTGCTTAAAACCCTGGATATTACCTTCCAGATCACCTAATTCACCACCAATATAGGCAAGACGATTCTGAATAAATTTTACCGTGCTGTCTGCTACTTCATTTTTGTCATTTAAATTGCCCTCAACATATTTTTTCAGCAGTTCACGCAATATGTCTTCACCTTTTCTAGGGATTGGGTATTTGAAATTTAAATCAATAATGGTAATAAGCTTATTCTTCACCTCAACGGTTAATGCCTGTTGTAAGTCTGCTACCTTTGAGTCGATAGAAGTAATATTAAAAATATAATCCTTTTGGTTAGCCTTTACACCAGATGTTGATGTAATTCTTAAATCCCCAACTTTCGGAATTTTAAAAATGGCGCCTAAAGGCACTTTCTTTTCGAAAGTAGGTGTACTCACAAGTAGTGAGTTAGCATTTAAAAAACTAACCCTAACATCAGTAGCCTTAATGGTATCAACTCCTTTCACAATTTCAACCTTAAACGGAGGGTTATAAAGCTCAATGTCTTTTATTCTACCTGTGCGATAATAGGTAACATTTAAGTCAAGCTGTCTAACGACCTTTTCCATGAGGTAACGGGTCTTTAAAATTTCAGCTTCATTATCTACCGTACTTTTAGTACCGAGCAAACTACCTAAGTCTCCCAACATATCTGCCCCTCCCAGCATTCCACCTCCCTTCTTTTCATCATTTACTAAAACGCGTGCCGATATGTTGTAACTAGGTGTTTTATACCTTAAATATAAAAAGGCTATCAAAGTACAAATAAACATAGAAACAGCCACCCAATACCATTTAGAAATGAGTATATACGCTATCTTTTTGAAATCTATACTTTCCTCTTGCTCTTCAAAAAAATTATCTTCTGTTGTGCGATTGTCGGTCATCTTTTAGAGAAAAATTAAAGTCTGGTAAATAGTATGATAAGTACAGAAGTCAACGAGCCAATGAGTGCGTAAGTCTGCGTTCTGGATTGATTTAAGGAAGCTGCCTTCCCTTTATTTGGCTCCACATAAAGTACATCATTTTGCTTTAAATAATAATAAGGACTATTGAATATCTCCTTAGAGTTTAAGTCAAGCCTGGCAAACTCTTTCTTCCCACCATTATCACGGATCAGGGTAACATTTTCCCGCTTCCCAAAAATGGTCAGGTCGCCGGCCAGGCCCAAGGCATCCAATACACTTACCTTCTCATTTGGAACCACATATGATGCCGGTCTGTTTACCTCCCCTAAAACCGTAACCTTAAAATTAGCAAAACGTACCTGTACGTTAGGATTTGTATATACAACAGCGGCTTTTTCTTTGATCAACTCCCTGGCTTGAAACGTAGTTAATCCAAGTACTTTTACTTTCCCCACCACAGATAAATCAATCTCTCCGTTTTTATCCACTAAGAAACCAGCGGTTGGCGGGGTTGCACCTAATGAAGCAACTGGCCCCACACTGGTGCTGATGGCCTGACTACCAACCTGGTTGACCACCATATTGGTCGTTGGATCGATTGTGAAAATTGATATGGACAAAATATCATCTGCCTGAATAACCGGATCAGTAAACTTAGCGGTATTAGCCAGTTCTGATTGCCCCAATGCACTGATATCCTGAAAGTAAGCCACATTTTTGGTACTTGCACAAGAGGTTAAAAATACGATGGCTATCAAAAAGCATGCTTTAGCAAAACTCGCTTTATATATTGGCATTTTCATAGGCTATGGAGAAAGTTTTTAAGATTGATAAACTGTGTTTGTTGGATGGCCAAACTTAACATTTTAAACATTGAAAACATATATGGTTGTACTATATTTATATTAAATGTAAAAATCTATTATTTTCAAAAGGATATTTTCCCAATTTATCAAACAAATAGCCGTTTTCTACATGATACTTTAATGCATTATAGTGTTTTTGATGATGTAGATCCGTTCCCGCTAACCTATACAGCTTATTTTTAAGCAGGTAATCGGAGGCAATCTTTACTTCCCGGCCATAATAGCCTGTTACGGAAAGTAAATTCAATTGCAGCAATACCCCCATATCATGAAAGCGGTGAATCTTTTCATAGGCTTGATGATAAAAATTATACCTTTCGGGATGGGCTAAAATAACCGTGTATCCTTTAATCTGGAGATTGAAGATCACCTGCTCGATATTGGGTGTTTCATTCAGGTAAGACATCTCCACAAGGATATGCTTATTGGGCAAAGACATCATCACATCGCTAATTTCGAAGTTTTCATCCAACATATACTCTGCCGCTGCAGCAATCCCTACTTGCAGATGAGCCTTTTGTAGCGCTGCTTTGGTGCGTTCCAAAGCCCTATTTATCGTTTCTGCAGTATTGGGATATAACTCCATAAAGATATGGGGTGTACAAATAAACTGATCAATACCTAAGGCAGTAAGTTTCGTAATCAGCGATATCGACTCGTCAACATCCGGTGATCCATCATCAATTCCCGGCAAAAGATGTGAGTGAATATCAACTCCCAACCACTTCAAATCTCTAACGATAGGTTTTTTATTTTTGAAAAAGCTGAACATCAATTAAGCTAGAAGCATGCAAATAATAAATCAAGGAATAAATCCGCCGCAAGTTAACAGTTTTTTTGCAGAAATATTTAAACCGGTCTGTTTTTTAATTATTTCTTAACAGGAAATATTGACAATTCTCATTCATTAACCGAAATAATTTTGCATGAAGTGGTTAAAGTTAAGCTAATGTGAGCCAATGTTAAAAAATATTAACCTGATTCTGATTATTGAGACAGTTAAGGCGCAGAAAAACCGAATCATGAAGGGTGATGACTAAGGCTGATGAGCATGATGCTGCATGCGCATGACCATTGCACTTTTCGGATGATCATTATATTTCATTAAAAATAAATGTTTTGCCTGCCGGTTGAGCCTGATTGATTTTTTTTTACGCAATATCCATGCCCTGACAGGCCATTTTGAAGCACATACATAGGATTCAGCTAAATTGTTTTATCTGCCTGAACAGGCGGTTTTATTGTCCGAGCGGAGGTTTTCAACCTTACTTTGCTGAGGCGATTTAAAGCTGCTGGTTACGGTAGCACATCCTGATTGATATACGATTTGAGATAAATTGCCGTTATACAGAGCATAAGATGTAACCATAATACTAATTTATTTACTGATTAAGTTTACAGAAAATGGAAAAACCTTACCTGTTTGCTTTTTCATCCCTAATCATTTTTGTATTTAACCCGCTGCATGGAACGCTCGCACATGCACGGAAAAGCCACCCTAAAAGGCTGGCCTGTAGCCTGTTTAACCCAAGGCTGGTGTGCCCCAGCCGTGGCGACCCATTGCTTTGGCCATTGTGTGCCCTGTACATTCATGATCATCTACATACCGATTAATTAACCTCCATATTATTGGGAATGTTGAACAGTTTTTGGCGCTGTTTGACGCTAAAATTTTAAGATAGACCCAAATTTTCTAACCAATTTTAGTCGCTCCGGCACCATCGGTTAGCCGCCCTGATAACGGCACAGGAACATTTTCCAGATATGGTTGCAGCATGCCCCATCAGCATGCTGCAATATGTTTTTGTTTTTAAACTCTACGCCCTATGAATAACCTTGATGCACTGGTACAGACCTTGTACAACATATACCTCGTACTGAACAAAGAACAGTTAAAATTTACCTTTATCGATCTCTTCGGCGACCCTGAAACGCAGCTCACCCGGCAGCAGGTAAAAGATTACCTCAACATCAGCGAAAGTACCTACAAACGTAAAGTGAAAGATGG
>NZ_FOJM01000026.1 GCF_900111825.1 Pedobacter suwonensis
GTAAAACACCTGATGCTGTGGCATTGAGGGATGAAGAACAGGTGATGAGCTATGCCGAACTAGACCAGCGAAGCAATCAGATAGCGAACTACCTTAAAAACCATGAAATCATTCCAGAGAAATTAGTGCCGGTATACATGGACAGATCTGCTGAATTGATCATTGTACTACTTGGGGTAATGAAAGCGGGATGTGCCTACATTCCTATAGATCCAAGCCATCCAAAGGAAAGGATTGAATATATACTGAACGATATTGATGCTCCGCTGGTCATTTCAGCCAATGGTACAGCGGCAGCTTTTGAAGGGAGCTCAATTAAGGTAATTAATATCGATCAGGTTGAGGATAAGATCAGAAAAGAGGCTAATCATTTAGAAACCAGGCTTCCAGATTCAAAAGAACTGGTATATATCATGTACACATCTGGTACTACAGGAAAGCCAAAAGGAGTAATGATCACTCACCGGGCGCTATATAACTTTATTTCTTCAATGACAAGCTTGCTGGGGGCTGGCCAAAATGACCTGTTCTTAAGTCTTACAACTTTTAGCTTTGATATATCGTGTCTTGAATTTTACCTGCCTTTGTGTACAGGTGGACAAGTGGCAATTGCTTCAACAAAGGCATTGTCAGACCCGCAAATATTAATTGCTGAAATAGAAAAGCTTCGTCCCGATTTCGTTCAGGCTACCCCATCAAGATGGCAGCTGTTATTGGATGCTGGTTGGAAAAATAACAGAAAAACTAAAATCCTTTCAGGGGGAGAGGCGCTTACAGATAAATTAAAAGATCAATTGGTGTTAACTGCAAACCAAGCTATCTGGAATTTATATGGCCCAACAGAAACAACTATCTGGTCGTCTGCAGCCCAACTTCATTTAAAGGAAAGGGTTAATATTGGTAAGCCAATTGCCAACACCAGGCTGTACATTCTCGATAAGGAAATGAATCTGCTTCCTATTGGTGTGAATGGTGATTTATACATAGGTGGCGACGGACTGTCTCAGGGATATTACCGGAAGCCAGCGCTAACAAGTGAAAAATTTATTAACTACCGGTTTTCGAAAGATAAAGAAGAATTAATTTACAAAACCGGGGATATAGGGAAATGGCTTTCAACCGGTGAGGTACAACTTAGCGGGAGAGCGGATAATCAGATCAAAATAGATGGGTACCGAATGGAGGCCGGTGAAATAGAATACCAGCTTTTAGCCCTTAATCAGCTCAAAGAGGCTGTAGTGATGGCCAAGGAACATAATGGCAGTAAATTGCTGGTTGCATATTTGGTCTCATCCGGAGAAATTGAAGACGAAGAAATCAGAACTCAATTGTTAAAAGCACTCCCAATTTATATGGTGCCTTCTTTGTTTATACGCTTAAACGAGATGCCTCAAACTGCAAATGGAAAAATTGACAGAAAATTACTTCCTGAGCCGGTTTTATTCTTTTCAGGTTCAAGGAAACACTTTTCTCCAATTGATGAGACTGAAGAGAAATTGGTATTGATTTGGGGAGAAATACTAAATGTTGATCCCGCGTTAATCAGTACAGATCGTAATTTCTTTGAAATGGGTGGTAACTCCATTAAAGCGGTTCACCTGATGATCGGCATTCAAAAAGAATTTTCCAACAAGATAGAATTGAGGGAAGTATTTGCATACAATTCCATCTCGAAGCTGGCTAAATTACTAAGAGAAAATCTGGCTAAGGATGATTTAGGGATTCAAATACTGATAAATGAAGGTCCTTTTCCGGCGTCGTCAGCACAGGAAAGATTATTCTATCAATACCTTAGTCACAAAGAAAGCCTGGCGTACAATATTTCTGGCGCATATTTTCTTGAAGGACAAACCGATCTGCTAAAGATTGGCAAAGTTTTACAGCTACTTACAGACCGGCATGAAAGCTTGAAAACGAATTTCTTAATGACTGTAGATGGTCTTAGGCAGCAGATCAATAAGGATGCTCCAACTGGCCTGACCTTTTTAGAAGCAGACAACATTGAAGAGGGCTTTGCAAAATTTATTAAACCATTTGATCTATTGGAGGGACCTTTGGTTCGCTTTGGGCTTTTAAACCTTAAAGATGGTGTTAAAGCCTTACTTTTTGATGTTCACCACATTGTTGCTGACGGGATTTCATTAAATATCCTGATGCAGGATTTTAAGCATATTTTCCTGGGCAATCCTTTGGAGAAACTAAAATATAGGTATATAGATTATGCCGCATGGCAACAAAGCAGCAACAGCGCACTACTGAAACAAAAGGAATTCTGGAAAAATACCCTTTCGGGAGATCTTCCCCTGGTAGCGCTTGCAGAAAACAGCAATGATTTTGAAGGTGGAACTGAAGCAGCAAAAATACAGGTGCTCACAGTTGATCAGGAACTTTACAGAAAGGCAAAGGAATTTTCAGTAGCTGCAAATGTTTCAGAGTTTATGCTCTTATTGTCAGTTTATTACATTCTCATATATAAAATGTCTGATCAGGCTGATCTGATTATTGGCAGCGATTCGATTGGCAGAACAGATAGCGATCTACAGCATGTGGTAGGAACGTTCGTAAATATCCTGCCGCTAAGGATTCACCTAAATGAAGGAGAACAATATATCGAATTTCTACACCGCGTCAGGGAAGTGGTGCTGAATGCATTCGAAAACCAGGATTTCCAGTTTGATGATATGGTTAGCATGATCAATTCAGGAAATTCTACACCAAAACCTTTAGTTAATATTCATTTTGCCTTTGCTAATTATATGGAAGGGAAGGCAGATTTTGAACTGGACGGACAGAAATTCAAATCAGCGCATATTGAACGCGAAAAAACAACCCAGTATGATTTTAAATTAGAAGTTACTGAACTGAATGATCAGTTCAGGATTGAATTTATTTATAATGAAGAAGTGTATGAAGACGAAATGATAGCGGTTCTTTTGAACTACTATCAAACTATCCTCAGCATAGTTATTGAAAACTGTCAGTTGAGCATTGGTAACATTGAACTTTAATTCCTGCTCAAAATTACCTCCATAGATATAACTCATCTTAACGAATAAACTATTTTTTAGTAAACCTAAATAAGCAGTAACATGGAAAAATTTTTGTTAAAACCCAACGTGGTTATAGAGCCATTATTTGACAGGTGGTATGCCTGGCCACATCTGATTTCTCCTGCAACAAGTGCCATGAATATTGTTGGCAGGCATTTAAAAATCATGAATTCATATCTTCAATCTCCAAAAATGCACGAAGCGGCAGTAAAAAACCCAAAAATGCTGGGTGGGCCTTTTATGGATTTTCCAACGGAGAGAACAGCAGATATTGCGTTATTGAAAGCAAAAACCCTGGAAAAACAAAATAAATCAATCCGCTTTGCAGAAGCCATACAGGAATTGGACAGCATGCTCAAAACCAATGTTAATGGTGGCTCTCTCGAACCCTTATACGAAAAGGTTCCTGAAATTCTTAAAGGGTATGTGGAATTGGTTTATGACCTGAATAACAATGCTTCATTCCGTTTTTTTGAACCACTGCTTTATAAAAGTGAATTTTACAATAAATCTGCTCAAAGTATTGCTTTATGGTCAACTTCAAATGATGAAAGACCTTTTTGCCTGAGCACCCCTCGTCTCGATGAACCTGATGTTTTGCACCTTGATATTCCGTTTGATCATCGCGGAATAGATCAGTTGAGCAAAATGAAAAGGGAACCAGGCTCTATTGATGAAATAGCTCAGGTACTTGGCATAAAGGACCAGGACAGGGCGTTATTTGATTCTTTTTTTACCACCGAACCTTGTCAACCTTACGAAAGATATAAAGGATCGAAAGCCAGAATGAGGTATTTCGGGCATGCATGCATCATGATCGAAACGCAAGATGTTTGCATCATCACTGATCCGGTAATTAGTTATTATGGCTATGAATCAAGTGTTGCTCATTTTTCAGATATAGATATTCCTGATGTGATTGATTATGTACTGATTACCCACAATCATCAGGATCATATTCTGTTTGAAACTTTATTGCCATTGCGTCATAAAATCAAAAATATTGTTGTTCCCAGAACTTCGGGAGGTGCTTTACAGGATCCAAACCTCAAACTGATGTTTCAGAATGCCGGCTTTAATAACGTGATTGAAATAGATGAGATGGAAGAAATCAAAATGAAAAATGTAAAAATTACCGGCCTTCCATTTACCGGAGAGCATAGCGATTTAAATATAAAATCCAAGGCCTGTTTTCATGTCGCAGTCGATCAGTTTACTTTTCTTTTTGTTGCCGATTCTAGAATTCTGGAAGCAAAAATTTACGAACATATACATGCAATTATAGGAGATATAGATGTTATTTTTCTGGGGATGGAATGTGATGGAGCACCATTGTCCTGGTTATATGGCCCCTTATTGACAGAGAAACTTTCGAGGGAAAATGATCAGTCAAGAAGACTTTCCGGTTGTGATTGCGAGAGGGGAACGCATCTGATCAATATTTTTAACCCAAAGGAAGCTTACGTTTATGCTATGGGCCAGGAGCCCTGGCTGGAATTTATAAGCAGTATCAAATACACAGCTACCTCACATCCGATTGTTCAATCAGATATGTTGGTAGAATATTGTAAAAGTAAAAATATAGTCGCAGAGCGATTATTTGGAGAGAAGGAATTGTTTTATACATATGATGAGCTTCAATTAAAAGAAAGCTTACAGGATTTCTAAGCATTATTCCCGGTTTTTTACATCATCTATTCAAACTAAAATAATCCTATGTGTGGTATTTGTGGCTTTCTAAAATATGATTCGCGTGCAAACAGTAACGACAAAGAGATCATAGAGAAAATGACTCGTAAGCTCATTCACCGCGGTCCGGATGCTCAGGATACTTTGCTCTTAGAAAATGTTGTGCTTGGATTTACCAGGTTAAGTATCATTGGCTTACAGGATGGTATGCAGCCACTGTACAATGAAGATGAATCCCTCGTGCTCATCTGCAATGGTGAGATTTTCAATTATATTGAGCTCAAAGCACAATTAATTAAAAAAGGGCATCAATTTAGAACAACAACAGACATCGAAGTCATCCTCCATTTATATGAAGAAAAAGGTCCTGATTTTTTAAATGAACTTAATGGTCAGTTTGCCTTTGCCCTGTATGACAGAAGAAAAAAACTGTTGTTTTGTGCCAGAGACCAAATGGGAATCATCCCATTCTTCTATACCCAGGTTAACCATACTTTTATTTTTGGATCAGAAATAAAAGCAATTCTCGAACATCCCGAAGTAGTAAAGGAAATAGATACAGTAGGCCTTGACCAGGTATTTACATTTGCCGGGTTAATCAGTCCGAGAACCATGTTTAAAAATATTAAAAGCCTGGAAAATGGACATTACCTGCTTTTTGATGATAATGGCAATTTAAAAGATGTCGAATACTGGGATTTGATCTACCCTGAGGGCGAAACCCTGTTGAATGGGAAAGCAGAACAGGATTATATTGACGAGCTCGAAGCATTGTTTGATGAATCAGTAAAATTGAGATTGCGGGCAGATGTTCCCACCGGTTTTTATCTAAGTGGTGGACTAGATTCGTCTATGATTGCCATGAAGGTGAAGCAGCAGGCACCAAAAGTCCTCAGGAAAGCCTTTTCAATTGATTTTGAAGATGCTTTATATTCTGAGGCCAATTATCAGGAAATCATTTCAAGCGCGTGCGGATCTGTTCTGACTAAAAATATGTTTCCTTATAATGATATTATCGAGCGATTAAAGTTATCTGTTTACCATAGTGAATGTCCAATTAAAGAAACTTACAATACCGCTTCGATGGCTTTATCGGAAAGTGTCAGGTCGCATGATTTGAAAGTAATTTTATCAGGAGAGGGAGCCGACGAATTTTTTGCAGGCTATGTTGGATACAGATTTGATAAGATGCGTTCCCTGAAGCTGATAGCAAATGAAAGTACTGCAGCAGAAAAGAAAGTACGAAACAAACTTTGGGGCGATGAAGATTTCTTTTACGAACGTAATTTCACTGATTTTGACATCTTAAAAAGAAACCTTTATTCAAAGGATTTAAATGACCGGTACGACGAAATTAATTGCCTCAATTATCAGGTTGTTAACAAAGAACGAATTAAAAATAGGGATGTCCTCAACAAAAGAGCTTACATCGATTATAAATTAAGACTAGTAGATCATTTGGTTGGCGATCATGGCGACAGGATGGCAATGGCAAACTCTGTAGAAGTCAGATACCCTTTTCTTGATAAAAATCTGATTGAATATTCTGCTAAAATTCCATCAGAACTGAAACTAAACGAATTTACAGAAAAGTACATTTTGCGCAAAATAGGAGAAAGTATCCTTCCAAAAAGTATCATGGAGCGCGAAAAATTTCATTTTATTGCTCCGGGAAGCCCGTATTTGTTACAGCAGAATTCGACTTACATCAATGATCTTTTATCCTATGACCGGATTAAAAGACAAGGATATTTTAATCCTGATGAAATTGAAAAGCTCAAAACCTTATATAGTACTAAAGGTTTTGCCGTAAATGCCCCTTATGAAAGTGATTTGTTATCTACTGTCATCACTTTTGGCATGTTGCTGGAAACATTTATGTAAGCCAGCAAGATTACTTACCTGAATTTCCAGAATTAAAATTCAAATAACGCAGTTCAAGCCATTACACTTAATAAATGAATTATGATATTTCAACATAAATTGATTGAAAGTCTCAATCGCGGAAAAGAAAATATAGCTATTGAGTATAAGGATAGCAAAGTATCATATGCGGAGTTATTAACCGATGCCAACAGGATTACGAAACAATTAATTGACGATGATATTCCACATGGTACAAGCATCGGAATCATTTTAGATGACAGAGCTGATCTGATCAAAGCGATCATTGGAATTGCTAATGCAAGATGTGTGTTTGTGCCTATTGACCGATCATGGCCATTAAACAGGCTCGAAGCAATTAAAGAAAATTTAAGGCTGGATCATGTTATTATATCTGGAAATGTTCCTGAAGCATTTGTTTCATTATCAAATGTTTATTTGGTAGAGGATTTAATTGGAAGATTTTCTCCTGAAGAGGCTACTCCGCTAATTTATCCGGATTTTGAGGAAGAAGATAGCTTATACATTTATTTTACATCTGGTTCTACAGGCATTCCAAAGGCAATTGTTGGAAAAAACGCTAGTCTGACCCAGTTTTTGACCTGGGAAGCAGCAGAATTTAATATCGACAGCTCCTGTAAAGTAAGTCAGTTGATCAGCCCTTATTTTGATGCCTTTTTAAGAGATATATTTTTGCCTTTGTCTACTGGCGGAGTACTTTGTGTACCACCGGATAATGAAGATTTCTTTACAGCTGAAAAAATGATTCACTGGTTAGAACAGTCGGAAGTTTCATTGATTCATTGCGTACCAAGCGTTTTCAGGTTAATAAAAGATTACAAAGCATTAACTGCAGATCGTTTAAAACAGTTGAAATATATCCTTTTATCAGGAGAAAAGATTATTCCTGAAGAATTAAAAAACTGGTACGAGACTTTTAAAGACAGGATCCAATTGTGCAATTTTTATGGTACCACCGAAACTACCCTGATCAGGGCATTTTACCGGATTAAGCCGGCCGATGTTTCCAAAAACAGGATACCTATTGGTAAACCTATAGCCGATACAAATTTACTGGTTACAAATAAGGATTTTAAACCTTGTAACGTTTTAATATCCGGTGAATTATACATTATTTCTGATTTTCTCACCAAGGGTTACATCAATGCACCGGAACTTACGACTGAAAAATTCATCCTGATTAACTCAGGCCCGTTTGAAGGGAAAAAGGCCTTTAGAACAGGAGATAAGGCCCGGATGTTAACTGATGGGAATTATGAACTTCTTGGGAGAGAGGATCGTCAGGTGAAATTAAGGGGGATCAGGATTGAACTGGATGAGATTGAAAACGTACTTACACAATCCGGACTGGTAAAAAATGCCGTTGTAATTAAATGGACAAGGCCGGATGAATCGACTGATGAAAATACAGGCAGTTTGAATCAGGAGTCGATCATTGCCTTTGTAATTGCCAATGAAACCTCAGAAAAGGATTCAAATTTAGAAAGTGGTATCCGAAATTATCTTAATGATAATTTACCGGCTTATATGGTGCCCGCTGATATACTTTTAATGACAGCATTCTCATTATTGGGCAACGGAAAGATTGATTATAAAAAGCTGTCAGAAACTTACGAATCCAGCCACAAATCAGTGATCGTGGCACCGGAAAATGAAATTGAATGTGATTTGTTAGCAATCTGGAGTGAAATTTTAGGATCATCAGAAATATCAACTGAGGATAATTTTCACAAGATAGGGGGCAACTCACTTAGTATCATGAAATTGATAGCTAAAATATATGCCCGCTTTAAGGTAAGGTTTCCGCTAAGCGATCTCTTTAAAATGCTTACCATCAGGAGTCAGGCAGCTTACATAATGAGCGCGATAAGAAATGACCTGTTTGAAATTAAAAAAGCACCGGAGAAAGAAGCCTATTATCTCTCTGCAGCACAGGAAAGACTATATTTTCTTTACGAACTTAATAAACAAAGCACAGCCTATAATTTACCGGTGGTGTTCGAAATTACCGATAATGCAGATGCAGATCGGATTAAGCAAACCTTTAAGACACTGGTTTCAAGGCATAAAGTTTTAATGAGTCAATTTATTGCTAACGAAGATGGCATTCAGCAGAGAATTAATCCCGAATTTGCTTTTAGCCTGGAAAAAATTAGCAGTACGCAAATCAAAGAAGGAATCGATTCTTTTATAAAACCATTTGACCTGAATAAAGGCCCCATCTTCAGAGCTGCTCATTTAACTGCTGAGAATCGGAATTTTATAGTTTTTGATATTCATCATATTGTTTGCGATGGACTGTCGCAGGTTAATATATTTTCAGATTTTCTGGATATGTATGTCGGTAATTCACTTAAACCGCTAAGTCTCGATTATACGGATTACAGTGAATGGGAGAAAAGTTTTAGTGCATCTGCTGAATATAGCCTGCAAAAAAGCTATTGGATGAACATGTTTAGTGGAACTGTTCCCCAACTGGAACTTCCGCTAAGTGAATCTTTGGAAGATAACACTGATGAATCTGGCGACCAGATAAATTTTGAAATCGAAAGCAGTGTGGTAAAGGGATTGTACGCCGGAAATGGTGATGCGGGTATCAATAGTTTCTCGGCCTTATATTCAGTTTTCTTTTTATTCATGAACCAGTTAACCGGACAGGATGATCTGGTCATCGGAACCATGTCTTCAGGTAGGTTACAGCAGGGACTTGAGCCTTTAGTGGGGATGTTTGCAAGAACGCTTCCGGTTAGGTACCAGGTAGATGCAAAGCAATCATTTCATGAACTTTTAAAAAGTGTTAGTAAGGTTTTAGTCGAGGTACAAGCCCATCAGATGTATGATCTTGCTGATATTTTGATAGAGGTGAATAAGAATAAGGCCGTTTCGGACACGAAATTGTTTGATGTGATGTTTGTTTACCAAAATTTTGATAAAGGCAGGCTGGAATTAAAAGATACAGGCTTTGCTTATTATGAATTTGAAAATAAGACAACCAAGTACCCACTTTCTTTAGTGGTTAGTGAATCAAACGATGTTTTTAAATGCAGAATGGAATATGCCAGCAGGTATTTTTCGGTAACGGACATAGAAAATCTGATTGCACACTTTAAAAAATTGGCCATTGCAATTTCTGAAAATCCTGATCGGGAATTGATTGATCTGGTTGGTGATGCCGAACAATCGCCGGAATATATAGCCAATGATATTTCATTTAATATCTAAGCGCTTGATCTCAGGTTATGCCACTATTCCTGATAAGCCCCTTGCCCAAAATTTAACCAAATGAAATACACCATCATGGTTAATCTTATGATTGACAATGATATTGCTTTTAGAACCACTAAGTAATATGTCTGATAAATCTAAACTTAATTTTAAAACCATTGAAACTAATAGAAATATTAGTGCAAGATATTATTGGGAAGCAAGACTTAACGATTTTGAGCCAGGATCTTATTTTAACAATCCTAACCAGATCAACAAAGAACATACAGGTGAACCAGGTAATTGTGTATTGGATATTGCATCACCTGTTTTTACCGGACTTAATAAAATTGCACCCTCAGCTAAGAGCAAGCACATTGTACTGCTCTCTGTGCTTACAATTTTAGGGCACAAGTTTTCGGGCAAAAATGACATTTGCATTTTAACACCTGCTTACGAGGAAGAAGGTACGGAGATTAAAAATGGCGTCATCCCATTCAGAAGCAATAACATTTCAGAACAGAAGTTTGTTGAATTGCTGATCAGAAGTAAGGACGAACTGCTAAAAGATTTTAATTACAGGGCTTATCCAATAGCAAAAATATTCAGCGATTTCGTAGATTTTGAGTTGATTGATTTGGTTGGATTACAGGTTGAAGAATTGCAAAAAGGTCAGCTTCTTCAGGAATTAAATCTTAATCTTATATTTTCTTTCCATATCACAAAGCAAACGCTGGAAATAAAATTTAACAATAACTGTTACGAAGCATCTTTTATAGAATATATCGGAAATATTTTCCTGGATATTCTTTCCAAAGTGATGCTGGATGTTAATCTCCCTGTAAATAAAATCGAGGTTATTAATGCGCAAGAGAAAGAACAGGTTTTAGCCAGTATAAACAGTCTGAATCACATTGTTCCTCAAAAATCTACCGTAATTTCCTTGTTCAGAGAACAAGCGCGGCTTAATCCTGCAAATATTGCTTTTGCTGTAGCAGATGCTTTTTACAGCTACCAGGAATTGGATCAGTGGTCGGATCAGATTGCCGGTTATCTGGTGTACAGTTATCATATTAAAAAAGGAGATCGGGTTGGAGTATGTCTGATGCATGAAACTGCACTCATACCGGTAATATTGGGAATATTAAAGGCCGGGGCAATTTACATACCCATCGATCCTGCTTATCCTGCTCCTAAAAGGGACGCGGTAATTACCGAAGCTGATTTGAGTCTGGTGATTTTGAGGGGACACCAGATTTCAGATATAGAAATACTGGACTTAGACCTGCACGAGTCGAAAATCAGTGCATTTTCAGCTGGACAGTCTTTAAATGAAGTAAATGGAGAAGATATTGCTTATGTCATTTTTACTTCAGGTTCTACAGGGAAGCCCAAAGGTGTGGTCATTAAACACCATTCCCTGCTTAATTACATTACCTGGGCTTCTGATTTTTACATTAACAATTCCAAAGCGACTTTCCCCCTTTATACTTCCATTTCATTTGATTTAACGATTACCTCGATTTTTACGCCATTAATATCTGGTAACAAAATAATGGTTTATCAAAATGCAGGAGCGGATACAATTAATACGCTGTTTGTAAATGATGAAATAGATATTATCAAATTAACTCCCGCACACTTAAATATTGTAAAACATTTAGACTCGGCCCTGTGCAAAAAATCAAAAAAGAATAAAAAACTGATTTTAGGAGGGGAAGAATTATCAAGCCAGCTGGCCGCCGAAATATACCAGCTGTTTGACGGGCAAATCGATATCTATAATGAATATGGGCCAACAGAGGCTACTGTTGGTTGTATGATTTATAAGTATGATCCTCAGGATGAAAGCTTTACCGTGCCAATTGGTTATCCAATAGCAAATACTGCCATTTATCTCCTGGATAAGGATTTTAACCATGTTCCGGTGGGAGCCACAGGCGAGATTTATATAGCTGGGGCGGGGCTGGCAGCCGGATATTTTAACCAGGAAGAACTTACCGGGCAAAAATTTATAAATACGGCATCAGTAAACGGCCTTAGAATATATAAAACCGGTGATCTTGCCACACGCAATCTTGAAAATAAAATTATATTCAGAGGGAGAACTGACGAACAACTCAAAATCAGAGGTTACCGCATTGAACCAGCAGAAATAGAACGTAGCCTACTGCAATTTGCAGGAGTGAATCAGCCTTTGGTTACAGTCATGATGCGTGAAGGGGAGAAATATCTGGTTGCCTATTATAGTGCTGAGCATGAAATTTTTTCTCTTAAGGAATACCTGCTCACTATTCTTCCGGCATATATGGTGCCGGTGTATTATGTGCATCTTTTTACCTTTCCACTAAATACAAATGGAAAAATTGATCGTAAACTTCTACCCGAGGTAACATTTAGCACCACATATAATTATCAGGAACCTACAACAACGACAGAGAAAGAACTGGTTCAACTCTGGTCTGAAATCCTGCATATCGATGTTGAAAAAATTAGTGTAAACAGTAGCTTCTTTGAACTTGGCGGTCATTCGTTGAATGCGGTAAATCTGATGAATAGAATCAGAAAACAAATGGCAAGTGAAGTTCCGCTTAAAGAAATATTTAATCATGATACCATCACCAGCTTATCCATTTACATCAGCAATCTTGCTATTCCTTCAATAAACGCTACCATACCGATTGCTCCAAACCAAAGTTTTTACCATTTATCATCTGCGCAGTCAAGGTTATATTTTTTATATGAACTGGATAAAGATTCGCTGGCCTATAATATGCCTAAGCTTGTCCGGATGACAGGAAAAATGGATCGCGAAAAGCTGGTTGCTGTCTTCAATGCCCTAATTTCCCGTCATGAAAGTCTGCGTACCGGTTTTGTGCAGGCTGATGGAAAGGTATTTCAGGTAATCGGGGATGGTTCAGGGTTTCGGGTAGAGGAATATACCGCTGTTGAGGCCGAACTGGAGAGCGTAATCAATCAGTTTATTCGTCCGTTTCAGCTAAATAATTCCCCGCTTATCCGGGTAGGGTTGGTTGCTGTTGGAAGAGAAGATCATATCCTGATGGTCGACATGCACCATATTATAACAGATGGAGTTTCTCAGGATTTATTGATCCGCGATTTTCTAAAATTATATAAAGGAGAAGAATTGCCTGTACTTCGTTTGCAATACAAAGACTATTCCGAATGGCAGCAAAATGAAAACGAAAAGCTTCAACTTATTCAACAAAAAGATTTCTGGCTTGCAGAGTATAACGCATTACCGGAAGTACTGGAGTTGCCCATCGATTATATCAGGCCAAAACAGAGGCGCTATAAAGGTGATAGTTACACTTTTGAAATCAGCAAAGAAACTACAAGCGCATTGAGGGAATTGGCAGCCCAGGAAGGTGCAACCTTGTATATGGTTCTTTTATCTGTTTATAATATTTTCCTCGGGCATTTGTCTGGAAAAGAAGATATTGTGGTTGGAAGCCCTGTTGCCGGAAGACGTCATGCCGATCTGGAAGACATCATCGGGATGTTTGTAAATACCCTGCCGCTGCGTAACTATCCTAAAGGGAACCTAAATTTCAGGGAATTTCTGAGCGATTTACGCTCACGGACGCTCTCTTGTCTGGACCACCAGGATTTTCAGTATGAGGAATTGGTTGAAGAACTGAAACTGACCAGGGAGATGGGGCGCAATCCTCTTTTTGATGTCATTTTTTCTTATGAAAACTTCAGTACGGAAACGTTGGATATTTCAGGTCTGACAATGACTCCATACCACCATCAGGAAAGGAGCTCAAAATTTGATCTTACATTAGCCGTGAGGGAAGGACAGGAAAGCATTTCATTGACTTTCAATTACTCTACTGATTTGTTTACCCCGGAACGCATTGTTCAGTTTGGTGTTTACCTGCAGCGCATTGTTGATGTGGTATTAAATCATCAGAATATCTGTTTGAGCGATATTAAATTATCAGGGACTGAGGAAGAAGCTGTTTTACTGGCGTTGGGTAGGGGGGCAGAAAGATCATATCATGAAGATCAGACTGTGGTTCATCTTTTTACCGAACAAGTAATGAAGACACCCGATGCCATTGCACTGACTTTTGAAGATTGCGACATCAGCTATTCTGAATTGGATAAAAAATCAGAATATATTGCAAATCTATTAAAGGAGCAGGGGGTTAAAAAAGGGACACTTGTTCCGGTATTTGTTGAACGTTCGTCGGCGCTGATTATTGGCATTTTAGGAATACTGAAAGCAGGAGCAGCCTATGTGCCGATTGATCCGGAATATCCAGAAGGCCGGATTACGCATATACTTGATGAACTGAATGCAAAAGTTATTTTAGCCGGTGAGCACTTTAAATCTAAAGCAGGCCTCATTGTGCTGGACCTGAATAAATATCTTGAAAATGATATACCAGCCCCTGGGGCTTATTTAACAGCATCCTTTGGAGGCGGAGATATTGCTTATATCAATTACACTTCCGGCAGTACTGGTTATCCGAAGGGTGTTATGGTGCCACACCGGGCAATTTTAAGGTTGCTGGATCTGGAAGATATCGCTTTCAACAGGGATACGGTAACGCTTCAATTATCGTCAGCCTCATTTGATGCTGCAACTTTTGAAATATGGCCGGCACTTTTAAGCGGAGGCCGTGTAGTCATTTACCCCGAAAAGTATGTTGATGTATTGAAAATAAATCAGCTGATTAGAGAAGCGCAAATTAACACTCTATGGCTCACTTCAGGACTGCTTGATCAATGGGTAAATAGCAATATTGAAAAACTGCCTTTAAAATACTTATTGTCAGGAGGAGATGTGGTACATGCTTCCTCGGTGATTAAAGTTTATGCAGCATTACCTGGTGTTACAGTTTATAATGGATATGGCCCAACGGAAAACACCACTTTCACCTGCTGTTATAAAATACCCCGCGATATTAAAGGAAACCAGCAGATACCTATAGGCCGGCCAATTTGCGGAACAAGTGTATATATTATGGATCAGTATCAGCGTTTAAGTCCACATGGTACCGTTGGAGAACTTTGTATCTCAGGAATTGGTTTAGCTCAGGGCTATATTAACAACAAGGCATTAACCGATGAGAAATTTGTGCCAAATCCCTACCTGGAGGGTGCATTGATGTATCGAACAGGAGACCTGGTTCGCTGGTCAATGGATGGTTATATTGAATTTTTGGGCAGAGTGGATGATCAGGCCAAGATTCGCGGATACAGGATTGAGCCCGGGGAGATTGAAAAAGTTTTATTGCAGTTTGATGGAATAGAGCAGGCACTGGTCTTACTAAAACAGAATAATACTGATAAATATCTGGCAGCTTATTATGTAGCTGAAGAAGAAATTGAGGAGGGCGCAATTAGAAAATTTCTGCGGAATGTTCTTCCTGATTATATGATTCCTGCAGGTTTTGTGTATCTGGACAGTTTTCCTTTAACTGTAAATGGAAAAATAGACCGCAAATCGCTGCCTGACCTCTCGTTTTCAAAAGTGAAATATGATGGGCCGATAACCGCTACTGAGCAGCATCTGATGAAAATATGGTCAGAAGCACTCCAGTTAAATATAACGGATATTGATATTGACAGCAGTTTTTTCGAGCTGGGTGGTCATTCTTTGAAAGCCATACATGTGGTTAATCAGATCTCGAAAGAAATGGAAGTGCAGGTACCACTTTCAGCAATTTTTAATCATCAGGACATTCGGAGTTTTTGTGCTTATATCAATAATTCTGCCGGGCATGCCGAATATACTGAGATTTCTGAATCAGCAAAGCGTTCTTTTTATCGTGTATCGTCTGCACAGCAGCGATTATATTTTCTGCAACAGCTAGATCATTATTCTGTTGCTTACAACATGCCTCATCTCATCAAAATCTCCGGCAGAGTGGATCGGGCAAAGGTTCAGGCAACATTTGTTCAGCTTATAGCAAGGCATGAGAGTTTACGTACCAATTTTGTTTGGAAAGACGGAGAAGCATTCCAGGTAATTGGCGATGGCTCCAATTTTTCAATGGAAGAACATCAAGCGGGAAAAATTGAATTAAACGAAATAATAAGCAGGTTTATTCGCCCTTTTGATCTCAGCAAAGATTTTCTCATTCGTGCAGGATTAGCTTCTGTTTCAGAAGAGGAAGCGTTATTGATGATTGATATGCACCATATTATTAACGACGGGATTTCACAGGATATCCTGATTCGCGATTTTATGAAATTGTATCAGGGTGAAAAACTCCTTCCGCTACGCTTGCAGTATAAAGATTATTCAGAGTGGCAGTGGAGTGAGAAAGAACGAATAAGGATAAGTCTGCAGAAAAAATTCTGGCTGGAAGAATACAGGGATTTACCTGAGGTGATGGATTTACCTTCAGATTTTGTACGACCTAAAAAAAGAAATCACCAAGGTGGGGTTTACACTTTTGAATTGCCTGAACAGCTAATCCGGGGCCTGCGTCGTTTAGGCGCAGAGGAAGGCGCAACACTGTTTATGGTATTATTATCAGCATTTAACATTCTACTTGCCCGTTTGGCAAACAGGGAAGATGTGGTAGTAGGAAGCCCTGTAGCAGGAAGACGCCACGCTGATCTTGAAGGTCTTATCGGGATGTTTGTTAATACACTGGCGCTTCGGAATTACCCCTCGGGCAGTTTAAGTTTCAGGGAATTCTTAAGAAAACTGCGTTCCAGCACTCTATCTTGCTTCGAACACCAGGATTTTCAGTATGAGGATCTTATACAGGAGTTAAAGTTAACGCGCGATGCCAGCCGCAACCCTCTATTTGAAGTTATGTTTTCATACGGAAATTTTGATAACGAAATCCTGGAAATTCCGGGTTTAGTGCTCAGTGGTTATGATTATAGGGAGCACAGCTCAAAATTTGATCTTTCACTATCCGTTATGGAAATGACTGAGGGCTTATACTTGAGCTTTGACTATGCTACCGATCTATTTACTTCAGATCGCATTAAAAGTTTTGGAGAATATCTGCAGCAAATTATTGGCACAGTAGTTTCCAATCCGGATATCCTGCTTGGAAATATTAACCTGTTAGGAGAAAAAGAGGAGCAGCATTTAATTGATCTTGGTCGGGGAATGAATAAGATTTACCCCGAAAAACGAACAATTATAGCGCTTTTTGCCGAACAGGTAAAAATGGTACCTGATGCAGTTGCTGTTGTTTTTAAGGACCAGCAGCTGAGTTACCGCGAATTGGATGAAAAAGCAAATGGTTTGTCTGAATTAATCCGGAAATCGGGGGGTAAACGCGGTGATCGTATTGGTGTACTGATCGACCACTCTCTTGAGCTGCTGATCTCTTTTCTGGCCGTGATGAAAAATGCCTGCACATTTGTTCCTATTGATCTACACTGGCCTTTATCACGTCAGAACCAGAGCATTGCTTTAACTGAAGCTGCAGTGGTATTGTGTAGAGAACATATTGAAGGCCTTGAAGCGCCACTTAGTTTAAAAGTAAATTATGAATCGCTTCACAATATATCCTGTACAGAAGAAAGGAAGTTGACACCAGAAGACCCAATGTATATTATTTTTACTTCAGGATCTACAGGAATACCTAAAGGGGTTGAAGTGCCTTATAAAGGAATCATGAACAGGTTGTTCTGGATGAATGATTTTTTCGGGCAAAGTACCGCAACATCTGTTCTCCAAACCACCAGATATGTATATGACAGTATGGTATGGCAGCTATTTTGGCCATTAATTAATGGAGGTAAGACCATAATACTGCCACCACTCTTTGAAATGAGCTGCGAAAACATCTGTAAGCTGATCAAATTACATGAGATTAAACTTGTGGATTTTGCACCATCGGTATTCAATACTGTATTTGAGTATTCTAAAAATCCCGAATATGAAATCAGTTCGCAGTTGGCCTCGTTGCGGTATATCATTCAGGGAGGAGAAGAGATTTCGGTGAAATTTACACATCAATTTCTCCTTGATAACCCGTCAATATCAATCGTAAACTTATACGGACCAACAGAAGCAAGTATTGGTTGCATTTATCATTTGGTCCATCCGGATGGAAAAGGAAAAATTCCTATCGGAAAACCCATCAATAATGTCCGTGTCAGGATAACGGATAAGTATGGGAATTTGGTGCCTCAAGGGGTAAGTGGTGAAATCCGTCTTTCCGGGGTCTGTTTGGCCAACGGATATTTCAATAATGTGCACCAGACCAAAGAGCGGTTTGTGTTTACAGCCGGGAACGGTTTAAGGGAGTACCTTACCGGAGATCTCGCCAGGCAGGATAAAGATGGCAATATAGAATTTTTGGGCAGGATAGATGATCAGGTTAAAATTCGTGGACACCGCATTGAACCTGGAGAAATTGCGGGCCGACTGCTGGAATTACCAGCCATAAGAGAAGCCATTGTGCAGGTCAGGGAAAATCAGGGAGATAAATACCTTGTCGCTTTTTATGTAGCAGAAGCTGTTATCCCTGTACAAACTTTACAAACCTATCTTCACGGACTTTTACCGGCTTACATGGTGCCTTCTTACTATGTTCACTTAACTGAATTTCCATTAACGGCAAATGGCAAAGTAAACAGGAAAGCATTACCAGAACCAAAATTGATTAGCGATGATGAAATTAACGTCAAAGCAATTAACCAAACCGAAAAAGATCTTGTAAAAATCTGGGCTGAAATATTGAAAACACTTGAAGAAAATATCGGCGTAAACAGGAACTTTTTTGATTTAGGTGGGAATTCGCTCAAACTGATTGGTTTAATAGGTAAAATAAATCAACATTTTAATGCCGGTTTATCGGTGGCCGATTTATTCGAACTATCAACAATTCGCCTTCAGGCCAGATACATCGATCGGATTACAGTCATTAATCAGGATGCAGAAGAAGAAAATTTATCAGCATCAGCACTGGAAGGCATGGTTAGTCTTTTCAATACAGACCAGGAAGATTAGTGCTGCTAATCAGGAACAATTTAAGGTAGTCCCGACTCAGATCGGAATTCTTCAGGCGCTTAATCAATAAAAAACTTATTTAAATACAGATGGCACAATCAGGCTTTAATGGATTGGAAATTGCAATTATCGGATATTCCGGAAAGTTTAATAATTGCAAGGATGTTGAGGAATACTGGGATAAACTTTTCAGTGGAGAAGAGACTTTTCACAATTTTAGTAATAATGAATTAGACGAGTGTGGTATTGCTGAGGATATTTATAATAATTCCAGCTATATTAAAGTAAAAGGCGTACTCCGGGATAAAGAGTGTTTTGATCCACATTTTTTTGGGTACACACCAGCCGAAGCGAATATCATGGATCCTCAAATCCGGATATTTCATGAAATTGTATGGAATGGATTGGAAATGGCTGGTTGCAGCCCTGAAAAAACCAATAAAAAAATTGGCCTGTACGCTTCAGCAAGCGATAACAACCTGTGGCAATCCATTATGTCTCTAAACGGAAGTGCTGATTCCTCAGGACTTGAAACCTCTTATCTTTCTAATAAGGATCACCTGTGTTCATTGATATCCTATAAGCTAAACTTAAAAGGGCCGGCCATCTTTACACAAACCGCCTGTTCCTCCTCCCTGGTAGCCGTACACCAGGCCGTGAGATCGCTGCTGACAGGAGATTGTGAAATTGCTGTGGCAGGAGGAATTTCAACCTCACTATTGGATAAAGGAGGATATGAATATCATGAGCATCTGATTTATTCTCCCGATGGTCATTGCAGGGCTTTTGATAGTAAAGCAGCCGGAACTTTGAAGGGCGAAGGCGGAGCCGTAGTGGTGATGAAAAAGTATAAAGATGCATTAAAAGATGGAGATACGATCCATGCAGTAATTAAAGGAACTGCGGTAAATAATGATGGTAGTGATAAGATTGGGTTTACGGCGCCAGGAATCCAGGGGCAAAAAAGAGTAATCAAAAGTGCTGTTCAGCTTGCCGGAATTGATCCCAACTCGGTGAGCTATATCGAAACCCACGGAACAGCAACAAAGTTAGGTGATCCCGTTGAGTTTAAAGCTTTGAACGATGGCTATGGTCAAACAGGTAATCATCGCAATCCGATAGGTTCCGTAAAAACCAATATAGGACATCTGGATAGTGCTGCCGGAATTGCTTCTTTAGTTAAGGTAATCCTGATGATGAAGTATAAAAAAATTCCAGCAAGTTTACATTTCAGTTCCCCTAATCCTGAAATTGATTTTGAAAATGCTTCTTTTTATGTTAATCACGAATTGCAGGATTGGAAAAGTCCATATGCTCAACTCAGGGCCGGAATAAGTTCTTTTGGTATAGGGGGAACAAATTGCCACATTATCGTGGAAGAAGCTGTTCAACTACCCGAGGTGGCCAATAATGAACCTACTTCCTGTACCATCAATTTATCTTCAAAATCTTCAAAAAAGCTCCATGAAGCCGGGTTGTTTCTTGCAGATCATTTGAAAAAGCACCCGGGTATCAAACTCTCGGATTTATCTTATACATTAAATCTCGGAAGGACTGATTTTAATTATCGGACATCCGTTACTGCTTCAGATACGGAAGATCTTATTCAGAAATTTCAGAATAACTTTTTGGTTAATAGTGTTTTGGATGGAGGTGCAGGAAGGCATCATTGCGTTTTTATGTTTAGCGGGCAGGGGGCTCAGTATATCGGGATGGCGAAAGATTTGTATGAAAAGTATTCGTTTTTCCGCCAGCAAATGGATGAATGCTTTGATTTGATAAAACAACACCATGGAATTTTACTCAAAGAAGTGATCTATCAGAATGAAGATAATAAAGAAATAAAAATCAATGATACCTTGTTTACTCAGCTGAGTTTGTTTACAGTGAGTTACGCCATGGCTAAATTTCTGATGGCCATCGGAATTCATCCGGATGCTTTAATAGGGCACAGTATAGGAGAATATGTAGGGGCCGTTATTTCAGATATGATCACTTTGGACGAGGCTGTTCAGGTGGTAGGAAAGAGGGCATCATTAATGCAAAGTGTGGCCAGAGGAGAAATGTATGCTGTATTTATTGAAGAAAATGAATTAAAAGAAATACTGAATCCTGATTTGTCTATTGCGGCAGTAAATGACGACGGAATTATGGTGATTTCCGGGAATAAGGTTGCTATGGATGCTTTTGTAGAAACATTAAATTCAAAAAATATCACCTCAAAAAAATTAAACACCTCTCATGCATTTCATTCGGCAATGATGGATGAAATATTGGAAGCGTATGAAGAATTTTTAGGCGGCTATAGCTTTAAAAAAGGAAAAATACCATTGATATCTAATGTTTCCGGAAAATTTTTAGATGAGAATAGAGATGCGATATACTGGAGGCGTCATTTAAGGGATACCGTTCGTTTTGGCGAGGGTTTAAAAACCCTGATAGCGGCAGGATATACCCGGTTTATTGAGGTCGGCCCCGGAAACCAGCTGGCTAAACTCGTTGAAAGGCTCGCAGCAGGAACCATTATGGCTGTAAATACTTTAAGACCAGCGCACCAGGATATAAAAGATGTTGAGTTGTTTGGTCAGAACATCGGAAAACTCTGGGCGAATGGTTCTCCGGTTGAATGGGCTAAGCTCTATGAAGGCCAGCAGGTAAGAAAAATCCCTTTGCCATTATACCAGTTCGAAAGACTGAGATTTCCTTTAAAGGTCGATCTGCAAAAATTAATCAGCAATTTAAATTCTTCCTATTTAAAGCCTGCTGAAAGTAGTAAAAACTGGTTGTACGAACTTAGCTGGACAAAAGACAGGCTTGCTATACCTGCGTCTGTACAAAGACAGGAACAGAAAAACCTGATTGTATTTTGTGATAAGGATGGGATGGCTGAATCATCGCTGGAAAAATCAGGTATTCATCTTAATGCGCTCATTAAGATCAGAACAGGAGAGAAGTACCAAAAAAATAGCCCGGTTTCTTACGTGATTAATTATCATAACCTGAAAGATTATGGTAAACTGATTGAAGATCTGAAATTAGACGGATATGAAGATGCAGATATTATTCATGCTTTTGGTTTGAACGATTTCTCGGTCTCTTTAGATGATTCGATTTTACAGGGATATTTAAGCATCGTTTTCCTGGTTAAAAGCCTGTCAGATCACCTGCTGGAGAACGATAGAAATATTATTGTGCTGGCTACAGAAATGGCTAAAATAAATGCTGATGACCAAATTAATCCTGCCAAGGCAATGCTGCTCGGTGCACTTAAAATCATTTCAGTAGAGCATGATCATTTAAATTGTAAACTTATTGATCCCGGAAGAGGTGAAATCTCAATTGATAAGGCTGTTTTCGAAGAGCGCTTAATAAAGGATGATCAAATTATTATTGCTTACCGTAACCATTCGAGATTTATACCATCCATTGAAGCTGTTGAAGTAAAGGAAGCCGATCAGGTTTCCCTGAAACATCAGGGATGTTATCTGGTTACCGGTGGTTTGGGCGGAATGGGGCTATCAATTGCGCAAGACCTTGCTTTAAAAGAAAAGGCCAGCGTAGCATTGGTTTCCAGACGGGATTTCCCGGCTGAAAGTGAAAGGAAAGCATGGGTAGATAGTCATGAAAAAGAAGATGCCACCAGCCAGATTATTCAGCAGATCTGGAATATGGAAAAAAACGGTGCTGAAGTGCTTGTGCTTAAAGCTGATGTGGCCGATGAATTACAGATGCGGAATGCCATTCGCCTCACTGAGGAGAAATTTGGAAAAATTAACGGCCTGATTTGGGCTGCCGGTGTGATCGATTACGATGGCATTATCAGAAATAGAAATCAAGACCAATTTATCAATAACATCAAGCTCAAGGTTCACGGAATTTTGATTGCTGAGCAATTGCTGAACTTCGGAGAACTTGATTTTATTGCGCTATTTTCTTCTGCAGGAAACCTGTATTATAAAGAAAAGTTTGGGCAGGTTGCTTATAATGTAGCTAATGAGTTTACTGATGCCTTTGCAAGAAGTAACGCTGATAAATACAGGATATTTACAATTAACTGGTGTGATTGGAAAAATGTAGGAATGACGGTTGATGGTCTTAAAAAGAGGGACGCGGGGCTTTCCCAAAAGGACATCAATGCTTTTCTTAAAGATGGACTTACCAGTGAAGAAGGCATTCAGGTTTTTCGTCACTGTCTGAAAAAAACCGGATCAGCATATACCATTAGTAAAAAAAACCTCAAAGATTTTTTTGCCCAGGAAAATGAAGGGCATACTGAAAACAATGAGGTGATTGAGATGATAGAAAATTCATTTGAAAGACCGGAACTGCTTACACCATTTATGGCACCCACTACAAAAACTGAAATCTTTCTATCCAATCTCTGCTGTTCCCTGTTCGGTTTGAATAAAGTAGGGGTTAACGATGATTTTCTGGAGCTGGGTGGCGATTCATTGAAGGCCGTAAAGTATATCAATCAGGTCAAAAATGAACTCAATATCAAAATTTCACTAGGCGATTTCTTTAATCATCCAACCATCCTTCAACTTTCCAAAATCATTGATTTAAAGCTTAGTCCCGGGGAAAGACCAGAATCAGATCAGCAACAAATCGATTTATCAGGTAACTATCCCTTATTACCTGCTCAAAACAGGATCTTTATTTTAGATAGGTTGAATCCGTTGCAGACCATCCATAATCAGGTGTTTACTTTTAAAACCAAGCCGCTTTCAAAAGAAAAACTGAATGGCGCAATCCGTACACTGGTTGAAAAACATGATGTCCTTCGTTCATCATTTGATTTGGAAGGAGAACAACCCATTCAACACTTCAGGAAGCAGGTTGCAACTGAGATAGAAAGTTATTCCATTCAGCAGGATAATGAACTTGAGGCTGTTCTGAAACAGTTTGAACGTCCGTTTAATTTGTCAGTTCCTCCTCTTTTTAGAATCGGATATGTGAACAATAATAGTGGATACGACTTTTTATTGGTCGATATCCATCACATTATATCAGATGGTGTTTCCAATAAGGTCTTTCTGACTGATTTGTTCTGTGAACTTGATGGTTTACAATCAACCGAAAAAAGCAGCAATTTCAGCGCCTATATCCAGGAGTTTTATACAGCAGAAATGCAGGAAGAAATAAAAGCTGAGGGGCAGTATTGGTTAAATAAATTTAAAAACTACAGCCAGCTTAATGGATTGATGCTCGACCATCCCCGAAAAGCAAACGATCAGAAAATTGGAAAAAGACACCGGTTTAGAATTCCGGCTGATCTCTCACAATTGGTCATCAATGAAGCTAAAAATGAAGGTGTAACTCTATTTACCTATACGCTTTCGGCACTCTATGTATTGTTGAAAAAGCTAACCGGAGAGCCTGAAGTGATCGTTGGGACCACACATTTTGGCCGCGATATTACCGGATTTGAAAATACGATGGGAATGTTCATTGAAACCATCCCGCTCAGAAATGCAGTGGATAATGAAATGGCATTTCAAGTATTCCTGAACCAGGTAAAAAACAATACTTATGAGGACTTTGACAATAGAAAGTTCCCGTTTGAAGAGCTTATTGCCAAACTGGAATTACCAAAAGACAGAAAAAGAAATCCTCTTTTTGATATTGTGTTTTCTTCTGATAATATCGGAGAGGCGATAACTGTGCAGTCCTATCAGGATACTGAACTCAGTTATATTGAACATCGCAATATTAAAGTAGGCTTTGATTTGTTATTCACTTTTAATTTACAGCAAAACGAACTGAGCTTTTGTTTTGAGTACAATTCTGGCCTGTTCGAAGAGAAGACAATATTATTATATAGTGCCTATTATGAGCAGATTTTAAATCAAATTATAGAAAAACCTGATCTGAAGATTAAAGATATCAGTCTGTTATCGGCTAAAGTTGATGCGGTATTTCCTGCTACTGTACTAAGAGGTGAGCACGTTACCCAAACAACCGAATCTCATATTTTTACTAAATTCTCTCAAATTGCACAAACAAACAGTGATACTACCGCAATTTATTATGGGGAAAAACAGATGACCTATGGCCAATTGGCCTCAGCGGTTAATAAGCTCTCAGATTATCTGTGCAATAATTATAATATAAAAGAAGGAGACAATGTTGCGGTATACCTTACCAGGTCGGAATTCTTAATTATTGCAGTGTTAGCCATCATTAAAAGCCGCGCAGTATTTGTTCCCATTGATATATCGCTGCCAGAAGAACGGGTGAAATACATGATGGAAACCTCAGCTGCGAAAGCTGTGCTTACATTGTCTGATTACATGTTCGATCTGACCTATTTTGAAGGGATTGTATTTTGCATGGATATTCAGCTGGCCGATTTACCGGCCAATGAAGAAAACGCATTTAACGGCGAACTAACAGATGTTGCATATATCTTATTTACTTCAGGTTCAACAGGCTATCCGAAAGGCGTGAAACTCTCGCACCGTGGTCTTGCCAATTATATCGGATGGGCAAATGAATTCTATTTTCATGGGCAACAAACTTATGATCTTCCCCTGTATACCTCAGTTTCTTTTGATTTTACACTGACCAGTATTTTCTCTCCGCTGTTAAGAGGAGCTGCGGTATATGTATACGAAGATGAGCGTAGTGTAGATGAATGTTTAAAAAATATATTTCAATCTGAGATCAAAGCAATTAAAGCAACTCCGGCACACATTGATATGCTGAATGCGCTTAATATTCAACATACCTCCATGGAGGTGGTGATTCTGGGAGGAGAAGCGCTTTTACCCAAACAGGTTTCATTTTTAAAGAAACTGAATAAAAATATCCGTGTATTTAACGAATATGGTCCTACAGAGGCCACAGTAGCCTGTACAGCGACTCTAATTGATGATGAGAATGAATTTATTGCCGTTGGTTCGCCTGTAAGAAATACACAAATCTATATTCTCGATGAACAACATAATGTATTGCCCTCAAATGTGCCGGGAGAAATTTTCATTGCTGGTGAGTGCCTGGCAGAAGGTTATCTGAACGAAGAAAATACAAGAGATAGTTTTATCACACTGCCAGCCGATCATCAGGTAAAAATTTACAAATCGGGAGATCGGGGATTTTTAAATTCAGATAATAAACTGGTGTACATGGGCCGGATACTGAAAAACGATCAGGTCAAGATACGGGGGTATAGAATTGAACTGAAAGAGATTGAAAAAATATTTTCCGATATCGAAAAAGTAGATAGGGCTGTTGCCTTGGTAAAAAAACTAAACAATGAAGATACATTGGTCGCTTACTATCTGGCAGATGAACAGTTGGATGAGAGAAAGATAAAAGCCGTTCTAACAAGGTTTTTACCAAAACCCATGATTCCGGGAATAATAATCTGGCTGAAAGAATTTCCTGTAAATATTAACGGAAAAATCGATTACAACTTATTTCCTGATCCGGTCATAACAAAAAGCGACGCCTATATCCCACCTGTATACGAAGCAGAAATAAGACTGGTAGAGATTTGGTCCGACGTACTGAATATTGAAAAGGAAAGTATAGGATTAAATGATGGCTTTTTTGCTATGGGGGGCAATTCATTAAAAGTTGTGCTTTTAGGTCAGAAAATAGAGGAAGCATTTGGCATTACTGTTCAGGTTGCTGAATTATTCGATCACGATACCATTAGCATATTTATCAATAAATATCTCAAAGACTTCAATAAAAATAATGCAGCTATTAATGCACTTGATAATGCAGCTAGCTAAGCTAATAATCGGTTCACAAAATTTACTCAATTAAAAATAATAGTCAATAAGATGGGTTTAGATGCTTATACAAATTTTACCGGGTTAGAAATTGCAGTTATTGGTATGGCCTGTAAGTTTCCTGATGCTGAAAACATCAATACTTATTGGGAAAATATTCGAAACGGGAGAGAATCAGTTCGGTTTTATACCTCGGAAGAAGTAATGGACTCCGGAGTGAAATCAGAAACATTAAATGATCCCAATTATATTAAATCCAATGGCTGCGAAATTACAGATCGATTTGGCTTTGATGCAGAGTTCTTTAATTATACTGCTGATGAGGCAATTTTATTGGATCCACAAATCAGGTTGATGCATGAGTGTGTTTATAATGCACTTACTGATGCCGGTTATGCCCCGGCAAATTTCAAGGGAAATATCGGTTTGTTTGCCGGTTGTTCGGCAAACCCGTTGTGGGAAGTGTTATGCAATATTTCCGGTATTTCGTCTGAAGTAGGAAGCTGGTCTGCCAACCATTTTATGAATAAGGATTTTGGACCAACGCTTGTATCTTATAAGCTTGGATTGAAAGGGCCTGCTATAAATGTAGATACCGCCTGCTCTACCTCCATGGTGGCTGTTCATATGGCTTTAAAATCGATTTTATTAGGCGAGTCTGATATGGCTATTGCGGGCGGAACTTCAGTTAATGTTAATAATACTCTTGGATATTTATATAAAGAGGGATATATCAGTTCGCCCGACGGGCATTGCCGCACTTTCGATGAACACGCAAATGGCACTATTGGTGGTGAAGGTTCGGGGATGGTTGTACTCAAACTGTTGAGTAAGGCTATTGAAGATAAGGATCATATTTATGCCGTTATTAAAGGAAGTGCTGTTAATAATGATGGAAACAGAAAAGGCAGCTTTACTGCTCCAAGTGTGCAGGGCCAGGTAGAGGCGATCAAAAACGCACTAAAATCTTCAGCAGTTGAATCTGAGAGTATAGGTTTTGTTGAAACCCATGGAACAGGAACAAATTTAGGCGATCAGATAGAAATAGAGGCTTTAAAAAAGGCTTTTAATACAGGAAAGAAAAATTATTGCTATCTGGGCGCTACAAAAACCAACATCGGACACCTGGATGCCGCTGCGGGTATAGCCGGGTTAATTAAAACTATACTTGTTCTTAAGCATAAAGTGATTCCGCCGGTAGTTAATTTTCAAACAGAGAATCCAAAGCTGGGCATTGCAGCATCTCCCTTCATCATCACAAATAAACAAAAGGAATGGCTATCAGAACAACCCAGAAGGGCTGGAGTCAGTTCTTTTGGAATTGGGGGAACAAATGTACACATGATTCTGGAAGAGCACAGCAGTAACCGAATGAATACTAAGGTGCACGAAGAAGATAAAATATTTATTCTGTCTGCGAAAAATAAGCACGCCCTGGAATTGATGAAACAGAACCTTCAGGAGCATATTGAAACAGATTCAAAACTGGATCTGTCTGCGCTTGTTCATACTCTTCAGGCCGGAAGGGAGCACTTTCCTTTCAGATTAAGTACAGTTTTCAGATCGAGGGAAGAACTGCTGGAGACTTTTAAGCTGAATAGTTTTAAGGCTGGTGTGGCAGTTTCAAAAAATAAGAAAATATTGTTTGCATTTCCTGGCCAGGGAATGCAGTATGCCAATATGGGTAAAGAACTGTATGAAAAAGAGCCTATCTTTTCTACAGTTCTGGATGAATGTTTTAATATTTTAAAAACCATTACAGGTACCGATTTCAGGACAATACTCTATCCTGATCATGAGGCGCATAATGAAAAAATTAATGAGACCGTTAATAGTCAGCCCATCCTGTTCAGTTTTCAATATGCGCTGGCTAAACTAATGATTGCGTGGGGCATTCAACCTGATGCGTTTATAGGCCACAGTATTGGTGAATATGTTGCTGCCTGTTTATCAGGTGTGATGACACTTGGTGATGCATTACGCCTGGTTGCAAAGCGAGCAGAATTTATGCAGGCCATGAAGCCCGGTAAAATGCTTGCTGTGAACTTAAATTGGAAAGAGATGGTCAAGTTTACTTCTCCTTCAATATCATTTGCATCCATCAACAGCCCTTCTCATTGTGTTTTGTCAGGTAGTACAGAAGAAATCATAAAGCTACAGCACACACTCACTGAGTTGAACATAAATGCCAGTATTTTAAAAACATCCCATGCTTTTCACTCCTTCATGATGCGGGAAGCTGCTGAAATGCTGGAAAATGAAATGGAAAGTGTGGTGTTTAACAGTCCCCAGATCCCATTTATCTCTAATGTAACAGGCGACTGGATAAGAACTGAAGATTGCCAGGCTGCCACTTATTGGGCTAAACAATTGAAAAACCCTGTGCAGCTTGAAAAAGGAATAAGTAAAATACTGGAAACGAAAGAGGTAATCATCCTTGAATTAGGACCTGGAAATTCTTTAGGATCTTTTATCGAAAAAAATAGTGAATTTAAAGACAGCCATCATATTCATGGAATCATCAGACATGTAAATAATCACACCGTTTCAGATTTAAGATATTTACTGAATAAATTAAGCAACATTTGGTTGTCTGGAGTCGAAATAAACTGGTCTTCTTTTTACAAAGGTCAGGAGAAAATTTCTTTACCAGGATATCATTTTCTACATAAAGAATTCAAAATTGATCCGCAAATACTTGATGATTTATTAAGTGGACGTAAGCTGAATGGTGCTGCGCAAAAAAATGAAATCGAAAAGTGGTTTTATATTCCCAGCTGGAAAAAAAGTGTTACCCGTTATAAACAAAGAACGCCAGAAGGAAAGTGGCTGATTATTGGTTCTAATGATCAGATCATTCAAGACTTTATCACACATGCAAATCTCCCTGCGGACAAAGCTTATAGCCTGTTACCTGGTTTATCTGATCAGGTTACCCTCGACAATAACAATGGATTTAAAATAAACGCAGCTAATCCGGCTCATTACATCGAATTTGCAGCGCACTTTAATAAGTTGAGTGAGCCACTCACCATCGTTGATCTTTCTTTTTTCAATGCTGAAAAGGCTTTGCGCGCGGATGATGAAATTGACTTTGCCTCTTACCACCATCTGCTGTATTTAGCTAAAGCGTTTGGTAAGCTGACACGGGTACCTGAAATATTCTTAAACTATCTGACTATAGATAACTACGATGTTTATGGCTCAGAACAGTTAACAATGCGTGCATCTTATCTAGCCAGCACATTAAAAGTGATATCTCAGGAATATTTTTATGTAAAATCTAAAAATATTGATGTTGCTGCTGCCGAACTTTCTGACCTTTCCAAACTTTATAAAAAAATAGGAGAAGAAACGCTGGTCGACTCCAATGAGACCATTGTTGCCTGGAGAAATAATGTAAGATGGATTCCTGCTTTCGAGCGATTGAATCAAAATGAGCTGGTTCAGGATGCAAAACTCGAAATTCATGAGAATTCGGTTTACCTTATTACGGGTGGGCTTGGCAATGTTGGCTTTATTTTAGCAAAATATCTTTGCAGAAAAGGCGCCCGGGTGGCCATTATCGGGAGAACAGAAATCAGTTCTGATATGAATAGTGCAGACCGGGAAAAACTGCATCGACTTAATGCACTTAAAGAAATTAAGCCTGATGTTTGTTATGTTTCCGCTAATGTTACAGATGAAAAATTGCTGAGTGAAGCTGTCGTGCAGATTGAGCAGGAGCTGGGAAAAATAGCAGGTGTGTTTCATCTTTCAGCAGCAGGTTTTTCACATCACGAAGATCATTTAATTAAGGAATTAAGCATAGTTGGTTGTACAGAACAATTTAATGCAAAATTAAAAGGCGCTGAAAATATACGCCAGGTCTTTAAACATCACCACATCGATTTCGTTGTTTTATTCTCCTCTATTTCATCTGTTTTGGGTGGCGTGGGTTATTTTGCATATGCTGCTGCCAATGCCTGTTTAGACAGGCTAGCTGAAATAAATAATAACCTCGATGCTGTGCGCTGGGTTTCTGTTAACTGGGATGCATGGAATACGGGAAATGCCGGAGAAACTAATCTGGCCATTACTGAAAATGATGCTAATGAAGTATTTTCTCAAATGGGCTTATTATTTGGAGATAGCCGTCTTATTGTTTCGGTACACGATCTGGATGAGAGAATTGATCGTTGGGTTGCGAAAAAACAAGACGCGCCTGATTTAAATATTAAAATGCCTGAACTGGAAAGGCCACAGCTTTCAGGCAATATTGAGCTTCCTGAGGGGCAAACAGAGGTTGAACTGGCTGTAATCTGGAAAAGCCTTTTTGGATATGAAACCATTGGTGTTAACGATGATTTTTTTGAACTTGGCGGAGACTCACTTAAAGCCCTGGGTCTGCTAAATTCAATCAGGAGGAAATTTGAAAAAGAAATTTCGCTGGCAGATTTTTTCAACAGTCCCTCTATTCGTGGCGTGGCATCTTTAATTTCTTTATCGGAAGAAATAAATACTGTTGAAATTAAGAAGGCTGCAGAGCAGGATAAGTATAAACTCTCTTCAGCACAGCAAAGATTATATTTCTTATACGAACTTGATAAAAGTTTACTGGCTTATAATATGCCGCAGGTAGTTAGAATCAGCGGTGGACTGGACAGAGAAAGATTCAGTGATACTTTCAGGAAACTTATCTCCCGTCATGAAAGCCTTCGTACGAGTTTTATGCTCAGTGATGGAGAAGCTTACCAAATAATTGGTGATGGCAATGACTTCCGTATTGAAACGTATACATCTTCAGTTGCTGAACTGAAAGAAGTGATTCATCAGTTTATCCGTCCATTCGAATTGGATAAGGGTCCGTTGATTAGGGTTGGAATAATTTCGATCGCTGCAGAAGAAGATATGTTGCTGCTAGATATGCACCATATTATAACTGATGGAATTTCTCAGACAATTTTGATCCGTGATTTTATGCAGCTGTATGAAGGAGAAGAATTACAGCCCCTGAAATTACAGTACAAAGATTATTCAGCGTGGCAGCAAAGTGAAGAGGAACAGTTGCGAATCGGCAAACAAAAAGAATTCTGGCTTAAGGAATATGAGGTCTTGCCTGATATTCTCGAATTGCCGGCTGATTATCCCCGTCCTAAAAAACGAAGTTACCAGGGGGGAATTTACAAATTTGAACTTGATGAAAAGCAGACTGCTGCTTTGCGGCATCTTGGCGAGCAGGAAAAATCTACATTATTTATGATTTTGCTTTCCGTATATAATATTTTGCTCAGTCGCATCGGTAATCGGGAAGATATTGTAGTTGGAAGCCCTTTATCAGGACGCAGTCACCCGGAAATTGAGGGTATTATGGGGATGTTTATCAATACACTTGCGTTGCGGAACTATCCTGAGGGTGACCTGAATTTTCGTGATTTTTTAAAGAAAGTGCGCTCAAGTACGCTTTCCTCTTTTGATAACCAGGAATTTCAATATGAAGACCTGATAGATGAGTTAAAACTTTCTCGTGATATGGGGCGAAACCCATTATTTGAGACCGTTTTTTCCTATGAAAATTTTGAGACTGAAACACTCGGAATTTCTGAGCTGAAACTTGATGCTTACGATCATGGATTGGAAAGTGCTAAATTCGATTTATCCTTATCTGCTGTTGAAACCCCTGAACGTTTATATCTCGGGTTTAGCTATTCTACTGATCTCTTCACTGCATCAACGATTCAACGTTTTGCAGATTATCTGCTTCGGATTATAAATGCTGTAATCGTAAATCAGGATATTCGCCTTGCTGATATAGATATTTTATCTGAAGAAGAGAAATACCAGCTTTTAAATCAGTTTAATCGTTCCACAGTTAGTTATCCCTTATCGGCTAGTGTTACAGGTTGTTTTGAGGAGCAGGTTAATTTGTGTCCGGATCGTATTGCATTGGTTGACAATG
>NZ_FOJM01000030.1 GCF_900111825.1 Pedobacter suwonensis
ACAGTAACGGCTGCAGCGAAGAGCAAAACCTACGGTGATGCCGATCCTGCACTGACCTATACCTTTGCTCCGGCACTGGTAACCGGAGACAGTTTCAGCGGAAGCTTAACCAGAACACCAGGCGAGAACGTGGGTACTTATGCGATCAATCAGGGTACACTTTCTTTAAGCAGCAATTACAGCTTGACCTACGTTGGTGCTGATCTGACGATCGGAGCGAAAACCATCACGGTAACGGCTGCAGTGAAAAGCAAAACCTATGGTGATGCTGATCCTGCGCTGACTTATACCTTTGCTCCGGCACTGGTAACCGGAGACAGTTTCAGCGGAAGCCTGACCAGAACACCAGGCGAGAACGTGGGTAATTATGCAATCAACCAGGGTACACTTGCACTAAGCAGCAATTACAGCTTAACCTATGTTGGTGCTGATCTGACGATCGGAGCGAAAACCATTACGGTAACGGCTGCAGCGAAGAGCAAAACCTACGGTGATGCCGATCCTGCGCTGACCTATACCTTTGCTCCGGCACTGGTAACCGGCGACAGTTTCAGCGGAAGCTTAACCAGAACACCAGGCGAAAACGTGGGTACTTATGCGATCAACCAGGGAACGTTAGTCTTAAATGGGAACTATGTTATCTCTTACGTAAGCAATAGCCTGACGATCAGTAAATCAGTACTAACTGTTACGGCTAATAATGCGGTGATGTGTCAGTCTGACGGGTTCCCAACCTTTGGTGTAACTTATAGCGGCTTTAAAGCTGGCGATAATGAGAATTCGTTAAGTACAAAACCAACGGTAAGCACTACAGCAAATAGAAATGTAGCAGGAAGCTATGTACTTTCAGCATCTGGTGGTGTATCTAATAATTATAGTTTTGTGTACGTAAATGGTACATTAATAATTAATGCCATCCCATCGGTAAGTATAGTAAGCAGTAAAGGGACTGAAATCAGTAAAGGCGAAACATCGGTATTAACGGCCAGTGGAGGAACAGCTTATAGCTGGTCTGCAGCAAGCGGTATCGTTAGTGGGCAAAATACGGCTTCTCTAAACGTTCGTCCTTTGCAAACCACAACGTATACGGTTCGGGTTACCAATGCCAGTGGTTGTATCAGTTCAGCATCCATCACTATTAAGGTAAATGAAGATTATAAGTTGGTTGCAAATAATATCCTAACACCAAATGGTGACGGGATAAATGACACGTGGTTTGTACAGAATATCGATATGTATCCAAACAATGAAGTCCGTATTTTCGACCGAAATGGAAGGGAAATGTACAGCAAGAAATCTTATGATAATAGCTGGAATGGAACGATAGGAGGAAATGACCTTGCAGAGGGAACTTATTATTACATCATTACTTATGGCCCAAATAAATTGGTTCAAAAAGGATTTATCACGATTATCAGAAATCGCTAAGAAAATGAAAAGGATGAAAAAAACAATATTGATACTGGCTGCTCTTATTGGTATTTCGAAGGTAAATGCGCAGACTAATCCATTATTAAACCAGTATTTTAACAACACATATCTTGCTAACCCGGCGATGGCCGGATTAGCAGGAGGAGCAACCGCAGACCTTACTTTCCGTTCACAATGGAATAATATTCCCGGAGCCCCTATGGTACAAAACCTGAGCGCCACTTATGGATGGGAAAGAGTAGGGGTGGGACTAAACATGAATCTGGATAAAGCCGGCTTGCAAAGACAAACGAGGATTCTGGCAAGTTATGCCTATCATCTTCCGCTCAATGGATCTGCAAAATTACATTTTGGTTTATCCGCAGGCTTTATGAACCAGCGGGTTGATATGCAGGATTTGATCGGTAATCCAAATGATCCACAGGTTGGCACTTACAATACCGATCACAGAACCTATTTTGATGGAGATTTTGGGGTTGGGTTAACTTCACAGCGATTTAATGTAGATTTTGCGATGGTGAACCTTAAAAATTATTTCAATAGGGATAAGTTAAAACTAATCAATACACCGGCTGTATATGCTTCGGCAGGTTATAAAATTGATTTGGGAGAAAGCTTGCTTCAGCCTAAGGTGGCATATCGTTCCTTTACGGGCATTGATGATATCGTGGATATTGGCGCTCAACTCGGAGTTGCTAATCAACAGTTATTGTTTACAGCCATGTATCATACCAGTAAGGCCGCAAGTTTCGGTGTGGGCTTACATTACAAGAAAAAGTATATGATTAATACCGCATATACCACACAAACCGGTAATTTAAGCGGTTATACGGCAGGAAACTTTGAAATCAATCTGGGTATTAACTGGTAATGGATAATTTTCCAAACAAATAAGTGTCCAAAGATTGAAATGGCCATAGCAATAGCTGTGGCCATTTCAATTTACTCATCTTGTCTTAATGTCGTATAAGGAAGCGGGCTGTCCCGACCGTAAAGATGGACGCTCTTTTCCGGAAAATTTTTATCACGGGATCGTTCTTACTTAAATTTCCTTCGCTGTGTTCCGGACTGCTACTATCTACCTCATGGTCATATTGCGTAAATTTCTTCGTTAAAAATCATTATACAGTAACAAACTCATGAGTTAAAAAACAAAAAGGACGTAACTATAGTTAATTTCGTATAAAGATTATTTTATGGAGGTTCGATTATTGTTGATCATTATTGACAATAATAATTAAATGATGTCATGTTCTTTTTGTTTTTCTGTCAAAACTTGTAAATTGCTTAAGTAAAACGATACATATTGTCAGTTTCTGATGGCTTGGAAATCCTTACAATAAACCGACAATGTGCTGCCTGCGGTTGGTTGTTTTTGGTAAATGTCACTCTAAAACCTTTAGAATACTTATTACGTAGATAGATATAAGAAAAATAAGATTTATCGGCATCATAATCTTACATTGAATTTTGGGTTTTTAGACACTTGCAAGCCTCTTTATCCACCCGTATGGCGCAATTGTTGATAAAATAAAGAAAACAGTACATTCTTTTTTATAAAGTTATTTTATAGTTTAGGGACGTAGCTGTTAAGAAAGGTATTATGGAAGCAAAATTTTCACCACAGGTTAAAGATGTAATCTCTTTTAGTAGGGAGGAAGCACTCCGTTTAGGACACGATTACATTGGAACCGAGCATTTATTATTAGGCCTCATACGCGAAGGCGATGGTATGGCTATCAAAATTTTACGATCGTTAGGAGTTGATACTGGTAAATTGCGCCGCTCAATTGAAGATGCTGTTCGCGGTACTTCGAGTGTGACAGTAAACCTGGGTAATATTCCATTAACTAAACAGGCAGAAAAAGTTTTAAAAATTACTTACTTAGAAGCTAAAATATTTAAAAGCGATTTAATTGGCACCGAACATTTGCTCTTATCGGTTTTGAGAGATGATGATAACATCGCCTCACAGATCCTATTGCAATACGGCATTACTTATGATGTTTTTAAACAGGAGGTAGAAGTGAATAAAAATGGTTTTAGAGATGATATCTCCAACAGTGCATCTACAGGAGGCGATGACGATTATCGCGAAGAGGAAAGCTTTAGTACACCTAAAAAAGTTTCTGATATAAAATCTAAAACCCCTGTTCTGGATAATTTCGGCCGCGATTTAACAAAGGCTGCAGAAGAAGGAAGATTAGATCCGATTGTAGGCCGTGAGAAAGAAATCGAACGCGTATCGCAGATTTTATCCCGCAGAAAAAAGAACAATCCGATTTTAATCGGAGAACCGGGAGTTGGTAAATCGGCAATTGCAGAAGGTCTCGCCTTACGCATTGTACAACGTAAAGTTTCACGTGTGCTTTTTGGCAAACGTGTAGTGACTTTGGATTTGGCATCGCTGGTTGCCGGTACAAAATATCGTGGACAGTTCGAAGAGCGTATGAAAGCCGTGATGAACGAGCTTGAAAAGTCTACTGATGTAATTCTATTTATTGATGAGATTCATACCATTGTTGGCGCTGGTGGCGCATCTGGCTCATTAGATGCATCCAATATGTTCAAACCTGCTTTGGCAAGGGGCGAAATTCAATGTATAGGTGCCACAACATTAGATGAATACCGTCAGTACATTGAGAAAGATGGTGCTTTAGACCGTCGTTTTCAAAAAGTGATGGTTGAGCCTGCTACACCTGATGAAACTGTAGAGATTTTAACGCGTATTAAAGATAAATACGAAGAACACCATGGGGTTACCTATACAGAGGAAGCTATTCTGGCCTGTGTTACATTAACCTCGCGTTATATCTCTGATCGTTTTTTACCTGATAAAGCGATTGATGCCTTAGATGAAGCCGGTTCACGTGTTCATTTAACTAACATCCATGTTCCGCAGAACATTATTGATATCGAAGCCAAAATTGAGGATATCAAATTGGAGAAAAACAAGGTGGTACGTAGCCAGAAGTATGAAGAAGCTGCAAAGCTGCGTGATACGGAGAAAAATTTAATTGAAGAATTAGATAAAGCTAAAGCAGAGTGGGAAGCCGAAACCAAAACCAAACGTTACGAAGTATCAGAAGATAACGTAGCCGAGGTAGTTTCAATGATGACTGGTATTCCGGTACAACGTGTTGGACAAACAGACAGTGCAAAACTGTTGAACATGTACGATAAAGTGGCTGAGAAAATTATCGGTCAGAATGATGCGATCAAGAAATTGACTAAAGCCATCCAACGAACGAGAGCTGGGTTAAAAGATCCTAAAAAACCAATCGGTTCCTTTATTTTCCTGGGGCCAACTGGTGTAGGTAAAACGGAATTGGCAAAAGAATTGGCGCGTTTCATGTTCGATAGTGATGATTCTCTGATTCAAATCGACATGAGTGAGTACATGGAGAAATTTGCGGTTTCGCGTTTAGTAGGAGCGCCTCCGGGATACGTAGGTTATGAAGAGGGTGGCCAATTAACTGAAAAAGTTAGGAGAAAGCCTTATGCCGTAATTTTATTGGACGAGATTGAAAAAGCACACCCTGATGTATTTAATATCTTATTGCAGGTTTTAGATGAAGGTCAGTTAACAGATAGTTTAGGTCGTAAAGTTGATTTTAGAAATACCATCATCATCATGACCTCTAATATCGGTGCACGTCAGCTTAAAGATTTCGGTCAAGGCGTTGGTTTCTCTACAACAGCAAAAACAAGCCAGGCCGATTCTCACAGTCGCGGTGTAATAGAAAGTGCATTGAAACGTGCCTTTGCGCCTGAGTTCTTAAACCGTGTTGATGATGTTGTGGTATTCAACAGCTTAGGTAAAGAAGAAATCTTTAAGATTATCGATATTGAATTAAAAGCTTTATTCGGTCGCGTTCATACACTTGGTTATGAGATTGTATTGACTGATAATGCCAAAGAATATATTGCAGATAAAGGTTTTGATAGTAATTTTGGTGCCCGTCCGTTAAAACGAGCAATTCAGAAATATTTAGAAGATCCGATTGCTGAAGAAATTCTGAAAGGCGAATTGACCGAAGGTGATGTTTTAGAAATTGATTATGATAAAACAACCGAACTCGTATCAATTAATCATAAAAAAGGCGAAAGCAAAAAAGAAGAACCAAAACAAGAAGAAGATTCTTCAAGTAAATAAAAAAAACTCCCGATGAAAGTCGGGAGTTTTTTTTATATCTGCCTGGAATTGACTGATTGCGGGTAACGTTTAGCCAAAGGCAATTACATCAGTTTTTTCAATGCTTCATAATAACGATCATAATTTTCAGGAGCTGTATTTAAAAATAGAAAAGGTTCTATGAGTTCCAACTCCATCAGTAAAAATTCGCCATTTACGAAAGTACCGTCAACACGGGCATAAAGACAGTTTTTAGCAAACAAATCAACATATTGCTGTGCCATGGCAATCAGGTCATGATCGGGATTTTGCGGATGTACAGATCCACCATGTGCTGGCTGCACCCTGAAATCGCCAGGTTTAGCTTTTTTAATGAGCGAGTGGCTGTAGGTGCCGTTGAAGAAAATGAACGACCATTCTCCGCTTTCCAAAATTTCCGGTAAAAATGGTTGAATAATAAAATCCTCTTCCTGCAGAAGATGGTTTAACTGATGATTTACTGCCTCAACGTGATCTATTGTTACCTTGAAGGTATTTTTTGCACCACCGCTGATGCAGGGTTTCACAATTAATTTATCTGTATTAAACTCGTCGAAGAAGTGTTTAAGCGATACGCGGTTTTGCTTATTGATGAAAATACTGGGTATAATTTTTAAGCCAGCGGCTTCGATCTCTTTCAGGTAGCGCTTATCCGAATTCCACCTCACCACATTAATTGGGTTGAGCAGTTTTACTTTTTTAGTTGCTAAAAGATCCAGCCAGGTATAAAAATCTTCAATCAGGTCAAAATAATCCCATGGTGATTTTAAAATCGCCACCTGGTAATCCTCCCAGTTGATATGTGGATTATTCCAGATTACCAGATCAATGGTCAATCCTTTTTCTTTTAAAAAGTTGAGGAGCTTGTCGTCTTCACTTTCAACGGTGGTTGTATCATAGGCGCCTTTGTCCAGGTAGGTAATCAATGCAATCTTCATGGTTTAAAACTAAGTTTTATGCCAGTAGTTTACAAATCTGTGTTTACAAAGATGTTGATGATTTACTTTTTCTGTGATGAATTACAAACTCAAAGCTCAAAAATCTTTATTACAATCGGAACAAACGCATTGAGATGGCCGTGATCATAAACCACGGCCCCGAGCGTTGGGGATTTCTCTCCCCGAATGTTTAAAATAGGCTCGCCTGGTTACTCGGAACCTTAAACAGCGTATGATCTAAAATAATGTCTTTTATATTTAAGCCATTTAAACGGCAATGCAATCTGAAATTATCCCTGATTATCTGCGAAATATTGCCATCGCCGCGCATGCGGTCGCCAAACCGGCTGTCATTTACATTACCGCCGTGGCAACTCTGAATGGAATGCCAGACTTTATCAAAGCGGTCCGGAAAATTTTTCAGCAGCCAATCTTCAAAAATCTGTCCGATGGCACCATTGAGCCTTACTACCGTGTACCCCGCTTTAATGGCGCCAGCATTGGCTACTGCTTTTAAAATTTTTGGAATTTCATGGTCACTTAAACCTGGAACAAGAGGGGCAACCATTACACCCACAGGAATTCCATCCTTACTGAGTTCTTCTACCACCTTTAACCGTTGTTTGGCCGTTGTGGTACGTGGCTCCATTACCTGCCTTAAATCTTCATTCAAACTGTTAATGGAAACATAAACCATGCACAGGTTTAATTTGGCCATCTCTTTCAGAATGTCCCTGTCGCGCAGGATGAGTGAATTTTTGGTAATCATCCCAATCGGCTGTTTGTAGGCCAATGCAATTTCAAGCAACTGTCGGGTTAGCTTAAATTTTCTTTCGGCAGGTTGGTAGCAATCGGTATTGCCAGAAAGCGAAATGGTAGTGGCATCCCAGCCTTTTTTCTCCAGAAATTTTTTAAAGAGCGTTGGTGCATCTTTTTTGACGATTATTTTCCGCTCAAATTCTATTCCGGCGCTATAGCCCCAATATTGGTGCGAATTGCGGGCGTAACAATACGTACATCCGTGCTCACAACCTTGATAAGGATTTAATGAATAGGCCATGCCAACATCCGGACTGTCGACCTTATTTACAATGGTTTTCGAATTTTCGAAAATGAAAGAAGTTTTACGATCACTTTCCTCCCAGTCGTCTATTCCTTCATCGTGCTCTTTTACATAAACATCTTTCAAAAATTTGTTATGTGGATTAACCTGTGCACCTCTACCCTTAAAATATTGATTTTCTCTTTCCCCAATCATAATTTAAAATTACTAATATTTTTAGTAATTTTAAGTATCAGTTGTGGTTACTTTTCAACAATTAATTTTAGATTTGATCATCAATTTTCCGTCTTACCGCTCACATCTTCCGTCATTCCTTCTTCGGGAGTGGAATATAATCCATTGGTACCATATCGGCCACTTTCTCATAAGCCCAGTAACCTTCGTAAAGCAACGAACGGGAATCGTAAATGCCGCCATTTTCATAAAAACGTACCCCTTCGCCAGTTAAATTCGCTACTGAAATTTCATTTTCCGGTACATCAAGCGGCCTAAAAATCCAGAAGCCTGTTTTCGAATAGGCAAGAGATTCTTTTTCTTTGGTATATTGGATCAACAAGGCATCGGTATAACTTAAGTATTTTAAATTCTGATTAAAGTAATGTACTAAAGTATCTGTAAGCACTTCAGCCCTCGAAAATTTATCAATGGTTTTGGGCATTTCCTGCTGTTTTGTCCAAAAGGCAAGTAAGGCAGTATCTACTTTTCCTTTCGTTTGTCTGATGCCTGTTTTTTCAGGTACGGCTTTAATTTTTTCCAAATTGGCATTGATCACATATTGCGGATAGCGGTTTGGGTTGGGGATTTTAATCATTTTATTGATGATAAATCCTTCCTCCTTTGTTTTATTGGCATAAAGTGAGCGGAAAAAATGTTGTGAGGAGCCATAATAAGCCACTTCTCTTGCCGCAATATACTTTTTCTTTTTGGCCGCCGAAGCTTTTAATTCTTCAAAAAACGGATGGCCAGAATAAAAAATGATGTGTGTACGGGAATTATACTCAAAATGATCAAGCATATATTTTAGGCGATAGCCCAATGCTTTATTTTCGACAATTAAAAATTCTTTAGTAGATACTATTAACGTACTTTTGGTAATATCGAAATCTACATTCAGAACCTGCGGATTTAATATCTTGCATTGAGCTGCATTTGGTGTTTTACCAATAAAAAACTCTTTAAACTGGTTGATATATTTCTGTCTGTTCGGGTCAGCCCTGATTACCACTTCATCAAGCTGTGCAACATTCTCTTTCAAAACCAGCTCTACCTGAACTGATTTATCAGAAATGATAACACTTTTAGAATAGGGGAGGTAGCCAACAAGCTGCACAAGCAGGTCGTAACTGCCAGGCTTTAGATTTGAAAGTTTAAATTTTCCATCGTTATCGGCAACTGTTGCAATCTTATATCCGCTTAAGTAGATACTCGCGCCAGGCAATCCATCTTTTTTATCCCTAACTACACCACTGATTGAGAAGGTATTTTGAGCAATGGCATTAGTAGCCAACATGATCAGTATACAGGCTACTAAGAGGTTTTTAATCATGGAGACGAATGTACCCAAAACGCATAATATTTATTAAAATCGCTAAAAATTTTTAACAAATTTAACATTTGATATGGATCGTCAATGCCAATTTCCCTGCGTGTATAACAAAGGATCTTTTATAAGGCAATTTATCCAAACCAGGCCTGATTTAGCCTGTTGCATTTAATGGCATGGTCCCAAAACCCTTAATCGTGTTACCGGCACTGCCAGCTAAACCCGACCGTAGTGAAAAACCCACAGCCCGAAGCATGAGGGCGAGGATTTGTAACAAAGGGCGGGACGGTCGGAACCGATTAGCAGTGCACCTGCTTTCCAAAAAATATTTTATTCAAATCCTGGCGAGCGGCTAAGCCTAGATAATTATAAATAACCTGAGTTCGATTATTAATATTGTCTTTCGTTAACTTATATCGGTTATTTGATTAAGAGGCCGTCACCCTGAATTCATTTCAGGGTCTTTCCTGCTAAAAAGATGCTGAAACAAGTTCAGCATGACGAATCGGCCAGGGATGGGTCGTTTATAAGGCAGTATTTTAATTAAATAATTATCGAGTTCAGGTAAATAATAAATTGCTGTCCTGCTAAGCCTAGCGAAGAATCTTTTTCAAGTTAATCATTAAGGCATTCTGATAAGCAATTATCTTTTTGTTTTGGAACAAAAGTTTCGTTTTTCATAGCTGTAGTTGTCCCGCCATCGCTTTTGGTCCCATTGTGCCGCGCCACATTGCAGGTTAACTTACGCTGTCGGTTTTATTTAACCACAGCCAGTACTAATAGCATGGTCCCAAAATCCCAAAAAAGGATTTGTAACAAAGGGCGGGACGGTCGGAACCGATTAGCAGTGCACCTGCTTTCCAAAAAATATTTTATTAAAATCCTGGCGGGCGGCTAAGCCCAGATATCGAAACACTACACTCCTATTTTTTCAGATCAACCGGCGGTAAATAATCCATTGGCACGCTATCTGCAATTTTTTCCCATGCCCAATAGCCGGCATAAAGCATAGCGCGTGGATTATAGATTCCACCATTCGCATAAAAATATACCGGTGCTATTTGAAGGGTAATGGTCGATACCTGATAATCGGGCATATCCAAAGGCCTGTTGATGGATAAGCCTATACGGTTGGCAAATAATGCATCTTCCTTTTCTTTAGTATAGATAATATAAAGTTTATCAGTAAAGTTTATGCTTTTAACGTTTTGGTTTTTGATATGAACCAAGGTGTCTTGTGCAACAGGACTGCGGCTTAAAATGGAAATACCATCAGGTAGGTTTTTCTGTCTGATCCAATAGCTGAGTGAGTCTCCTTGATTAAAATTTATTTTTTTTTGTAATAAGCCTCCCTGCAGCTTTGTTAAACGTTTAATATTTGCGTTTATGATACTATCGGACGGTTTGTCGCGATTTGGCTGAGTAATTAATTTGTTGATGATAAAACCTTCTTCAGTTGCCCTGCCATTGTAGAGTGATGTAAAAAAATGCTGTGGGGAACCCAGGTAAGCGGTTAAGCGTTTCTTTGCCCATATCTTTTTTTTCCGGGCCGATCCTTTTAAATCTTCATAATAAGGAAATCCTTCATAATAGATGATCTTCGTTCGGCTACTGTACTCAAAATTATTGATCAGGTATTTTATCCGGTATCCCAATGCCTGGTTCTCAATAATTAAAAATTGATTTGTCTTAACCGTGAGCTTCGCTTCATCTCTGTTGTAATCAACCAATAGCACATTCGGATTGATCATTTTACACTGTTGGGCATTTGGCGTAGTACCAATAAAAAAATCTTTGAACATGGCGATATAATGGGCCCTGTTCGGATCTGGTTTAATGGTAACTTCGCTTAACTGGGTGATGCTTTCTTCTAAAACCAGATCGAGTTTTATCGCCTTATTAGCTATAATAATGTTTTTATTTACCGTCTTGTAGCCGATTAATTGTACTAAAATATCGTAATTACCAGGTTTTAAGGGGAGAATATAATTGCCATTATTATCTGTTACCGTAGCCATTTTATAACCACTTACATATACGCCTGCACCAGGTAAAACTTCACCACGTTTATCTTTAACTGTCCCCGAAAGCACGTAATTTTGTTGGGCGAAACAAATTTTAACGACCAATAAGAAGAATAAAACTGGAAAAGATTTCATAGTATAAATATAAACTAATTTATTAGTTTATATTTAATTCATAATGTAAAATTATTGGTGTTTTTCTTATTGGACCCTGTCTGATAAATATGAAATTGTTAGTGGGGATCAGAACAATAAATTAAGCCAATAGTTCTTTTGCATTTTCTATAGCCGATGCACCCGGATTTTTACCACTTAACATTTCGGCAATTACCTCAATACGTTCTTCCTGTTTAAGTTTACGGATGGCAGTAGTGGTTTTTCCGCGGTCTTCATGTTTATGAACATAATAGTGTGATCTGCCTTTGGCCGCAATCTGTGGCAGGTGTGTAATGGAGATTACCTGCATGTTCTGGCCTAAATCGGAAATGACCTCTCCAACTTTTAGCGCAGTTTCCCCGGAAATTCCGGTATCAATTTCATCAAAAATAATGGTCGGTAAAGAAGTATGTTTAGCCAGTAAAGCTTTAATGGCTAGCATTAAGCGCGATAACTCGCCACCAGACGCTACTTTGTTTACCGGTGCGGGCGCCTGACCAGCATTAGCTGTAAATAGCAGGTTTATTTCGTCTAAACCATCTTTATTTAATTCGCTAAATACTTTTTGGTCTAAAACCAGTTTTGCATTTAGCATGCCCACTCTTTTTAAGGTCAAACTGGTTTGTTCTTCAACTACTTTAATCGCTTTTTTGCGGTTGGCACTTAACTGTCCGGCCTGCTGAAGCAGTACTTTTTGAAGTTGATCTATTTCTTTCTGCAGGTTTTCGATATGCTCATCAGAAGATAAGAGTTTGTTCAGATTTTCTTCCAGTTGCTTTTGAAACGCTAATAATTCGGTATTGTTAGCAACGCGATGTTTTTGCTGCAGTGAATAGAAAAGATCCAGCCTTTGATTAACAATTTCCAAACGATCGGCACTGTGGATGGTATTTTCTTCTATGGCAGAAACCTCATCGGTAATATCTTTTATTTCGATAATGGAGGAGCGTAACCGTTCGTACAGCACATTGATTGCAGGATCAAATTTTTCGATACTTTGTAACTGTAAAGAAGCTTCTTTTAAGATCTGGAGAGCAGAAGGCTCACCTTCGCTAATTAAGCCGGAAGTGGTGAGTAATGCCCTTTTTATGGTTTCTGCATGGGTTAACCGTTCTAATTCCTGTTCTAAATCTTCCTGCTCGCCATCCTGTAGTTTTGCCTGTTCCAGTTCGTTGAACAGAAACTGTTCATAATCCTGTTTATTCCTGGCCTCGTCTGCTTCGGCTACCAGTTTCTTTAACAGGCTGCTATCATGCTTAAGCTTTTTAAATCCGCGGCGGTAGTCAGTCAATAATGATTTATGGTTGGCCAGTGCATCTACAATCAACAGTTGAAAATCGTTATCGTTAATTTCCTGTGTAGCATGCTGTGAATGGATGTCGATCAGCTTTTCGCCAATCTGTTTTAGGATGGATAAATTTACAGGCGTATCGTTAATGAAAGATCTTGTTTTGCCATCTATTGATATTTCTCTCCTCAGGATGCTTTCGTTTGAGAAATCAAGATCATTTTCTTCAAAAAGACCTTTCAGGTTTTCATCTGCCAAAGTGAAATTGCCTTCAATAACACATTTTTTGTCCTGGTTAAAAAAGTACTTGCTTTCTGCCCGCTGACCTAAAATTAGCGACAATGCGCCAAGTATGATCGATTTACCAGCGCCGGTTTCACCTGTAATAATATTCAAGCCTTTATCAAATTCGATATCCAGACTATCAATTAATGCGTAATTACGTATAGAAAGTTTTTGTAGCATGCTAAGCAAAAATATTAAAATTTATTCAACAGGACTCTACAAAACAAAAACAGCGAAGAATAATCTTCGCCGTTCATGATTTGTTTGGTTTATGCATTGTTATTTGATAGCAATGTTAATAGTATTGTCATTAGCAATTTTTAAGTTGGGTACCTTAAGATAAGTTTTTAAGGCCAATTGGTCAGCATTTGTAAAGTCTGATTTTTTATAGGTTACCACCGCATTTAACGTATTAAGCGCTTTATCGGCACCTGTAAAATCTTTATTTTGATACAAAATTACTGCTGGATTAACCTTTGAGCTTTTATTACTACCTTCAAATTTTTCTTTTTTCTCTTTCTGCTCTATTTTTTCCTTTAATTCTTTTACCTCGTTGTCAAATTTTTCTTTCAATTTTTTATACTCTTCCGTTTGTTTCACTTTATTATTCGAGTCATCATTCAATTTTAGAAAAATACCGTCTGAAAGCTGATAATCTTTTCCTGATTTTAAGGTCTTCACGCTTAAATTTTCAATTTGAGCCTTAAATTCCGGAGTATTTATCGTAGCCGCCAGATCTTCGCCTATTTTTTTCCATTGTGCCTGTGCTTCTGGCGACGAGAATTGTTTGTTCATATCTTCAGCAAATTTTTTCCATTTCGCCTGCGCCTCTGGTGAGCTATATTGTTTGGCTACATCTTCACCAAACTTTTTCCATTTGGCCTGTGCTTCTGGCGAACTGTATTGTTTGGCCACATCTTCACCAAACTTTTTCCACTTCGCTTGTGCTTCTGGCGAACTGTATTGTTTGGCCACATCTTCGCCAAATTTTTTCCACTTGGCCTGTGCCTCTGGAGAATTGTATTGTTTGGCTATATCTTCACCAAATTTTTTCCACTTTGCTTGTGCTTCAGGAGAGTTGAATTCCTTGTTGATTTTGGCAAATAACAGCGAATCGTCTAATTTAAATTTAAAATTACTATCGGCACGCAGTCTATAAATATTTTTACCTGCAAACAGTTCGTCCCTGTAAAAGTCTCTCTTTAGGCTATCCGGCATTTCTTTTACCGAGCTATATTCGGTCTTTTTACCATTAGCATCAATGGTCACAATTTTAATTTTACGTTTTTTCGTGGTATCCGTGTAAACAACGGTTTTCAGATCATTGTGGTTGATGACACTTAAGACTTCAATTTTTGTTCTTTTGGTGTCTTTTTTATTTTCTGTTGGATTGATCCAGGCAATAGAAAACAGGCAAGCTACTCCTAAGGTCAGTGCTGCCATTTGCTGTTTGGCGTTTAAATAATTTGTTTTCATGTTGGTTATTCTTTTTATGCGTTGATACAAATTCTGGGTTTTGCCTGTTGCCGCCAATGCATAAGCCGGACTGTTTTTTTCTTTTAATAGTTCCAGTTTAAGTAGGGCATGGGCATAATTCAGTGGTTTTCCGGTAATCTTTAATACCAGGTCATCGCAGGCATGCTCGCGCTCAATGTGTATAAACCTACCTGCCATCCATACAAATGGATTATAAAATAATAGGGTTTCAATAGCTGTTTTAATCAGGTTTAATAAAAAGTCGTTTCTTCTGATATGTGATAATTCATGAATGAGTATCGCTTCCACCTGGTCATTGTCTAATTGGTTTACCAGGGCCAGTGGAAATAATACAACGGGTTTTAAATAACCGATAACCAAAGGCACATTAACAATAGAAGAAATGTGAAACTGAATAGCTTTGTTAATTTTAAGCCGGGCCGTTACATGGTCAAAAATAACTTTCCAGCTATCGGGTATTGCACTTAAACTTTCTTTTTTTAGTTTGGAAAGCTGTCCATAACCATTAATAATAACAAACAACTGAAGCACAATACCAATGGTGTAGAATATAACTACTGTAGGGAAGTATTGCTCTGCCTTGCTGCTAAAGGTTGGTGGTAAGTTATTAAAGTATTGGTATACCTGTATATCCTGAGCTTTGATTGCTGATACATGCGTGTGTGCATGTGACATTAAATAGTGTATGAAATTATAGCCAAAGCCCATAAACATTAAAATGATGGCACCAAAAGCAAGGTTATGCTTATGTTTTGCAGCCAGTTTTGGGATGCCAAGCATGATAATAAATAGGATACCATAAATGATGGCGCTTTGCCAAAGCGAATTTAAGATGCTCCAGCCAAATGCTTTGATGAACTGTTGTAATAAAGTTTCCATAACGGTGGTTTTAATTTTTTATACGGATATCGTCCGAAATCTTAATGTTTATTAGGGATCTAAACCCTACACCTTCCAACCTTCAGCAATAGCCTTACTTTAGGCTATCCAAATATTTTTTTATTTCGTCAATTTCTTCTGCACTGGCGCTGTGGTTACCCAGGGCCTGCATCACCAGTCTCGCTGCAGATCCGTTAAATACATTATCGATCATTTTGTTTACCAGTTGTTTTTCCGTTTTATCCTGACTAACAAGTGCTTTATATACGTGTGTTTTTTGGGTAGTATCTCTGTCGACCATGCCTTTCTCATGCAAAATCTGCATCAGTTTTAAAGTAGTGGTGTAACCAGAGTCTTTTTTATTTAATGCCTCATGAACCTCTCTTACCGTTGCATTCCCCTTTTGCCAAAGCACCTGGAGGATTTCCATTTCACCTTCCGTAGGTTTGATGTTATAATTATCCATATGTTACAAGTTGTACGAATTGTTTCGTATTCAAATGTACGAAGATATTCGTAATATCAAAATATTTTAAAAAATTTTTAATCTATTTGATTGTGGAAACTGGTTAATCGGTTAACATTTTTGTAAGAAGTATCTGATGGGATGTATCCTGATTATTGGGCATTAAAAAGGAACCTGCCTTGTGAAAAACCAGTTTGCGTGATTAAACCTGATTGATGTGGATACCGGCCTGTTTGTAAGGCCTGCAGACGTATAAACGAAAGCAGGACTGCCTTTAAATGAAGCACAGCATTTGCTTTGCTAAAGAATGCCAAAGGCTTATTGATTAATTACAATTAACTGATTTAAACAATTAACCAGCATATTAATTCTTCTTCAGCCCTTCATATTTACCAATGTTTGCCGGATCAATTTCTGCCAACATGTTGTAGGCTTTCATACGTTCTTGTCCATTAAGTTTAGAAAGTACATTGGTTACCTCTTCTGCTTTTGCAGCAAAGTAAACATTAGGAAAGATAGAGCCGAGTTTCTGTTTATCCATTTGCTGTAGTGCGGGCAAGGCGGCAACAATTTGCGTTAAGCCCTTATCCTGATCGGTTAGCTGATCAAGACCGCTTAAATGATAACTGTAGATGAAATTGCGCAGTTCTGCAAATATGGGGTTTAAAACATTTTCATTAAACCAAAAACGATTACGTAAGCCATCGGCAGCTCTCCAGCCGGTATTGCCCGAAGCTTGTGCAAGGTTGATGATGTTCTGTGCTTTTTTATAAAAAGGAGTGCCACCCATTTTGCTAAAACTATCCTTATCCATCCCGATAATGGTGTAAGCATAATAGGTGAGTAGCGCACTAATATTGGAAATATAATTCTGGTCAGAGAAGTCGATTGTAGCCCCATCGTTAAAGTTGAAATCGAAATTCTTATCACTCATATTTAACAAAGTGCTATTATAAGAACTATTAAAAACGGGGCGGCTGCTTTGAATTTGCGCTTCGGCAGTATAACCAGAGCCACCATCCCACGAATTGATGGTGATGACGAAACTACAATCTATACGCTCCTGCGGCTTATAACTTTCGTTGCTGAATTTGTTGTTGTTCAAAAAATCGCGGATTGTTTTTTGCAAAGCGTCTAAAGTTGGTTTGCTAATGTTCGAAACCTGGGGAGCCAGTAAGGTTACCCGAGCGTTTAGTTCTTGCGCCTGTAGCTTTCCAAAACCCACAAATATCAGTATCCAAACAATCTTTTTTATCATTTCACAATTTTTAAAATGGCAGTACAAATATCTTTTGCAACATCTGTTTTCGATTTCATTTCAAATACAGTCCGTTCTAAAGCTTTGTTAAAAATAGTAATTTTATTGGTATCTGATTTAAAACCTGCTCCTTTATCATTCAAAGAATTTAGCACCACCAGGTCTAGATTTTTCTTTTCCAGTTTGCCTTTGGCATAATTCTCTTCGTCGTTGGTTTCTAAAGCAAATCCAACCAAAATCTGTTGCGGTTTTTTTGCCTTACCTAAATAAGCAAGTATATCTGTTGTTTTTTCCAGTTCCAAAAACAATCCGCTATCATGCTTTTTAATTTTTTGCGTAGCAACCTGTTTAGGCCGATAATCGGCCACAGCTGCGCACATCACAGTAATTACTGTTTCTTCAAAAGCAGCGGTACAAGCCTCAAACATTTCCTGCGCACTTACCACATCTATCCTTTTTAACGTTTGACTGCCTTTTTGGGCAGTTGGTCCGGCAATTAAAGTCACATCAGCACCTAGTTTGGCCAACTCATCAGCCAGGGCAAAACCCATCTTACCTGAAGAATGGTTGCCTATAAAACGTACCGGATCGATAGCCTCATAAGTAGGTCCAGCGGTTACCATTACCTTTTTGCCAAACAGGGGTAACGATTTCTTCACAGAATTATCCAGGAAAGTAACAATTTCTTCCGGCTCGGCCATTCGGCCTTCTCCCCAAAGTCCGCTGGCCAGTTCGCCGTTAGCCGGGGCAATAACCGTATTACCAAAACTGGTTACACGACTAATGTTGCTTTGGGTTGTTTTGTGTTTCCACATATCCAGATCCATAGCCGGGGCTACGTAAACCGGGCATTTTGCCGAAAGATAAACAGCCGTTAATAAATTATCGCAGATTCCTGTTGCCAGTTTGGCTAAAGTATTGGCGCTTATCGGAGCGATGATAATTAAATCGGCCCATAAGCCCAGTTCAACATGATTGCTCCATACGCCGGTTTCTTCTTCGAAATATTGTGTGTAAACCGGATTTTTAGAAAGCGTAGCAAGGGTAAGTGGTGTAATGAAATGAGCACCATCAGGGGTAAGGATAACCTTTACGTTTGCGCCAGCTTTTACGAGCAGCCGAACCAAAAATGCCGACTTATAAGCCGCGATGCTACCGCAAACGCCAAGGATTATATTTTTATTTTTTAGCATAATGCGCAGAGTAGATAAGGCATGGAGCATAGAGCGTAGTGCTAAACGCTTTGCCCTAAACGCTATGCGCTATGCAGTTACTTTTGTTCTTTAGCAGGGTTTCTGTGGTAAACTTTGCCATTCAAAAACTCATCCATAGCAACCAAAACAGGCTTTGGCATTCGCTCGTAATGCTTGCTGATCTCAATCTGCTCACGGTTTTCGAAAATTTCTTCCAAATTATCGTTGCTAGAAGCAAATTCTGCCAGTTTACCGTGTAACTCTTCTTTAACGTTGTTCGAAATTTGATTTGCCCTTTTCGCAATTACCACTAACGATTCGTATAAGTTATCAGTAGTTTTATCTAAATCGTGTACGTTTCTGGTTACTGTAGTATTAGGTACAGCAGGTTTGTTAGTATTCATCTGTTACTTGTTTTTAATATCCGTATTATCTGCATTCGTTGGTTTTGTAGAAACAGTATCCTTCAATTTACCTGTTCTAATCAACATCTGCTTGTATTTTTCCTGATCAGCAGCATATAATGCCAATTCTTTTTTTGTAGCCGCAATTCCTGCTTCAACATCACTTTTAAGCGCTTTTGCATCTTTAGCAAATTTACTGTCAGGGTGGTTTTCCGTAAATTCAGTATATAAAGCAAGTGCTTCATTGTAACGGTCTTCCTGACGGATGATGTAACTGTTTTTTGCGTATAAATATTGCGCCTTTATCATCAGGAAATCCATTTCCTCAGCATATTTAATGTCTGGATAATCTCTCTGTGCATTTTTTAAGGCAATAACAGCTGCTCTATAATTATCTACATTACTTGGTCCTGTAGTTAAATACATTTTAGCATTTTCAAAGGCTTTATCCTCTAATTTCCCCCTTAATACCGCAATATATTTTCCGGCAGCAGCAGCACGGTCGCTGGTAGGGTATAGGTTAATGAATAATTGTAGCGCATCAATAGCCTTATAAGTATTTTCCTGGTCTAAAGAGAAATTTGGCGACTCCAAGTAATAGCAGTATGCTGCCATGTATCTGGCTTCTTCAGCATTCTTACTTGCCGGGTAGGTGTCTGCAAAACTTTTAAACTGGTACCTCGCTGTGGTATAGTCACTTAATCTATAAAGGGTATAAGCATAATAATAGTTCAGGTCTTCTGCTTCTGCACGACCACGATATTTTTGAGATAGGTCCTCAAAAAGTACTAATGCCTTACTGTAATCGCGTTTATTATACAAACGAAGTGCCTCTTGGTATTTTTTTGCAACGTCATTGCTCGCCCTCAATTTCTCGAAACGACTTTTACAGCCCGCCATACCCAAAGCGGTAATAAATACTAAAATAATTAAGTGTTTAACTTTAAACATTCTGCAAAGATAATTAATAATACGATAACATCAATAAAAACAATTGGCCGCTAAGCTATGCAAAGCAATTCAGTACAAATATACAGTTAACAATTTTTAACATATATAAGTATCGTCGCTCGTATATGTATATATATTGTTGTTGGTTTTAGCAAAGCAGGGTCAGTGGTACTATATAAGCATGTTCCCGCTATTTGCTCCAAATCCTCGCTGCGCTGCGGGTTTTCCGCTGCTATCGGGTTTAGGTGGGCAGTTTCTTCCGAAATTTCAAGTGGCCGGGCGCAGGGGAACTTCGGAAGCTTTAATGGGTTTCTCCAGCCGATCCGTC
>NZ_FOJM01000029.1 GCF_900111825.1 Pedobacter suwonensis
CGTAACCCGTTCACTTACAATCTGATCGCGCTCTCTTGTGAGTTGTTGGAGCACATGAAAGACTTTCTTGGGCCTGTGCCATTGATCAAGATTTCTTTCCAGCCCAAACTGTGCAATCGCCGCAGAACAGCTTTTATCTGTTATGGTTTTGTCTTCCAGTGTCCGAATGTAATTACTTATTTTATTTGGTAGAACAATCGTTACTTCACGGCCACGGTCATAAAGGTAAAAGGCAAATTTTTGATGATAGACACCGGTAGCTTCCATTACAAAACGAACTTTAAACTCATCACATGAAAGTTTTTTTGTCCAATCCAATAAGGCTAAAAAACCAGACTCATTGTTTTTGAAAACCTTGTGGGCATAAAGATCAATACTCAGATCATCCAACATCCTGCCGGCGGTAACTACCAACTCATTTTGTGCAACATCTACACCCAGTACTTCCTTCAATATTTTTTTCATCATTTTAAGTTTAATATAAAGTGATGAACCTCCCTTCGTTTTTTCTCCTGGTTGGATATCCTGGATATCATGACATACATAATTCCTTACATTCTGTTCAAACTCTAAGAGATAAAAAGGAAAGAGGTAGTATCTATCGGTCAATATACTTCATGAGTTATTTTGCCATCGGTCTACTCTCGATCCTTTTCACTTTATGCTTACTAAATTAAACATTGTAAACATAGGAGTTATCGGATCTGGGCTAAGCCCGAACGTTTCAGCAAACCATAGCAAATCACTAAATAAAAAAAGGGCCTCTTTTTATCGATAGCCCCTCTTTAATTCACATTTTTGTTGTTTATCTTTCTGCTGGCACAAAAGCCTGAACAATTAAATTCCAGCTCGCATCTGCTGCCTTTTCATAAACGAAAACGTAGTTAAAACTTTCCCGTAAATCGGCCTTGTAATCGATAGTGGCAACACCATAGGTATAAGCCAGATCACTGCCTATTGCTTTATCTACTCCAGTTGTTTTCAGGTTAATTTTGCTGATCATACTGTTATAAAAAGCAATAATTTTTCCCTTTCCGTCAATAGCCTCGTTCCCAGGAAAAAGCAAACGTGCATCGTTGGTTAAAAAGCCACCAAAAGCAGCAATACCATGTGTTTTTAATAAGGTATTTAATGTTTTTTCAGTGGTTAAGATAATTTCTTTCCCCGCCTTAATTTCTCTTTCATTCAAAAACTTCGGTGCAACGTGGTCTTTGGGTTCTATAAATGATGGCGTAACTTTCGCCAAAGGTTTATTGCTTTCCGTTCCTAAATCAATGGCTAATTTCCATCTGCCGTTTTCCGACTTCCAGATGGATAAGTATTGGCCATATTTTTTTTCTGAAGTACCAACTTCATATGCTCCGGTGGTAAAACCCAAGTCGCCACTGCGCGATACTTTTGCCAGATTTGGTGTCCATGTTACATCATTCTCTGCATTTGCCTTTGCTGCATAAAAAGTTTTGGCATTAACCGGGTTTGGCCTAAACACCAACGTACCGGTGGTTGAGTAGTCTATAAAAGCTTCTTTATCTCCATTTTTGGCAATTGACTTAGCAAAATCCTTTTCAGCATTTATTAAAGATTTGGTTGTTCCGTCGCTTTTTTGAGCAAAAGCACCTAAAGCTAAAAGCGAAGCGATTGCAGTTGAAAATAAGTTTTTCATTTATCAGTTAGTATAATATGTTTGGCGAATATAAAATTTTCTTTAATGCAAGGCCTTAAAAGTAATTAACAATTGCACATAAAGGCCTGTTTTAGGCTGTAATTCATCCTCACCACGCTTTACTTCAAAGCCAAACCGCCTGGCTGTAGAAATCAGCTCCGATTCTCCTGCTCAATACCCAAACTGCCTAAGCTTTACTCCAGGTAGTTCCCTCTTTGCCATCTTTAAGCTGAATGCCCAATTCCTGTAAACCAATACGGATCCGGTCAGAAGTGGCGTAATCTTTATTCGCTTTAGCCTCAGTTCTGAGGTTGATAACCATATCTAAAACGCCATTTAAGTCGTTGCTTCCGGCGTCCTCATCTTTTAAGCCTAAAATATCAAATACGAAATCATTGATAAGCTGCTTTAACTTTTCCAGTTCTTCTGCCGAGATTTTTCCCTTACCATCATAAACGGTATTGATAATCCTGACCGCCTCAAATAATTCAGCAACCAAAATCGGACTGTTAAAATCATCATTCATCGCATTAATGCATTTTTCTTTCAATGCATCGATATCAAAATCGTTTTGTTCGGAAACCGATAATTTATCCAACAAACCAATTGCCGACATTAAACGACGGAAACCTTTTTCTGAAGCATCCAATGCATCATTAGAGAAATCCAAAGTGCTGCGGTAATGCGCCTGCAACATAAAAAACTTTACCGTCATCGGGCTGTACCCTTTTTTTAGCAAAGGGTGATCTCCCGTAAACAACTCCAAAGGGAGAAAACCGTTACCAGCCGATTTGGACATGCGCGTACCATTTACCGTAAGCATATTGGTGTGCATCCAGTAGCGTGCAGGTTGTTTATGGCTGCAAGCTTCAGATTGTGCAATTTCATTGGTATGGTGAGTTGCTGCCAAATCCATTCCGCCACCATGAATATCAAACTCAGCCCCTAAATATTTGGCACTCATGGCCGAACATTCAATATGCCAGCCCGGAAAACCCATGCCCCATGGCGATTGCCACTGCATTAAGGTTTCAGGCTTTGCTTTGATCCACAAGGCAAAGTCTAACCTTCCGCGTTTCTCATCCTGTCCTCCCAGTTCGCGGGTATTGTTCAGCATATCTTCAAGGTTGCGGTTGGTTAAAATGGTATAATTATATTCCTTGCTATATTTTTCTACATCAAAATATACATTGCCATCCACCTCATAACCATAACCGTTGGCCATAATCACTTTAATCATTTCGATCTGCTCAATAATATGTCCCGTAGCAGTGGGTTCAATACTTGGTGGCTGCGTATTGAACATGCGTAATACATCATGGAAACCCAAAGTATATTTCTGTACAATTTCCATCGGCTCAAGCTGTTCCAGTTTCGCACGTTTTGCAAACTTATCATCACCTTCATCCCTATCGCCCTCCAAATGGCCTGCATCGGTAATATTACGTACGTAACGCACCTTATAGCCAGCATACTTCAGGTACCTGAAAATTAAATCAAAAGAGATAAATGTACGACAATTGCCCAGGTGCACATCGCTGTAAACAGTAGGACCGCAAACATACATCCCAACATTGGGTGCATTTAAGGGTTGAAAAAGTTCCTTTTTGCGCGAAAGCGTATTGTAAAGCTGTAAGCCAGTATTCATATTGCAAATGTAAGATTTAGTTAGAAAGTTAAAACCTTTAAAATTGTATTGTTGAGCATATGATTTTCAGTTAACCTCCGGGGGCATATCATCCCTTATTTTTTTGGGACGGATTTTAAAACGGTTTTATTTTTGGAAAAGGTGCTGTACTGCTCATCGGCAGCAGTAGTCCCTCTTTCCGCTATAGTCCCGATGGAAAAATCGGGAGCTGCCGCTTCAATAGGGTTTAGCTGGCAGGTTTTAGCACTTTAGGCAGCTAAACTAATTTACTTATATCTGGATACCATTTAATGATGAACCACAATTGGCCATATACCCCAACTATTATTACAACCCTCAAACATTTCGGCGTTGCAACAATTCAATCCTATTCATTAACTTTGTACCATGATTGATTTACCAGTAGTACCTGCTGTGACTGAAGTAAAGCGTAAACCAGATTGGTTACGTGTAAAATTACCTGTTGGTAAAGAATATGCGCAAGTTCGCAGTTTAGTAGACACACATAAGCTCCATACCATCTGCGAAAGTGGCAATTGCCCGAATATGGGCGAATGCTGGGGTGCAGGTACGGCAACATTCATGATTTTAGGGAACATTTGTACCCGCAGCTGTTCTTTTTGTGCGGTAGCTACCGGCCGCCCTTTGGCTGTTGACGTTGACGAGCCCAACCGCATTGCCGATTCGGTAAAATTAATGGGAGTTAAACACTGTGTAATTACTTCAGTAGATCGTGATGACTTAAAAGATGGGGGCTCAATCATCTGGGCTGAAACCTTACAAGCCATCCGCAGGGAAAGCCCGGTGACCACTTTAGAAACTTTGATACCCGATTTTAAGGGACAATGGGATAATTTATACCGTGTTTTAGAAGAACGTCCGGAAGTGGTTTCACACAATATGGAAACGGTTAAGCGATTAACCAGACAAGTGCGTATACAGGCAAAATATGATAGAAGCTTAGAAGCACTCAAAAGAATTTCGGAATTTGGTTTAAGAACAAAAACAGGTATTATGCTTGGTTTAGGCGAAACTGAAGAAGATATTTTCGAAGCGATGGACGATTTAGTGGCCAATGGCGTGCACATCCTCACCTTGGGCCAATATTTACAACCAACCCGCAATCACCATCCGGTGGTTGACTGGATCCATCCTGATACCTTTGCTATGTATAAGGAAGCCGGCTTGGCGAAAGGCTTAAAATATGTAGAAAGTGGTCCGCTGGTTCGTTCATCTTACCATGCAGAAAAACACCTTTTCCCGATTGAAGGGATAGTATAGTTCACTTACTCAGGTAAATGCAAAAAGTTTTATAATCGTATTCCTTGCAGGAATGTGTTTATAAAACTTTTTTTTGCTTTTGGTGTTGTGTATTGTATCTTAGTAACCATAGTGACTGCATTTAAAAAACTAACCCTAACTGAGCCAGAACTTGTGCTAGCACTGCAATCGAAAGATCAAGCGGTACTAAAAACATTATACAGTATGTATTCGTCAGCACTTTATGGCGTTATTTCACGCATTATTACCCATACCGAGCTTGCTGAAGATGTGCTACAGGAAACCTTTGTAAAAATCTGGCAATCTGCCGCACACTATGATCATACCAAAGGGCGTTTATTTACGTGGATGATGAATATTGCGCGCAATTTATCTATCGATAAATTACGTTCTAAAGATTTTAAGAATTCACTCAAAAACCAAGACATAGAAAATAACGTAAGTTTCGTTGATGAGCAAAACAAGGTTACTTTTAATCCCGATGTTCTTGGTGTTAAGCAACTTGTAAATAACCTTAAACCGGATTTGCAAGCAGTTCTTGATTTAGTTTATTACAAGGGTTTCACTCATGTGGAAGCCGCAGAAAAGTTAGATCTGCCATTAGGTACGGTGAAAACCCGGATCAGATTGGCTATTATTGAATTGAGAAGGAGTTTTAATTGAGCGTGGAAAATTTAAAAGCATATATCGAATCTGGAGTACTTGAACTGTATGTTTTGGGTGATTTATCACCTGAAGAAACATTGCGGGTGGAGGAAATGGCATCCCAATACCCTGGGGTAAGGGATGAAATAGCCGCTATTGAGCTAGCTATGGAAAAGTATGCTATGCAAAACGCCGTACAACCTTCTGCAGATATACAAACCAGATTATTTGAACAATTGGGATTGAATGACGCTGAAGCAAACGTAAATATTCAACCTGAACCAACTTATACAGACGAAGCAAAAATTATACGTTTGGATGGAAGTGATGGTAAAGTGAAAGTTTTGCGTTATGCATTAGTAGCTTGTATCGCTCTATTGGTAGTGAGTACAGCGGCATTATTTATTACATACAACAAATTAGCTGCCGCACATGACCAGATTGCCAGCTTAAACCTCGATAAACAGAAATTTGCAGGAATAGTAAGCAAGCTTGAGTTTGAAAACCAGGGCTTGGGCAATATGGCTGCAATGGCCGATAGCAAAGAATGGGCAACCATCCGTATGGCAGGACAGGCTTTTAGTCCAACGTCTAAAATGAAGCTGTACTGGAATAAAAAAGATAAAAGTGTATTGATTAATTATGTAGCAATGGATCTGCCAAAAACTGATGCCCAACACGAATATCAGCTATGGGCCCTGGTAAATGGCAAACCGGTAAGTTTAGGCCTCTTCGGAAAAACAGATTCTACGCATAATGAAGCGCTGGTAAAAATGCAGGCTACCCAGGAAGCACAGGCTTTTGCCGTAACCTTAGAGCCTATGGGCGGAAGTGTTAATCCAACAATGGACAAGCTAACCGTTATGGGCGGTGTTTAATTAGAAATTATTTAGCTATAATATTAAAAACCAGCATTTTATCAATGCTGGTTTTTTTTTGTTTAACTATCGTCACCCTGATCCGATAGCAATCGGATTTATTTCAGGGTCTTAATTGCAATAAAGATGCTGAAATAAATTCGGCATGACGACCTACACATTTTACTGACTACTGGTTAGCATGCCCACTAACCAAACAATACTATGACTTTGCTGCGTACTTCACTTCTTCGTAAGGCTGTACCAATACCCATCCTTCACCAAAAAATTCCAACTGAAAAGATTCGCCACTTCCCCGGCCTATAAAAGAGCCAAAAGTTAAATTGGTTTTAATGTTAGGCGTTAAGTTTTCTGACCAGGCTACTGTAGCATTTGGGTCAGTATACACAGGCTGATTACCGGTTACCCTTAATAAAATCGGTTCGCCGTGTGTAGTAATGGCAATATAACCGCTTCCTGATAATTTGACCTGAAATAAACCGCCGCTCATCATCCCAGCAATGCTTTTTAACATTTTTATTTCATTTTTTATATTCTCTTCCAATGCTAAAACATCATTACCATTTACAAAAACAGCTTCGTTTTGAAGTTTGATGATTTTAACTTTCTTGCCCTCATCTGCCAGATATAATTTGCCTGTTCCCATTGCATGCATGAGTGAAGTTCCTTCGCCAGAGATCGCTTTTTTTAATAAACCGCCCAACCCTTTACTCAATAGCCCTTCTCTTTTAAAATCGATATTTCCAATGTAAGCGACCATAGAACCGGCTTTTGCAAGGATTTTTTGATTTTTCAGGTTTACCTCCAACATGGCTGGTTTCTCTAACTCAAAAAAATCATTTTCATTTGGGTTCTCTGCCGATTCCTGAATGAGTTCATTTAAAGTGTATTCTCTTTGTGCCATAAAAATTTGTTTTCCTTTTTTAAGATATCTGTTAATTAAAATATTTGTGTAAAATCTAAATTGTGAACTGTAAGTATAGGGTGCTAATAAAGCTTTCTTTTTTAAAAAAACTGTATCGAAGCTATTTGGAGATGAGGGTTTTAATCTCTTTTGATATTTTAGCAGCGAGCTGCGACGCGGCAACGACAAACTGCTCCTCTGCTAAATTGTCGCCTGCCCGACCATGAATATAGCAGGCCAGAATAGCGGCCTCTGGTGCCGAATATCCCTGCGCTTTAAAACCTGTAATCATACCGGTAAGCACATCCCCCATTCCACCCTGTGCCATTGCCGGATTACCTGTAGGATTGATGAGTACCTTACCTGTTGGCAAACAGATAAAAGTATACTGGTTTTTAAGCACGATAACGATTCCTTGTTTTTTAGATCGTAATTGGGCCGTTTGCACCCTGTCCCACCAGTTATCGTGTTCGCCAAATAGCCGATCAAACTCTTTCACATGCGGGGTGATCACAGTATTCGTAACAAGTTTATCCATTAAATCGGGTCTTTTGCCTAAAATATTCAGTGCATCTGCATCAATAATCAGCGGAAGATTCGTAATAAGCAAACTTTCCAATAGTTTTTCATGATCAGCATCGGTACCTAAGCCTGGTCCAATCGCAATTGCCTGATATTTTTTGGGGTCTTCTATCCTCGTGTATTCATCTCTTGGCAGTGCCATTACCTCTGGCAAAGTAGTATTTAAGGCGGTTAATCCCCCTTGCGGAATGCAAGCAGTGGTTAATCCTGCCCCTGTATGTAAACAGGCCATAGCAGAAAGCAATGCCGCACCCATGGTATGGCTATTACCCGCTATAATCAAAGCGTGGCCGTAGGTGCCTTTATGACTGAACAATTTCCGGGGCTGCAGGATCTTCTCTATATCAGAGACTTCCAATAAATAGAAATCTGCATCCTGTTTTTGGATAAAAGCTTCATCCAGATCAATATCAGCTACCTCATATTTTTCCGTCGCCATGGCCGATTCAGGAAAGAAAAAATTAATCTTGGGTCTTTGAAAGCAAATGGTTTTATAGGCCTTTACTCCATTATAATCTTTTGGCAGTTTACCCTCAGCAAAAAAACCCGTAGGTACATCAACCGCATATACTTTTCTGTTCAGCTTATTTATGGTCCTCGCCAGCGCTTCAAATTCTCCGCTTAACGGTTTATTTAAGCCGGAACCTAAGATGGCATCAATAATGATATCGGCCTTCAGGTTTTTTAGATCTGCAGCCTGACTGATAATTGTTTTTTTACAGCGTGTTTCCTCCATCCGTTGCAGGTTGATCGCAAAATCCCCGCTTTGTTTTTCGCTGAAATCAACAATGTAAACTTTTAAATTCTCATATCCGTTAGCAAGAAGTAAATGTGCGATAGCCAGTCCGTCTCCCCCATTATTTCCCTTACCACAAAATATAGCTACGCTTTTACTGGTATCGAACTCCTCTCTCAAAAAGCACTGCACAAAAGCCCTTGCAGCTTTTTCCATCAAATCAATTGATGCAATGGGCTTGTTGGCTATGGTAAACTGATCAGCACTGCGCATTTGAGCAGAAGTAAGCAATGTTCGCATATGACTAAAATAAGAGTATACAGCTATAATGCAAAAGATGGGAATTTGTTTGGTTTTTTATATCTAAATACATCTGATTTAAAAACATTTTATATCAATTGCTTTTAATTTTATACCTTTTACCCATCTTTAGCTTTGTCTATCGAATTAAATTAAATCTCAAATATGAATCAAAAACCATCAAATGCATTTGTGGCGGCCTCCTGGATTGCCCTTGGCACCGGAATGATCGGCTTTATCGTGGGCCTGTGGCGTTCTGATATGCTTCTTAATGAAAAAGGATACTATTTTACCGTATTGATGTTTGGCCTTTTCGCGGTTATCTCTTTGCAAAAAGCTGTTCGCGATAAATTGGAAGGAATCCCTGTAACTGAGATCTATTATGGCATCAGTTGGTTTTCAACATTATTGACCATTACCCTACTGGTAATCGGTTTGTGGAATGCCACTTTGTTACCCAGTGAAAAAGGATTTTATGCTTTTGCATTTCTGCTTTCTCTTTTTGGTGCTATTGCGGTGCAGAAAAACACAAGGGACAACCAGATTGTGAATAAAAACAAAGATCAGGAAAGCTAAGTCGCTATAGTGACCAAAAACTAAAGCAGGCTTTTTGAAATTGCTTCATAAAGCCTGCTTTTTTATTTAAAAAAGATTAATCAGCAATTAAACTAACGCTTTTACTTCGATGTACGTTTACCAATTCTACTTGAAAATCCAGTAATTTCTTTTTGGACTTAAAATTTGTAACATTAATAATCTTTACAAATAACTGGATCGATTCAAAAAGTTCGTCTACCTGGAGATTAAAATAGCTACCGCCTGCAAAATACTTATAATCTGATGATGTAAATTTTTCGATCAGTTTTTTATCTTCTTCGTTTATCTGCTCACTGTACAAGGGGTTTGCGAGTAATTTTAAAAGTTCTTCTTTAAATTTAATTTCTTCATTCTTGACCAAATGCATCTGTTGTTCAATCGTTTCAATAGCTGTACGCGTATGCATGAAAGAAGTCGCCTGCGCAATTTTATGATGACAATTATTCTGGTCTTCTAAAAGTGAGTGGATGGCTTGATAGGTGCCATAAAAATTTACAAATTCTTCCTTTCGGCCTTTTTCAGCGGAAAGAGATAGAAAATATTCAAAGATCTGTATATCTAATTTCTTCAGTTGATCTTCCAAATCCCTGGATTCATTTTCTAAGCGACTAATTAAATCCCGACAACCATCCTGTGTGAATCTTTTTCCATCGTAATCAAAGGTTTTAACGTCAAAAGTCTTATCCTCAATCTGCTTAAGCAGATTTAAATCTTCATTAATACCGTCATGGAGATATATCAAACTTAAATTTTCATCGCTAAAAAAATCCTCAACATCTAACGCGATGGTAAATGTTGTTTTTTCAAATGCATCAGCACCGAGATCGTGAGGTGGATTTCTGAAATCAAAATAGCCATTATATAACTGGTGAAATGCATTTTGTCGCTGATTTTCAAAAAAACCTTCTTCAAACTTACTTAAATCTGAAATTAGAGGAGTATCTCCATAATCTACTGCATCAAAAAGCTTTTTTGTAATCTGTTCAAGTACTTCATCTTTATTGACCAACAAATCTATTGCTATACCGGAACCATAACTTTTCAACGGAAAATTCAGTTGCTTAAGATGTGTTACCCTATCTGCAGTACTTGGATGTGAAGACCATTGATCTTTCAGAACGAGTTTACTTTTATTGAATTTATTATAATGTTCTTCTGACACTATTGGAAGATTATGCACTGTCCTGATCTGCTGAAGACTGGCATAAAAATCCATCACAAATTTTTGCTGTGGAAAAATGTTATTGGTTTTTTCCTTATCCTTTATTTTATCATTATAATAGCTAAATACATTGTTCAGCGAATAGTCAGCAAGCTGTAAGCGGTGAAGAGCGGTAATCAAAGCATCGGAGCCGGCAATACTTGCCGCAACGGTGTCAGCATGAAATTCCATTTCCCTAGAAAGTGCCAAATGGTTCAGGTTAACAACATCGTAGATTTTTTTTAATATAAACTGTATTCCACCGGTTATTTTACCAGCTAACACAACAAAAAATGCGAAGTAATTGCTCACATTTGCGATCTGTTGGGCAAAATGACTGTAGCCTTCGTTATCGTAAAGTGTATTGTAGATCACTTGGTTAACATTATATACATAACTACCGGTACGCATACTCTTTTGTGAAAAATGCCCAAATTCATGTGCAAGAATTGCCTTTAGCTCATCGATTGATATCGTATTCATAAGCCCCAGGCCAATGTGCAGATTTTTTCTTACCGGAAGGAACATGCTCCAAAAACTGGAATCGTAAAATACTGAGGCATTAACCTCTGACGAAAAGTAAACCTTTTTAGGAAAATCAGTACCTACGGCGATCACAATTTCGTCAATCATTTTGAAAAGTGCCGGTTGTTCTGCTTTGGTAACCTGTGTTAAGTGAGAGCGGTCAATTTTGTTAACCTTGAATATAAACTTCACCAAAAAAATTAAGATTAACACGCCAAAACAGATCAATCCACCGCCAAGCATAATCGTAATTACCATCGGCTTGGCTACGATGAGCATAAGTCCAGCGTACGCTGAAAGGATAGTTAAAACCACCGCGGCAGAAACCAATAGCAGGTAGGTTACTACAAATAATAAAATAGCCAGAATAGATTTACGAGCCATTTTCTTAAAATTTGCAGAGGGTTGGAGCGCATTTTTGTACATAAAGATATTGTTTGGTAATGCAAGATAAGAAAACTGGTAAATGCTCAAAAGCACTTTAAAAAAATTAACAAATATTGCTGTAAGGTTAGTGAGGATAAGTGCTTCGAAATAATTGCCATCTTAAAACTAGTGTCAAAAGCCTTTTATTTATCACTTTAAGGGTAATTTTTGTAATCTTGTAATTCGTGAAATAGAACGAATATAATTGATATGGCTGATCAAATAATCATTGGCGTTACCGATTGCAGCAAATTCGACATCTATCGGGATTGGGTTTTATCCTATAGTGTAGATATAACAGTGATCCAGCTTGGATATAAACTCGATAATTTCGACGAGATTAAAAAATGTAATGGTATTGTCTTAACTGGTGGTGAAGATGTGCATCCAAGATTTTACGATCAGCCTGAATATTATGCTTACTGTTATGATGATGATGTAGACGAAAAACGCGATGAATTCGAATTTAAGATATTAACGTATACCGAAGCCAATTCTATTCCGGTTTTAGGTATTTGCAGGGGCATGCAGGTCGGAAATGTATTTTTTGGCGGCACCCTGATTCCCGACATCCCAACTTGGGGCAAATTTGATCATTCGAAAATGCATGATAAATCAGACCGCTATCATGAGATTATTGTAAATCCCACTTCATGGCTAAGCCAGATGGTGAATACCGATAAGGGATTGGTAAACAGCAACCACCACCAAAGTACCGATAAAACAGGAAAAGGACTCGTGGTGAGTGCCCTATCTCCTGATGGGGTTACCGAAGCCATGGAAAGGATTGAACCTCACGGAAAATCTTTTTTGTTATTCGTACAATGGCATCCCGAGCGGCTGAAAGATCAGCAAAGCCCTTTTTGCAAAAACATACATGAGGCTTTTGTTCACGCCATTAAGACCAGGCTCAAAAATGAAAGCAAATAGATATGCCGATAAATAGCGCTCTTTATGGGAAGGGAGTTTTGACAAACATGAGGCGATATTCAGTAAAGAAATAACATGGAAAGCGACAACATCAATCAACTTATAGAAGGCGAAATTGCCGATTATTTATTAACGGATGATGGCATACTGATTTCATACAGTAAAAGCGTTTTACGTACCGTAGAAAATATTAAGGCCAATGTTGAGCTGGTAAAGAAAATCACCAATAATAGGAAAGTTCCATTGTTAATTTATTTAAAAAATTCTCCCGTACCAGACAAAGAAACGCGAAAATTTTCAACCGAGCAGTTACCTCAAATCTATAAGGCCATGGCCATGGTTTCGAAACCTGGTTTGGCACAATTGATTATGAAGATTTTATTTAAGTTTCAGAACCCACCTATTCCGATTAAATCATTTACAGATAAAGAGAAAGCGCTGGAATGGCTGAGACGTTTTTTGTAAATAAAACAGCTCCATTTCCCGTAACGTCATAACAGTTTTCGGTTAAGTCTTCGCCTCCGGACTGACTAATCTCCAGCTCATCAACCTACTAATCTGCGTGCTTTGTGCCTCTCTCAGTAAACTCAGTGGTTAAATTGAGAAAACAAAAACCTCCAATTAAAATCTTTTTTAATAAATTGCAGATTATACTTATCCGGTCAATCCGCTTTAATTATTTTCATGAAAAAATTATTCCTGATTATCTCCTGCTGCTTTTTCGCAGCTAATATCTCCGCTCAGAATATTGTTACCGAAACTGAAATCGGCGCTGCAGAAAGTGAAGTGGTACCAACACCAATTGCCATTATACCTGAGCCTGTATCGTTGGTAAAAAAGGCAGGTACATTTACTTTGCCTGAAAATATAATTGTACAGGCGGCTAAAAGTACAGAATTAAAGCAATCCATTAATTATCTGTCTGACAGGATCACAACTGCCACGGGAAAATTTGTGAGTTCGGTAAGCAATTCATCCCATCCTACCATCAAACTGATTTTAAATACGCAGGAAGACGTACAACTGGGTAAGGAGGGCTATAAATTAAATGTTAACCCTACGCAGGTAGTCATCACAGCTAACCAGCCGGCCGGTATTTTTTACGGTATTCAATCATTACTGCAGCTTTTCCCAGCCGAAATAGAAAGTAAAGAGCTGGTAAATGGAATCAAATGGAAAGCACCCTGTGTTGATGTAATAGACTATCCGAAATTAGGCTGGCGAGGTTTGATGTTCGATGTTGCCCGTCATTTTTTTACCAAGCAAGAAGTAAAACAGTTTATTGATGGTATGGTACGCTATAAATTCAACCTTTTACATTTACACCTTGCCGATGATGAAGGCTGGAGGATTGAAATTAAAGGCTTGCCGAAATTAACCGAAATCGGTGCCTGGAGTGTTAAAAAAACCGGAACTTTCGGTGATTTTACTCCACCTGCACCTGATGAGCCCCGTACTTATGGCGGATTTTATACCCAGGACGACATTAAAGAACTTGTTCAGTATGCACAGGAACGTTTTGTAAACATATTGCCGGAAATTGATGTTCCGGGACATAGTTTAGCTATCATTGCCTCCTATCCAGAGCTATCATGCACACCTGAAGCCATTAATTATAAAGTTCGTTCAGGAGAGAAGATAATGGACTGGAGCCGTGGTGCGCCACCAACGGCCTTGGTTGATAATACACTTTGCCCGGCCAATGAAAAGGTTTACGTATTTTTAGATTCGGTACTTACCCAGGTAGCTAACCTGTTCCCTTTCGAATACATCCACATGGGTGGCGATGAAGCGCCGCATAATTTTTGGGAAAAGAACGATCAGATTAAAGCTTTAATGGTTCGTGAAGGCTTGAAAACCATGCCGCAGGTTCAGGCATATTTCGAAAAACGTGTAGAACAGATCGTGATTTCGAAAGGTAAGAAATTTATGGGTTGGGACGAGATTCTTGAAGGAGGAGTATCGCCAACAGCTGCAGTAATGAGTTGGAGGGGAATGAAATACGGGATCCAGGCCGCCAATGATAAACACAATGTGGTGATGAGCCCCACCGATTTCGCCTATCTGGACTATATGCAGGCTGACGCTATTACGGAGCCAAAAGTATATGCTTCGCTTAGGTTAAATAAAGCTTACCAATTTAATCCTGTTCCTGCAAGTGTAAATGCAAAGTACATTATTGGGGCACAGGCTAACCTTTGGACAGAGCAGATTTTCACTTTCCGCCAGGTTGAATACATGCTTTACCCACGTGCATTTGCTATTGCTGAATCCATTTGGAGCCCGATTGACAAGAAAAACTGGACAAATTTCGTCGATCGTACGCAACAGCATTTCAAACGATTGGATTTAGCAGAGATTAAATATTCACCTGCTATCTATGATCCGATTTTTACCGTAAAACGCAGCGCAGACAAACAGCTGATGGTAGAACTGACAACAGAAATAGATGGCTTAGACATTTACTACAGTTTTGACAACTCTACGCCTGACCGTTTTTACCCTAAGTATACGGCTGCATTACAGGTGCCTAAAGATGCCAGTATGTTGCGCGTAATTACCTATCGTGGTAAACAGCCTATCGGAAGATTGATCAGTATGCCTGTTGCAGATTTACAGAAAAGGGCAAGATAAAATGGGAAAAGAAATAGAGCGCAAATTTTTAATCCATCAGCCAGAGTGGGATAACTTAACTAAGCCAAAAGGGAAACTTTTAAGGCAGGGTTATCTGTTAACTGATCAAACTAAAACGATACGGGTAAGGGCAACAGAAACTAAAGGTTTTTTAACCATCAAAGGGCAAACCATTGGTGCGTCGAGGTTGGAATATGAATATGAGATTCCGGTTGGCGAAGCCACAGAATTGCTGGATAACTTCGCGGTTTCCGAGCTTTCGAAAACCCGGTACGAAATTGAGTTTAAGGGCAAACTTTGGGAAGTTGATGTATTTACCGGCGACAATGAAGGATTAATTGTTGCAGAAATAGAACTGGAAAGTGAAGATGAGCGTTTTGATTTACCAGATTGGATAAGTACCGAAGTTACCGAAGAGGCAAAATATTACAATTCTAACCTCACGGTTAAACCTTTTAAAGATTGGATTTAGATTGAAGACCTCGCAGGTTTTGAAAACCTGCGAGTCTAATAAATTTTATTTAGCTAATGGCAAAGCTGCATTTGGCTTAATAATACCTTTTAATTCGACATCGAAAACCAATGGTGTAAACGGATTGATGGGTCCGCCGCCACTTTCCCCAAAACCCAATTTAGAGGGCAAAATCATTTTGATCTTGCCACCAACTCCAATCATTTGAATACCCTGGATCACTCCTTGTGGCAATTGGCCCAATGGTAAGCCTCGTGGTACATATTGTACATTTTCGGAGAAAATACCAGCCTCTTTTGCAATTTTAGCATTTGAAGTATCAAAGACGTTTAATCCCCCATTTGATTTTTTATTGGTAAACTGGCCGGTGTAATCAATTAAAACTGTATCTGTTAAAGTGGCTCTTTCAGAGTTTCCAGGAGCATAAATCACATACTGCAAGCCAGACGGTGCAGTAGTCATCTTCAGGTTGTTTTCTTCAATATACTTAGCTATTTTGGCAGGCTCTACCGTTTTGTTTTTATCATTTAAAGCTTTGTATTCAGCTTCAAAAAAAAGTCTCTTCTTTGCTTCAAAAATAGAATCGGGATCCTTTCCTTTATGTAAAACCTTCTCAATTTTAATGGTAAATGACGCAATATTCGACTTTAACCCTTTTGGTTTCGGCTGACCTGAATATTTCTCCATCGAATCCAGGTTCAGTTTAAAGACAGCACTATCCCCTTCACCCAGCAGTTTTAGTCCAGAGGCCAAATCGCCTTTAAACATCGATTTACTAATGGCAAAGAATGCAGGACGTTCATTGTCGTATGTATTGACCATTACCGAATCGGGATTGTTGTTGGTTTCTACGGTTTGAACGCCATTTAGCTTTACATAATCACCTTCCTGAATTTTTGGCTTACCCTCACTTTGATAGATCTTGTAAGTCATATCTCCTTCACCCTTTTCGAACTTGTTACAAGCAGTTAGCCCTGATGCTGCTGCCAAGAGAATAATTATTCCTTTTTTCATTTAATATTTTAATTAAAAATTAGCCTATCACCCATTTACGGATAACAGGCTACTTTATCTGATCATACAAAGATAGGCTATAATAAGTTTTTAAAAATCTTTGGAAGGTTTTATTTCTATGTTCAGCGTCAAAAAAAGCAGGCAAAAAAAATCCTGCTTATCATGAATAAGCAGGATTTAAAACCTAATTAGATATTATTTTTTAACCGGAGCGGCCGTTACCGGAGCTGAAGTAGCTGCAGCTGGCTTTCCTTTGATGATATCTTTAATTTCAAGATCGAATGCAATCGGGCTGAAAGGCATAATACCAACCTGTGGTGCACCTTGTTCGCCATAACCTAAGTTAGATGGGATAATCACCTTTATTTTACCACCTTTACCGATTAATTGTAAAGCTTCAGTAAATCCTGGGATTGTACCGCCAACCGGCATTTTTTGAGGACCGTAAGGTTTACCTGGTTTAAATTCGTTTTCTGCTTTTGCCAGTTTCTCATCACTTGTATCGAAGATTTTGTATTTACCATCTTTACCTTTTTTAGTTACCCTACCAGTATATTCAATCAATACGGTATCGCCTAAAGCTGGTTTTTCTGCACTTCCAGGTTTTTCGATGATGTAGTGTAAACCACTTGCAGTTGTTTTAGTGGCCAGTTTGGTGTCTTCTAAATAAGCTTTTAATTTAGCTGGTTCAGCAGCTTTCTTTTTTTCAGAACTGGCTTTATAATCGGCCTGGAAAAACTCTTGTGCACGTTTGTTAAAGGTAGAATCGGCTTCGCCAGCTTTTTTCTTAATTACTTTTTCAACTTTTACCGTGAAAGTAATGTATTTATCATTTTTGAACTGCTCTGGTTTAGGTTGTTTACTATGAAATGCCATAGTATCCAGGTTTACCTTAAAAGTAGCACTATCGCCTTCTCCAAACAATGTTAAAACATCGTTCATATCGCCAGCATACATCTTTTTCTGTGCAGGAAAAACCGCAGGTGTTTCACTTTCGAAGGTGTTTGCCAAAACCGAATCTTTATCATTTTTTTGAATAAAATTCATTTTCACGATATCACCCTCTTTGATTTTTTCGTTACCTGCCGAGTGATGGATTGTATACAATAAGCCTCCAGCTCCCTTTTTCTCTTGTTTACATGCTGCTAAACCTAAAGTGGCTGCTGCTAGAATAATAATTCCCTTTTTCATTTATTAATTTGACTTTTTAAAATTTTTATTGTTTTAATTTCTTGTTTTCTAAGCTATCAATTGTTCTTTATATTCTGCTAATATTGATTTAAATTCGTTTACAACATCAGCTAACGGTTTTTCTGATGCACCACCCGCCGCATTCCTGTGCCCACCGCCATTGAAATATTTCTTGCAGATTTCATTAGCCGGAAAATCGCCGGTAGACCTCACCGATAATTTTACTTTATCAGTACGCTCTATAATCAGCGCAGCCAAACGGATGCCGTTAATGGAAAGTGCATAGTTTACCACACCTTCCGTATCGCCGGTAATGCTATGGTATTGTGCCAATTCTTCTTTAGTAACCGAAATAAGGGCGGTATTATAATCTCTTAAAACCTCCAGTTTATTAGACAGGCAATACCCTAAAAAACGCAGTCGGTTTTCGCTTGAGTTATCGTATACCAATTCGTGTATTTTCGATTGGTCAGCCCCCAGATCAATCAGATTTGCAGCAATGCGATATACTTCAGCTGTTGCTGATGAGAAGCGGAACGACCCAGAATCGGTCATGATTCCTGTGTACAGGCAAGACGCTACATCTTTGTTAATCAGCTCACCATCTTGCAACTGGTTCACAATAAAATCATAAACCAATTGTGCTGCAGCACAGGCATTGATATCCCAATGGCGATAGTCGTCAAAATCTTCTGGTTCAAGATGATGATCGATCATAATCTTTTTGGCACCAGCGGCCCTAACTAATTCGCCTAATTCATTGATACGGCTTAAGGTATTAAAGTCAAGGCAGAATATGAGTGAAGCTTCATCCACCAGTTGTGCAGCCTTTTCCTGTGCTTCTGTAAAAATAATTACATCGCTGTTATTTGGCATCCAATGCAAAAAAGTAGGATAATCCGTTGGTGTAATTACCTTAACATGGTGGCCTTTCTGAATTAAATATCCATACAAACCCAGGGATGATCCCATCGCATCACCATCAGGCTTGTGATGCGTAGTGATCACAATACGTTGTGGCGTAGCCAATAATGTTTTTAATTCAGTTAGTGTAAGCATATATTTTTGCGCTGCAAAGCTAAGTAAATTTTGATTAGGATTTAAAGATTTTAGGATTAGCAGGATTATAGTTTTAAAAGAGATCATGTATATGGATAGTACTATTAGCCGGATCATCTATAAAACAAGCCTAATAAGCTATTTTAAACTATTTTACCTTCTAATCTCTGCTGAAAAAATATGCTTATTGGTTATTCGTCAATTAAAACGTATTTTTGCAGAAAATTGATATCAAAACACAATGAGTACTAACAGAACTTTCACCATGATTAAGCCTGATGCTGTAGCAAACGGCCATATTGGATCAATCATTAACGACATTACTAATGCTGGTTTCAAAATCATTGCATTAAAATATACCAAACTTACACCAGAAACTGCTGGTCAGTTTTATGCTGTTCACGCTGAGCGCCCGTTTTATAAAGATTTAGTAAGCTTTATGTCTTCAGGACCAATTGTTGCCGCTATTTTAGAAAAAGACAATGCAATTGAAGATTTCAGAAAATTGATCGGTGCTACTAACCCAGCTGAAGCTGCTGAAGGTACAATCCGTCAGAAATATGCAAAATCGATTGATGCAAACGCGGTTCACGGATCAGATTCTGATGAAAATGCAGAAATTGAAGGTAACTTCTTCTTCAAAGCAGACGAACGTTTCTAACTGCCGACACAAAAAATTTACAATAAAACCCCGAATATTCGGGGTTTTATTGTTTTATCTATTTTGTATCTTTCGGCCTTAAAATATGATCCATCAGTTATACCTGCTGGAATTAATTACAACATAAAACAAACAATGAAACGAATTTTATTAGCGGTATGTTTATCTGGTATCGCTGGTGCATCTTATGCGCAAACCAAAACAACAGCAAAAAAACCAGCTGTAAAAAAAACGACCGCAGTAACCAAAACATCAACTTTAAAAATGGGTGGCTTAAAATCGGCCTTAGACTCTACCAGTTACGCTTTTGGCACATCAATCGGAGCCAGTTTAAAAACAACCGGCCTTTCTACCTTAAATTACGATGTATTATTAAAAGGCCTGAAAGATTCATTTACCGGCGATAAGGTTTTGTTAACGCAACAGCAGGCCCAACAATGTATAAGCGAAGCGATAACAAAGGCATCATCAATAAAAAACAAGGCTGAAGAAGCTGCAAACAAAATTAAATATGCACCAATTATGAAAGAAGGACAAGATTTCTTAGAACAGAACAAAAAACGTGCGGGTGTACAAACCACTGCAAGTGGCTTACAATATGAGGTTTTAACTGCCGGTACCGGCGTTAAACCACAGGCAACCGATTCGGTACTGGTACATTATAAAGGCACTTTATTAAATGGAAAACAATTCGACAGTTCTTATGACAGAGGTGAGCCGATTTCTTTCCCGCTGAACCGGGTAATTCCGGGATGGACAGAAGGTGTTCAACTAATGCCTGCAGGTTCAAAATACAAATTCTTTATCCCGTACAACCTGGCTTATGGTGAACGCGGTGCAGGAGCAGACATTCCTCCTTACAGCACTTTGATTTTTGAAGTAGAACTGTTAAAGGTTAACGGGAAATAAATTGAAATGTGAGATGGTATATGAAATGGAAAATGTGAGGTAGACCATCTAATGAAATTACCAGAAATCGTCTTCTCAAGCAAGCATAGGCAGTTTGAGATGACGATTTTTTTTGAAGAACTATGCAGTCTGTTACCAGCTGACTGTTTGTTTAAACAAGAATGATTTTCAAAATGGACTTTTCCATTGTGTCAGATGGAAACATCCGACACCACATTTAGACCATACTGTGCGGTCAGCTGTTACCGGCTGACTGTTTGTTTAAACAAGCGTGATTTTCAAAATGGACTTTTCCATTGTGTCAGATGGAAACATCCGACACCACATTTAACCCTATCTAAAGATGCTGAGACAAGTTCAGCAAGACAGAATCCAGGAATTTTTAAAACTTTCTTCGCTATTCAATGTTAGCTATTACAAATTAACATGAATATGAAAAAAGCATTCCCTTTAGTACTGATTGCATTTTTATGCACCACCTTAAGCAGTTGTGAACTGGTAGAAGGTATATTTAAAGCCGGCGTTTGGGTAGGCGTAATTGTAGTGGTAGTAGTAGTGGCGCTGGTCATCTGGATTTTGGCCAAAATATTTGGCGGAGGCAGGAGTTAGTTTAGTCCTGAGTCCAAAGTCTATAGTCGTTAGTCGGGATGATCAGTCCTATTAAAATATAAAGGGCAGAAACTTTAAGCTTTTGCCCTTTTGTACCCCTTATAAAAATACCATTTCGGTAATCACCTCGCTACCGGCATGCTCATTCAGTTTCTGGATAATCCCCTGTCTTACCATAATCAGTTCGTTTTTGATCACGGAAGATTCTATCCTCAAAAAAAGTCGTTTATCATGAATGTAAATCTGCTTGGTTCTGTTGGCAATTGCAGTACCCATAATCTCAGGCCAGACGGATAAGATTGAGGTTTCATCGAACTTACGTCGTAAACGGTATACGTCAAGCATTTTGCCGATCGCATCTTTTAAGGTAACATCGTTGGGTTTACGCATTTTGTATGGTTCCGTTATCTACTTCGAACAAAGTTACATCAACTTCTATTTTTTCAAAAATGGATTTCACTCTTTCTTTCCCGGTATCTGTAATAAATATCTGTCCGAAATCATGGTGTGAAACCATTTGCATGAGTTTTTGAACGCGGTTATCATCGAGCTTATCAAAAATATCATCCAAGAGAAGTAGAGGCTTAAACCCCTTGTTTTTAGAAAGATAAGCATATTGTGCTATTTTTAAAGCTATTAAGAAAGACTTTTGCTGCCCTTGCGAACCAAACTTTTTTAAAGGCATTCCGCTGATCACAAAAGCCAGTTCATCTTTGTGGATACCAGTTGTGGTCCGCTCCAATATACGATCTTTCTCTACCGACTTTTTTAACAACTCTTCAAAAGATGCATCATTCAATTGCGATTGATAGTTCAACTCTACAATTTCCTTGTTTTCAGTAATATAGGTATAGTATTGATTAAACAGTGGAATAAACTCATCCATAAAAGCTTTACGGACAGCAAATATTTTGTTGCCGGCTATAACCAGCTGTTCATCTAAAATTTCGAGCAGCGTAGGATCATATTTTCTGGTAATGGCAATCTGTTTTAGCAAAGCATTCCGGTTCAACAGGATGCGGTTGTAGGTAATCAGTTGATCCAGGTAATGTGCATCGGTTTGCGAAATCACATTATCGATAAACTTTCTCCGCTCCTCGCTGCCTTCCATAATCAGGTTTACATCATAGGGAGAAACCATTACCACCGGAAAAAGGCCAATATGATCGGCCAACTTATCATATTCTTTCTTATTTCGTTTAAATTGCTTTTTCTGGTTTCGCTTTACGCCACAAGAAATTTTTTCATTTTTTTCATTGCGGTCAAAATCGCCCTGGATCATGAAAACCTCTTCATTGGTTTTGATCTGCTGGCTATCGATGGGATTAAAGTAACTTTTACACAAACAGAGGTAGTGAATCGCATCAAGCATATTCGTTTTGCCAGCGCCGTTATTACCCGTAAATACGTTTACAGTTTCCGAGAAATGGAGATCTGCATCTGTATAATTCTTAAAATTTAAAAGGGTAATGTTTTTTAACCACATAAATATGTCACAAATTTACCCTTTTTTAACTTCTTAAAACCCATTGTTTAAAATAAACGTTAATAAGATTTAAAAAAATTGTACTTTCATCGCAAGGAGGAATCAATGGTTGCACAAAAAATGCTGGAAGGAAATGTTCTATGGTCTTATGATCATGAACTAAACAGCAATAAAAATTCGAACTGGGTAAAAAAAATAGCGGAGTTATTTTCATTTTTAAAACCTGTCCATAATCACGAGGGCGACATTTTACTAGCCTCCAATGGTATTTTCATTACCGGGGATGAACAATTGGAACTACCATTATCCCATATTGAAGAGGTTTATATGGGATTCGACGATTTATTCCCAGCTTCATCAGCCAAAAACTTTGGTGCATTCTGGCAGCCGATCAGAATCAGGTCTGTGTTAAGCAATTCTGAAAGCCAGACCGTGTACCTGGTCATTAACCATACCGGGATTTTTAGCGATAACCAAACCTGGTTTAATACACTTATTAGCTTGCTACGCTAATGACCTTGATGATTTTACGAACTGAACGCCTAATTAACTAATGTTTAATTAAATACTTCAAAATAAAGGTTGATACTTTGATTGAAAAATGTATTTTTGCAATCTTAAATTTTTTAAACAAACATGTCTACAACAGATAACCAGACAATTCAACCAACTAAAAAAGGTTCATTTTTACAAGAGAATAATAAGAGCTTACTGTTTATCGCAGGTGCTGTAGTTTTATTAGTTTTAATATATCTTTGGTATCAAGGCGTGTATTTAAAAGGGCGTGCTGAAGAAGCCGCCAGCAAAATGTATAAAGCAGAGCAGTTTGTTGGTGTAGATTCATTATCGAACAGAGCAGTTAAAGGCGAAGGTGGTTACCCGGGTTTTGAGCAGATTGCTAAAGAATATGATAACACCAAATCGGCAAACCTAGCTAACCTTTATCTAGGCGGCATTTACTTACGTAAAGGCGAATATAAACAAGCAATAGAGGCATTAAGCAAATATAGCGCTACCGGCAGCCCGGTTGCAGATCCATTGGCTTTAGGTTTATTGGGTGATGCTTACAGCGAATTGAAAGACTACAAACAAGCGACCACTTATTATAAAAAAGCGGCTGATAAAGCCAGTAAATTTACTTCACCTATGTTTTTAAAGAAGCTAGGATTGGTTAATGAAAGCCAAAATGATTTTAAAGGTGCGGTTGAAGCTTATACCAAAATAAAAACGCAATATCCGGAGAGCGCAGAAGCACAATTAATTGATGCTTACATTGCAAGAGCTCAGGAAAAAGTTAAATAAACAAAACTAAACATACTTAGCGGAAAGATCATCGAAAGATGGTCTTTTTTTGTTTAGTGTTTTTGAAATAATTCCGTCATTTCGACTGAAGTGCAACGAAATGGAGAAATTCTATAACAGCAGCTAATACATCGTTCAGTTGTGTTAAAATGACAAACCCATTCCATGATTTGCACCTCACCAAACTGCATAAAAAATTTCTTTTTTCTTTTTCTGGAAATCAGGTACAGATGCGTTTAGGTTGCTGCAGTCCCGCTCTCCGTTAATCCGATGCAAATTGATCTGGTATGGTAATTTATCGAAAAGCATCGGAACTACTGCGATCGGGTTTAGGTGGCGCGGATCGTAGTACTATTTTGGGTTGTATGGTGTACCTATTTATTTACCATATAAGGTATTAAAGGACACATGAGCTTTAATTTTCTTATATTTCTTACATGGTTAATATTCTTTGCTAATAAATGATCCGAAGCTATACCATGACAGAATCCACTAGTTCGATCGTCATCTCGACTGTAGCACAGCGAAATGGAGAGATCTATAACAACAAATTACAGTCAAAATCGATCTCCAACTTGCTCGCCTGAACAAGCTGCATAAAAACTTACTTCTTTTTCTGGAAATCAGTTACAGATGCGTTTAGGTTACTGCAGTCCCGCTCTCCGTTAATCCTATGCAGATTGATCTGATAGGTAATTTATCAAAAGCATCGGAACTACTGCGATCCCTTAGGTTTGATTATTCTTAAAAATATCGGAATTTTAATATATAAAAACCTTAACGGCAGTGCTGCACTTTGGCTCGATCTAGGTTAAAGACCTAAAACCCATATTAGAGCACTGCCGTTTGTTGAACAAGAACCATATAGAATTTTAGTCTGGCATGACCATTAAGGGATTTAGTTTTATTCAACATGAAGGTTTGTTTTTCCACTTAACAACTCAAAGTTATGAATTACAGATTATTTGCGGGCATCGACGTTTCAAAAATAAAAATAGATGTCGTTTTTTTTCTTGCTGAGGATCCTGATGAGCAGCTTCATGGCACCTTCAGCAATAATGAGGAAGGCTGTGCCGAAATGATGGCCTGGATGCAGGATCTTACCGGTCTTTCGATTGCTGAGATGCTTTTTTGCGCAGAGGATACCGGACTTTATACACTTCCGATCTGTACATTTTTTGATGGACAAGGCGGGAACCTGTGGGTTGAAAACGCCCTGAGACTGAAACGTTCTCTTGGCTTAAAACGTGGCAAGTCTGACAAGGCAGATGCTGCTGAAATAGCTAATTATGGTTTTTTGCACAGACGTAAAGCTATTCTTTTCAAACTTCCGAGCAAAACGATAAGTAAGCTAAAGCATTATTGAGCTGTAGAAAGCAGCTTGTGAAGCAACAGACCGCATTAAAGAATGCAAGTGGAGAACTGGAGGCCTTCGATGTAGATTCAGCCGATTTTACATTAGGGATTAGAAAGTCACTAATCACAGAATACGACAAAAAAATTGACATGATTGAAACGGAACTCCTAAGCTGTGTAAAAGCGGACAAACAACTTGAAAAGCAATATGGTCTGGTCAACTCTGTATATTGTATAGGTCCTCAAACAGCGATGTTTATCGTGGTCCTTACTCAAGGGTTCACTCTATTTGATGACCCCAGGAAGTTTGCCTGTTATTGTGGTATCGCCCCATTCGGAAATACCTCTGGAACAACATTAAAGGGAAAGCCAAAGGTTAGCCATCTGGCCAATAAAAGGATAAAAACGCTACTTACTATGTGCGCCCTCAATACAATCAAAAAAGATAATGAGTTCAAAAGATATTATGATAGAAAGATAAAAGAAGGAAAGCATCATTCAGCTGTTCTAAACGTATTAAGGAATAAACTTATCAGCAGAGCGTTTGCAGCAGTATTGAAAGACAGACCGTATCAGATAGATCTGTATATTGCGGCCTAAAATATTTCATATTTTATTTGCAAAAACCATAAAATACGGGTTTAGGTGGCCAGGATAGTACTACTATTTTGGATTGCATTGTGCAGAGAGCTGAAATTGCCTATTTGTTTAGAATATTAGGCATTAAGGGCTTACATGTTCTGATATTTCTTATGTGGTTATATTCTAGGCTTATAAAAGATCCTTCGCTGCGCTACCATTGACGTTATTTTGTAATTACCTATTAATGAGCAGAATGCGGCATCATGCATTTCCGTATAGCTAGGCCATAGCACCGTATCACCGTTCTACTTAAAACCGGCCTAATAAATTTTTCGGACTGCACTGTTCTAGCCATAACACTGGCTTTGAAAGAAAAATTTTCAGCCGGCATTTTTTGTTACTTTTTGATGCCAAAAAGTAAGAGCCCTTCGGCGGCGGTGAGCCGAGGCAAGAATTGTGCGAAGGAAAAAACGTCAATCATATTGATTTTTATATCATAAATTATCCCTCAGGA
>NZ_FOJM01000023.1 GCF_900111825.1 Pedobacter suwonensis
CATCGATTTTTATCCATTAAATTACCCCTACCATTGACGTTATTTTGTAATTACCTATTAATGAGCAGAATGCGGCATCATGCATTTCCGTATAGCTAGGCCATAGCACCGTATCACCGTTCTACTTAAAACCGGCCTAATAAATTTTTCGGACTGCACTGTTCTAGCCATAACACTGGCTTTGAAAGAAAAATTTTCAGCCGGCATTTTTTGTTACTTTTTGATGCCAAAAAGTAAGAGCCCTTCGGCGGCGGTGAGCCGAGGCAAGAATTGTGCGAAGGAAAAAACGTCAATCATATTGATTTTTTTATCATAAATTATCCCTCAGGATGACAATTTTTACCTATGATACAGCCTAAATGTACCGGTCGGTAGGCTTATTTTGAACATTTAAACTACCTGACCGGAGAAAAAACTACTCATCATACCGCTAAACTTTGGGTAGCTAAGACTGAATAAACGCTAAAATATCTTTATTAATTGTTTCGGCTTCTGTAGTTGGCATGCCGTGAGGAAAGCCAGGATAGGTGATCAATTTCCCATTTTTCAACAGTTTGGCAGATTTTAAACCAGCATTTTGGTAAGGAACAATCTGGTCGTCTTCACCATGAAGCACCAGGACCGGAATATCAACAGCTTTCAGATCTTCATTGAAATCAGTTTCAGAAAACGCCTTGATGCCATCATAGTGCGCAACAATTCCTCCCATCATTCCCTGTCTCCACCAGTTTCTTTGCACGCCCTCTTTCACAACTGCTCCTTCCCTGTTATATCCGTAAAACGGAATGGTCAAATCGATATAAAACTGTTGTCTGTTGTTTAATGTCTGGTCTCTGATATTATCAAAAACAGACATGGGTACACCATCCGGATTGCTTTCACTTTGAACCATAATCGGTGGAACAGCACTAATCAATACAGCTTTTTTTGCTCTGCCATTGGCGTATTTATGAACATAACGAATCACTTCGCCACCACCCGTAGAATGGCCGATGTGAACCACATCTTTCAAATCAAGAAATTCTACCAGCTCAGCCGCATCAGCCGCATATTGTTCAATCGTATGCCCGTAGATATCCTGGCTGGAACGGCCGTGTCCTCTCCTATCGTGTGCAACTACACGGTAGCCTTTCTGTAAAAAAAAGATCACCTGTGCATCCCAATCATCTGATGATAGTGGCCAGCCGTGGTGAAACATTAAAGTTGGTCCCTGACCTTGATCTTTGTAAAAAATCTCTGTTCCGTCTTTTAATTTTAGTGTACTCATGGTTTTTAGTTTTTTGTTTATGGTCGATTATATTTTAAGAAAATGTTTTCAGTTCTTATTATATATCAAATGTAGTGTTGTAAATGCAAATCAATCTTGACCTATGGTATCTTTCACACTTGTCTGGTAAATCATTGATGCTCATTTCTATTTGGCAAGAAATAATTTTAGCGCATGACAGTTGATTCCGAAAACAAGTAAAACACAGACCAGTTTGTCTATTTACAAATGATATCTCTTATCTTTGTTTGTTAAATACTCAGCATGCCTTCACCAAAAGAAAGAATTTTAGAAATAGCGCTCAACCTTTTTGCTAATCAAGGTTATAATTCAACTGGAATTAATCAGATTATTGCTGAAGCAAATGTAGCCAAAGCAAGTTTTTATCAGCATTTTAAATCTAAGGAAGACTTGTGTGTTGCATTCCTGGAAGCAAGGCATAAGTATTGGTTTGCTGAACTTGATCATTTTATAAAAGCAGAAAAAGATGTAAAATCAAAAGTGATCTCATCGTTCAACTTTTTGATCTATATGAACGCAAAGGAACATTTTCGAGGTTGCAGCTTTCTAAATGTCCTGGCAGAGATTCCTAACGACAATATTAAAATCTTAAAAGTAATTCAGGATCACAAAACAGATCTTCGAAATTTTTTTTCATCTCTTATAAACGATGAAAGTAAATCGGACCAAATTTACATGCTTTTTGAAAGTTCAATAATGGAAAGTAAAATATTTAAATCCAACCAATTGATAGAAAGATCAAAAATGATTATCAAAAATCTAATAAATTAGAAAAAGAATAATTTAATAATCTTTCTGTAGTCCATAGGGTGAAAAGAATTCCTTTTCATCGCCAATAAACATTGCCTAAAAACGCTAAACAAAAATTCTTCGAAGCAATTATCACACCTTAAAAAATATTGCATTGATTATTAATACTTTAAAGATATAAAAAAAATAATATTCAAAAACATACAGACAAGTTTGTCTATATCTGTTTTATGTGATACATTTGAGATGTTAAATAATTAGTTTATGTCAACATTAATCATAAATCACGCAACCGATCTGATTTTCAACAGGGGAAAAGGACGTTATTGACGAAAAATGATTCAGCTAACTTTATTGTCCATTTTGTTGACCAAACTTCATTTTTAAATTTTAAAAAACTCAGCGTTATGAGAATTCTTACACAAACTCCACAAGCAGCTGGAAGATTGGCAGAAACGGTAGCAACTGCACAAAATGGTTCAACTAACACCCTTACCAACGATCAGGCTAAAGCAGGATTACAAAATGCTCCCTGCAACACTTCTGCTATTGCAGTTACCGAAAATGCCCAACAGCCTCCGCAAGTAGAAAAAAAGTATCCGCTCCCACCTTTTACATTGGAAACTGCCTTGCAAAAGGTGCAGCTTGCGGAAGACGCCTGGAATAGTCAAAACCCTGAAAAAATTTCCAGGGCATATACCATTGACAGCGAATGGAGAAATAGGGATAAGTTTGTGAATGGCAGAGCTGACATCATAAAATTTCTTGCTGATAAATGGAAAAAGGAGCTGAACTATAAGCTCAAAAAAGAGTACTGGGCGCATACCGATAACCGCATTGCTGTCAGATTCGAATACGAGTACATGGATCAGGATGGAAAATGGTTTAGAGCGTATGGCAATGAAAATTGGGAATTTGATGAAAACGGGTTAATGAAAAAGCGCTATGCCAGCATTAATGATTTACCCATTAAGGAAGGGGAGCGAAAGTTTAACTAGTGAAACTCGAATTTCAAAATAAAAGAAATTGCAGCCAATATTTTCTAATTGATCTGAACATATCTAATGGACTTGAGAATTTAAAATTTCCCAGGTCCATTTGCTATTGAAAAATTGATACAATATTTTACCCACATAAATTAAAATCATAATTATAAAATCATTCGACTAATTTTATATATCAAACAGAATCTAATGAAGAAATTGATGAGAAGAACATTCAGGGTATCAAAGTATATTATCTACAAAGAAACCCTAATTGATTATAAAGAACATTTCTGGTCGTTTCTTGGTGCCTTTGTTGGAATCTGGCTAATTGCATTTCTTCAGTCGCATTATTTGTTAAAGGAAGAGAACATATTCCTGATAGGCTCTTTTGGAGCCTCAAGTGTATTAATTTATGGAGCAATCCAAAGTCCGCTTGCGCAACCCAGAAATTTAATTGGCGGGCATGTGCTTTCAGCCCTGGTAGGGGTAACGATTAACCAGCTTATTCCTGATATTATCTGGTTAGCTGCACCGTTGGCAGTATCTCTTTCCATTATAGTAATGCAATGCACCAAAACCCTGCATCCTCCCGGTGGTGCAACTACTTTGATAGCGGTAAGCTCTCCAGGTAAAATTGCCGGTTTAGGTTATTGGTATGTACTTTCTCCTGTATTATCAGGATGTATCATCTTGTTATTGATTGCTTTGCTCTTTAACAATATGACTAAGAACAGAACTTACCCTACACGCACCAGATTTAGACGATTATTGAGAAAAAAAGCGAAAAAACAAACTAGCTAACAATATATTTCGAAGAAATTAATAACAGCAAGGTCCGGTCAGACTTTGCTTCTTCATAGTTTTCTTTCAGTAGTTTATTGATATGGGGATTATGGAGCCTGACTGCAGCCATCTGTAAAATCTGAAAAGAAGCCATTTCTACACTTTCGATGTTCTGGAGGTAGAATATAATGGAAAGGTCCTGAAGTTCTGCTTCTCCTTTTTGTTCATTAATGGCTTCAAAGGCATCATCAATTAACCCCGAGAGGCCATGAATACTGCCTTTTGATGGATCACTGTCTAACAGGGTATAAATCAGCTGCAAGCGGGCAAGCTGCTTCTCCACATTTCCAACAGTATCAAAAATAGCGTTGCGAAGATCTTTAAAACGGGCCTCTTCGGCCAGCAGGGGTAATTTATGGGTTAAGTGTATTTTAGCGGTATAAATACGGTCGAGATGTTTGATAAAAAAAAGCTTTAACCTTTCAGAACCAAGGTTGATCCTTTCCCAGGCATTTGGTGGATTGGTTTGTTCGGACATAGTATTTTAAAATTGCCCTAAGTTAGCAGTTTCTTTACTTTATCCATCAGATAATCGATATTAAAAGGTTTTGCAATAAAATCATCTGCACCGCAGCGCTGCGCCAGTGCATTTAAATCCGATTCTCCCGATACCAACAAAACCGGTGTATGGAGGAGGTGCTTATTGGCTTTAATTTCTGTACAGATGTCAACCCCACTTTTTTTATATCCGATAATGTTCACATCCAATAACACCAGATCAGGTGCTGTAGCAATAATGTCTGCTAACGGAATACCGGAATGATAAGTAACGGTCTGAATTTGCTCCTGGTTAAGGATTGTTTCGAAAAGCCATAAAAGTTCTTCATCATCATCAATAACCAATACTTTTTTATACATATACCCAGATATTTTAATTTACAGCAGTGCTGTAACATCAATTCCATAAATGTTATAGAACATTTTTTTAAACCGGCTGGTTGAGGAAAAACCTGCCATTCTACCTAAAGCAGCCGGGCTGTGTTCTTTTCCTTTCGAGATCATCTCCCACACCATGTGCATTTGTACCATGGTAATTAATTTTTTTGGTGTCATTGAAACAATCCTGTCGATATAGCGATAAACCTGGCGTTCGCTCATGGCCATTTCCGCGCTTAAAAACCTTAAATTCAGGTTAGCCGTACCTGCATGTTTACGGACCAGCGTTTCAAACTTTTCCATCCACTTCTGGTCGGCAACCGCTAAGGTCTCATTGAGTCCCAACCACCTGAAATCAGGCACTTCAGGGTGGATTTCGGGATTGATAAAGGCAATTTCCTGCGAAAACCTGGCCTTTTGCTCTTCTCCCAAACGGTTTAGGATGGAGACAATATGACTTTGCTCTTCTTCCTTTTTTTTGCTGGTAATATCTTTTGCAATGGAGAAAAAAACCTGATCGCGCTCAATAAAAACAGATGACCAGGAAAGCCATACCGTTTTACCATCCTTGGTCAGCAGGCGGTTATCATACTCGGCAAAATGCTCGCTATTTACCTGCGCAGTTCTCACATGAGAAGCAACCTCCCGATCATCGGGATGGATAAAATCATCTATAGGTGAATTAAACAGCTCTTCATCCGAGTAACCCAATAAATTTTGAACGGCAGGATTAATTTTCTTCAGCAATCCGTCTCCACCCACAATGCACAGCAGGTTTGGATATTGTTCAAAATAATATTCGAGGTCAGCCTGGTTATTAACGTATTTATCTTTCATTTTACATGTTTCTGCATGATAAACAGGCATGTCCCCCGTTCATACCCTATGCATTTGCAACACATAGTTATAGCTATTGTTTCATAATTCCATGAGATATAAAATTTTGTCAGTTTTTAGTTTAATATGGCAGTTTTATCACCAGATTTTAACCCAAATCATGGCAACATTAACGGTTAGCCGTGGTAATTATGCTACATTTCTACTTAGATTTGTTACAATGTGGGTAATTCATACCCCATTCAGACTGAAAAACGATTAGCCAAAATTCTTCGGGCAATTTTTCAATTATTATTTGCGATTTGAAATTTTATTTCTAAATTGCTGATGCGAATTACTAATTAATATCATCATTCACTTAAACACAGAGCTAAGCATCAATTAAATTTCTTTAACAATATTCCTGGTCGAGTGGTAGCCCCACATTTTCAATCTCTCTGTGAAGAGTTATTTGGTAGTTCGCAGCGACCAGGATACTTTATTTTACGGTTATGCGAACTACCAAAAGTAAAAACCAAAACACACAGCTCCCTATTCAGGTTGCAGCTGTAACCAACCACATGAATGTATTGCCTGCCATTTGCTCGGTAAAGGCCACCTTACATCACATTGACGGCACCGTTTCAGAAATCACCATGACTTTGCCACGCTACAGCGGTTGGGCAGAATTTTTAGAAGACGGGCAAAATGCCATTCGGGAATATGTGCATCAGCTCACCCGGCATTGGATACAGATTACCCATTTCTTTATCGAAACCGGAACCGTCACGGCTAATGGTACAATAGCCTCTTGTTTTTTGCCACGCAGGTTCGATATCCCTTTAGGCAAATTTTATAAACCAATGGTATGTGGTGAATGGGTTTGGGCCAATCAACATCCGCATCACCCCAAGTATAACCAAAAAGGATCAAGCAAAAGTTTAACCGCATTGATGGCTATTGCAAATAGTAGAAATGATGTGGTTTATCATCAAATAGAGCCTAATATTATTCTTTGTGGTATTCCATTCGCGAGTCAATCGGCTTACTTTGAAAAAGGTGATGTGCCTATCGGGTATTTTGAAAAGAACGGAATGGAGTATGTGGTTATTTACAGTTATGTGGTTGGGAAAGGGAGTTTTGAGTGATGGGTGGGTAAACTGAATTTAGGCCCTTGGGGATTGGGGACTTAAATTTGCTAAAATTCAATTACCTCCTGAGCGGCACACTAACATGTTACCTACTAACACATTAATAGTTTAACAAAAAACATTTCCACTACCATACATATACAGGAGTACAGGATAAAGCCCCTTCTTGCAAAATCAGGGGCTTTTTTCTTAACATACATTTTAACATACAAATTAATTAAATTTAATTTCCGATAACTTAAATTTATGCTCGACATTTTGAATTTCTGTAATACCATTTGCAAACCTTAGCATTAAGCTCACTAAGGATAAAACTGTATTAGTTTTTATAAATTCCATTTCATATCCAGCCCTCGCAATTTCCTTATCTGTATGCATTGTATTTATCGACAACATCTTGCCCTGAACTAGTCTTTCATAACCCAAAACGTCTAGATTAAGGCAATTTGGAGGTACAGGAAGAGCCAAATCAATTGCAGTATCAATGAGTTTGCATATTTCATCTTCATTCTTAGCTAGCCAAATATCATTCCTAATCTTTAATAACTTCTTAATCAAGTTCGCTTGATCTTCTGACATGTCGCCTGGTCGGTGGTTATGCTTCAAAAACACCCCATATCTTTTTAAATTTATCATAAGGCAAATATATGTAAATTTAAAATTACAACAATGTAGTTTTAAATAAGTTCTTGACATTGTAAATTTTATTTCTAAAAGAAAGTAAGCTTGCCAACTTCCCTACCTCATTCCTCAAATGTACTTTTGATTATCAATAACAAAAATAAAAACACAATTTATGCCATTTATAAATGGAGTATCAGCATTTCCAACCTGGACGACCAAAGGACAAATAAAAAAGCCTGTTAAGCTTATTCTGGAAAAACTGCTTGAAAACCTGTCTATCCGTAGAATTAAGCACAACGACTACGGATTATGGGCAGTGTTGAGTTTCTAGACGTGACTTGGTTTTCTCCCATATACGTAGTCTCCTTATGCTCAAACTAAGGCTCAAGACTACGTACAGATGGGGAGGCTTTTAATTAGCTCTTATCTGTTTCCTCGCTACCTCTTGTCAATTGTAATAATGCGAAAATTCACAGAAATACTTTTGCAACTTTTCGCTTAAACAACCAGCAACCATTTCTCTATCAATATTTTTCTCTGTGTAGATAATTTCAAGAATTCCGACTTTTAATATGTTCAAAACTTCCAAATTATTACTTTCTCCAAGTTGATTAATAAAAGCAAAGGATTTGCTTACAACTGCACCTGCGGGTTCAATTTCAATTTCTTTTGCCAGAAATGAAGCAAACTCATTCATCAATAAATATATTCCACCAGAAAAATTATAATTGGAGCTATCTAAGCTAAATAATGTTTTAAACTCAGGAACAGCATCAAATAATAAATCGTTAAGCGTTTTATAAATAAAGTCATCAATCTTATTCAATTCTTCCATTTTTTGTCTTGATTTCGTTACCATTTCAAACCTGTTCCATTGGTTAAATCGTCGATAATTTAAAAACAACTTTCTATCTCCTTTAGATAAAGTTCCAAAATTGCCCTTTAAAAGAATTTCTTATGTCGTAAAGACCACCTTGTGTTTAAATAAATGTGAGCCGCTATCTGATATTATATTGCCATTTGCAACCTCCTCTATAATCATAATGCCGGTATCGTTTAATTGCAGAATCTTTCTAGCAGATATTTAGAATAAAACGGAGCAGTTACAATCATCAGCAATGAAAGAAGAAAAAAGAAAAGACTGAATACAACCGAAGCTACGTTGCTATTAAATAATTTTGGTTTTTCATCAATAATAAGCTCCATTCTTTTTGATTTATAATAAATTTGGTAATTGGCAATAATAATAGCTATTAAAATACCAATCATTGGCCATTTAGATATATTATAACAAAAAAGAAGGATGGATACTATATTTAGTAAACCATTAATGATGAAACTCTCCATTAAACTTAGACAAAAAACAACTGTTGAATGAGGTTGATCATCTGGAAGAATCTTCGTATAAAATAGATAGTAGTAGTAATAAAGAATTTTCATTAAGGTTTCAATTTATCAATCATTTCTTGTAGTTTTTCATTATAGCTTTTCCATAATATCTAATGCATCATATTGTTTTTTATTAAGGGAACCACACACTTCAACAGAGATTTCATTATTCCCCCGAAATTTAGATACAGCGACTAGATCATTAATGTTCCCGCCCCAGTAGACTGTATTATCACTCCTGTCAATCCTATCTGTCCGTAGAGTTAAGCATAGCCACTCTACTGATTATGCTATAGTGTTGAGTTTGGAAACTCTACCTGCCTTTCTCTTACATACATAGTCTCCTTATGCTCAAATTAAGGCTCAAGAATACGTAAAGATGAAGCCAAAGTCGGCAATATAACTTAGAAGTTTATTATAACAGATTTATTAAGCTTCATTGAAGTATAAACTCGGTCGAAAAATTTAATTTTAACCTCTCCGTATGTTTTTTCCTTAATATTGTACGAATACATAAGTTTAACAGGATATATGTTATCATCTTGGTCTTGATAGCTTCCTTCATACAAAATTATAAACTGTTGGGTATTAAAAGTGTTTTCAAACTTGAATGTATGAGTTGTAGTGGAATTTAAAGGTAATACACTTATTTCATAAAGTGATTCATCTCTCAAATAGACAGGAGTGAACCTTTTTCCTTCCAAACTAGAAATCCATATTAGCAACTTTACATTTTTAGCATTGGCAGCTTGAGACGATACGCTTACATTTAAATCAAAAGTGCTTTTTGCAGTATCTTGCGATGCTAATAGAAGTAGCTGCGGCTTAATTCCTGATCTATAAGTCACCTTTTTATTTACGCTATCTTTGATAAGGGATACAATCTTCCTCTGTGCGGTATCAAGCTTTAGGTAATTGCCAGCAAGAATTTGTGCAATAGTTTTATCGCTTTTTTCCCTATCTTCCTGATATTTTTTTCGAGTGATGGAATCTCTTCTATCAAGTTCAGCAGTAGCTTCTGACTCTACAATACCATCTCTGATAATAGTTATATACAGAACAAATGCAGTGGTAATAAAAATTACAATTACCTTAACTACAGTTTTTCTGAGGAACAGAACTGTTTTATACCACGAACCTCTAGAAGACCCCGCTTGATTGGTTCGTAATGTATGTTCGGATATAGTAGATAAGAATGTGCCTAAAGCTCCGATTACACCGATCAGGATGAAGAGTATGGTTTTCATGAGCGCAATTTAATTTCCAGTGAAGTTGCAAAAGAAAATCCGCATCGGCAAGTGGGCTAATTGCAATTCTATAAGTGGAATAAATTATTACCTTTCCTAACTCAAATGTTAGTTGTTAGAAAACTGCTATGGCTGACTTATATCCCCCAAAACTAAACAAATTAATTATCCTTAATAATCATTTTCCGAAAGCGCAATCAATAGAAAATAAAAAACCGGAGCCAAGTTAAAAAAAACTGAACTCCGGTTAAGTACCCAAGAGGAGATTCGAACTCCCACACCCATACAGGCGCCAGCCCCTCAAGCTGGTGCGTCTACCAATTCCGCCACCTGGGTTTGAAGTGTTGCAAATATATAAATTAACCATTTGCGCTGACAAAAATTAATAAAATATTTTTGAGCTAAAATTAGCATTAATTTTTATAGCGGACTTTCATCGCACTTAAGTCGGGGTTTCGTCGGGCTTATGACAATTGGACCCGAATAAAAGCCGACGTAAATCAGAAACAAATACAAGTCATTTGTTTAATGATCAGCAATTTGTTATCTTGTATAACATAAACAATGTCATCATGGGAAAAATTGAAAACGGAATTAACGGTGGCTTCACCGGCTCGGTGGGTGCCGTAACGGGTTATTACCTGAATGGTAAATGGGTGATCAGGAGCAAACGCCGAAAATCTATCAAAAACAAAACCGGCAGTGCTGATCAAAAGGCCTGCAGGTCGCGTTTCACCATCATGCAGACTTTTTTAAGTCCTATTGTTGCTTTTATCAGGATTGGTTTTAACCTGGAGTCGAAAAAAAGAATGATGACCGCTCATAACGTCGCAAAATCTTATAACATGTTAAATGCACAAAATGCCGCCGGCGAAATTGACTATGCCGCTGTGCGTTTAAGCTTTGGAAAGCTCACCGGTGCGGAGGATGTTCAACTGGAACACGACGATGTGGGCGTACATTTCAGCTGGAAGGATAATTCTAACGGCAATCATGCCAGGAAATATGATCAGGTCATGCTGATGGCCTATGATGTGGACAATAAAACGGCTTTCTTCGAAACCAGTGGTGCCAGGCGATTTAAAGAAAGGGATAGCCTGGAAATTCCGTCATTTTATAAAGGAAAAACTTTTCATACCTGGATGGCATTTATTTCAGATGACAGAATGGAAATATCAATGAGTAGCTATTGTGGCAGTTTCGTTTTTTAATAATAACCGAATTAACCGCGATATAATATCTTAACAGTCAAAAGACAGTCCATCATAGGCCAGCCTGATGTTCGATGGCAAATCTTTTTCTACCTGCGCATGTAGGCCTAAATTATGGCTGATATGCGTTAAATAAGTAGTTTCGGCACCTACCCTTTCGGCAAAGGCAATGGCTTCGCCCAAAGTAAAATGAGAAATGTGAGGTTCTTTCTGCAAAGCATTCAATACCAATATTTTTGATCCCTTTATTTTTTCAAAACTTTGTTCTGATATGGTTTTGGCATCGGTAATGTAGGTAAAATCTCCTATCCGGTAGCCTGTAATAGGCAATAAATGATGCATCACCTCGAAAGGTGTAATGGTGCTTTCTCCGATTTTAAAATCCTCGCCATTGATTACCGCATGCAGGTTAATCTGCGGCAAACCATGGTATTTCGTTTCGGCAAAAATGTAATAAAATTCTCTTTTTAATGACGTTTGCACCCTTTCGGTAGCATACACATCAATAACTTTGTGCAATAGATAGTTAAAGGGGCGGATATCATCCAGACCGGCAATATGGTCTTTATGTTCGTGGGTAAATAAAACCGCATCGAGGTCTTTTACCTTTTCGCGCAAAAGCTGGTAACGAAAATCAGGACCACTATCTACCACGATGGTTTTATCGGCTGTTTCGATTAAAATAGAAGTCCTTAAACGGTTGTCTCTTTTATCTGTAGATCTACAAACCTCACAAGTACAAGCAATTACAGGAACGCCTTGTGATGTACCGGTACCTAAAAAAGTAACTTTCATCTGCTTAAACTTTCCTTTCTAAATAAGTAATACTTGCGTTGTACCTTCATTAAAATAATTCGGTTTGTTGTAAAGATTGATAAAACTGTCGTTGTTTTTCATCTAACAGGTTTTCACCGGCATTGGTTTGTTTAGCCAGGGCAACCAGTGCAGCAATTTTACCTTCCAGATTGGAGAATTTATTAACTACAATAACTTTATTATGCTCAAGCAGGCAGGAACCGGTTTTAAAGTTACCTTTCTCATAACGTACCTTATAACCCATTGCTAAAAGCAGGGCTTCTAATTTTTCTAAAGTATGGTTTGTTAGTGGCAATGACATTGGAAACAAACTTAGATAAATCTATGCAGCATTCATAAATACGCAATGAAAATTTTATCAACCATAATCGGTTATAAAAGTCTTTCATGTGTTTTACCCGTCCTGAACGATGCCCTAATCGTGAAAGGCATTAATGTTAGCTAGTCTTATTTTTTAGTCCATTTTACTGAAGCGATCGTCATGCTGAACTTACTTTATTAGTCGTTTTCTATTGTTTTTAAAGCCTAATAGCTACTTCGAGGTGAGCGTCTTTTCTGCCATTAGCTTTTCTTGCGCAAATAAATTGTAGATTAATGTTCATTTCCGCTCTATGCCGCGGGCATGGTACTTTGTCGCGCCAAAGTACCCAAAGCGCTTTGTCAATCCAGCAATGAGCCTTTTGCACAATCCAACCCGCATCAAAAAAACAGCGGCACTTAGTTTTGTGTTCAATTTTTTCAGAGCTTCGAATCATTTCTTATGAACACAAAACCACTGCGTTTCAGGTTTGTTAGTGCCATTTTGCCTGAACAGCAACTGTTTTTTTGATTTCTCCGGCTCTTGGGATTGACAGCGTCCTTCGGTAAAACCTGTGTGTTATTAAAGCGAGCTAGCATAACGCCGAAACTACGCTCAAAACGGATGGGCTCCATACAGAAGTGCTCTGAATCGTTCCCAATAGCGAATGGCGAGATTGCTGCAATTGCTTTCCAGAAAAGCTATATATCCTATAATACACCTATTATCCTATTTCAATAAAAAAGTCCAGCTGTTGCCAACTGAACCTTTTACGGAGAGAACCATTTAGTAAATTCGGTTAAAAAGCCCCTTTACGTTACCAGAGCCACCGCTGCCTGTGGTTGTGATATGCCCCATGTTTCCATTACCGTCATAACCGCTTCCCTTGTTATTGCTGGCGGTGCAATTGGTCACAGTATGTGCAACATTTTGCCCCGCACTACCCAACTTAAAGCCATTTCCATCACCGTTTGTACCGTAACCATTATTGGTGGCCGTACAATTATTGATAACAACAGTATAAGGTTGTCCGTATAAATCCCATCCGTCATCAGAATTGTGGTAGGCATTACAGGAGTTAAACTGATTACCTGCACCGGCAGATAACTTACAGGCATAACCATCTGCATTTTCACCACCGTTGGCTACATCATAATTGTCGTACGAAGTGGAATTATTGATGCTGTTGTGGTGACCACCGTTATAGATCTGTAATCCGGAATCTTTATTTCCATGTGTAGTTACCTTATTTACGTAATTGTAGCCACCGGTCTGGAACACAATCCCACAATCAGGGGCATTTCTGATGGTCATATTGGTAATATTCCAGTAGCTTCCATTTACCTTTACCCCCCAGTTGGCACCAGAAATACCGGAACAATCCAATATGCCGCCTGTAAAATTAATTTTAGAGCTGGAAGTACCACTTTTAAGTAATTGAAGCGTGCTGGTGAGATAAATGGTACCACTCACAGTGATTACATCACCCGGCTGCGCGTTTGCTATAGCCGTTTTTAAAGCAGCTTCTGTGCTGACAGTAGCACTTACTGCCGCTGTGGCAAGTTCCATTTTGTTTGGCTGAACGGTAGACTGACCATCTGCAATATCAGCCGCTGTTGTGTTGTCTTTCTTGCATCCGAACAATGCAATAGCCATCCCGAGTACGAGAATACCTGATTTTTTTTTCATGTTTGTAGAATTATATTTGGTTAATACTAAACATGAAATTAACAACTAAAATACAATTATGTATGATAAATCATATATATCTATGCAATCGTTCCCGTAATTAAATAAGGAATAAAAAATACAGAGTAAAAATCGTGCTTGTAAGCAGTACTCATAAATCGTAAAAATCCGAAGGTAATTATTTAAGGGTCTTAGCAGCAGGAAAGATGAGGCTATATCAAAATAACAGGTTTAGAGCTGGCAAAAGAATTAAATTTGGCAATGTCGTCATGCTCAGCTTGATCCGATCGCTATCGGATGGGCATCTTAATGATTTGGTAAGGAATTACTTATTTGCCGTTCTATCGTATTAAGATTATCTTCGCTGAGCACTCCGTGGTTCCCATTTTAACCTACCGTGTGAACACAATTAATTATGATATTTTTCTTCCGCTCTATGCCGCGGTGGCATGGTAGTTTTTCGCTGTCGTTAGTTGTATTAGCTGTACTCAAGAATGCTACGCATTTTGTCGAGCCAAAGTACCCAAAGCGCTTTGTCAATCCAGCAATGAGCCTTTTGCACAATCCAACCCGCATCAAAAAAACAGCGGCACTTCGTTTAATCAGTTATTGTTTATGTTTTCTTTGGTCTGATTGAGCCCTACGGGGTTTGTGTTCAATTCTTTCAAAAGCTTCGATTCATTTCTGATGAACACAAAACCACTGCGTTTCAGGTTTGTAAGTGCTAATTTGCCTGAACTGCAACTGTTTTTTTGATTTCTCCGGCTCTTGGGATTGACAGCGTCCTTCGGTAAAACCTGTGTGGTGATTAAAGCGAGCTAGCATAACGCCGAAACTACGTTCAAAAAAGATCTCTCCCCGCCTGTACGGGCAGGCGCTACGGAGATGACGATTTCTTACTAAAAAAATAATCACTGATATAAATTTGCCAACACGAAAGATAAACATCGGGAACAAATTTCGCTCTTGCCTATCTTTTTGAAGTGAGCTAACCTCATTCTAAGAATCTCTATTTTATAAATGTTGGCTAGAAAACGTTGTATCTTAAAAGAACCAGGCCACTTAAACCCGACAGCAGCGGCAGCGCCCGATTCTTCATCGGGCCTATAGCGAATGGCGGGACTGCTGCAAACCAAGAACCACTGCGATTGCTTTTCAAAAAAAAGACACCTTACTTACATGATTTAATCAAAGTACGTCAATAACTAACTAATAGATACAAATATCAATTCCATTTGAGTTCCGTAAACAAAAAAGGTTCAGCTGTTTCCAACTGAACCTTTCAGGTTTCACGCCGCCCGGGCGGCAATAACAATTACCTTAAATCTACCACTTCAACACCAGGGTATTTTTTGGCATCAAAAGCAAACGTAGTTTCTGGTACATTTACGTTAGGCGAAAATGTTTTCACACTATAAGTATATTTGTTTCCGTTTTTATCAAACAATACCACATTAGCAATTTGTTTAGCCGCTTTATCGATACTTAAACGCACTTTAAAAATGGATTTTTTGGCATCAACCGGTGTTAAATCAATCATTTGATAGGTTTTGGCACCTGCTTTTTCTTCACCTGTATAAACGTACTTAAATCCTTTTTCGTAAACAGTGAAAATCTTGGCCGGATTGATCGCATCGCCACTGTTATCGACATTGCTTACCTGTACTTCTTTATCTTTTTTAAGGTAAGTCCACTGGCTTTTACCATCGCTAAACAATTCCTGGTTAGTCATGGCTACTTTATACTTGTTAGAATTGGCTTTAACGTACAAAGTACCCTGTTGAGTTTCTTTAACCTTCGCTTTCGGATTATCCAGCGTGAAGGTGAAGTCCGTTTTCACTATATTATACGATTTGTATTTTTTACTCACTTCTGCTAAAATGGCTTTAGCTTTCGCATCAGTTTGAGCATAAGTTGAGGTTGTGAAAGCAACTACAACCATTAATGCCGAAATTAATTTCTTCATCTTTTCTTTTTTAAATTTTTCCTTTGAAACGTTAGAGTAGATTTTTCGCTATTGGTTTAATCTAATCTTTGTCATCCATACTATTCAAGAACTGTTCCAAAGAATATTCGTCAGGATATAAAACTTCACGTGCTTTACTTCCTTCAAATGGCCCCACAATTCCCGCAGCCTCCAACTGGTCGATAATACGGCCTGCACGGTTATAACCTAACTTCAGTTTGCGCTGAATCAATGAGGTTGAACCCTGCTGGTGCATCACAATCAACCGCGCTGCATCTTCAAAGAATTTATCCCGCTCATTGGGATCAAAGTCGGCTTTGCTTCCCTCTCCTGCCTCATCTATATATTCCGGCAGCTGGTAAGCATCTGCATAACCGCGCTGGTTCCCGATATATTCAGATATGCGGTCTACCTCAGGTGTATCAACGAAAGCACACTGTAGCCTGATTAAGTCGCTGCCTGTAGATAAAAGCATATCACCACGGCCAATTAACTGATCGGCACCTCCACTATCCAAAATGGTCCGCGAATCGATTTTTGATAATACCCTGAAAGCTAACCTGGCCGGGAAGTTGGCTTTAATGGTACCCGTAATAATATTTACCGACGGCCTTTGGGTAGCCAGTACCAGGTGGATACCGATGGCACGGGCCAGCTGGGCCAAACGGGCAATTGGCGCTTCAACCTCTTTACCGGCGGTCATCATTAAATCGGCAAACTCATCTACCACCAACACAATGAAAGGTAAAAAGCGGTGACCAAGATTCGGGTTAAGCTTGCGTTTAACAAATTTATCGTTATACTCTTTCAAATTCCTCACCTGCGCATCTTTCAGCAAATCGTAACGCTGATCCATCTCAATACAAAGCGAGTTTAGGGTGTTCACCACTTTTTTCGTATCGGTGATGATGGCATCAGCCTCTCCGGGCAATTTAGCCAAAAAGTGTCTTTCAATCCTGTTGAACAGGGTTAACTCCACTTTTTTCGGGTCAACCAGTACAAATTTAAGTTGTGCAGGGTGTTTTTTAAACAATAGCGAAACCAGGATAGAATTAATACCCACCGATTTACCCTGACCGGTTGCCCCGGCCACCAATAAGTGCGGCATTTTGGCCAGATCGGCAATAAACACCTCATTACTAATGGTTTTACCTAAGGCAATAGGCAAATCCATGGTGTTTTGTGCCCATTTTTCGGTATTTAAAATGCTGCGCATCGGTACCATTTCAGGATGCTGGTTTGGCACCTCGATACCAATGGTACCTTTACCTGGCATCGGCGCAATAATCCGGATGCCCAAAGCCGCTAAGGAAAGCGCAATATCATCTTCCAGGTTTTTAATTTTCGAAATCCTTACGCCCGGCGCCGGTATAATTTCGTATAGGGTAACAGTTGGACCAATGGTTGCTTTAATCTTATCAATTTCGATATTGTAATGATTAAGCGTTTCAACAATTTTATTTTTATTGGCCTCCAGTTCTTCCGCATTTACCGAAATTTTATTGGTGCCGTAATTTTCCAACAGATCAACTGTAGGGTATTTATAACCCGATAAATCCAGTTTTTCGTCGTAATTGCCAAACTGTTCAACCAGGTCTTCTGATTTTTTTTCTTCTTCAGTTTTTTCGATCGTAAAGGCAGGTTCCTTTTCTACTTCAACCGCTGGCTCTACCGTTAAAGGCAATGAAGCGGCCGCAGCAGTAGCCAATGGCAAATTTGTCGCCAATGGAGAGAGCACCACCGGTGCTACCGTTTCCTCTTCCTCTTTTTCCTCAAAACGGCTTGGCTGTAATACAACGTTCTGCTGTTTACGTTCGTTACTTACCGGCTTATCGCGTACCGGAAATTCAATAGGTGCAGCAGGTTCTTCATAGGTTTTGTTTTTTACCACCTGCTCCCTAATGTCGTTTACATAATCAGGCGTTTCATTATCCAGGTAAACTTCCTTCGCTTTACGCTCCGGAAACTTAAAATCGATATTATAGGCAATGATTAAAATGGTTAATCCGGCAAAAGCGATTAATCCGGCAACACCGGCAGCGCCAATCTGGGCACTTAATAATTTATTGCTCCAGTAGCCAAATTCTCCTTCCAGATAATGTGGCGATTCTGACCAGAAACCATGTGCAAAACCTAAGGTTAATGAAATAAAAAGCAAAAAGAAAAAGCTATACCCTAATGTTTTAGAAATAGAAAGAATTTTAACCTTAAATAATAAACGGTAGCCGATAATAAAAAAGGCCAGAACGAACAGGAAAGATGCAATCCCGAACCATTCGTAAATAAACTGGTGTGATAACAGCGCACCGAATTTACCCAGCCAGTTTTGAACCACCGGGATGGAAACACCCGCCTCTTTCAGTTCTTCGGATGTTTTAAAAAGATTGCTCCATCCGCCATTTGCATCAATTACATAACTCTGGTCATCCTGCCAGGTAAACAGATAGGAAGTAAAAGCAATTAAAAAATATAATGATAATATGACGAAAAACAGCCCTATAATTTTAACTGCACGGCCATCTGCCAGGTCAAAGCTTGGCAAAAAATCCATTTTTCGCTTTGGCTGCCTGCCCAATGATGACCTGCCTGGTGTATTTTCTGCACCTTTATCTCTGAATGTATTGGCCTTAAACTGGTTACCCCTTACCGACATTTTCTATTCTTAATAATTTATTATTGAACAAACTTAGATAAAACTGCGCAGCATTAACGAAAGCCTCGCAAAAAAAATAATTACATGCTGTAACCATCATTTCGAAACAATTTCGCCGCAGCCCTCTTTTAAAACAATTTAGTAAACCTGAAGAATATCTTGCTATCATTTATTTAATCATATGCCTTAAATTAAATAAAGATATTCAACAGGTATTAAACCTTAAACAGAAATTCCTGTCTATTATTTTAACAACACACAAGTTGTAACGTTTTGTCAAATGAAACGGATTTTGTTTTAGGTTTTATCCCGTTTTGCCTGGAGAGGTAAAACGGGATTTTTTTAATAAGAAAAAGCTTATTTTTTTCACCATACGTCATGCTGAACTTGTTTCAGCATCTTCCTTTTGGACTTGCTCTCCTTAACTGGAGGAGTTACTTATTAGGAAGTACCCTTGTAGAGAATCGTCATTCCCTCCAACGGAGTTCATTTGGAACAACTTGATTGGGAACCACGAGGTGTTCATGAATACCACCAGATAAAGCAAACTTATGAATAATCGTAATGCAATTGCTTTAAGATTCGCGCCTGCGTGGGAAAGACGACGTTTCTATAGTAATCTGTTATTGATAGCTTTTCCAATTACCTTGTCCACTTACTTGTTCAATATGATTTAAAAAGCAGGGTTCTGTGTACTTCGCTTCCTGTAGTCCTGCTATCTCTCCAAGTCCTCGCTCAATTCCTCGCTCCGGGCTTTCCGTTCTATCAGGTTTATTTAACCTGAACCAGTAGTTCTTCGGGGTTACGATTAAGTTAGGTCCGCGTTAGGGATTGTAAGGGTTCAGTGCCGATCTTTCATCGGTACCGGAGCGAAGCGGAGCCCTGTAAAGCCCGACCCTTTCCCGTATTTCACGGGATTGGGGAACGCCCAAATCAGTTAACAGTTACCGATCCTCAACATAAACCCAGCTTTTAAAGATGCTTCACGACGTTTAGGATGACAGTAAGCTAAAACAAGACAAATTTTCATCATAAACAATTAAAAATCAGTCATTTATTCACTTAAAACAATCACTTCACGACAAAATTTCCGATTTGAAAATCAAAATTAACATGGCATTTGTTTTGATTTAAAAGGAATATGAACTTCAACAATTTTACCATAAAAGCCCAGGAAGCAGTTCAACAGGCTTCTGAAATAGCCCAGGGCAACCAGCAACAGGCTATTGAAACGGCGCACCTGCTTAAAGGTCTGCTTACTGTTGATGAAAACGTGGTTTCTTATGTTTTAAAGAAATTAAACGTTAACCTAAATGTATTAAATCAAAATCTGGATGCAGAGATTGCCAGGTTCCCGAAAGTGAGCGGAAGCAATGTATATCTGTCATCCAATGCCAATAGCGTTTTACAAAAGGCGCAAACATTTTTAAAAGAGTTTAAGGATGAATTTGTATCTGTAGAACATCTGTTACTAGGTATCTTATCTGTTAACGATAGCACCGCTAAGTTGTTAAAGGAACAAGGTGTTAACGAGAAAGACCTTAAAAAAGCCATTGTAGCGTTACGTGGCGATAACCGGGTAACCGATCAAAATGCGGAAGCCACTTATCAGGCCCTAAGTAAATATGCACGCAATTTAAATGAATATGCAGAAAGCGGAAAACTGGATCCCGTAATCGGTCGTGATGAGGAAATCCGCCGTGTTATTCAGATTTTATCGCGCAGAACCAAAAACAACCCGATATTGATCGGCGAACCTGGTGTAGGTAAAACCGCCATTGCAGAGGGCATTGCCTTTAGGATTATTAAAGGCGACGTGCCAGAAAACCTGAAAAGTAAAGTGGTTTATTCGCTTGATATGGGTGCATTAATTGCCGGCGCAAAATATAAAGGCGAGTTTGAGGAACGTTTAAAGGCAGTAGTGAAGGAGGTTACCCAAAGTGATGGTGATATTATCCTTTTTATCGACGAGATCCATACTTTGGTGGGTGCCGGTGGCGGTGAGGGTGCAATGGATGCGGCAAACATCTTAAAACCCGCACTTGCCCGTGGAGAACTCCGCGCTATTGGTGCAACGACTTTAGATGAATATCAGAAATACCTGGAAAAAGACAAAGCTTTGGAACGCCGTTTCCAGAAGGTGATGGTTGAGGAACCAGATACCCAGGATGCCATTTCGATCCTCCGTGGATTAAAAGAACGTTACGAAACCCACCATAAGGTAAGGATTAAAGATGAAGCGATTATTGCAGCCGTAGAAATGAGTCAGCGCTATATTTCTGATCGTTTCTTACCGGATAAAGCCATCGATTTAATGGACGAAGCTGCTTCTAAGCTACGCATGGAAATGGACAGTGTACCCGAACATGTAGATGCGCTGGACCGTGAGATTATGCGATTGGAAATTGAACGCGAAGCGATTAAACGGGAAAAAGACGATAGAAAAGTTGCAGATCTTTCAGCAGAAATTGCTAACCTGTCTGCAGAGCGAGATGAATTTAAAGCGAAATGGCAAGGCGAAAAAGACCTGGTAGATGCAGTGAATAATGAATTGGAGCAGATTGAGCACTATAAATTAGAGGCCGAACAGGCAGAACGTGCCGGAGATTATGGCAAGGTTGCCGAAATCCGTTACGGCAAGATAAAGGAAGCCCAGGACAAGGTTGAAAAACTTAAAGCCGATTTAGAAAGCCAGCAAACCGATAGCCGCATGCTAAAAGAAGAGGTTACTGCTGACGATATTGCAGGTGTGGTTGGCCGTTGGACCGGTATTCCGGTTACCAAACTGATTGCCAGCGAGCGCGAAAAGCTGTTGCATTTAGAAGAAGAGCTGCACCAACGCGTAGCGGGCCAGGACGAGGCTATTGAAGCCATTTCTGATGCCATCCGCCGTTCACGTGCTGGCTTGCAGGATAAACGTAAACCTATTGGTTCCTTTATTTTCTTAGGTACTACGGGTGTAGGTAAAACGGAACTTGCCAAAGCCCTGGCTGAGTTTTTATTCAATGATGAAAATGCACTTACCCGTATTGATATGAGTGAGTACCAGGAACGACATGCCGTATCACGCTTAATCGGAGCGCCTCCGGGGTATGTGGGTTATGATGAAGGCGGACAGTTAACGGAAGCTGTTAGGCGCAAACCTTATTCGGTAGTATTGCTTGATGAGATCGAAAAGGCACATCCGGATGTATTTAACATCTTGCTGCAGGTATTGGATGATGGCCGTTTAACTGATAACAAAGGCAGAACGGTGAATTTCAAAAACACCATCATCATCATGACCTCGAACATTGGTGCGCATTTAATTCAGGATAACTTTAAAGATTTGAGCGATGAAAACCGCGAAGAGGTTATTGCGAAAACCAAAAACGAACTATTTGAGGTATTGAAACAAACCATTCGTCCGGAGTTTTTGAACAGGATTGATGAGCTGATTATGTTTACCCCATTAAACCGCAGCGAAATCAGAAATATTGTAAGCTTACAGTTTAAACAGGTACAGCAAACTTTGGCCGAAATGGGTATAGAGATGGATGCCAGTGATGAAGCTTTAGATTGGTTGGCACAACTGGGTTATGATCCGCAGTTTGGTGCAAGGCCGTTGAAAAGGGTCATCCAGAAAAGAATCCTGAACGAGCTATCGAAAGAGATCCTGGCAGGAAAAGTTGACAAAGACAGCAAAATTAAGTTAGACATGTTCGATCATAAATTTGTGTTCCTGAACCAGAAAGTGGATTAAAATACAACAATCGAGTCCCGTCCCGAGTTCATCTGGACGGGATTTTTTTGTTACCCATATTGCCTGTTGTACCTAAAGCCTGATTTATTTAGCGTTTTTTAACATAAAGTGTGTTGTGGCAGTGGTTTGAGATACTTAAAATTGCAGATACAACCGCCTGAAAATGAATCTCAAAACCACGCTTCTTCTTATTTTGGCCTGTCTTGCCATCCAAAGTTTCGCTCAAAAATTTCAAAAATCAGCACTTTTAAAAGGCATTAATACCTTACCTATGCCTGATACGGGAAAATTTGTTTCTGCGTTCTTTAGCACTAATGAACAACCTCAGATCATAGCTACACATTTGCTTTCATCGCAAGTTGATGTTTCAGCAACAGTAATGATGAGCAGCGCCCTGGGTAAAGGACACATTTTTGCCATAGGCTCGTCCGAGTATTTTGAAAGCAAATTATTGAGCGATCAAAATGTTCAACATTTGTTAAAAAACATTATCCAATCGGTTAGAAATCATCCCAAAAAACTTAAAGTAGCCGTCACTAAAACTGCCGATGCATCATTGATCAATGCATTGAAAGCCAACAATGCTCAAGTTTACATCGCTGATAGCAGTAAACTACAGCCCAATACCGACATTTACTTTTTAACCAATGATGTGAAGGATACAGCAGCGCTTAAAGTCATTGAAAAATACATAGCTGATGGAGGAAATTTGGTTTATGGCTCCCCCTACCCATATATTTTTAAGCACAGAGATCCCAATAAATCATATTTAAATGATCTGATAAAAATAAATGCTTTATTAAGTAAGGCGGGAATATTTAATGCCTATACCATGTTTACGGCTGAGCATCCCAAAGATAGTTTGACGTTAACAAAAGAACCATTTTATCTTCTATTGAAGAATATTTTGAGTGAGCTGGCGAAACCTTCTCCTAAACCGACCAGCCCCACCGAATATGCCTATGGTATAGAGCCTACATTAGAGCTGGCTTTTTCGAATAATGCAGATACCAGTATGTTGATCAGGAAAATAAAATCGGCACTTTCCATTAGCGATTCACTTCCGGTACCCACACTAAACAAACCATTGGATATTTCCACTGCCGCTAAAAAAGCAGGCTATCAATTTTCAAAATATATTTATGAAAAATCTCACAATAAAGAAAACTCGACCGATTTTGTATATCCGGAAAGTAAGTCGTTTCCTGGAGAGGTACCCAAAAACGCCAGCCGTAGCACAGAATTGATTGATATAGCCGTACAGGTAGGTTCGCAAGGCTTAGCTGAACCTTATCCAAATTATTTCAGGTTACACAGTACAGGTGTTTATGTTCCGGCGGGCGAAAAAGTGAGCATCGTGATCGATCCAAAATATAAAAGCCAATATTTAAAGGCGCAGATCGGCATCCATAATGATGATTTAAGACATCTGGATCAGCTGGAAAGATCGGGTTTTGACTTAACCAGATCATTTGAACTGGAAAAAGATACCACAACCATTTTTTCACCATATGGTGGACTATTGTATATCAGAATTCCTGACAGTTCCTCACTCAAATCAATAAGTATTGTTGCAAATGGCGTAGTGAAAGCCCCCTACTATAAATTAGAGAAAAATAACCTGACCGAATGGGCAAGCATTAAAAATAATCCTGCACCATGGACAGAACTAGCGACGGATAAAATTATACTCACCGTACCCACTTATCGCATTAAAAATTTGGAAAATCCTGACTCCTTACTAAAGTTATGGGACCAAGTAATGGATGCAGATGCCGATTTAGCCATCATTAGCCGAACCAGAACACATCCTGAAAGGATAGTCATCGATAATCAGGTTGCCTATGGCTATATGTTCACCGTCTGGGATAAAATTGTGGCCCCCAATGATGAAAGTTGCGAATTAATGCTTAATGAAAAAATGCTGAAAGAAAAAGGAAGCTGGGGCCATTTCCACGAGCTCGGCCATCGCCATCAATTTTGGGGGCTTGATATGGATGAAGTTGGTGAAGTAACCACCAACCTTTATACCATGTATGTATATGATAAAGTACTAAAAAAGGGCCTCTACAACCACGAGGGAATGGAAAGTAAAGATGAAGTAAAGCAGAAAATCAATAGTTATCTTCAAAACCAGCCTACCTTTGAAAAATGGGGAAAGGAACCCTTCACCGCTTTGTGTATGTATATCCAGCTTATTGAACATTTTGGATGGGAGTCTATCCTCAAAGCCAATAAAATATACCGCGATATGGATCCAAGAAAATATTACCAAAACGAATTGAGCAATGAAGAACGCATAGATCTTTGGTTTACATCCATCAGTAAAGCTACGAATTCAGATTTATCGTCGTTTTTTGAGATATGGAAAATACCACTAAGCGAAAGGGCAAAAAAAGAGGCTAAAGCGTATAAAACCTGGATTCCTGACGAGTTTGCCACTTACCTGCCGCATACTGACAGTCAATAGCGTATCAAATCCCACAACGTTTATTTCTGTGGGATTTGACATTTAAAAATTAACTAACATAGCAGTTCATTTTTCTTGCTTTTTGTTTCGATAATGATTATTATTGATTACACACAAAAACACAAAATAAAATGAAACCTAAATTAATCATTATGGCGCTGCTATGCGCCGTTAGTTGGCGCAGCTATGCCCAAACTGAAAAAGGATCCGGCTTTATTGGCGGAAGCCTGAGTTTTGGAACCTCCAGACAAAACCCTTCATCACCCAGCTTAAACACCTTTACTTTAACGCCGCGGGGAGGTTATTTTTTAGCCAATAATTTTGCCATCGGCCTGGAAGTCCCCTTAAATCTGTCGAAGCTCAGGGGCGAAAGTTATATTGCATGGAATAGTGAATACGGATATTACGAAGAACAGCGCGGCGTAAAAGAATTCAGCTTTGGTTTTTCTCCCTTTGTACGCAAATACATTGATGTTAAAGATCGTTTTAAGTTTTTTATGCAGGCCAACCTGCTCTTACAGGTAAATACCTTTAACCGCATTGATGACGAAGGTTACCTGATCCGTACCGATGCCAAAATAAAAGGATGGGGCGCCAGTATCAGTCCTGGTTTTAGCTATTTCATATCTAAACATGCCGCTTTGGATTTTTCAGCACCTGTTGTCTCTTTCTTTCATCAAAATTACTACGCTGAAGAATCGCTTTACAATTACGATAAAACGAACAATTTGAAGCTTGCCCTGCAAAATTTCACACCAACATTTACTTTTAATTATCACTTTTAACATTCCTTACAATGAAAAATATATTCACCAAAAGCTTCAGCCGGGCAGGCATAAGCTTATTATTTCTTTTAAGTCTTTCCATTCAGGCAAATGCACAACGCTTTCGAGGCAAAATAGAATATTACAGTAGTGTATTTCCTTCTGAAGATGGGAAAATCAAATCTATAAATGGCACCAGGATTGAATACTATAATTCCGTTTTTAAATCTGAAGATGGAAAAGTAAAAACAATCGGCGATAAAAGAGTAGAATATTACAACAGCGTATTCCCTTCTGAAAACGGAAAAATAAAATCCATTGGTGATATTAAAATTGAATATTACAATTCCGTTTTTAAATCGGAAGATGGAAAAATTAAATCCATTGGTAATATCAAATTTGAGTACAACAACACAGGATCTCAAAAAAGCGACGGTAAAATAAAATCAATTGTTAATGAAAACGAGGACCGTGAATCGGAAGATGCCCTGGACACTTATTATTTTATCGAAAAACTGAATTGCCAATAGTATAGCTCACAAATAAAAAAACTTCGAATTTAACCTAGATTATTTTTTTTTTAAAAACTGACAATGAGTTAATTACACACAAAATAACTAACATCATAGTTTTATTTCGGGTTTTTGGTTATCATTGGATACATAAAAAAAACACAAATGAAAAAACAATTATTAACGCTGGTAGCAATATGCGCTATCACTATTGGTGCTAATGCCCAAACAGAAAAAGGAGACAATTTAATCGGTGGTTCTATTGGATTTAGCCATAACAAACAGGAGCCATTAAATTCTACCAATACTTTTTCTACCGGTAATTCAAAATCGTATAATATTGCACCGCGTTTCGGCCATTTTTTTGGAAAAAACCTGGCTCTGGGCCTACAGATTGGATATGGCGGAAATAAGGCGGAATCCCAATCAACATATTTTCTGGGAAGTGGCAGTCCACAATTCATTAATTCAGTTAGTAAAAGTCACTCCTTTAATGTTGTTCCATATTTAAGGTATTACGTAGATATTGTTGATAAATTTAAATTCTTCGGCCAGGCAAATGTTGGAATGGCTTTTGGAAAAAGCACGTATAACCTAATGTTATCAGGAAATTATGTTACTGAAACCACCCATTATAAAAACACCAATTATCAGGCCTCTATCGATCCTGGCTTTGCATTCTTCCCTACTAAAAAATGGGCTGTTGAGCTTTCTTTTCCTTTACTTGCTTACAGTAAACAAAACATTAAAGATGATGGTGTAAATTTAAATTCTCAAGCCTTAAGTAATGAAACATTTATATTTGGCTTTAGTTCTTTCACCCCAGGTATTGGGGTTAACTTACATTTTTAAATCAGATAGTGCCATCTCTAATAAAGACGGCACTATTTTTTATTTCTTCTTTGTTTCTATATTCGGTAAGAAACCGGTTAATAAACCGATTAAAGGCAGAAACGCACAAACGTTAAATACATATCCGATACTGGTTGAATCTGCCAGTTTACCCAGTAAGGCCGATCCGATGCCCCCCATACCAAAGGCAAAGCCAAAAAACAAACCTGCAACCAAACCTACCTTTCCGGGAATCAATTCCTGTGCATAAACCAATATGGCAGAAAAAGCAGAGGCCAGAATCATCCCGATAGGAACAATAAGGACCCCAATCCAAAACAAACTGGCATGTGGAAGCAACAAAGCAAATGGAGCGGTACCCAATATCGATACCCAAATGACATATTTTCGTCCTATCTTATCTCCTATTGGTCCGCCCAGTAACGTTCCGGCAGCTACCGAGAATAGGAAAACAAACAAATAAAGCTGTGAGGTTTGCACGGAAACCTTAAATTTATCGATCAGGTAAAAGGTAAAATAATTCGTTAAACTCGCCATATAAAAATATTTCGAAAAGATCAATAACAGTAAAATACACACTGAGAAGATCACCTTTCCTCTTGAAAATTGATTCACAACGGTTTGAATATTGATCTTTTTACTTCTCGAAAGCATAAAGCCCCTATACCAATTGCCAACATAGGTTAAAATAACAATGGCTAAAAGCGCAATAACCGAAAACCAGATGACGCTGATCTGCCCATAAGGCACAATAATCCAGGCGGCCAATAGCGGACCCAAAGCACTGCCTGCATTACCGCCCAGCTGAAAAACCGATTGTGCCAGTCCCCTCTTCCCTCCAGATGCAGCATGTGCCATCCTTGAGGCTTCGGGATGAAATACCGATGAACCGATGCCGATAAAAGAAACGGAAATTAATATGGTGTAAAAATGGCCGGATAGCGAAAGCGAAATCAAACCAAGCAGGGTAAACCCCATACCTATCGCCAATGAATATGGCTGAGGTTTTTTATCGGTGTATAAACCCACAAAAGGCTGTAACAGTGATGCGGCCAATTGAAAGGTTAAGGTAATGAGCCCAATCTGCGAAAAACTTAAGCGATAGCTGTTTTTAATGATGGGATAAATTGCAGGAATTAACGATTGGATGGTATCATTTAACAGATGCGAAAAACTTAAGGCAAAAAGTATCGGGAAAACGGTTTTTTCGATGATGGCGGTAGTAGATGTATTTTCAGTCATAACGGGTAGCTTATGTGCCAAAATTAGGGATAATATTTTTTTATAGCTTAGCGGTTGCCCTTGCAAAAAACAAACATTTTAGTAAAGTTTTCGTTTTATAGCTATGGAAAAAAACAAAAAAATTATTGGGTTGTGCGGAAGCTTACGTAAAGGCTCTTATAATGCCATGTTGCTTAACCTTGCAGGTAGTTTAATTCCTGAAGGTATCGAATTCGAAATTGTTGCATATGATGATGTTCCGGTTTACAATGCAGACCATGATCTGCCGGAGGTTGAAGAAAGACCAGCAAGTGTGGTAAAATTCAGGGATGCCCTGGCTACCGCAGATGCTTTTATTATGGTTTCTCCTGAATATAATTATTCCATTCCCGGGGGATTAAAAAATGCAATTGACTGGGCCAGCCGTGGAAAGGACTCTCCATTGATGCACAAACCGGTTGCCCTGATGGGTGCAACGCAGGGCATGTGGGGCACAGTTAGGATGCAAGCTGCATTTTTACCTGTTTTTACTTTTTTAAATATGAATCCGGTTTTACAGCCAGAAGTTTTGATTGCCCAGGCTCAAAATAAATTTGACGCGGATGGGAATTTAAATGATGATAAAACCATCTCCATTATCCAAAAGAAAATAGATAACCTCATTTCGGCTTGTAAGGTTTAACTAAACCTTACAAGTTACTTCAAAACCTGCCATTTCTGCCACCTTAATATCTGACATTTCTACAAAAAAAGTCAGATTGTCAATTTGTCATACCTAAAAAACTAATCAATCGATTGATTTTTCGTCACACGAAAATAATATTGAATTAACACTGAATTTACATCTGTTTGTCAGCTAACAAGTTACCCAAAAACTGATTTTTTGATGACTTTAACAAAGCTTTTTGGCATAAGTGTTGACTTTTAGGCAAATATAGTCAGAAATTAAAATAGTAAAATTGACTATATTTTTATAACAAATAAATCATAAAAAAGATGAAAAAATTATTATTATCTTTAGTAGCAGTAGCTGGTTTAGTTTATGGTGCACAGGCACAAACTGAAAAAGGAAATTTTATGTTAGGTGGTAATGTAGGTGTAAATTCTACAAAAGTTGATGGCGCTCCGAAAGCAGATTTCAACTTCAGCATAGTACCTAGTGTTGGCTATTTTGTTGGCAACAACTTTGCAATTGGTACAGGTGTTGGTTACGAATACGATAAAAAAGTAAGCAACAGAACACAGACTGGCGCTTTTAAAGTTGCCCCTTTCGGACGTTATTATGTAGGTTTATCAGACCAGTTTAAATTCTTCGGACAATTATCAGTGCCTTTGGCTTTTGGTGAGTTAAAAGCAACTGATGCCAATGGTGATAACGCGGTTAAATTAGGTACTACCACCAATATCGGCGTAGAACTTGCTCCAGGTTTTGCTTTCTTCCCAACCAAAAAAATCGGTATTGAACTTTCAGTTAGAGGTTTAAGCTACGACAATTATACTGTTAAAGCTGAAGGAACCGGTGCTAAAGCTAAAACCAATACATTTGGCTTAAACGCTGATACTTTTGCACCAAGATTGGGTGTTCAGTTCTACTTTTAATTAATTCTCCCCCGGGAGGCAATTAATAAATGACTTTTTTTCAGAGAGCGTCACGATGTTGAATCGTGACGCTTTTTGTTTGTTGTACCATACGGTAAAATGAACCTGATTTTTTTGCTGATCTGGCAGAGGAGAACTTGGTGCCCGTCCGTCCATCTGTTCCGGAATGGTTTCATTCTGATAAGTATTCCAGGCAAAAACAGGTTAGAATTAAATGAAAGTAATAGCAATCATCTACTTTTGATCGGGTTCAAAGGTGATGATGATCCCCGATCCGTTTGGTGAATCAGCAATAACCGCTTACCGGTTAAGCAGTGGATTAAGCCAGATGGCCCATGAATTGTGGTTATGCCCTTCTGTTCCTTCGGCGCGCAGCTCGATTTTATTTATATTCTCAATGCTGATATCTATCCGGTTCTGCTCTCCAACTCTTAACGCCGGCGACCGGTAAAGCTCTTTACCATCGCCGATAATGGTAAATCTTGCCGAGCCTTGCTGGTGGGCATAATCTCTCAAACCTACAATAGCGGAAAACCTTGTCCATTTTTTATTTAACAGGAACGAATAAACAGACGGTGAATGGGCAAATAATCCCTTTTCATAAATCTGACCCTGGTTAGCAAGAAAAAAAACATATTCCGACTCGGTAGTAAAATAATTACGTGCAGGTTTTTCCCAACCCACGCTGGCAAGCTCCCACTTCGCGTCTGAAAGGTAAAGACTATCTCCTTTATACGTTGCAGGATCGACAGGCGGAATGGGATTAATCACACTTTCAAGTATGCTAAGCTTTTTCTTTATTTCCCCGGTCTTCTGCATTACGGATAACCGGCTATAAAGTTCGTTGACATCTAATGCCTTTCCTGTTGGAATTTCCACCACCTCTGCATGGTTACGCCCCACCATAAAAAGTTTGTAAAAAGGATACACCATCCCATTAGGAAGCATAAAGATCAAATACATCCGGTAGTTCCCTTCTTTCCATTTTTTTAACGGTACAGCGATCGATCCAGTACTGTTAACAGGGTAAATAGTACTTTCATTGAAATATTCTGTCTCATTCAAAGGACTAATCAGCACTGAAAGGGCATAAGGGGTTAAATTACCGGCAATACCGGCTTTCAATAGGATGCCCTTATCGGTATAGCTGCAAGAAATGTTATTTAATGACAGTTGTGTATCAGTCTTATTGTATTTAGCATATCCGGTAAACACGGGGTGACTGAGCAGCTGCAATATTCCGGCGGCTGAAATATAAGAAGTCTGGGTATCGCCCCAAACGCTTCCCTTAAAATGGCGGCTTCCATACTCTCCCATTAAGGATATTGATGAGGGCTTCAATTCGGATGGATGACCAAAATCGTGATGCAGGCCAAACATGTGCCCCATTTCGTGAGCAATACCCCCTATATACCAGCTGTTAAACTCCGCTACACTGCACTCCCTGTCGGCCCTGCCGGGTTCAGCATACTTAATCCGGTTCACCTTATCCGTTAGCAACTTTGGATCGAGCAGTGGGCAATCGGCGGCAAAGCTTACTCCGTTAACTGATGAACCAATGCCCATATAGGGCGAGTCAAAAACATAGGTTGTACTATCTTTCCTATAATATAACCCGGTTACGATCAGCACATGATCTTTGTAAAAATCAATTTTGCCACCTGCTTTGTTCGATACTTCCGCTTGCAGCTGATTAGCGGAATTGACATTATAGCTTTTTGAATCGAAATCTCCTTCAACTGCAGTGAGCATATATTTATTCCCTGATTTCTCAAAGTTTACGCCATCAGATTTTATTCCATAACGCTGGAACTCGTCTCTGTAAAAATCACTCACAGCGCTCAATACGCGGTTTAAGCGCTCTTCCCAGTTAGCGGATAGCTTTTGGCCTTTTCCATAAAAATACACCACCTTAACTACATGATTGGCTTTAGGTGTGTCCTTGTTATAAATTTTAATTATATTTTTTGAAGCCGATATTATACTTTGAGCGGTTTGAGGTAACTGCGAATAGCCATTGATGGCAAGAAAGCAGGAAAGGACTACAATTATTACTGATTTGATTTGGAGAGTCATTAAGAAAGTTGATTTGGTTTATCGCTAATGTAGTAAAAAATATCAGCACCCATGTAGGCTAAGATTTCACTAATCTTGGCTAGCAGCTTAGCGTGGCTCTTCTTAATTTGTTACATGCGGATTATTAGGGTTTGACCGAAAGCAAGTTTTACCATTAATTACTTCTTAATCAGCTTAAATTTTTTCAGTTGTTGCCCATTTTTATTGATCACACCCACATACACCCCTGTTGACAAAGCATTAAGTGCAAATTTATTCGAACTGGTGGCTTTTTCTTCAAAAACTTTCTGACCTAACATGTTAAAGATAGACAGGCTGTAATCTTCAAATGATCCGCTCAGAATCGTTAAATAATCAGATACCGGATTAGGAAAGAATGAAAATTCATTCTCTTTCAGGTACACTACCGATACGAGATCGCTCTGTACCTGACCGCTGGCCGTTTCGAACGTAACGCGGTAAAACTGGATTCCAGTTTTTGGCTTATCGTCAAAAACCGTATAATCCAGCTGATTTGAAACGGGCCTGGTTTGCTGTAAAACACTAAAAGTATTTGGTCCGGTCTGTTTTTCCCAGATGATGTTCTTTATATCCAAAGTGGTACCCACACTCAGTTCAATTTTTACCCGTTTATCATCGGTTAACGAAGCAAACAAATTTCTCACGTAACAGGCAATGCCCTGTTGGGTATAATCGATGGTATAACTTTTTAAACCCGTAAAACCTACACCATTTGCCGCCACGGCAAAGTAATTACTATTGATTTTGCCGGCATCCAGCTTAACTATGGTATCAGCAAGCGTTAAAACCGGCGAAAGGATATTATCTGTGATATTATACAATGTATAGTCCTTTGCTCCGGGCTGTGCATTCCAGCTGAGTACCAGACCATCTTTACAAGCATAGCCAACTTTTAATACCCTCGGACTTGAAATAACAAAGGGTTGACTCAATATTTCCTTACCTTCCACTTCCATTTTTACCATGGCTTTAACAAACAGGTTTGATGGAATCCAGTGGTAAAATCCTTTACTTAAAGCAACACCGGCGGCAATAGATTTCCAGGTATTACCTTCGTCATAGCTCACTGACAGGTTTCCGGTTTTACTCGTGTATGTATTTTCCCATCGGATATAGTTATCTTCATTAGCAAAAAAATATTCGTTTTTCACAGGACTAACAAAGGAAAAATCATTTTTGAAGGTGTAACGATAAGCCAATGCGAAAGGTTGATTATTGCCCTGTTTAATCCGATTACCTTTAACATGAATAGTATAAGTACCAGCGGATGGTTGATTGAGCGTAACCTGTTGAACGTTATTGAGAGGATCGGCCTTACGCACCGCTGGTTTTGCAAGGGAATCTAAATGAGGAAAGCTGCTTAATACCCAGGGCAGCATCAAATTGCCTGCGGGTGTTTCCAGGCTTAAATCCAATCCATTAACCAGGCTTTGTGCAGCATTTACAATAGCAGGAGGATCATTCCAGGCGATGGTCAGCTTTACTTCCTCCACATTAGCGGGAATAGTTAAGGGGATCATTAAATCCTGGTTTTTGGCTACCTGATATAGTGATGCCCTGTTTTCGTCCAATGTTTTTAACGACTGGCTCACATTTAATTTTCCGTACCCATACACAAAATCGACCTGTGCAGTACCTAAATCATCAGCAGAGTTGATTAAGGTTGCCCTGATGAGCGAAGCAGATGCCGCTTTTTTATATTTCTGCTGGTAAAACTGTTCTACCAAAGCAACAGATCCACTGGTAATGGCTGCAGCCCCCGATGTTCCGTCTTCGCCCAGGGCAACCAATTCAGGTTTTACACGTCCATCGTAAGCAGGCCCCTTGCTGCTCAGGTTTTCAGCCATATTTTCTCTGTTAATCCCTCCTATCACCAATAAATTTTTGGCCTGCTTGAAATTGCCGGTTAAGTTGGCACGTGCTGCGATACCCTGATAAAACCCTGCAGATGGTGTGGCAGTACCTTTATTTCCAGCCGAGAAAACATGGATCAAGGTGTCGGTTTCAAAAATCTGTTTATCGTATGCCGCAGCCTCCATTCCATAATCGTTATCGATATCGGTCCCATAAGAATGATTTTGAACATTAACCCGAAGCTTTTTTAAATCGGTAGCCAGATCGGGCATTAAATTCGTAAAATCAGAATAGGCCAGTCTGGCCTTTGGTGCTGCACCGAGTCCACGGATAAAGGAATTACCATTCCCTAAAGCCAGGGTAGCCATAATGGTAGCATGAGTAGTTGGCGTTTTACCAATAGTGGCTCCCACAACGGTTTTCCCCATTAAGTCAAGATCAGCAGCATCATACATTCCTTCTTTAAAGGACACATTTATACCAACACCATCAATACCTGGATAAAGGTTTCGGGCGTTAGAGATCTGGTTAAGGCTAAGGTCGAGACCGTTGATTACAACCTCTTCCTTAGCTACAGGCAAAACATCTGCATATAAGAGATCACCAAGCTCCAGCAAAAACATTAAATCTTTTGGCGAGAGGTAGGCTGTACAGATGTGATTGATGTTATCGATTGATTTTATTTTTACACCTGCCAGCGCCACTGGTAGCGGATTTACATTTTTAAAGGCTAACCGAACCAGGATAGAATCATTCTTTTTACTGCTTTTATTGAGCACTTTCATCAGTCTGTCACTAACTTTCCAGAGCCCGTTAGCTTGTTCCTGATCAATGATACTGTTGGAAACGTTAGAAACACTCGATTTTTCGACGATAAAATGATCACCAGAGAGGATTTTTTGGGGCTTTAACCGCTGAATTTCTTCAGCTGTTAACACCTGTTTAAATCTTACCAAAATAGACTGATCATCACTTAATTTTGTAACACTACCCGTTTTTGAAATATATTTTTCATTTTTTTTATCTATTCCACTAGGTTGTATCTGTGCGTTTAAACTAAAAACAGACAGACAAAAACATAAAACTAAAAATACAGTAATGACTTTCAAAAAATATTTTATTATAAAATTTTGGTTACATGATATATCTTCCCTAAATTAGGATTTATAAGGTAATCCGCAAATATTATTAACTAACTTATTCAACCTAAACTAATTTTATTCTAACTAAGATGAAAACAACCAACTTTTTATCGATTGCAGCCGCCTGCATTCTACTCACAAACCTATACTCTTGTAAAAGTAATAATACAGAAAATGCTGTAGAAAATAAGAGCGAAATTTCTGCAAGCAAATTATCACAGATCAAATCACTCGGTTTCAGTACTGACAATATCCGTAAAACAGATGAAGGCTATCTGGTAGAGGGAGATATTCTTTTAACCGACGACAATTTAGTTGAGCCTTCTGCCGGGGCAAATCTAAATATCGCCGAAACAGAACAGTACAGAACCACAAACATTGTAAAATCGTTGCCACGTGTAATTACGGTATCGGTAACCAACCTGCCTCAGGTATATAGCGATGCGGTGAACACCATGATTTCGAGATACAACTCGCTGGGTTTACGCATCACTTTCCAAAGAGCCAGTGCCGGTACAACCGGAAACATTAATGTTGTAGGTTTTAATGAAGGTCCGAGCGGTGGTTTTATTACCTTAGGCTCTGCCGGTTTCCCGACTTCATCAGGCCAGCCATTTAATCAGATCAGAATGAACACCAATTCAGCAGCCTATGGTTCAAACCCTAATTTATTGTACCTGGCTTCTGTAATTCAGCATGAGGTTGGCCATTGCATTGGTTTCCGTCATACCGATTACATGAACCGTGCCTTTAGCTGTGGTTCAAGTGGCGCCGGCAATGAGGGCGCATCAAACGTGGGCGCAGTAAGAATACCGGGAACACCTGCTAATCCGGATGCAGCATCATTCATGCTGGCCTGTTCAAATGGCGGCAACCGTACTTTCAACGCAAATGATGTAATTGCCTTAAATTACCTTTACAAATAAGATCAAAAAACCAGGATTATCTTAAAACCTAAAAAAGCCTTCCGATTTGATCAATCGGGAGGCTTTTTTTTTATTTAAAATTAAAGATGATCGAAAGTTTACGGACCAGACGCTCCAAAAGTCAGGTTTTGGTAATGTTGGGTTTGGAGCGCGCAGCCAATGCAAAACAGTTAATTTCTTCCCGTTTTACGCTTATACGCTTCGCTGCCTCGTGCCTCGTTGCTGCAGGGTATCGCTTCAACCGGGGCTAAGTGGCCAGGGCAGCATTTCATTTTTGAAGTAGAAAAGCCGCCTGGCTGTGCAGCGGTAATAAAGGTTCGTGAAGACACGAACCACGGCGGGGTAAGGCTGCATGGTGGCCTATTTTGGATATTAACCAATTATAAAAATAATAAGGTTCGTGAGGACAAGAACCTTGGCGAAAGAATGAGAAAAACTTCGCGGTTGAACAGTCTTATTTGAAACACAAGCCCAAATGAAGTAAATCTGATAGCGCGAGATAGCTCCCGATTTTAAATAAAAATTGTATATAAAAAGATTCCTATCGGGACTATGGGCAATAGCAGGACTGGAATAGCCCAAGAACCACCCAAGCCTGCTTTCCGAAAAACAACAATGTTTAAAAACAAATGGTCCGTGAAGATACGAATCATTGCAAAAGATGCTGATTTCTTAAGACAATCATTTAATGGATGAGTGGTTCGTGAGGACACGAACCACGGCAAAGGGCATCACCAATTACTAAAATAACCAGGTTCATGAGGACACGAACCAAGGCTTTATTATTAAGTCCAACAAAGGATCTTAACACAGCTAACAATCCTGATCTGTGTTTATCCTTTTCATCTGTGGTTAATTACTTTCCATTCTGCTCAATATCCCGATCCATTTCTACCAGATCAACATCGCTCGGTTCAGAAAAATCGCCAATTAAATATTTATTGAAATGATCGGCCAGTTTCCAGAAAGCATACTCGGTCATATCTCCAAAACCATGGCGCTGACCTGGAATAATCAGGAAATCGAACCGTTTACCTGCTTTCATTAATGCATTCGCTACACGGATAGAGTTTGCCGGATGCACATTGTTATCTACATCACCATGCATCAATAACAAATGTCCTTTCAGGTTTTTCGCCAAATCGGGGTTTTTATCGATGCTGTATTTAAAAGAAGTATCGCCTTTTAAAGAGATGGTTTCCTTAACACCATGGTGTTTTTCGCTCCACCAGCGGTTGTAAATACTGTTATCATGATTTCCGGCATTTGAAACCGCCGCTTTAAAGAAATCTGGATACACCAGCATGGCCGCGGTAGACATAAAACCGCCACCGGAGTGACCGGTAATGCCCACCTTCGATTCGTCGATAAATGAATATTTGGCAGCCAGTTGCTCAATAGCTGTTTTTTTATCCGCTAAACCATAATCGCGCAGGTTTCCATAGCCATAAGTATGGTACCATTTAGAGCGTGATGGATTTCCGCCGCGGTTGCCTACCGTAATTACGATGTAACCAAATTGAGCCAAACGTTCAGTGCGGTCCATACTTTTGCTGAAAGCTTTATTTACCGCTTCGGTTTGTGGCCCCGGGTAAACATATTCAATGATTGGATACTTTTTATTGGGATCAAAATCGAAAGGTTTATACATTACACCATACAGATCAGTTATCCCGTCATCCGCTTTTACTTTAAAAGGCTCGGGAAATTTGTAACCCGCTGCCATGAGCAATGAAAGATCGGCTGTTTCCAGATCCATTACTTTTTTGCCCGTTCCATCATAAAGCGTCGCTTTTGGTGCTGTATTTACCCTCGAATAGTTATCTACAAAAAAAGTGTTGTTATCATTCATATTCGCCAGGTGATCAAAGTCACCGGCATTTAATAATTTCATATTTGAACCATCGAAATTGATGCTGTATAAATGTAAGTAATAAGGATCTTCTTTGCCTTCCCTACCATTGGCCGTAAAATACAGTATGCGTTTTTTTTCATCAATATTTACAATACTTTCACAGTGGAAAGCACCTTTGGTAATCTGATTTTTCAGTTTACCATTTTCATCAAAAAGGTAAAAATGTGCCCAACCATCACGTTCACTCCAATGAATCAGCTCTTTACCATCATTAACCAAACCCGGGCGGTTCACTTCAACGTAGGTATTAAAGCGTTCATCAATTAATGGGGTAACCTTGCCTGTGGCAATATCAACAGTACCGATATCAATACGTTTTAAATCGCGGCTGGTACGCGAAAAATAGAACCTGTTATTGTTACCTAACCAGATAGATGGACGAAATTCGTTATCACGGTCTTTATTTAAAGCTGGTTTGCTCCAAACAGATACACTTTGATCTTTAAATGCAGATATATTTAGTTTTTTATAAGATTTTGCGGCAAAATCGAATAATAAAATTTCATCCTGAGGAGCTTCAGATTCTCCGGGCATCTGGTATTTATAAGTTTCTAAAGTGGGGCGGCCAGGTGTAACGCTGTTGATTACCCAAAGGTCTTTTACCTTACGCGAATCGGTGCGGTCTAACACAAAATATTTAGAATTTGGCGACCAGAGCACATAAGCGCCGCGGCGTTTCTTATTGTTTTTTTCGTTCTCCACATTGTTCTCGCCATCGCCGTCACTTCCATAAGAGTAAAATTTTACCCCGTCTTTGGTAAGCTGATGCTCCACAATGGTACTATCCTCTTCATTATTAACTGCTTTTTTGTAGTTGTCTTTATCCATCCAATACAGATTGTAATTGCGGGAAAAGATAATGGCTGAAGAATCGGGTGCTACCGAGCCCCATGATGGTTTAGGCTTGGGTTTACTGAAATTTGGCACCTCGGTTAATTTTGCACTGGCCAGTTCATATTTGAAAGAAAATATTTTCTTCTGCATAGAATCTGCGGCTTTTTTATCCTTTCTATCTTTTTTTAGTTCTTCAACCGTGCTCTTGATTTCGAAAGAAATACTTTTTTCGTCGGCAGCAAATTTTAAGTTTTCCAGGGGTAAGTGTTCGGCATCAAACGGATCGCGAACAATCAGCGTAATATCTGCAGCAAGTTTAGCATTATCAAACATCAATTTTTTGCTTTTAGCTGCAGGATCTACCAAATACCAGAATTTTCCTTTCGGACTTTCGAAAGTATACCAGAAACGGTTACTCAATTTTAACCAATGCGGATCTACAGCTGTGGAATACACCATCTTTTTCAGCTTATTTGGCGAAAACCGCGAAGCGAGCTGATAATTTGCCTTAGGCTGTGGCTGAATATTTTCGGTTAGGGTAAATGTTTTATTTTGTGCAGCAACAGTTAAGGATAAAAACTGCGCGCCCAGCAGAAATTTGTAGAGTTTCTTCATTAAAATTTGTTTGAGTTGCTAAATTATTTAATTAAAGGATATTAAGCAGGCTTTGATATGTAATAAATGCGATAGTTAGTATAATTTCTTACCACTCAAATTAATTATTAACACAATTTATTTTGATAGATAAATAATTGAGGGATTTTATAGTTTTGTACCCATATACACTAACAATGAAATACAGCTTTTTAACCTTAATAACAGCCGGTGCAATCTTATTGGCCAGCTGCCAATCTAAATCACAAACAGACAGTGCTACAGGAAAAGATTCGACTGGAAAAACAACACAAACCAGCGAAAATTCCAAAGCTGCTGCCATTGACGTTTCAAAAATAAAAGTGGCTGATGCTAAAACCATCCTGGCCAGAAAACAAGTACCGATTTTATGTTACCACCAGGTAAGAAACTGGAAACCCACTGATGGCAAGGTAGGCAAAGATTATATTGTAGAAATCCAGAATTTTAAAGACCAGATGAAAATGCTGGCCGATAGCGGTTACCATACCATTTTACCCGATCAGCTTTACGCTTACCTCAATACCGGTGCTCCATTACCGAGCAAACCCATTATGTTAACCTTTGATGATACTGACATGGACCAATTTACCGTTGTGCGCCCAACGTTAGAAAAACTGGGTTATAAAGCAGTTTATTTCATTATGACCGTTTCAATCGGCAGAAAAGGCAAGTTTGTAGATTACATGACGAAAGAGCAGATTAAACAACTGTCTGACGAAGGAAATGTGATCGGTAGCCACACTTACGACCATAAAAACTTCAAAAAATACGCGGGTAAGGATTGGGAAGAACAACTAGACAAACCAACTAAAAAACTGGAGGAGATTACAGGCAAGAAAATGACCGAATTTGCTTATCCGTTTGGTTTATGGAATGCAGAAGGCATTCCTGAGTTAAAAAAACGCGGTTTCAGAATGGCTTTCCAGTTATCAACCAAACGTGATGAAAAAGATCCGTTGTTTACCATCCGCCGGATTATTGCCAGTGGCTACTGGTCGCCAAAAACCTTAAGCAACAGCATTAAGAATAGCTTTTAAATCAATATAGTCATGATCAAAAGTGCTCTGCTCTATGCTTCAGTTTCTTCGCTACTTTTAACGTCTTGCCAGCCTTCAAAGGCTTCAAAAGAAAAAGTAGCGGTTACAAATGCTACAGCAACGGTTAAAATAGATTCCGCAAACACCAAACCTGCCGATAACAAAACCATTATGGCACGCAGAGAGGTGCCCGTTCTGTGTTATCACCAGATCAGAAACAATATCGCCAGCGACAGCAAAAGAGCACATGATGATATCATTGCTCCTGACAAATTCAGAGAACACATGAAAATGCTGGCCGATAGCGGCTACCATTCTATTCTGCCTGATCAATTGTATAATTACCTGGTTTATGGTGCCAGGTTACCTGAAAAACCCATCATGATCACGTTTGATGATACGGATGAAGATCAATTTACAGTTGGCAATGCTACACTGAAAAAGTATGGCTTTAAAGGAGTTTATTTTATCATGACGGTATCGATCGGCAGAAAAGGACGGATCAATTACATGACCAAAGAGCAGATCAAACAACTGTCTGACGAGGGAAATACCATTGCCAGCCATACCTACGACCATAAAAATTTTGCACAATTTACTGATGGGGATTGGAAAACCCAGATTGATGAACCCACAAAAAAACTGGAAGAAATTACAGGCAAAAAAGTAGCATATTTTGCATTCCCTTATGGTGTTTGCAAATCATCTACCCTGCACAAGTTAAAGGAATATGGATTTAAGGCAGCCTTTATATTGTCGACAGCCCGAGATGAAAATTATCCGCTTTACACCATCAGAAGGATAATTGATCCGGGAAGATACACGGCAAAAAACCTTTACTATAGCATTAACAAAAGTTTTAATAAAACAAAATCTAAGCAAAGCGGTTAATGATTAAAAATTAAGCGTTGCGGGGTTAAAAGACGGAAGAATTATATTCCAGATGATAACTCAGCATTAAAACCTTTAATCATTGCACTATGAAGTATTCTTTTGTTTTTCTTCTTTTTGGATTAGCGATAACACTGGCTTGTAATAACCCTAAAAACGGGAACAACAATAATGCAACCACAGATGGTATAAATGCGACTAAAAAAGAGCTTCCAAAGAGTTTTTACAAAAGGTTAGAAGGCACTATTGCAGGTAAAAAGGTAGTTATGCATCTGCAAAGAGTTGATGATCATGATGAAGTGAGTGGCACCTATTATTATGATGGATCATGGCTTAACCTTTCAACTGATACGGTAATCGGCAAAGATAGCATTGTGCTGGCAGAGTATAATTTTTACGAATCGTACTTTAATCAGGATTCAAAATCGCCACTTTTAAAATTAAAATGGAATGGAAAGGGTTTTGATGGTATATGGGAAAGTGGTGATAAAACAAAAAAATATCCGGTAGCTTTAACAGAAAAATATCCGGAAGGCAGTTATCCATTCAGCATCGGAATTTACAGAGACTCCGTTAAAGCATTTGCTGACCGGACAAAATCTCCTACTGCCGAAATCAGTTTTCAATATCTTGAAAGCAAGAGCAACGATGAGAATAGCAAATGGCTTGATTCAGAACTTAAAAAAATCTTCGGTCTGGAACAGGCCGATCGCTTAACCGGTTTCAAAAATCTGGCAACTACCTATTTTAGCGATTATAAAACCGAGGTTGCCGAACAGCAAAAAGATGGCCGGGGAAGTGAATTTGAGGCCTGGATGAATTATACAGACAATAGTCAGCAAACGGTTAATTACAATGATAATGGTTATGTTGTGGTTGATTTCCTTACCGATACTTACACTGGCGGTGCACACGGAAATTACAACAGCAGCATGATCTGTTTAGATGTGCAGAACAAAAAGCAATTGGCACTAACTGACATCATAAAGATAGATTCAAATGTTTTGTCAGGCATTTTAGAACGCAATCTTCGTAAGGAATATAATATCAAAGCAAAAGATGCATTAAGCACCGTTCTTTTTGATGATTTTATTAAACCCAATAATAACTTCTATTTCAATGCCAATGGTATTGCCTTTATGTACAATCCATATGAGGTTGCCAGTTATGCACAAGGACAAATTGTAATATTTATTCCTTATTCGGACGTAAGGACTTATCTGGTGCCAGCCTTTGCAAAGCGAATGGGCGTAAAGTAGTTTGCAAAGTTTAAAGAGGTCGCCATAATAGATTGCCGTCATTTCGAGCGGAGTGCAACGAAGTCGAGAACCCGAAGGCGCAGCGAAGCTAAATCTTTCTATATAGATCTCTCTCCCGAATATTCGGGACTGCGCTCCGGTCGAGATGACGAATTTTTACAATATATCCTTCACCAAATATTCCCTGCCATTAAACTTAAAACTATCACCCACAGCTTTTCCGATCAGAAACCTGCCAATGGGCGATACCTGAGAAACAGCAAAGAATTTTTGTCCGTCCGTATTCAACTCCCCTGCGCTAATGCTGATATAAAAATTACCTGCCGAGGTGATTACCAAACTACCGTTTTTAACCAACCGATCTGATGCGACACTTTCAATCTGTTGTAAAGCAATTTTCTGCTGACCGGCTTCATACAATAATTTATTGTCGCGATCCATATCCTGCTGCATCATTTCTCGTGTAGTTTCGTATTTGTCGCCAGCACTGCTTTTGGTGTCATCATTCGATGCCTGCCTGGCTTGTTGCAGCGAATATTCTATATTTTCGATCCTGTTTTGGATAAAAGTCAGACAAAGCTGATAAAGTTTAGATTTTAAAGCAGACATAAATGATGTAAAATGGGGAATGGAAATGGAATATGGATGATGTAAAATGGTTGATGGGATGGGAATAATGATCAATGGTTCACAGCACAATAGCCATGAACGATCAAATCATTAACCGGACTAATGAACATAGACTAAGGACTGCAGACTAAGGACTATAGACTAAAGACCAAAGACCAAAACTACCCCTCAATCCACCTCACTTTTTCTTCCATGGGAGTCCGGTTTGGTGTCCAGGGTTTTTCGTTATGATACCCCATGTAAAATAAGCCGATGCATTTCTCGTTTTCACCCAGATCTAAAAAACTGCCTAAATGATCAATCAAAGGCGGCGAACTCCAGTAAGCGCCAACCTTCAAACTCTCTGCGGTTAAAGCCATGTTCTGAACCCCACAGGAAACCGCTGCCAACTCTTCCCACTCGGGTATTTTACCGCTTAGTTTCATATTAATGGCAATAATACAATCAGCCTGACTCGTTTTTTCAGCAAAACTATCGTACTTTTTCTGTAAAAACTGTTGTGGAGAAACCACCTTTTTATATAGGTTACCAAGCTCCTCGCCTAGCCTGGCCAGGCCAGCCTTCCTGATCACCACAAAACGCCAGGGCTGGGTTAACTTGTGTGTGGGTGCATAATTGGCCGCTTCTAAAACCTGTTTAATGACTTCAACCGGAATTTCTTTTTTGATATAGCTTGCAGGAAAAATACTGCGCCGTTCTTTTATAACTTTTGAGATGATATCGTATGTAGTACTCATTTGGTAAAAATAGCTAAAAGCTGAAAGATTTTATAAGGCTGAGGGTTGAAGGTGTAAGGTTTAGGGCTAAAATATTGAAGATTTAACTTTGAATCAACTGAAATTAGTAATGGTTGATTAGTCATTTGTTCATTGGTCATTGGTCATTGGTCATTGGTTTATTGTTCATTGGCCATTGGTCATTGATCATTGGTAATTTGTAATTTGTAATTTGTAACAGTAAATTGATAACTGCCAGCTGAAAACTGCCAACTGAAAACTGCCAACTGAAAACCGTCAACTGCGAACTGCCAACTGTTTCCTGATCTGTTTAACCTTTGCAAAGAAGCCGATACTCTCTTTGTCTACCAAAAAATCCATGGTCTGCAACAATTCCTCCTTAATCCAGTTGTGTTTTACATTTAGATTAGCCAAAATGTTTAAACAATGAGATTTAACAGCAACGGGAATCTGATCATCAATTAACCAGGCAAAAACAACCTCCACCAAATGGTCAGTATCATAATCGTCAATAATTTTTTTGATGGCTATTGAAGCGTTTCTTTTGGTCATAAGGGCTAAAATCTTAACGTAATGCCTTAACGCCGATAAGTTGTTCTGTTTCGGAAATTGCTCCAGGAAATAGAGCGCATGAGGTAAAAACTTTTGTTGATGGTTAACAAATACATTCTCCAAAATCCAGGCCGCCCGAAACCCGATCTGCTGATCATGATAAAAACTGAGATCGATGAGGTCTTTTACCGAAAAGCCATCAGTTGAAGCGATGGCCGCTAATTTTTCTACTTTACTTTTTTGAAGGGTGGTTTTTATGGTTTCGAGTAAGGTTTGATCTAGCATGAGGCTAAAATAAATATTTTAGGATAAAGTACATTCATATAAGTCGGCATGATACTGTATCATAAATTGTATTTTAATCAAATTTGTCTCTTTGAGCTTAGCCTGTGCTGAGCTGGACGAAGTATCGAAACGCCTTAAAGAGATTCAAAGCAGATCCTTCAACAAGCTACCATTGACAGACTCCCCTAAAAAAATCGTCATCTCGACTGTAGCGAAGCGAAATGGAGAGATCTTTTCAACCGAATTATTAAAACTTGGTTTAAAAGATTTCTTCCAGCCTTTACGATCAGGTCTGCCCGTACATGCGGAGACTGCGGTGAAAATGATGATACTTCGATACCACTCAATTTCTTTAACATCTGTCCATTTATATGGATTTTTATACAATAAATTACCCCTTAGGAATTACAATAATTTATCAGAAGACCTTATTTAATATATAAATGCTGCGTTCATTAAGATTAGCTTCGCTGAACACCTCGTGGTTCCCGCATGCGCAAGAATGACATATTCCCCACTTTAAAACAGCTTATTAAAAATAATAATTTAATGTTCCGGAACAAAAGTTTTATTCCCGAAAATATCGGTTTTAAAAACACCTACTTTTTTACCATTAACATCTTCTATAACCGTATTGCCGAATACATCTGCTTTGTATTTTGCCAACACATTTCCATGCTCGTCCTCAACAATGGTTTCTCCAAATAAATTCTTTTTCTGCTTTCCTATGGTTTTACCATTACCGTCTTCTATTATCATGTTCCCTGAGATATCAGTTTTATATACATTTATCTTCTCACCATGTTCATCTTCAATAATGGTATTACCAAAAATATCATTTTTTTCCCTGATCTTAACTTCTGTTTTCCCATCGCCCGGCACTAAACCATTTAATGGTTTTGGCACCAATCTCTCACCGATTTCAGTTTCCAAAATGGTATTGCCCGAAAAATCTTTCTTTTGTTTAGCCACGGTTTTCCCACCTTCATTTTCCAATACCGTATTGCCAAAGAAATCTTTTTTTTCCTTTGCAATGGTTTTACCATCTTTATCCACTATAATGGTATTGCCGAAAAAGTCTTTCTTCTGCTTACCTATGGTATGATCCCGCTCATCAACAAGTGTTGTATCTCCATAAAAGTCTACTTTATATTTATACCGGGAATTTTGGCCATAAGCCATGACGGACATGCTAGACATCATTATGCCTAATAGGGTTAACTTATTCATATTGACTTCATTTTGTGTGTATTGCTAAAATACTAAAATTAGCGCAAGAAAGACCGAACAAACATATATAATCTTCTCAATTGGAGGCTTTGCGATTTAAGCCATTGGCCAAAAGCTTCTACCCCTTTGTAAAATAAACCCGGTAGCAGCGAACACGGAGTGCAACGCAGTAAAGCGGATAACGGGACTGCTTCTGGCTACAAAGAACAGAACCCTTCGTTTCCTAAAAACAACATTCAAACCTTTAACTTTTCAACATTACAACATTCAACTTTACAACATTCGAACTTTACAACAAGCAAATGCCTTCCTACCCTCAACCTTTTTGCGTATCTTTGCGGCTTATTTCAATTATAGCATGATTTCAGTTTCTAATTTATCGTTACGGTACGGCAAACGCACATTATTTGAAGATGTTAACCTCAAATTTACCCAGGGCAACTGCTATGGCGTAATTGGGGCTAACGGTGCAGGTAAATCTACTTTCCTTAAAATTTTATCAGGAGAAGTGAGTCAAACCTCTGGTAGCGTAGCTTTTACCCCAGGCGAAAGAATGGCGGTTTTAAAACAAAATCACTACGAATTTGATGAGTTTTCGGTATTGGAAACCGTAATGATCGGTCATAAAGAACTTTATGCCATCATGAAAGAGAAAGATGCCATTTATATGAAAGAAGATTTTTCTGAAAAGGATGGCGAACGCGCCGGAGAGCTTGAAAATCTTTTTGCAGAAATGGATGGCTGGAACATGGAAAGCAACGCAGCAACCATGTTAAGCAATTTGGGCATTACCGAAGATAATCACTATAAATTGCTAAAGGAGCTGGATAACACACAAAAAGTAAGGGTGTTATTGGCACAGGCCCTGTTTGGTAATCCGGATATTTTGTTACTGGATGAGCCAACCAACGATTTGGACATCGAAACCATTGCCTGGTTGGAAAACTTCCTGGCAGATTACCAGAATATTGTATTGGTGGTATCGCACGACAGGCACTTTTTAGATGCGGTTTGTACGCACATTGTAGATATCGACTTTGCTAAGATGAGTATCTATACCGGTAACTATACTTTCTGGTACGAATCAAGTCAGCTGGCCCTAAAACAGCGCAGCGACCAGAACAAGAAAATGGAAGATAAGGTGAAGGAACTTCAGGAATTTATCCGCAGGTTCAGTGCCAACGCTTCTAAATCTAAACAGGCTACTTCCCGTAAGAAAGCTTTAGATAAGATTGATATCACCGAAATCAAAGCCTCGAGCAGAAAATATCCGGCCATTATATTCAACAATACCGGTCGTGAGGCTGGCGACCAGATTTTACAGGTAGAAAACCTTGGTAAAAGCGGAAATGACGGGATATTGTTCGATAAAGTTACCTTTATGGTAAACAAGGGCGATAAAATTGCTATTTTATCTCAAAACAGTTTAGCTACCGCCGCATTTTACGATGTTTTGACGGGTAGAGATACCGATCATAAAGGTGAATTTAAATGGGGCGTTACCATTAGCACTGCAGATATCCCAAATGATAATACTGAATATTTTGCTGGTAAAGACGAAAACCTGGTAGACTGGTTGCGTGAGTATTCCGGTACGGATGCAGATGAGCAATTTGTTCGCAGCTTTTTAGGCCGTATGTTATTCTCGGGCGAGGAAGTATTGAAAAACGTTAAAGTATTATCAGGAGGTGAGAAAATGCGTTGTATGTTTTCGAGAATGATGTTGCAACAGGCCAACTTACTGATGTTTGATGAGCCGACCAACCACCTGGATTTAGAATCGATTGAGGCCTTAAACAATGGTATGAAAGATTTTAAGGGAACCATATTATTTACCTCACGAGATCACCAGTTGACAGAAACTGTTGCCAACAGGATCATCGAAATTACACCAAAAGGTACTATTGATAAGTTAATGACTTACGATGAATACATTAACAATGCGGACGTTGCGAAACTCCGCGAAGAAATGTACTCGTAAATAAAACGAAAAAGAGTTTTGAAATGATATCAAAACTCTTTTTCTTTATATAACCAATTTAAATTATGAAAACGCTTCTCTCCGTCCTTCTCTATTTCATTTCTTTTACTGTTGTAGCCCAAAAAACAGACTCTACACACACGCATTACCGCTATGTACGCGGAGGTTTTATTGAGCATTCTACCGAGTTAAAATCACAAAGGGGAATCAAGAATGGCATAGCGACCATACTTGCAGGTAAAAAGAAGTTTGCCACAGGCATGTATAAAAATAATGAACGAATAGGTCGCTGGCATTTTTTTTGTCCGTTAGACACACTTCAACAGATATATAATTATTCAACTAAAAAGTTAGAATACAACGCACCAATTAAAGAGGTAACATACGAAATCGATTCGCTAAAAGATGGCGATAAAGTTACTTATCCGGCAAAAATTGGTGGGTATTTATATGGAATATACTTTCTAACAAAGCGCTTTCGTATTCCAAATGACTTAAAATATATTAGGGGATCTCACCAATTAAACTACATCTTTACTGTTAGCGATAGCGGTCAGCTACTTAATTATGAAGTAAAGATTATTTCTCCATCCTTCAACAAAACTGAAATTATTAACCTTGCTAAGTTTCATCCCGATGATCTTGCTTTCGTGCCTGCCAAAGTGAATGGTAGAGCGGTAAAAAGCAAATTAATTGTTAACGGTGATGTAACCGTCGATTAAGTCAAAATTCTTTCGCAAACCCAATATTTATAAAAAAATAATTTTAACTGTAGCGTTTTCATTCCCTTAATCGTTTTACAAGAAAAAGCGTTAATGGCCATTAACCAATTTTGTTCAGAAATTGATTTAAACATTAAAATGAAAACGGATTTAAAAAATTTTAGCACTGCTACAAAAATTATACTCTCTCTCCTTGCGATTACTTTAACGATAACAGCCTGCAAGAAGGATTTTAACAACGATCCGATAGAAGCTGCCGGTATTGGCTTTGTGCATGCATCGCCGGGAACGGGTGCACTTGATTTTATTTTGGATAACCAAAAAATAAACAGCTTTACTTATACAAAAGATCTTGGTTACTATGCGGCTTATCCAGGCATCAGGTTAGTGGGGGTTGCCAAAAAGGATACCTTAAAATATTTAACTACCGCGAATGCAACCTTAAAATCGGGATCATTTTATTCGGTCTTCGTAGTGGATACTTTAAAATCAACCAAACTTTTAATCCTTGAGGATGATTTGAAAGCACCTGAAACCGATAAGGCCAAAGTTCGTTTTGTAAACTTAAGCCCTGGGTCTGCGCCATTTGATTTAGCCATTGCCGGTACAGATGCACCATTGTTTACGGCAAAAGCATTTAAAGAGTTTACCACTTTTAGCAACATTGCACCTAATGACAGTTATACTTTTCAATTGAAACAAGGTGGAGCGGTTAAAGTTAGCTTGCCGGCGGTTAAAATCGAAAAAGGTAAAATTTATACCATATGGGCTAAAGGCTTATCGAGCAAAACTGATAGCACGGGCGTTGGCTTATCAGTGATGACAAACAAATAAAAATATTCACTCTACCTGTGAAAACGAAAATGAACACCACTCAAAAATTGGGTGGTGTTATTTTCTTAAATTTGCCATCAGTTAACCATGATAAACCTTTTATAAATAGTCCCTTACAACGGTGATCAAAAAAATACTCAGTTTTGAGGAAATTTTAAAAGGCTGTGTAAAAAACGACAATAGCTGTAAAGAAATGATGTATAAATCATTTTATGGCTATTTAATGGGCATAATTTTAAGGTATACCAAAAACCCTTCGGATAGTGAAGAGCTTGTAAATGACAGTTTTATCAAGATTTTCAAACACGTTGGTGGCTTCAAGGCGCCAAAAAATCCGGAAGAATTACAAAGATCGTTTAAAGGATGGATTGCGCAAATTGCTTCGCGGACAGCGATAGATAAGATCCGAAGTACCAAAGTCCAGTTTTATGTTGATGATCTAGCAGAAAGTGAACATCCGGTTACACAGGTATCTGTTGCCTCTGAATTACACGTTAACGATATTTTAAATTTACTAAATCACTTACCAGATACGCAGAGACTGGTATTTAACTTATATGAAATTGAAGGCTTCGCTCATGATGAGATTTCGAAGATGTTAAACATTCCTGAAAGTTCCAGTCGTGTTTACCTTACCCGTTCTAAAAATAAGTTACGTACCCTTTACCTAAATACCATGGTCAACTCATACGAAAAAAATGGATAAGGAATTAATTGAGCAGATCACCGCGCAACTCCAAAACCATGAGGAAGCTTATTCTAATGGTGCATGGGAGCGCTTTTCGGAGAAAGAAAAAAAGAAAAGAGGCATCGCTTTCTGGCCTTTATGGGCTGCTGCTGCCCTGATTTTTATTGTTGCAGGTGTATTTTTTACATTAAACAACACGGCTCAAAAACAAATGGTTGTCATCACTAAGCCTAAAGTTAAAAGCGATGCTGCTGATGGCGGGCATACCGACACTCATTCTAAAAATGATTTGGCGCAGTTAAATAACAATACTAATCCCTCAACCAATTTAATAACTGGTCGCCCCATTCAAACTTCATCAATTGCAAAACCTTCAACAGAACAGCAAAACAATTATTCGCTTTTAAATGCATCTGAAACGTTAGATCAAGTTAATCATAACCTTTTGGAGAATAAACTATCTGCGATAAATCTTTCAGGTTTAAAATCAAAACCATTTGAAATCTTAACGGAAAAGAAAACACAACCCATCGGTACGCCAACAGATTTTGAAAAACTACTGGCTCATGATAGTTATGTAAACCAACAAAAACCTGCCGATAAATCGGGTGGTAACTCCAAATGGCAACCAGATGTATACGTTGCCCCGGCTATGGGTAACGACAATAAAGTAACCATGAATTATGGGTTTTCTTTATCGTATGCCATCGCCAATAAATTATCAATAAGTTCTGGAGTATCTTATGCTTCGATCAGCACCACAGAATCATTAAATGCCACTGCGCCACAAACCTTATCAGGTAAAAATTTAGCTTCGGTTGATGCCAAAGTGCGTGGAATTAATGTGCCTTTAGAATTAAAATACAACATCAGTGATAAACTTTATACCAATGTTGGAGTTTCTGCCCTTGCCGTGTTAAATAACTCGCAGCAAAATAGTTATATAGTCAATCAGGTTCAAAGTTTTTCTGCTCCCGCGGTAAATGGTTACGCAGATTCTAAAACCATGATTGTACAAGAAAAAAAGGTCGAGCCGCAACCCGAAGCGAATATCGATCCTGATAAATACATCGGATTTTATAATTTCTCTTTAGGTTATAAGCAGAAAATCTCGAAAAAGAATAATATTGCTATTGAGCCCTTTTTGAGGTTGCCCATGAAAACTTTCTCAAAAGAAAACCTTAACCTGACGAATGGTGGATTGCGGTTAAAAATCGATTTCTAAAAAACTAAGATATTTAGTATATTTGGTTAAACGCCTTATATATGAAAAACATCAAATCCTACCCCACAGAAGAAGAACTACCTCCGATTAAAACCCTTAACGAGATAGATTTTTCTGCTATTTATAGCTATGCAGATTATATGCGTTTCGAATTTGAAGAGCGCCTAGAAATTATCAAAGGTTACATTTTCCGGATGAGCCCTGCCCCTTCCAGGATGCATCAAAAAATATCCGGAAGGATTTTCAATCCTATTTACAATGCGTTAAATGGTCATCAATGCGAAGTTTATTCAGCACCTTTTGATGTTCGTTTAGCCAAAAAAACGCAGGATGATAAAGAAGTTTTTACCGTAGTGCAACCTGATCTAGTGGTGATTTGCGATTTAACTAAATTAGATGAACGTGGCTGCATTGGCGCTCCGGATATCGTGGTCGAGATTTTATCGCCTGGAAATAATAAAAAAGAACTAATCAATAAATACGAGGTTTACGAAGAGGCTGGCGTAAAAGAATATTGGATTGTAAGTCCTACACATAGAACATTTTTCAGGTATATCCTCGATGAAAACGGCAAATTTAAGCCTACAAAAATGCTTACCGAGGGTGAAGAGGTGACTACCAAGATTATACCTGGCTTTAAACTGGTACTGGATGAGGTATTTAGAGATTAATGTATGAAAAATATTAAACCTTACCTAACTGAAGACGAACAACCTGCGTACAAAACACTTAATGAGGTTGATTTTTCTGCTTTGTACAGTTATGCAGATTATATGCGCTTCGAATTTGAAGAGCGGCTGGAACTTATTAAAGGACACTTATTTAAAATGAGCCCTGCCCCCTCTCGAATTCACCAGGGTATTTCAGGCAACATTTTCGTTCCAATATATAATGCGCTCAAAGGGAAATCCTGCCGTGTTTATTCAGCACCTTTTGATGTGCGTTTAGCCAAGAAAATGCAGGATGACAAAGAAATTTTCACCGTAGTGCAACCTGATATCGTGGTGGTTTGTGATCCGGCTAAATTAGATCAGCGTGGCTGTATTGGTGCACCAGACATTGTGGTCGAGATTTTATCGCCCGGGAATAATAAAAAGGAACTGATCAACAAATATGAGGTTTACGAAGAAGCCGGGGTAAAAGAATACTGGATTGTAAGTCCTACGCACAAAACGTTTTTCAGGTATATTTTGGATGAAAACGGCAAGTTTCAGCCTACAAAAATGCTTACCGAGGGTGAAGAGGTGACCACATCCATTATACCCGGCCTTAAACTCGTTTTGGAAGAGGTCTTTCAGGATTAAAAATGGCTATTCATGAAAGAAGTCGAGTTTAAACGGCAAAGCTGCTATTTAAAACTCGACTTCTTTAAAATCGTTTATATTAACTAGTGACCTGAATGTCCATCCGCACCATGTGCATGGCCATGAGCCAACTCATCTTGCGTAGCTTCACGTACGTTTAAAATCACACCGCTAAACATTAAATTTTTACCAGCCATTGGGTGGTTTAAATCTACAGAGATCGTTTCGTCGTGTACAGCAGTAACACCTGCTCTAAATTGGTTACCATTGTTATCCTGCAATGGAATCACATCACCAACATTTGGTAATTCGCCACCAGCTTCGGTAAACATGGTTTTTGGCAGATCGGCAAAAGCACCCGGATCAATATCACCATAACCATCTGCTGCAGATAGTTCAAATGAATATTCATCACCAGTTTTTAAACCAGTTAAATGCTCTTCAAATTTAGGCAACATCATGCCAACGCCATATAAAAATACTAAAGGATTTTGTTCGTCAGCTTTTTCTACAAAAACTTGTTGTCCTTCTTCGTTAGTAGTATGTAATTCGTAAGTTAACGCTACTACAGAGTTTGGTGAAATATTCATTTAAATTTATTTATTGTACATACAATAATGCTTCCTCAACAGTGTTAACCGGCAACTGGCATACTTTATTTCGGCAAATATAAACTTTTGTTTCATTGCTTTGCTTACCTTTTAACAGTGGCAAGTTACTTTTTGTTCCACCCAATGTAATTTTATTTGGAATATAATGCCCGCTCAATTCCAATTTAACCGCTTCGGTTTCCAATCCGGTAATGGCAATTTCGTTTATGCCATAAATTTCATTCAATAACTGATTGGCCCAGTTGGAGTAAGCAGAGCCATAGGTTTTAATCTTCGGCTGAACTGCAGCAAGCATTGCCGAAGCTTTTTCTGCATAAGCTTCTATATCAAAAAGGAGCCCTAATTTCTTTAAATTCTGTGCCATGGCAGAGTTCGAAGCAGGGATTACATTATCCATTACCTCATGTTTACGGGCAATTAAATCTTCGCTTTCTGCAGAGGTATAGAAAAACATCGGCGACTCCGGATCTGTAAAATTAGCCATCACATAATCCGTCAATGCTTTTGCGTCTTCCAACCATTTTTCATCAAAATCAGCTTCGTAAAGGGCAATCAGTGCTTCGATAAAAAAGGCATAATCATCCAGGAAACCTGTAATAGAAGCCTTTCCGTTTTTATAGTTACGGTATAAACCGCCATTCTCTGATTTTAAATGCTTTAAAATAAAGCTGGCGGCAGTTGAGGCCTTTTCATAATAAGCCTGATGATTCAATACTGCTGCTGCGTCAGCCAAGGCTTTAATCATCATGCCATTCCAGGCGGTTAAACATTTATCATCCAATCCCGGCCTGATTCTTTTATTGCGGACAGCCAATAATTTTTCCTTAGCTGAATTTACTTTATCGTATAATACCTCCGCAGAAATATCAAATTGAGCAAGCAGATCGTCATCGCTGACGGTTTTGCGTAAAATATTGGTCTGTTCCTCTTCCCAGTTACCTTCTTCGGTAATATTATAATAAGCACCGATCAATTGAGCATCTGCTCCCAATACCTGGTCAAATTCTGCTTTATCCCAAACATAAAACTTGCCCTCAACACCTTCGCTATCTGCATCCAGTGCGGAGTAAAATAAGCCATCGGTAGAAGTCATTTCATCAAACACCCAATTAATGGTTTCTACAACAGTCTGTTTAAAAGAATCGAATTTGGTGCATTGGTAAGCTTCGGCATATAAACTGATCAACTGTGCATTATCATAAAGCATCTTCTCGAAATGCGGCACATGCCATTTATCATCAACCGAATAGCGGGCAAAGCCACCCCCAATCTGATCATAAATTCCTCCCCTGCTCATTTCTTCGAGCGTATGGCAAACTGCTGTAAAAACAGATTCATCATCTTTTAAAAAGCCATAACGCAATAAAAACACCCAGTTATTGGGCAAAGGGAATTTGGGTGCGCGGTTATAACCGCCATAAGCTATATCAAAATGTCGTTTCCAGGGATCAATAATTTCAGTTAAATGCGCCTGGGTATATTCTTCTGTAGTTACCGCAGCAATGATCTTTTCGCTGTCTTTAATGCCCGAAGTTAAGCGCTCAGCATATTGAATAGCTTTATCGGGTTCGTTAGCCCAAAGCGCAGCCACATTTTCAAGAATATTAATCCAATCGTTTTTACGGAAATAAGTTCCACCATAAATGGGGCGCTGATCGGGCAAACATATACAGTTTAAAGGCCAGCCGCCGCTACCAGTCATGAGTTGGATGGCGTACATATAAATCTGGTCAATATCCGGGCGTTCCTCCCTGTCAACTTTAATGCACACAAAATGCCTGTTCATTACTTCGGCTACCTCATGGTTTTCGAAACTTTCGCGCTCCATTACATGGCACCAATGGCAGGCAGAATAACCAATACTCACCAAAATCAGTTTGTTTTCGGCTTTGGCTTTTTCTAATGCCTCCGCTCCCCATTCGTACCAATCAACCGGGTTGTGCGCATGTTGAAGCAAATAAGGTGAGGAAGCGTTGATTAAATTATTGGTATCTGACATGACAGGTTATGTAAAATGTAAGAAGGAAAATGGAATTTATTTCGAGGCGTAAATCTATTAATAATCTACAAACCTGTTCCTATTTAGTTTTTGTTTTTATACTTTAGTTGGAAATCTATCTGGAGGAATGGAATTGAGCAAAAATGATTTATTTAATGCCATAAAAGAGATCATTAATCAATCTCGCTTAAAAGTATTCCGTGAAGCAAATTCGGCATTACTCGAATCTTATTGGCAAATCGGAAAGCTTATTATTGAAGATGAGCAGCAGGGAAAATTACGTGCAGATTATGGGAAAGCAACATTAAAAAATCTTTCAAACCAATTAACATTGGAGTTTGGGAAAGGTTTTGATTATACTAATCTAACAAATATTAGGAAGTTTTACCTTGCCTTTCCAATTCTTGACGCAATGCGTCAAGAATTGAGTTGGACACATTATCGGCTTTTATCCCATTTCGCAAACCCTATACACTCAACCTTCCACCCTATACCTTATACCTTACACCTTCAATCCTCAACCTCAAACCCATGAAAATCACCCATACCGAAATATACCGCTTCAGCATCCCCATGGAGCCTTTTGTTATCGCCACCGGAACCATGCATTTCGCACAGAATGTTCTGATCCGCATTTTTACTGATACGGGCATCCATGGCATTGGCGAATGTTCTGCTTTCCCGATGATTGTAGGCGAAACGCAGGAAACCTGCATTGCCATGGCAAAGGATTTCGCAGCTATTTTAAAAGGCAAAGATCCTTTGGAAATTCCAGAACGGATGAACGATTTATTGGATTATGCAGATCATAACGCCACTATAAAAAGTGCTTTCGATATGGCATTATTTGATATAGCAGCCAAAAATGCAAACTTACCGCTGTATAAATTTCTTGGCGGAACTAAACGCACTATAGAAACCGACATGACCATTGGCATCGATACACCAGAGGGAATGGCTGCAACTGCGTTGAAATATAAAAGTCAGGGTTGCCGGATTCTAAAAATCAAGCTCGGTAAAAAAGTACATGATGATATAGAGAGGGTAAAACAGATCCGAGAAGCCGTGGGCGAAGATTTGATTTTACGCCTGGATGCCAATCAGGGCTGGAGTTTTGATGATGCCTTATTTGCTTTGGGCGAATTGGAAAAATACAACATAGAATTCTGCGAACAGCCCATGCGCACCTGGTATGATGATCAACTCCCCGAGCTGAATGTAAATTCGCCAATTAAATTAATGGCCGATGAAAGCTGCTATAACCATCACGATGCCCGAAAACTGATCAATAGCCAGTCTACCACTTACTTAAACATTAAATTTTCAAAATCAGGCGGCATTTTAGAAGCCCAGAAAATACATGAAGAAGCCTTAAAACATGGCGTTAAGTGTATGATTGGCAGTATGCTCGAAAGCCGGATTGCATTAAGCGCCAACCTGCATTTTGCCTACGCCAGCCCGAATGTAGAGTTTTTCGATTTAGATACCGCATTATTGGGCCACCTGGCTGATCCTGTTGTTGGCGGACTAACCTACAACGGCTATTTTCTTGATGTTCCGGAAGAAATCGGTATCGGTGCAGAGGCTGATGAATTTTTTCTGGAGAAATGTGAAAGCTGGCGGGTGTAGTTTGGAGCTGGGTGTTTGGAGTTTGGAGTCGATTATCCGGTTTAAACAATAATCTCGGAAATTAACACCTATTTACTATGAATTAACTGCAGTATTGCAGCGCTCAAACAGATTGATTATCCGAAAGCTCCCAGGTGTGTGTAAATATGTTCTAGAAGTATTTTTAGGCATCATGGTAGCTTGCTTTAATAATAATGAGGTTTTACCGATTACGTCCGTTAATCGCAATCCAGATGAAAAATCGGGACTTGCCTGGATTGACGAAGTGCTTTAGACACTCTGGAGCGAGAGAATGTGAAGTATTATTGAGTACAGCTAAAAGCATTCACAATAAATCTTAGGCGCTTTGCCAACTTCCTTTCACCACCCCAAAACCTTAACCCAAGTAAGCCCGTCAATCCCAAGGGCCGGCCCAATCAAAAAAACAGGTGCATACCAAAACAACTAGCATTACCAAACCTTAAACGCAGTGAGTTTTGTGCTTCATGTTTGCAAAAGCCTTTCACTAACCCCTAACGAACAAAACAAAGTGCCGCTGTTTTTTTGATGTGCTAGGACTATGAGCAAAAGGCCCATTGCTGGATTGACGAAGCGCTTTGGGTACTTTGGCGCGACAAAGTACCATGCCCCGCGGCATAGAGCGAAAAAATCAATATTTATTCATGCTAAGTAATGCACTAATAAACTCGGGATACACGAATGCGCCAATGACAAATCAACTAATGACCAATAAACTAACGAACCAACAACCTATCCAACGCCAAACTATCACCATTAAAAGCATTAAAATCAACCACATGGCCAATACCATTAATTTTCGCTTTATCAGAATGCTGCCAGAATTTCCAGCGACTCTTATCCATCCTTAATTTTGGCTGATAATAATGAGCAATCCACAAGGGATAATCATCAAAATGATCAACCAGATAATCTTCATAAAATTTAAGCCCGGTGTAAATAATCGGTCTTACTTTGGTTTTCACTTCAACATAGTTGAGAAAATCAGACAGCTCAGCCCTCATTTTCAATGGTGAAACGCCATCTAAAGATTCAATATCCACAACAGGTGGCAAATCGCCTTTCTCTATATTCACCACCTGTAAGAAAAATTTGGCCTGCGTTTTACCGTCCTTTTTTGGTCTGAAAAAATGATAGGCCCCACAAATAATTCCTGCTTTTGGCGCTTCACGCCAGTTGCGCTGAAAATAGGGATCGACCATCACTAATCCTTCTGTGGCTTTGATAAAGGCAAAACGAATACTCACTTCATCCTCTTTCATTTCCTTTACTTTTTGCCAGTTTATTTTACCCTGGTAGTAAGAAACATCAATGCCGTGAACGGTATATTTTTTAGGGATTCTGATGTTAAAACTTTCGTATGTTCGGCAATTCGGGTCTTGTCCCCAATCTTTAACCCAGCGCCAGGTAGCCACAAAACTTCTTAATACATAGCCGTAATAAAATGGCGAGAGTAAAACCAACAATAAACCTGCAATAACCAACTTCAGCTGAACCGAAATGCCACCTTTCTTTTTTCTACCTGCTGTGGTTTTTCGGGTTGCAGGTTTCCTAACGACAGGTTTCCTGGTAACCGGTTTTTTGTTTATTGGTGTTCTTTTCTCTGGCGGCATAGGTATTTAATGCTGCTAAGTTGAGGAAAATGTATGGAAATAAAAAAGCGGGTTCGCGGGAAAATCTTTAATTGTCATTTCTGAACGCAGTGAAGAACCCGTAGGCTCTGCGAAGCAAATCTTTCAATAAAAACATCCTTTGTAGCTCAGGATAACATAAAATAATGAGGCAAGCCCGAGCGAAGGGAAAAACCTACATTGTCATTCTGAACGCGGTGAAGAATCTTTCAATCAAAAGATCCTTCGTACCTACCATTGACGTTATTTTGTAATCACCTATTAATGAGCAGAATGCGACATCATGCATTTCCGTATAGCTAGGCCATAGCACCGTATCACCGTTCTACTTAAAACCGGCCTAATAAATTTTTCGGACTGCACTGTTCTAACCATAGCACTGGCTTTGAAAGAAAAATTTTCAGCCGGCATTTTTTGTTACTTTTTGATGCCAAAAAGTAAGAGCCCTTCGGCGGCGGTGAGCCGAGGCAAGAATTGTGCGAAG
>NZ_FOJM01000035.1 GCF_900111825.1 Pedobacter suwonensis
TAACAGATTACAGTTTAATGAGGCTTACGGCTGAACTTGGTAACAATATTAAACAGTGGCCTTCAATAAAAAACTTTGTTTCCTGGTTGGGACTGGCTCCAGGTAAGCATCAGTCAGGAAAGATGAATAAAAGAAGTAAGAAAAAACCTGCAACCAGAGCGGGACAAATATTTAAACAGGCAGCCCAATCTATATTGTTAAGCAAACACCAGGGCTGGGAGCATTTGCCAGACGACTTAAAGCAAAAAAAGGTTCTGGCATAGCTATAAAAGCTACGGCAAGAAAATTAGCAGAACTTTATTATAGAATATTTGATAAAGGGATGAATTATGTTGAACAGGGAGTAAAGAGATATCAAGAAAAGTTAAAAGAACAACAGATAATTTTCCTCCAAAAAAAAGCAGGTGAACTTAATTTGCAGGTTGTTGAAAATTAAACAATTATACAAATACGTCAATGGTAGGTACGAAGGGTCTTTGATTGAAAGATTCTTCACTGCGTTCAGAATGACAAATTTGGATTTTTATCCTTGGCTCGGGCTTGCCTCGGCTCACCGCCGCCGATGGGCTTTTTCTTTTCTCTTGATAGAAAAGAAACAAACCTGAGCGCAGCGAAAGCATGCCTGCCGTTAAAAACAACAAACACTAAGGCATAACTGAAAGGCTTGCATCTGTTTTTTATAAGATCATGTTGTTTTTATCGGTATAGAAGATTGCTACGCAATTCTTGTAAAAACCTACGGAAATCTTAATTGCGGCAGCATCGAGGCTTTTAGCCTTTGCTTTATTCCACCGCGCTCGCTTTGATCCTGCCTTGGGCTGTGGGTTTATAAGGGGAACTGCAAAGATTTCCGTGCTTTTTCCTGCGAAAATCTGCGAGGCCGGGTAGGATGGTGCAAAGAAAGGCATCCTTAGACTAATCCCTATGTAACTATGAGTGGACACCATGTATCGTCATCTCGACCGCAGTGGAGAGATCTTTGGAATTGCATTGAAACTATGAGGGAAGCTCCTTTCATTACGGCCGGATAGCAGGGTACAGATCGCATGGAGCATATTGCAGGGTACACTAATATGTGACTTATAGGTTGCCAACTTTGTTATTAAGCCTGATTGAAACGGAAAGCCCGGAGCGAGGCACGAGTGAGGACTTGAAGTGTAAAGCAGGGCAGGAGGCCGCCATATGGAACCGAATCGTTCACTTTCAAGAAAAGCAAACCAATTTATCTTTTTTATTGTACCGGAAAGGTTTTACAGATACTCCTCAATATTTCCCTTACCCTCACGAATGATTTTAAATTCACCTGTGGTGCAATCGATTACGGTAGAAGCTTCATTATCGCCATAACCACCGTCGATAACCAGATCAACCAGATCTTCATATTTCTCATGGATCAATTCAGGATCGGTAGAATACTCGATCACATCATCATCATCTTTTATTGAAGTCGAGAGTATAGGGTTGCCCAATTCTTTTACAATGCAGCGGGCAATGTTATTATCAGGCACCCGTATACCCACCGTTTTTTTATTGGAACTCAATAGTTTGGGTACATTGTTATTGGCATTGAAAATAAAGGTAAAAGGCCCTGGAAGTGCTTTCTTTAATACCCTGAAAGTAGTATTGTCAATGGGTTTAATATAATCAGAAATGTGTTTTAAATCGTGACAGATAAACGAAAAATTTGCCTTTTCTGGTTTTATTCCACGTATCCTGCAGATTTTCTCGATCGCTTTCGGATTGGTGATATCGCAGCCCAAACCATATATCGTATCGGTTGGATAGATAATCAGGCCTCCTTTTTTTAATACTTCAACAACCTGTTCTATAGCCCTCTGGTTGGGGTTTTCCGGATAAATCTTAATAAGCATAGCGTAAAAATAACAAATTAAAACGTTTGTTGTTTAAATAACATTAACCATAAAGATTCTAAATACGTACAAGTAATTGTACAGGTTTTTTTATTATCTTTAATTTTGAAGATTATTATCTAAAATTATGGAAATCACAAATTATACCTCATTCAGGCAAAGTCTAAAGTCTTATTTAGATAAGGTTTTTTCTAATCATACTCCATTATTTGTTACGCGGGCGAAAGGAGAAGATGTAGTTGTTTTATCTAAGGCCGATTATGATAGTATGCTAGAAACATTTTATCTTTTAAAAAGTCCAAAAAATGCAATGAGGCTGGAGCAAGGGTTAAAGGATTATGAAAACGGTTTGGCAAAAGAACAAGATCTTTTGGATCATGATTAAATTGTTCCTGGATGGTGCATGGGAGGATTATCTCTATTGGCAATCGGTTGATAAATCGGTTCTCAAAAAAATAAATGCCCTGATAAAAGAAATCGAACGAACACCCTTCGAAGGAACTGGGAAGCCTGAGCCACTGAAACATCAATATGCTGGTTGGTGGTCGAGGAGGATTAATTTAGAACACAGACTTGTTTATAAGGTAGAAGATAACAAACTTATCGTTCTACAGTGCAGATATCATACTTAACAATAAAAACATGAGAAAAGCTTTCGTCGCGATTGCCGCATTTTTAATCGCCCTAACCATTATGCTGGGCCTTTACCATCCTTTTTTATGGTGGACATTCATTTTTACAGGTCCGTTTGTACTGCTTGGTATCTACGATTTGTATCAGCCTAAACATAGTATCGTGAGGAATTACCCTGTATTTGGGCGTTTGAGGTATTTTATGGAAGAGTTGAGACCGAAAGTGTATCAATATTTCGTGGAAAGTGACACCAATGGTACTCCATATAACCGGTTAAACCGTTCGCTGATTTACCAGCGTGCCAAAACCGATAACGATACGATTCCATTCGGTACACAGTTAAATGTGTACGAAAACGGTTACGAGTGGTTGAGCCATAGTATTGCTGCCATTTCGCACCATGAATTGAATTTAGATCCCCGTGTTACCGTTGGTGGCCCGGATTGTAAGAAGCCTTATTCTGCCAGTATTTATAATATCTCGGCCATGAGCTTTGGTTCGTTAAGTCAGAATGCTATTCTGGCATTAAATGGTGGTGCCAAACTGGGTAACTTTGCGCACAACACCGGCGAAGGCGGGATCAGCGATTACCACCGTCAGCCGGGCGGCGATTTAATCTGGCAGATTGGTACAGGTTATTTCGGTTGCCGCAATGCGGATGGTACTTTTAATTACGACGCTTATGCCGAACGGGCACAGGCTGATCAGGTGAAAATGATTGAGATTAAACTTTCACAGGGGGCAAAACCTGGTCATGGGGGTATGCTGCCAGCCAAGAAAGTAACACCGGAGGTGGCGAGGATCCGTTTAGTGCCCGAAGGTAAAGATGTATTGTCGCCACCGGCACATTCGGCTTTTAATACACCTATCGGTTTATTGGAATTTGTTCAGAAACTACGCGATTTATCAGGTGGCAAACCCGTAGGGTTTAAATTGTGTATAGGCCGTAAAAGCGAATTTTATGCCATTTGTAAAGCCATGGTAGAAACCGGGATTTATCCTGATTTTATAACCGTTGATGGGGGCGAGGGTGGAACAGGTGCCGCGCCACAGGAGTTTTCGAATTCGGTAGGTATGCCATTGCGCGAAGGGGTTGCCTTTGTGTATGATGTTTTAAATGGTTTTGACCTGAAAAAACATATTAAAATTATTGCTTCGGGTAAAGTGGCCACCGGTTTCGATCTGGTTAAGAATATTGCCCTCGGTGCTGATATGTGTAATGCCGCACGCGGAATGATGTTTGCTTTGGGCTGTATCCAGGCTTTGGAGTGTAACAGCAACACCTGCCCAACAGGGGTGGCTACGCAGGATCCGAGTTTAATGAAAGGTTTGGTGGTGGAAGATAAAACCGTTCGTGTTAAAAACTTCCATAACCTGACGGTGGCCAGTGCGGTAGAATTGCTTGGGGCTGCGGGTTTACGGGAAACGCATCAGTTAACCCGGGCCTATATCAACAGAAGGGTGAGTCCGAGTGTGATGCAGAGTTATTTAGAAACCTTTCCGTATATACCGGCGGGTAGTTTATTGCAAACCCCATATCCAACCCGTTACGAATTAGGCATGGCGCTAAGTACTTCAAAAAGTTTTGCCCCAACCGATTATAAAGTATCTGCAGTAGATTATTCGCATGCTAATCCGTACGGGGATACCGTACATGAGGATGGAAGATAGTATTTTCGAAGTCTTTTTAGATTAAAAAAGAGGTCACGGTTTTCAAAAACATGACCTCTTTGTTCTTTTTGGCTATTTTTTAGAAAAGCAGGTGCAGTAACATCTAGGTTAGCCCAGCCCTGCTTTTTGCTACAAGCCTCACTCGTTCCTCGCTTCGGGCTTTCGCGCCATCCGATGGTTATCGGATCAGGTTTAGGTAGCAAAAACAGGGAAAGAATAAATGTTAAAATCACCAAACGTTCCTACGGAACGAAAACGCCAATTTTACAATTGGCTACCGATGAATCGTCCCGCTGGGACGGTCAGGAGATAAGTTTTCCAAAGGCAATATTGTGTAGATATACTTAAATGTTGCCGGTCTGAGCTACCAAAACCGTTCAAAACATCAGCGATATATCCTTTAGGTATACATAAATGTTCTTTAGTTTGAGAAGGTATTTTTATTGAATAAAAATCAATTTAAATGACAGTAAAGTTTCGGAAACAAATCTCCCCGAGAGATCGTTATTGCGAGAAGGCTTTTTCAGCCGACGAAGCAATCTTTATAGCAAGGACCACTAACAGCGTAGATTACTTTCTTGAAACTTCCGGATTCTACTTCGCAATAACGACCTTTTTGAAGTCTGTCAATGGTAGTTCAGTTCAGGATCTTTATGGTAAGGTAAATACTGAAACAAGTGCAATATGATTGAATTCACTACCTCTTATTGCCAATCAAAATAATCGCTTAATAAAAAAGAAGTCAAGTTAACTTGACTTCTTTGGTGAAAGGTTTGTTTTTCCTAAACCCTAAACCCTAAACCCTAAACCCTAAACCCTAAACCCTAAGGCTAAAACTCCGCGTTTTTCGGGAATCTTGGGAAAGCGATTACATCGCGGATGTTGGTCATTCCGGTTACGAACAATACCAAACGTTCAAAGCCTAAACCGAAACCTGCGTGTGGTGCGGACCCGAAACGACGGGTATCTAAATACCACCACAATTCATCCTGCGGAATATTTAAAGCTTCCATGCGTTGCGTTAAGCGGTCTAAACGCTCTTCACGTTGCGATCCACCGATCATTTCGCCAATGCCCGGGAATAAGATATCCATGGCGGCAACCGTTTGTCTGCCTTCGGCATCCGGTTCATTCTGGCGCATGTAGAAAGATTTAATATCGGCAGGATAATCGGTTAAGATTACCGGTTTTTTAAAGTGTTTTTCTACCAGGTAACGTTCGTGCTCGCTTTGTAAATCGGCTCCCCATTCATCAATCAGGTATTTAAATTGTTTTTTCTGGTTTGGTTTAGAAGATTTTAAAATCCTGATCGCTTCTGTATAAGTTAAACGTTCAAAATCATTTGCTAAACAGAAATCCAGTTTTTCTAACAAGCTAAATTCACTGCGTTCGTTTTGCGGTTTTTGTTTATCTTCTTCAGCTAAACGGTTATTTAAAAATTCTAACTCCTCTTTGCAGTGATCCAAAGCATATTTTATAACATACTTCATCATGTCTTCTGCAAGCTGCATATTGTCTTCCAGGTCGGCAAAAGCAAATTCAGGCTCAATCATCCAGAATTCGGCCAAATGGCGTGTGGTATTTGAGTTTTCAGCCCTGAAAGTTGGACCGAACGTGTAAATTTTACCAAAAGCCATGGCTGCCAGTTCGCCCTCTAACTGACCCGATACGGTTAAGTTGGTGGCGCGGGCAAAGAAATCCTGCGAGAAATCTACTTTACCATCTTCAGTACGGGGCGGGTTATCGAAATCGAGAGTGGTTACTTTAAACATTTCGCCCGCGCCTTCGGCATCACTGGCTGTAATTACCGGCGTGTGCATGTAAACAAAGCCACGCTCGTTGTAAAACTGGTGGATGGCAAAAGCCAAAGCATGGCGCACCTTAAAAACGGCATTAAAGGTGTTGGTGCGGAAACGCAGATGTGCAATTTCACGTAAAAACTCTAAACTGTGTTTTTTAGGCTGTAAAGGGAATTTTTCAGGATCGCTATCGCCAAGGATTTCTATATTGGTGGCTTTAATCTCAACCGTTTGACCTTTACCAAGCGATTCGATCAGTTTGCCTGTTGCAGAAATGGCTGCGCCGGTTGTGATTCTTTTCAAGAGCTCATCAGGTAGATTATTAAAATCGATCACTACCTGGATATTGCCCATGCAAGATCCATCATTTAAGGCAATAAACTGATTATTACGGAAAGTTCTTACCCATCCCATAACCGTTACTTCTGTGTCAAATGCTGTCGACTTTAATAAATCTTTAATTTGCTGTCTCTTAATCATATTGTTATTTGTGAAAGGCGCAAATTTAGAAAAAAAACTGGTATCGGTTAGCGGTTTGCGGTTTTCGGTTTGCAGTTTTTTTAAAAGTGATTTGATATCTTCCTTAAATGTTTTTTTCCTGACAGCTTGTTAATATTGTGATGTTATCTGGTGACTTCATCGGTTTTTGATGAGATGGCCTCATAAAATTTGTAAGTTATTATCCTTTTTGACTTTATTTCCTGGATAATTCCTTATTATGAAGTGTTTAAATTTAATTATCCGATTAATTTCTGTTTTTTATTGTTAAAATATTGTTTTTATGTATTAATTTTTAGGTTATATTTCATTTTTATAGATGTAAATATCTTTTTTATTAAGTTTTTACTGAATTATTTTTTAATTTTTTAATAAAAACACTTGTTTTTGTGATTGAATTTTGTACTTTTGTAATGCTCGTTAATTATTATTATATATTTGGTTTAAAAAAAGCGCTGGCAACGGCGCTTTTTTTATAAAAACTTCAAGACTTATTCATAATCAACATAAACCAAACAACCTAAAACCAAGAAAGCTCCGGAAAACCGGGGCTTTTCTTTTTATTGGGTTATCATCCGGGCGGAAATAGGTGAAATGGAGGGTTCTCAAGGAAAATTCGTCATTGTGAGAAGGCTTTTTCAGCCGACGAAACAACCTTATGTCTATGGATTTTAGCAATCGTTGTAAGATTGCTTCGTCGTTCCTCCTCGCAATGACGATCTTTCACAGGGATTCTAAGTGAAAAAAAAAAGCTACCCTTTTCAGGATAGCTTTTCAATATATGTTTTGTTGTTGTTATTCTTCTGAGTAAGAAATTTTGTTCACGTGTTTATCAATTTCCCATCTTCCGGTACCTTCTTCGCCAATTACCTCGAACAATTCTAAGGCCCTGCGTGCTTTGTATTCTTCTTCACGCTGCTCTTTCAGGAACCAGTTCAAAAATTCCATGGTTACGAAATCCTGTTCTTTGTGGCATCTGGCTGCAATGTTTTTGAAACTTTGGGTAATTGCGATTTCTGCCTCCAAAGCATCTTCGAAAACTTCCCTGAAACTTGCGAATTCTGTTTTGATTCCGCTAACTTCCGGCGAGATGGCGTTTCCGCCCATATCCAATACATATTTAAATAATTTAAGCTGGTGAACCCTTTCTTCTTCAGATTGCTTTAGAAAATAATCTGCTGAATAATCGAAGCCATTTTGATCGCACCAGGATGACATGGATAAATATAATGATGAAGAGTGAGCCTCTTTTTTAATTTGCTGATTTAATAATGTTTCGATATCCTGAGATATTAAACATTTGATACGCATTAGATCTTTCATATTTCTGTACTTTAATAACAATACAAATGTAAACTGAATTTGTTCTGGGTTCTAATTTATTTGCAATATAAAATTAGTCTAAATTGCTGATAATTAATTATTTGTAATCAGTTTAAATAAAGAGGGTAGGTGATGTAAGATGTGAAATGGAGGATGGAAAATGGATGGATAACGCCAAACGGATAGGGGTTGAGGATCAGCGGGATAATGATTGGTTTTCAGTTGGCAGTTTCCAGTTGGCAGTTTTCAGTTACAGTTTTCTGTTACCAGTTTTCAGTTTCCTGTGCAATCGTCATCCTGAGTCTATCTCAGGATCTTTTCAGACAGATACTTAAACAAATTCAGTATGGCGGATTGAGTTGATTTGTAACTTCTATGTTAGCAGTTTTCGGTTACCAGTTTCCTGTGCAATCGTCATCCTGAGTT
>NZ_FOJM01000010.1 GCF_900111825.1 Pedobacter suwonensis
CAAATTAAGTCATTACGGTCCGGCTTGACTAATGGCCTATCTTAATCCCCTAAAACAAAAAACCGCCCCATAATTGACTTATGAGACGGCTTCTTGTAATAAATTATATATAATTAATCTATAACCGTAATTTTTAACATATTGGTTTTGCCTTTTGCTTCGATTGGAATAGCGGCGGTATTGATGATGATATCACCTTGTTTAACCAACTTTTTACTTTTCAAGAATTCGTTTACTTCAATAATGGTATTATCAGTACTTTCCCAATTATCATAGTAGAAACCTCTTACCCCCCAAAGCAAACTTACCGCATTTAACAATGCCCTGTTGCTGGTAAAAATAAAAGTTAGGGCTTCCGGACGGTGACTTGAAATTTCGAAAGCAGTATAACCACTTAAAGTCATCGATACAATACCTACTGCATTGGTCTGTTTCGCTAAGAAACAAGCCGAATCACAAATCGCATCGCTTAAGAAAGAAGGTGATTTTGGTTTTAAAAACTTATCAGGATGGAAAGGATAATTGTTCTCTTCAATGTTCTGAATAATTTTTTGCATGGTTTCGATCACAATCAGCGGAAATTCTCCAACTGAAGTTTCACCACTTAACATTACCGCATCAGCACCATCCAAAACAGAGTTGGCTACGTCATTTACCTCTGCACGTGTTGGACGTGGGGTTGTGATCATACTTTCCAGCATCTGGGTTGCTACAATTACCGGTTTAGAAGCTGCCCTACATTTCGCAACAATCATTTTCTGTAACAATGGAACTTCTTCCATCGGACATTCAACACCCAAATCGCCACGGGCAACCATAATACCATCAGTTACCGCAATAATTTCATCAATATTGGCAATAGCCTCTGGTTTTTCTATTTTAGCAATTACGCGGGCAGTTTTACCACGCTCAGCAATAATCTTTTTAAGTTCAATAATGTCTTCTGCCTTACGCACGAAAGATAAACCGATCCATTCTACATCATTTTCTAGAACAAATTCTAAGTTTTCACGGTCTTCAGGAGTTAAAGAAGGAATAGAAACTTTAGTATTTGGCAGGTTAACACCTTTTCTGGAAGTTAAAATTCCACCATGAACAACTTCACAAACTACTTCATCTTTTAAATTGGTAGAAATCACTTTCATCTGAAGCTTTCCATCATCCAGAAGTATAATTTCGCCAGCCTGAACGTCCTGAGGGAAGTTTTGGTAAGTAATGTAAATGCGTTCTTCGTTACCGATGCACTCGTTCGTTGTAATTACGGTAGTAGTTCCATTGATCAGGTTAATGCCGCCTTCTTTTACTAAACCAATACGGATTTTAGGCCCCTGTAAATCAGCAAGAATACCTACATTATACTCGTATTTTTTATTCAAATCGCGGATGGTATCCAAAACCGCCTGGTGATCTGCCTGTGATCCGTGTGAAAAATTTAGACGGCAAACATCTAAACCTGCGTTAAACATACTATATAATACATCTGGTTTTGCTGATGCAGGCCCAAGCGTGGCAACAATTTTAGTTCTCGAATGAAAAGGTTTCATTTATTAATTGATTTTAGGAATGCAGTTTAAAGAAAGCACTAATTATTATCTAAAATAATCAAACTGCATTAAATTTTATATATTTTGTTTTTTAGTTCTTTGTTTGTAACTGCCAAATATAGTGTATTTAATACACCATGTGTATAATTTTTATATTACCAAATTTTCACGGCTCTTTAATTTCGTCGGATCTATCTTTGCAGCTACCTGTATATCAGGAAGTTTGTTCAATCCATTAATTAAATAATCCAAATCTTCCTTATCAATAAATTCTTTAATAATGATAAAAAAATCTACCTTGCTCATCTCCGGAATCAGGAAGCCATCGCTGCTTTTATTGCAGATTAAATAGTATTCTACTTCACCCTGCTCTACAAAAAAGTAATATTTAGAAAAAGACCAGGCAGGTTCATCGATATTAAAAAATATTTCGTGGTCCTCTATTTTTTCAAACTGGGTATTTAACCGGGTATTAATTTTGTGGCAAAGCACATAGTCTTTTAGGGGTGCTGTGATCGCAATTAGTGTAAAATCAAGGTCTAAGGTAAGTTTTAGGTAAGTCTTATTCAAAGCGAAATAAATTATTTACAGAACGAAATTAAAAAACTAATTCTATATTCGCTGTGTTATTGAGGTACCAAAATTACGTATCGAAATAAAAACATTTGAAAATTGTAAGAATTTATTTTTCTTTGCACAGAATTATTTAACCATTAAATTATAAAATTATGTCTGATATTGCTTCAAGAGTTAAGGCTATTATCGTAGAAAAACTAGGTGTTGACGAAAGCGAAGTTACGCCAGAGGCTTCATTCACCAACGATTTAGGTGCAGATTCTTTAGATACCGTAGAATTGATTATGGAATTTGAAAAAGAATTCAATGTAGCTATTCCTGATGATCAGGCTGAAACCATCGGTACAGTTGGCCAGGCAATTGCTTATTTGGAAAAAAACGTTAAATAGAATTACGCTTTTTCAGTATAAATGGAATTAAAAAGAGTAGTAGTAACAGGGTTGGGTGCGCTCACTCCTATAGGCAATAATGTTCCCGATTTTTGGGAAGGGTTGACTAACGGGGTGAGTGGCGCTGCTCCTATTAAAGGTTTTGATACTGAAAAATTCAAAACCAAATTCGCATGCGAGGTTAAAAATTTTAATCCTGAAGACTTTTTGGAGAAAAAAGAAGCCCGCAAGCTAGATCCGTTTGTACAATATGCTCTTGTAGCAACAGATGAGGCTGTAAAAGATGGTGGTTTTGATTTTGAAAAATTAGATACCAACCGGATCGGCGTAATCTGGGGTGCAGGCATAGGTGGATTGAAAACTTTCCTGGATGAAATTTCAAATTTCGCCAAGGGAGATGGTACCCCAAGGTACAATCCATTCTTTATTCCTAAAATGATCGTAGATATTGCTCCAGGCCATATTTCGATAAAATATGGCCTGCGTGGGCCAAATTTTGCAACTGTTTCAGCATGTGCTTCTTCAACAAATGCGATGATTGATGCATTTAACTATATCCGTTTGGGTATGGCTGATGTCATTATCAGTGGCGGTTCAGAAGCAATCATCAATGAAGCAGGTATGGGTGGCTTTAATGCCATGCATGCATTATCAACACGTAATGAAGATCCTTCAACAGCATCACGCCCTTTTGATAAAGACCGTGATGGCTTCGTAGCGGGTGAAGGTGCAGGAACCATTATCTTAGAAGAGCTTGAACACGCTAAAGCAAGAGGTGCAAAAATTTATGCAGAACTTGTTGGCGGTGGAATGAGTGCAGATGCCAATCACATCACAGCGCCACATCCAGAAGGTTTAGGCGCAAGAATGGTAATGAGCAATGCACTGAAAGACGCTGGTTTAACAACTGCTGATATAGATTATATCAATGTACACGGTACTTCTACACCACTGGGTGACATTAGCGAAACCAAAGCTATTGGTACACTGTTTGGTGAAGATGCTTACCGTTTAAATATCAGCTCAACCAAATCGATGACTGGCCACCTTTTGGGTGCAGCCGGAGCTGTTGAGGCCATAGCGGCAATCCTTGCTGTTAAAAATGATATTGTTCCTCCAACAATCAATCATTTTACAGATGATCCTGCATTTGATCCTAAACTGAATTTTACTTTCAACAAAGCACAGAAACGTACTGTTAGAGCTGCTTTAAGTAATACATTCGGCTTTGGTGGTCACAATGCTTCTGTAATTTTCAAAAAATACGAAGATTAATTAAAACTGCGCTGGTATATAATTTTGTATGCTAATTAAAAATAGATAACTTAGTTAAATATGCTAATTAGCCGTTAATTGTGTTATTTATTTAATGCCGATATTAAAATTATATAAACTCTATCTTTCTCCTGAAAAGGAGTTTGTTAAAAAGCTGAAAAATATTTTAGGCTTTGTTCCGGGTAATGTTACGCTTTATAAAATGGCGTTCAGACATCGTTCTGCAGCAAAAATCCTAAAAAATGGAAGCAGGAGCAGCAATGAACGCTTAGAATTTCTAGGCGATGCTGTTTTAGGTTCAGTAATTGCAGAGCTGCTTTTCAAACACTATCCCTACAAAGAAGAAGGTTTTTTAACAGAGATGCGTTCAAAAATCGTAAACCGGGCTAATTTAAACCAACTGGCAAAAAAAATTGGTTTTGATAAGCTTATCCAGTTTGATCAGCGTTCCGTTAGTATACAGACGAAACACAATTCAATGTTGGGCGACGCTTTTGAAGCTATTGTGGGCGCCATTTATATGGATAAAGGCTACAATTTTACCAAAGAGTTTTTATTGCGGAGAATTGTAAAACCCCATATCGATATCCATACCCTTGAACTCACGGAAACCAATTTTAAAAGTAAGTTAATTGAGTGGTGCCAGCGCCATGGTAAGGATGTATTGTTCGAACTGGCTGAAAACGGTGAAGGCGAAAGCACTAAATTATTTACCATCAGTGCAGTGGTAGAAGGCGAAAAAGTAGGTACCGGCAGAGATTATAACAAAAAAAATGCTGAAAAACTTGCTGCAGAAAAAGCTTGTGAGATGCTTAGTATTTAGTGGTTCATTCGCTCACTGGTCATTTGTTCATTAGTAAAGGCAAACCGCTAACTGCATACTGTTTAACTGGTTAGTTGTTGAAACTGGTTAACTGAAAAATCCAAACCTCATTAGTTTATGGCTAGCTGCAAACCGCTAACTGGAAACTGTATACTGTTTAATCGGTTAATTGTTGAAACTGGTTAAGTGAAATCCAAATCTCAGATCAGATCATAAGTAACTGCAAACCGCTCATTACAAACTGTATACTGCTTAATCGGTTAATTGTTGAAACTGGTTAACTGAAATCCAAACCTCAGATCAGATCATGAGTAACTGCAAACTGCTTAACGGACTCCGGACTAAAGACTCCCTACTAAGGACTAAACTACTTCCCCTTCCCAAGCGTATCTGTAAATTTTTTCGAAGATTCTTTAATATACTTGATGTAATCGTAACTGTTCCAGTACTGCGCTTTATTAAATTCAGGACGACAATTGAGCATGTATCTTTCTAAGGTATCGCCTCTTAATTCGGTATTATTTTTAATGATGCTTTGATTAAAGTATACATCGATCTGCGATTGTTTAATCTCATTATCCGCATACCGGCTAAATCTCCGGGCATTTTTAGGGTCAGTTCCAAAGAGGTTATAAAGTGCATTCAAAGGACTAAATATAGCCGACAGGAACGTGGTTTTACCGCCATTGTATACACCCTTATTCTTAAACTCCTGCTTAATCTCATTCAGGTCTTGCTGTTTTGTATTGCCCCGAATGGTTACATCGGCCAATGTGGTACTTCCTCTAACCAGATAAACGACCAGATCCTTTTCACTGCTTACCGCTACACGCTGATCAATCAGGTCCCTTTTAGTTACCAAAAGTGTATCACCAATTCTGGCTTTCAGTTGAAACATCCCAATATCATTACTGCCAACACCGATACCGGTCCGCAAATTCGTAATCTCCGATAATGCAATTCTAACATTTGAGCCTTTCTCGATGACCACACCTCTCACAATAAAGTCTTGCGCTTTTGCCACAAAGCCGATTAAGGTAAAAACAAAGATTATAAAGGCAGATTTAACGTTTCTCATGTTATGCTAATTTGTGTGCTTTAAAGTATCGGTGTATTTCTTAGCCGACTCTTTAATGTATTTAACCGCATCATAATTGCTCCAATTAATGGTCATGCTGCGTGTTGGGTAATAATCGAGCAGAAATTTGTCGAGGTCTTTCCCTGTTAATGTTGTATTGTCCGCAACCAGGTTTTTATTAAAAAACTTGTCTACTTCGATCAAACTTAACTCCTTTTTATAATAACGGTTAAATTTACGTGCTCTTGCCGGTGTTTTCCCAAAAAGCTCATAAAAAAATGTTATCGGGCTGCCACCAAGCGGATTTAATAAAATTAATGGTGGTTTACCAGCAAAGAAAGAGCCGTTATGTTTCAAATCCCGCTTAATTTCTTCCATTTCCTGCTTTTTGGTCTGCCCTTTAACCGTCACTTCTGCCAGCATGGTGCTGCCCCTAACCAAAAAAACAACCAGGTCATCAGCTGTTTTAACAACTACTTTTTGATCATTTAAGTTTTTTTTCCGGATAAAAAGCGTATCACCGATTCTGGCATTTAACTGGAACATGCCGATATCGTTGCTGCTTGCACCCATTTTACTTCGGATATTGGTTATCGCTGCTAAAGCAACACGCACATTAGAACCTTTTTCAATCACCACTCCTTTTAGCAAAAAATCCTGGGCGTTGAGTTTTATACCTTTTATTAAAATGATGAATAAAAGAATAATCTTCAAATGCTTCATTGTTTAAAACTGGCAAATTAAATGATCAGATAGCGTGGCTTAGATTCTATATCAACAGTGATTAAGCTTTTGTTTTTTTTTACGCATCATTCTACACCTTGGTCAGAAAATCATAAGCTTCATAAAAAAAGTTTGAAAGCCATCCTATTTACAACAAGTTGTAAAAATAAGATTTGTTAAGCATGCAAACTGTTAAATAAACGTTAATCCTATGAAAAAAACTAATGCATTTTTATGAAATGAAAGACCGCAGCGTAGCAAGGACTTGTAGTGGAAAGCAGGGCTTCACTACCCGAAGAAATACTGAACGCTGTTTTTCTTATCATAAAGCTATTTTATCTGATAAGCTATAATTCTAGCCCCTTAACCATTATTATTTCTCCTTTCGGCTTAAAACCCTATCTTTGCGCATGATAAAATCCATGACAGGATACGGCTTAGCAACAGCCGATTATGCAAACGCAAAGTATAGTGTCGAAATCAAATCACTCAACAGTAAATTCCTGGAGCTGAATTTAAAATACCCAAAGGCATTTTCAGATAAGGAGCTGATTCTACGCAATATCTGCAGCAAAGATATAGAGCGCGGAAAGGTAAGTTTAAGCATCACGATAGAACGCACTAATGGCGAGGTTACCGGTGCTACTATTAACACCGCTTTATTGGGTCATTACTACCAGCAACTTGTTGCTGTTAATAACGAATTAGGTGCTGATAGCAGTAATTTATTGCAAACAGCCTTAACTTTTCCTGATGTAATTAGTTACAAGGAAGAAAGTGTTAGCGAAGATGAATGGAACCAGCTTTACCAGATTTTTACCGAAGCCCTGGCCAACTTCAACCAGTTCAGGGAAGATGAAGGCGCTGTTTTGAAGGCAGATCTGGAACTGCGGATTAAAAATATCCTGTCGTACTTTAAATCGGTGGAAGAACTGGAGCCTAAAAGGATTACAGCCATCCGCGATAAATTTAACCAGTTTTTAGAAGATGCAGTAGGTAAGGTAAATATTGATCAAAACCGTTTTGAACAGGAATTGATCTACTACATCGATAAAATTGATATTACCGAAGAAAAAACACGTTTAAAAAGCCATTGCGATTATTTCTTGCAGACTCTTGCAAGCAAAGAAGCAAACGGCAAAAAAATGGGTTTCATTTCGCAAGAAATAGGTAGAGAAATCAACACCATGGGCGCTAAAGCGAATGATGCTCAGATGCAGCAGTTTGTGGTAGGAATGAAAGAAGAATTAGAAAAGATAAAAGAACAGTTACTGAATGTGTTGTAGCGTTAGGCGGAAAGCGATAAACGCTTAATGCCAGACGCCAATCGCAAAACTTTTAAAAGCATGCAAGGCAAATTAATCATATTTTCAGCACCATCAGGAGCAGGTAAAACCACCATAGTACATCATTTATTAAAGAAGTTTCCTGAACTGAGCTTTTCCATTTCTGCAACTACCAGAGAATTGAGAGGTGATGAAACACATGAAAACGATTATTATTTTATTACCAAGGAAGAATTTTTACACAAAGTTGCCCACCAGGAGTTTGTAGAGTTTGAAGAAGTATATAACGGCACCTTTTACGGAACACTACGCTCAGAAATAGAGCGCATCTGGAATGAAGGCAAACACGTTATTTTCGATATCGATGTTGAAGGCGGCATCCGTTTAAAAAGAAAGTATGAAAATGATGCCTTGGCTATTTTCGTTCAGCCGCCATCATTAGAGGTATTAAAGGAACGTTTAAGCGGCCGCGGAACCGACAGCCCTGAAAAATTACAGGAACGTTTTATCAAAGCCGAAAAAGAATTGCTTTATGCAGATAAGTTTGATGTGATCTTAAAAAATTACGATTTAGCCACCGCTTGCGCAGAAGCAGAGCAATTGGTCGGGGATTTCTTGAAAAGTTAGCAGTCTGCGGTTTCCAATTCTCAGTTCAGAATGCATAGGATAATTATTCTTTAAATTTAAAAATCAATCTATGGGCGATTTTTCTGATCTATTGGTTTATAAGAAGTCGTTTGAATTGGCCATGGATATTTTCGAAATCAGTAAGTCTTTTCCTAAAGATGAAGCATATTCACTAACTGATCAGATTAGAAAATCTTCCCGTTCTACAAATATCTGTCTAATTGAAGCCTATAGAAAACGTAGATACAAAGCTCATTTCATTAGCAAACTTTCTGATAGTGACATGGAAAATAGTGAAACAAAAGGTTGGCTAAAATTTGCATTCGAATGTAAATACCTATCTCAGGAAAAATACGAGAAATTAACATTACAAAGCGAAGAGGTTGGAAGATTATTAAATCATATGATAAATAACCCTGAGAAATACGGTGCTGTTTAAAGAATTATTAATGATCACACCCCAACCGAAAACAGTCAACTGAAAATTGGAAAAAATGTCAACTGAAAACCGCCAACTGAAAACAGGACTCTTCTTCGGTTCTTACAACCCTATCCATACCGGGCATTTAATTATCGCCAATTATATGGCGAACCACACGGCACTTGATGAAGTATGGCTGGTGGTTTCTCCACACAATCCTTTAAAAGACAAAAGTGGCTTGACCAACATGTACGATCGTTTGGAAATGGCCAAATTAGCTACTGAAACTGCAGAACATATCCGCGTTAGTGATATCGAATTTGCATTACCACAGCCTTCTTATACCATTGATACGCTAACCTATCTCCATGAAAAATATCCTGAGAAAGAGTTTGTACTGATCATGGGCGCTGATAATCTCGTTTCTTTTAAAAAATGGAAGAACTATGAGGTGTTACTCAAAAACTATCATATCTATGTTTATCCCCGTCCGGGAGCAGATGTGGACGCATGGAAAAACCACCCCTCCATCACTTTTACAAACACTCCCTTAATGGAAATTTCGTCAACCTTTATCCGAAAAGCCATCAAAGAGAAAAAAAATATACAGTTTTTCCTGCCTGATAAAGTAATTGACTTTATTGAGGGCAAGGGAATGTACAGATCTTAATCTGCAGTATATTTTTTTAAAACCTACTCTATTAAATTCGTTAATTGGACGGGTTTTTGTTCAATACGGCTTTGGTTTATTAATTTAGCTAACTGATCCAAAAAATAAGTGAAAAAAAATCTTTTTATCCTCATTGCCCTGTGCGGAGTTGCATTTTCGGGCAGCGCACAACAAAAATCCTATTTAGAAATGTTAGCCAATCAACCAAAATGGGTCGATTCGGTTTTTAATAAATTAAACCGCAGAGAGCGTATTGCACAGATGTTCTTTGTACGTGCTCATACCAACCTGGGGCAAAAATATACCGACTCGGTTGGCCAGGTAATTAAACGCGAACAATTGGGCGGAGTGATCTTTTTTCAGGGTGGACCGGGCAGGCAAGCCATTGCCACCAATGCCTATCAGAAATTGAGCAGGGTACCGCTTATTGTGGCAAACGACGGGGAATGGGGCTTGGGCATGCGCTTAGACAGTACCATCTCTTATCCTTACCAAATGACTTTAGGTGCCATCCAAAATAAGGAGCTATTGTATAAAATGGGCTTGGAAATAGCTAAAGATTATAAGCGACTGGGGATGCAGATGAACCTAGCTCCTGATGCGGATATTAACAATAATCCTAAAAACCCGGTAATTAACTACCGTTCTTTCGGCGAAAACAAATATAATGTGACGAGTAAAGTTGCATCCTATATGAAAGGCATGCAGGATGGTGGTTTATTAACGACATTGAAACACTTCCCCGGTCATGGCGATACCGATGTTGATTCACATTACGATTTACCGCAGCTTACTTTCTCTGCTACACGTTTGGATACCTTAGAAATGTATCCATTTAAAGAACTGATCAAACAAGGCGCGTCCGGAGTAATGATTGCCCACATGAACATCCCCTCTTTAGATAATACTCCAAATGTACCATCCACACTCTCTAAGCCTATTGTTACTGGTATTTTAAAGCAGAAATTAGGCTTTAAAGGGCTGATTATTTCAGATGCGATGGATATGAAAGGGGTGGTAAAATACTTTAAAAATGGCGAAGCTGATTTGATGGGGATTATTGCAGGTAATGACATCATAGAACTTTCTGAAAACAGTGATAGAGCCATTAAGTTGGTACGTAAAGCGGTAAGACATGATCGTGTAAGTATGGCTGAGATTGACCAAAGCGTGCGCAAGATCTTAACTGCAAAATATTGGGCGGGTTTAGCTAAACGCGATACGATTGTAACCCAAGGTGTTGTTGCAGGCGTAAACCGCAATTCGAGCAGCGCTTTGGTGCAAGAACTGGCAAATGCATCAGTAACTTTGCTCAAAGGTAAAGATCATATTAAACGCCTTATCCCGATCAGGAGAACAGCGATTATCAGTATTGGTGTACCATCTGTAACTACCTTTCAGAAAGAGATATCGAAAGGTTATTACAACTCTGTTTATTATGTTTTGGACAAAGACGCCAGTGCAGCTCAAATTTCAAACATCGCTCGTGAAATCAGCGCATTTGACCAGGTAATTGTAGGCATTCATGATAGCAGGTCAAGACCTGCAAATAATATACAGCTGAATGCAGGTGTTAAGAATTTCATTAAAGAATTATCGACTAAAAATGCTGTTTTTGCCTTGTTTGCAAATCCGTATAACCTGGCTGGCTTGCCCGGGTTAGAGAATAGTAAAGGTTTGGTAGTTGCCTATCAAAAAGAAGATTTCATGCAGATTTCGGCTGCTGCAGTAATTAACAACCGCTTGGTACCTACGGGTAAGTTACCCGTGAGTGTGGCTCCATATTATAAATTTGGGGATGGGCTTTAGCTCTACGCTGTCCACAAGATATCATATTTTTTATTACTGAGATAATTATTGTATAAAATCAATATGAGTGACAGATAAATTTTATTTGGTAATATCATCCGATCGGTCTTCATTCCTAACTTGATTGGGACCACAAAGTGCTCAAGAATGCCATTGAATAAAAAACATTCATGAATATTCTTAATGCGAGGGCGTTAAGATTCCTACATACTCGGGATGCGATAGCTAGCGATCGGAGATGACCTTTCTATTGGATTTATGTCATTGATAGCTTATCCAACGACTATTTAAGTCATTTCAATAAGTTCTATGTGACCTACCTATCAATTTAGCTATTTCTTAACCAACTCAATCTGAAAAATGTGTGGCCATTTTTTACCAGCTACAAAAAGCCTTTTACCAGCCTTATCATAGGCAATTCCATTTAACACATTGTTATTTTTTTCATCATCAGTTTTAAAATAATCGGCTGGCAACAGTCCTGATAAATCGATCTTGCTTTCAACAGCTCCCGTTTCAGGGTTAATGATCATGATTTCATTCGTCGTATATACATTTGCATAAATCTTACCATCAATCACTTCAAGTTCATTCAGATTTTGGATAGGGCCCTTATTATCGAAAACATCAATCGAACCAATTTTTTGATAGGTATCCTTATCCAGGAAAAAGATCGTGTTGGAACCATCAGTATTCAACACCTTCTCCCCATCAAAGGCCAAACCCCAACCCTCTCTTCCTGTGGTGTAAGAAAATTCCGATAATTTTTTGAAGGTAGCCTTATCGTATACAAAACCTACTTTCTCGCGATAGGTTAACTGAATAATCTTATTTCCGATTACGGTCATGCCTTCGCCAAAATATTGTTTATCTAAATCTGTTTTCTGAAGAATTTTCCCTGTAGCAGGATCTACCTTGCGCAAGCTCGAGTGACCATAATCTCCTGCACTTTCGTAAAAGAAGCCATCATGGTATTCTAAACCCTCAACATAAGAAGCGGTATCATGAGGCAGGCTCCTGATTACTTTATAAGTATATTCTGCAGGTGCCTGGCCTGCTAGTACATTTATATTTGATGTGATATCTTCTGATTTCCCTTCACCAAATATTTTAGCTGTTAACAGGTGATTACCCAGTTTCAGACCGTTAGTTTTAAGTTTAAGGGCCAAAGTATCGGTTTTTGAAGCAACTTTGACGGTATCGATCAAATACACTACTGAATCTACTTTCTGATCAGCTCCAAACAGCACTTTCACATCAAATTCATTCCCTGATGGTACATTAAGACCGGTTAATGGAGAAACAAAGCTACGGTAGGTTGTAGTAGCACTTTCTTTACAGGCAGTTACCAATGCAAGTGCAGATCCAACAAATATGAAATTTTTAATATGGTTAATCTTCAGGCCAAAACGCATCTTCTATATGGTTTAAATTATAAGTCTTATTTTTTGTAAAGGTAATCGCAATAATATCAAAACGGATATCATTTTGATGATTCATGATTTCAATATAGGCATTAGCCGCCAATTCCATCTGAATTTGTTTCGATTTTTGTACAAATTCTTCTGGTTCGCCAAAAGCGATAGAGCTACGGGATTTAACTTCTACAAAAATCATAATACCATTTTTATAAACAATTAAATCTACTTCGGCTTTACCATGCGTCCAGTTTTCATCTAAAATTTCATAGCCCTGATCTTCCAGATATTGTTTCGCAATCCTTTCACCTGCTCTACCTAAATCGTTATGAAGCGCCATAAATAATTATTTAATGATCGATTTCTTACTAAACACCTTCGTGCTGGAAAAACGGTAATTTCAAGTAGTTTGCAAGCCAGTCGCCAACAACAAATTGCCCAACGAAGTTATATCTGTTTATATAGATCTCTCCATTTCGCTATGCTTCAGTCGAGATGACGAAATCTCTACAGGACTCCAATCATTTATAATTTACTTTACGATAACAGAGCCTAAAAACTTTGAGATTTCCCTTTCTACACCTTTAATCACGCCGTAGCGCTGCATTAAAATCATTTGGTTATCCTCATTCTTTTCCTCTTTAATTTCTTTCAACAGGTTCATTAATATCTTCTCCACCTTCCGTTTTTTGAGGTGAAAAATACCGCCCAAAATGGTTGCTTTCAAATTCATCGATTCATCTTTAACATAGATAAGATGTTTATTTAACCAGTTTTCACTTAAAGCATACTCGGAAGTGGAAAGCGTAATTGCAAGATCGGCAATATCCCGGTCTTCATGTTTAACGAAGTGGTTCGCAGTTGGTAATCTGCCGTTGTCAATTTCGGATTTATAATGGTCAATAATTCTCTTGCAAAGCGGATCATCAAATTCTACATCGCTCAGGTTCTGCATGATGAATGGACCAATGTACATATCATCAATTTTATCCCAGTTTACAAATTCATGCCCAAAAGCCAGTAACAAGCGAACAATTTCCTTTTCCTGATACTCTTCTTCTTTAGCTGGCTCTTGCGGCTCGTAACCCATTGGGCCGGCACTATCATCCCATAAATCATCGGGCGGACCAAGCGGTTCTGGAGGACCTGAAGTATATGGTTTCGGATTTGAGGAAGGAGCTACACGATGATTACCCTCAAAACTTTTTTTAAGTTTTGCCGAACGCATCTTATTAAGTTCGCTCAGCAGAATATGTTCTTCTATTTCGAGCAGGCTACTACTCTCGCGGATAAAAACCGAAGCTTTAATCGGATCAGGAATTTTAGCTATACTTTCTACGATATCGCGGATAATACCTGCACGTTTGATCGGATCAGTACCGGCATCCTTGAGCAGCACATTCGCTTTGTATAAAATAAAATCTTTTCTATTCTGCTCCAGGTAGGTTCTAAATGCTCCGGCACCTACGTGATGCATATAAGAATCAGGGTCATGACCATCGGGAAAGGAAACAATCTTCACGTTCAGTCCTTCTTCCAAAATCATATCCAAACCACGGAGCGAAGCTTTAATTCCCGCAGCGTCGCCATCAAAAAGAATGGTGATATTTTGTGTAAAACGGCCGATCAGTTTAATCTGCTCTACCGTTAAGGAAGTACCCGAAGAGGCTACTACGTTTTCTACACCAGCCTGGTGAACAGAAAGTACATCAGCATAACCTTCGGCCAGGTAGCAGTTATCTAAATCTCGGATGGCTTTTTTGGCATGGAATAAACCATAAAGCACATTCGATTTGTGGTAAATTTCGCTTTCAGGAGAATTTACGTATTTAGGTACATTTTTATCTGTTTTTAGGGTTCTGCCCCCAAAACCAATAATCCTACCGGTAAAGTTATGGATGGGAAACATCACACGGCCGCGGAAACGGTCGTAAATTTTCCCATTGTCATTTTTGATTGATAAGCCGGTGGCTTCTAAAAATTCCAGTTTATGGCCCGCATGGGTTGCGCTTTGTGTCATCGCATCCCAAACATCGGGAGAATAACCCACCTCGAATTTTTTTAAGATATCTTCCCTAAAACCACGCTCTTTAAAATAGCTCAAACCTATGCCCCTGCCCTCCTCTGTTTCCCAAAGCTGTTTTACGAAAAAAGTAGCAGCATACTGCGATACGATGTAAAGGCTTTCTTTGGCACTCTGGGCTTCGGCAGCTTCAGGAGAAAGTTCGGTCTCCTCTACTTCTATATTGTATTTATTGGCTAAAAACTTAAGTGCTTCCGGATATGAATATTTTTCATGATCCATAATAAAGCGCACCGAATCGCCCCCTTTACCGCAGCCAAAACATTTATAAATCCCTTTGGTTACAGATACGTGGAAAGACGGTGTTTTTTCGCCATGGAAAGGGCAATTACCAATTAAACTGGTTCCACGTTTTTTTAAATGCACAAAATCCCCAACTACCTCCTCAATACGGGCGGTATCCATTATCTTATCTATTGTTTCGCGGTTTATCATACTTAGTTATTGTCCGTCATTGCGAGGAGGCCTTTTCAGCCGACGAAGTAATCTTACTTGCTATCATACCTTTTAGTCACTAATCAACTTTCAGGAAAGATTGCTTCATGCCATTGCACATTCCCCTTCTTCAGTTCGCAATGACGATCTCTATGCGTCATTGCGAGGAGGCTTTTCAGCTGACGAAGCATTCTTTCTTGCTATTATATTTTAGTCACCAATCACCTTGCCGAAAAGATTGCTTCACGCCATTGCATATTCCATTTCTTCAATTCGTTAATGACGATCTCTAATGCGTCATTGCGAGGAGGCCTTTTCCAGCCGACGAAGTAATCTTAATTGCTATCATACCTTTTAGTCACTAATCACCTAGCAGGAAAGATTGCTTAACTCCAATCGCACATTCCATTTCTTCAATTCGTAATGACGATTACATCTTACCTCACCATTCTTTCACTATTTCCCATAAATCCGTCCATCCAGGATTTATAGATTCTATTAACTTTATTTTCCTTTTTCGGCTTCCGCTTTTAATTCTATTTTCTTCTGCAATTGCTTCATCTATCGAATCATAGGAACAAAAATAAACAAGTTTGTCTAAGTTATATTTTGCAGAAAAAGATTTTGGATGTGCTTTTTCTTTGTGCTCTATTATTCTAGATGTTATGTCAGAGGTAACTCCAGTGTAAAATGTTGTATGCGTAAAATTAGTAATGATATAGACTGTTCCACCTCTCTCCATTATTATATTTTAGAATCATCAATTACGCAGGAAAGATTGCTTCACGCCGTCGCGCATTCCTCTTCTTCAGTTCGCAATGACGATCTCTAACGCGTCATTGCGAGGAGGCTTTTTCAGCCGTCGAAGCAATCATTTTTGCTATTATGCTTTTTAGTCACTAGTCACCTTGCAGGAAAGATTGCTTCACTCCATCGCACATTCTCCTTCTTTATTTCGCAATGAAAACTGTCCATTTAACCACAAAGATAACAGAGAAAAAACACAAAGCACACAGAGAAAATTTCTTTGTGTGCTTTGCGAAATACTTAGCGAACTTTGCGGTTTAGAAACCTGTTACTTCACCAAAGGCAAAAGCTGGTCAGCTACCAATTTATTTCCTGTCTCGTTTAAGTGCACCCGATCAACGGTTAAAATACCTTTTTCTTTATCTTCCGGATTATTTTTTGCTTCATAATCTGCAAAAACCTTCCTCAAATCGCATACAGGAAGATTGTTTTTTGCGGCCAATGTCCTGATTCCTTCGGCATATTTATTCAGATCGGCATCCAGTTCATTGGTACCATCTTTTTTCTCACCAACAACTGACGGCGTAACCAATACCACTTTACTGCCCACACCCTGAATTTTATTGATCAAAGCCTGATAAAATTTCAAATATTTATCATAATCCGTTCCCGTATGAGAAGATTGTTTATGCCACACATCATTAATGCCTACATATATAACCACTAAATCTGGCTTTTTGCTTAATACATCATCTTCTAAACGCAGGTAAAGGTCATAAACTTTATTGCCACCGATACCAGCGCCTATCACATCATATTTGGTTGAATCGAGCGACTTTTTGATCAGCGTTACATATCCGTTTTTTGAAACACCTTGCTGGGTAATTGAATCGCCGAAAAAGATAATGCGTTTAGGTTTAAATGTCATTGAGGTTAAAACAATTAAGCAAAAGCTTAGTAAAATACTCGTTTTTATTACTGTTTTCATCGTGTATAATTGGTTAGGTTATTTATTATCGGTCTTTTTAAAATCCAGGTCCTGAAAATCGAAACTAAAATCAGTTAATGGGGAAATGGCCTCAATTTTGAAACCATCGGCCAGGGCATTGTTATCTAAGCTAAAATTAACAAAGGCATCAGCATCCAAACTTCTGTCGTACCATTTCACAATAAAAGTATTGCCCTTATAGTAAGTCATATCGCCCTTTAATTTAGGTGAATTTTTAGCCTGGAAATGCATTTTACCATTTACTTCACTAATGCTTACTTCGCCAAACCAGGCGTCGCGGAAAGTTCCATAATAGTTTTTGGCATCAGGTTTTGAAGCCGCTAATTTTTGCTGTACAGCAATATCGCTCCAAACCCTGGCAACCATCTCATTTGCTTGTTTTTCGTTTCTTAACCTGTTATCATTGTAAGTTTTAATCCTATCCTGACCTTTAATACCTAAATAACCATCTTTGATTGAATTGGTAATGGCATTGAAAGCGGCTCCGGATTGCTGATTGGTTAATACAATGATACCCAATTTCAGTTCGGGCAAAATGGTAACTTGTGTTACGATTCCTGAAAGGCCACCGGTATGTGTAGCCTGAAAATTACCGTTCACATTACTCAAAAACCAGCCTAAACCATAACTGCTAAAAGCTGCAGGATTACCGCCGGCAATAATAGTTTGCGGGGTCCAGAGTTCTCTTGCCACAGCAGGACTGAATAATTTTTTATCAAGATTCTCTCCATATTTACCACCGTTGATCATCGCCAATACCCACTTGCTCATATCGGTAACATTTGAGTAAATCCCTCCTGCGGCATTAGCAATTTCGCCGAAGCTTAATCCCACAGGAAGCAGTTTACCTTCATAAGGTGCATGACCATCAATTACATTTGATTTATCTTTTAAACGGTACCATGAAGCAGCCGTTTTACTCATACCTAATGGTTTAATGATCCTGCTTTCAATAAAATCCTCATAGGTAATACCTGAAACTCTTGCCACAGCTTCGCCGGCAACAATATACATCAGGTTGTCGTAATCGTATTTGGTACGGAAGGATGAAACCGGTTTTAAGTACCGTAAATTGTGAATGAGTTGTTTTTTATCCACAGTTGATGAATCAGGCCAGATCATTAAATCCCCTGCGCCTAAACCTAAACCACTGCGGTGTGTAAGCAAATCGCGGATAGTAAACTCACTGGTTACGTAAGCATCGTACATTTTAAACTCAGGAATGACATCGGTCACTTTTGTATCCCAGGTAATCTTCTTTTCATCAACAAGCATACCTAAAGCAGCCGCCGTAAAGGCTTTTGTATTGGATGCTATACCAAAAAGGGTATGCTCATCAACTTTCTTATTGGTTTTGACCGAGCTTATCCCATACCCCTTTAAATGTATAATTTTACCATCTTTTATAACGGAAACTGCAATTCCGGGAACGTTAAAGGTAGTCAATGTTTTTTCTACAACACTATCGATCTGCTTTGATGTGAGTACCTGTGCCTGCAGGTGAACAGCACAAAACAATAAGAAAGTGTTTGATATTTTAAATCTAAAAGCTGAAAAAATTTGCATGAATATGAGCTTAAATAATCTTTTAAAGATACTAAGCGGAATTCGATTAATTTTTATTAAAAAGGATTAATTTCATCCGTTATTTCAAAAGTGATCGTTGTGCTGAATTGACTTCAAGTCTATTTTGCATGAAGATGCTAAACGCGAAGTCGCTACAAGGCAATTGAAATCTATCTCTACTTTTAAAATAAATTAAGCGTGACGACAACTTAATCTTTATTTGCCCTTTTCGAGTTTATAATCTTTGTGTACGATTAAAAAGCTTGCTCTTTCTTCTTTTTTGAAAGGATAATCCCAGTTACCCTGATAAGTAATTTTGGTCGGTAGTTTATCCTCTCCGAAATAGCCCATTTCTATATTCATCTGCACATCAAAATCAAATAGCATATTGCTGTATTTCATGTCGACATACCGGCCCAGGATATTAAAATTACGCTTATCAAAAATAGTAACCAGTTCTTTGATCATGATCCCATCTTTGGTCCATTTGCTTAAATCAGGTTTAACAGAAACTTTAAAACGATACACCGGGATGGAATCGAGATAAGTACCGCTTGTGAAACCATAATCATAATATTGGCGCATATTTGCCGAAAATATCTCTGTTTTACTACCAATGAACGGCACCTTTATCGGACGGCCAGGATTAAAAATTAAGGTTTTCAGTTTGTCTTTATAACTTTCGTTTGTTCCTCCTTTTCCATCGGGTTTGGGTGCATTGGGTACAAAATCGGTATTATAGGCGTTCATAAAAATGTAATCAAACATTTCTACGGTATACAACTGGTATTTCCCGTTTCTTTTATAAATTTTTCCGGTATCCTGTTTTACCAGATACTCCATTTTATAGGGGCCGCTATTGTTATGGCGGATTTTCCGGTAAATTTTTCCATCTACCTTATTCTTCTTATCGTAACTGTAAATCCTGTTTTCAGCAATGAAAGTATAACGTTTCATATCTCTGAATGATTGATAAAACGAAGTATCATACATCACTTTTCTGATAAAGGTTTCTACATTCAACTTCTCAGCCTTGATATTTACAGCCGAATCAAGTACGATGGTTTTAATTGTATCCGGGTTAAAGCGGTTGATTTCCTGAGCAAAACCCTGGCGAAAGAAGGGGATGAATAGTAAAAGCAGAAATATCTTTTTCATGTGTAATGGATAATGTTAGTGGAAGATGGGGTGATGGAAAATGGGCGATGGAACTTAAATTCCCATCATCCATCTTACCTGTTTACATCTTCCATACTAATTCCCCAGTTGTTTTAAAGCAATGTAAGCCATTAATCCGGTTGATATTTTCAAGGCATCCTCATCCACATCAAATCTTGGCGTGTGTACCGAGTATTGGGTGTCTTTAGCTGCGTTCCCAGTACCTAAACGATAAAAACAGGCATCTGTTACCTGTGAATAAAAAGAAAAATCTTCAGCAGCCATCCAGATATCTAAATCAACCACATTTTCTTTCCCCAAATAATCTTCTGCAAAGGCTTTTGCATTTGCGGTTAGTTTTTCTTCATTGATTAAAAACGGATAGCCCCTATGGATATCGAAATTGCAGCTTCCGCCCATGCTTTCGGCAATCCCTTCGGCCATTTTTTTCATGCGTTTGTGCGCTTCATCTCTCCAGTTTTCATCCAATGTTCTGAATGTACCTTCAATTTTAACCTCATTCGGGATAATATTGGTTGCACCATTGGCTGTAACTTTACCAAAAGACAGCACCGATGGAATACGTGGATCGGCATTGCGACTCACAATCTGTTGCAGAGCAATAATGATATGCGAAGCGATTAAAACCGGATCTATGTTTTGGTGTGGTTGTGCGCCATGCCCACCTTTTCCGGTAACGGTAACATAAAGTTCATCAGTCGAGGCCATGTAAATACCTGAGCGAAAACCCACTTTACCGGCATCAATTAATGGCATTACATGCTGGCCAACAATATGTTGCGGCTTTGGATTTTCGAGTACACCTTCTTTAATCATAATGCTTGCCCCACCTGGCAGAAGTTCTTCAGCAGGCTGAAAAATCAGTTTAATAGTTCCGCCGAAATCATCTCTCATTTGATTTAGGATATAAGCTGTTCCTAAAAGTGAAGAAGTATGCACATCATGTCCGCAGGCATGCATTATACCATGATTCCTGGATTTATAAGGTTTGTCGTTTGCTTCATGGATGGGCAACGCATCCATATCAGCACGTAAAGCAATAATTTTATCAGATGGCTGGTTGCCTTTAATTAACCCTACCACACCCGTATTGGCACAGTCGGTATATTCAATTCCCCATTTTTTTAATTTATCCTTGATGAACAGTGATGTTTCGAATTCTTTAAAAGATAATTCGGGATTGGCATGAATATGCTGACGATAACCGACTACATCGTTAAAAATGTGAGCGGCAAGTTCCTGTACTTTATTTTTGATCATTGGTTGTTGTGGTATCTAAAGTTGGTGCATTTATTTTTTCCCTGAAAATAAATAATGTAGGGAAGGTTGGTCTCAGTTCGTTAATCAGGCGCTGTGCCTCTAAACGGCTTCTAAAGTCGCCCACACGAACATAATAGTTGGGTTCTTTGTATGTAAGATAAGTGTTTAACTGAGGATACATCCCTTTAAAACGTGCCTGCTGGTTAAAAACTTCGCGCCGGTCTGAGCCGTAAAAAATCTGTACGCGGTAGCCATAGGATGAAACGATCGGTTTGCCAGGTTTTACCTCGCCTGAGGTTTTATAAACTTCCAGCCGTTTTGCAATTAAACTATCAATTAAAGGGTCTTTTATAACAGTTACTTCGCCTTTCTGTGCAAAAGCAGTTATGGTAAGAAACAAACAGAATATAAAAGTTAAAGCTATTTTCATGAGTAAAATTATTGGCATATGATGAGCTGATATATTGCCTCCATCTTCTTAACAACAAGAATGCCGAAATCGTTGCAAAAATCGGCATTCTTTATGGGTTAAGCAAATCGGTTATTATTGGAGGTCTCGACCTGCCATTTCGGGTGTCGGTTTATTGCATAAAAATCAACATGACCTTCTCGTTGAATCGTCATTGCGAGAAGGCTTTTTCAGCCGACGAAGCAATCTTTATGGACAATAATCGCTGGCATGAAAGATTGCTTCGTCGTTCCTCCTCGCAATGACGGTTTATCTAAGAGTCCGTAAATGGTAGCCTAATCAATGGCTTTATTAAAACGCTTAATGGTCTTCGACTACGCTCAGACTGACATACGAATTAATTTTATTTAATTCTTAAACAGGTTTCTGAGATTATTTAACTGATCATCTACATCCGAGATTGGCTGTTTTTTTCATCGAACCCTTATATTTTGAAATCAGCTTGCTACCAGCGATATATTGAATATTAGAATCTCTTCTCAAACGAATAATTTTAAGCAATTCTAAATCTTTTAAAAGATCTAATGCTCTATTATTTAAAACATCCAATGTTACAGTTCTCATACTCAAAAATACTATATATATTGATGTCAAGACTTACAGACGTCAGCATGTAAAAAGCCAGATTCCTTTTGAAAACCTGGCTTTAAGAATTATAACCATTAATTGATTAATTCGCTTTCTTAGGTTCTAACGTAAATTCGTACACTTTTGGGTCGTATTTCATCATTGCACCAGTAGCGGCATCAATAATAAAACCAGGAAAAAATAATAGATTTACTACAGATACCGCATTAAAAGTAGTTGAGGGCTGGAATGTTTTGGTTTCGTAACCATCCAATTTTAAACTGATGGTTTGTCCGGTGAATCCTTTTTTTAAGGATACAGCCATTGGTGTAACGCCTGTTTTAATGCCATCTACTTCGATGGTAGCGGCCGGAGGATTGGAATTGATTTGAACGGTTTGTTTTGTACCCGTAAAAATGGTGGCGCAGCTAGACAGCAGCAGTGTCGCTGAAACAGCGGCAATGTTTAAAATTCTTTTCATTTGTGTGTTTTTTGTGTGTGTTTCCTACTCTTATGGCTTTTCGGTTACGCCCCGTTTTTTATGGTTGTCAGGCTCCATTTTAAGTTTATTGACCATTGAGAAATTGCCTACCAATTTCAAATTGACCGTCCATAAATATACCTGTTAATTTGAGGATTAAAAATTTAGTTACAAAAAAAGGCCTCAACAAATGTTGAGGCCTTGTAAAGCACTGTATATCTTAATTATAAATTAGCGCCATGGCAGTTTTTATACTTTTTACCGCTACCACATGGGCAAGGTTCGTTTCTGCCAATAGTTGCTTCTTTACGGATTGGCTGCTGTGGAATCGCTTCACGTGTATCGCCAAACTCAATTCCTGGCTCTTCTCTTCCAAACTCCTGTTTAGTAGTTTGCAGTTTCGGCTGCTTAACCGGAGCTGGTGCTTCTCTTACCTGATCTGGTTCTTGTTGCACCGGAATACCGCCTTTATATAAGAAACTCACTACTTCTTTATTCACCGCGTTAAGCATGTTTTTAAATAAGTTGAAGGCTTCCATTTTATAAATTACCAGTGGATCTTTCTGCTCGTAAACCGCATTTTGTACCGACTGTTTCAAATCGTCCATTTCACGTAAGTGTTCTTTCCAGCTATCATCAATTAAAGCAAGAACAATGGTTTTTTCGAATGAACGAACCACCTCTTTTCCTTTATTCTCAATCGCTTTCTTTAAATCGACAGCTACCTGAATGCCACGGATGCCATCTGTAAACGGCACTACAATTTGCTCGATATGCTCTCCACGCTCTTCGTACACCTGGGTTAATACTGGTAACGATTGCTGAATAATGGCTTCAGATTTACGTGCATAAAAAGACTCGGCTTCTTCAAATAACTTTTCAGTTAACTGAGGGATACTGGTTGAAGAGAATTCTTTTTCAGTAATCTCTGTATCTAAAGAGAAGTTTTTGATTACTTCAAGCTTAAACCCGTCGTAATTTGCTTCTTGTTTATATTCGCTCACGATGTCTTCAGCAACATCGAAAACCATATTGTTCATGTCCACGTCTAAACGTTCACCAAATAATGCATTTTTACGTTTAGCATAAATCACGGTACGTTGCGAGTTCATCACATCATCGTACTCCAATAAACGTTTACGGATACCAAAGTTGTTTTCTTCTACTTTTTTCTGCGCACGCTCAATAGATTTGGTAATCATAGAGTGCTGGATCACCTCACCATCTTCAATACCCATACGCACCATGATACTAGAGATACGTTCTGAACCAAATAAACGCATTAAGTTATCTTCTAATGAAACGAAGAACTGTGAAGAGCCCGGATCGCCCTGACGACCTGCACGACCACGTAACTGCCTGTCTACACGACGAGATTCGTGACGCTCAGTACCTACAATAGCCAAACCTCCTGCTTCCTTAACGCCTGGACCCAATTTGATATCGGTACCACGACCAGCCATGTTAGTTGCTATGGTTACGGTGCCTGCCTGACCAGCTTCGGCAACGATATCGGCCTCTTTCTGGTGCATTTTAGCGTTCAACACGTTATGTTTGATGCCGCGGAGTTTAAGCATACGGCTTAATAACTCAGAAATCTCCACAGAAGTGGTACCCACCAATACCGGACGACCAGCTTTTGGTTCTAACTGCCCTGTTTGAGGATTAACCGCAGGAATTAACGCCCCTTTGGCATCCAATTTAGGTACAGCCCTGCCTGTTTGATCGTATTTAACAACCGGTTTACCATCTTTCTGTTTTACATTACCTTCTTTATCTGTCTCATATTCTGTCTCATAATGAGAATAAGGGAAAACAAGGTATTGTATCTCTGCTGCAACGGCATTATATTTTTCACGAACAGTGCGATAAACATAATCCTGCTCATCAATCCTCGAAATATTTCTGTTGGTCGGGATTTCTACCACATCTAATTTATAGATCGACCAAAACTCACCGGCTTCTGTTGTTGCAGTACCCGTCATACCGCAAAGTTTGTGGTACATACGGAAATAGTTCTGTAAGGTTACAGTTGCATAAGTTTGGGTAGCATCTTCAACCTTAACATTTTCTTTAGCCTCAATGGCCTGGTGCAAACCATCGGAGTAACGGCGGCCATCCATGATACGGCCTGTCTGCTCGTCAACAATTTTAATTTTTCCTTCATCGATGATGTATTCCACATCAATTTCGAATAAAGTATATGCTTTTAACAACTGGTTAACCGAGTGGATACGTTCTGCTTTAACAGAATAATCGCGCATTAAAGCATCTTTCTGCATCACCTTTTCTTCTAAAGGAAGGTCAGATTTTTCGAGCTCTGCAATTTCGGTACCGACATCCGGCAATACAAAGAAATGAGGATCCTCACCTGATTGGGTGATTAGTTCGATACCTTTTTCAGTTAATTCAACCTGGTTATTCTTCTCATCAATATAGAAATACAATTCAGAATCTACCTTTGGCATATTCTTAGATTGATCTGCCATGTAGTGGTTTTCAGTTTTTAACAACAAACCACGAATACCGGTTTCACTTAAAAATTTAATTAAAGCTTTGTTTTTAGGTAAACCGCGGTATGCACGCAATAAGGCTAAACCACCTTCGCCTTCTTCAGTTCCACTGTTGCCTGCATTAATTAATTTTTTGGCTTCGTTTAATGCTTGTGTTACATAGGCTTTTTGTGCATTAACCAAACGCTCAATGCGTGGTTTCAACTCATAAAACTCATGTTCATCTCCGCGTGGAATCGGACCAGAAATAATCAAAGGTGTACGGGCATCATCAATTAAAACCGAATCGACCTCATCCACCATCGCAAAATGCAGCTTGCGCTGTACCAATTGGTCTGGCGTTTGCGACATATTGTCACGCAGGTAGTCAAAACCAAATTCATTATTGGTTCCATAGGTAATGTCTGCGGCATAAGCCTTTCTTCTGGCTTCAGAGTTTGGCTCATGTTTATCAATACAATCAACCGTTAAACCGTGAAATTCGAATAAAGGGCCGTTCCATTCACTATCCCTGCGGGCCAGGTAATCATTCACCGTTACGATGTGTACACCTTGTCCGGCCAATGCATTTAAGTAAGCCGGTAATGTACTTACCAGGGTTTTACCTTCACCTGTAGCCATTTCGGCAATTTTACCGCTATGCAATACAATACCACCAATTAACTGTACATCGTAATGTACCATGTTCCAGGCTACTTCTGTTCCGGCAGCATCCCATTTATTGGCCCATTGTGCTTTATCGCCAACAATTTTTACGTTGTTTTTTCTTGCAGCATAATCTCGATCGAACTGGGTTGCGGTAACTTCCAGATAATCGTTTTCGCTTAAACGACGTGAAGTTTCCTTAATCACCGCAAAAGCTTCCGGAAGGATTTCCAAAAGTACTTTTTCCAACTCCGTATCGCGGTCTTTACCCAAGGCATCAACCTGATCATAAATTGCCGTTTTTTGGTGAAGATCTAATTCTTCACTTTCTGCCTCAGCTTTTAGTGCCGAAATTTTCTCATCTATATCGGCTAAAAAAGCCGATATTCTTTCTTTAAACTCAATGGTTTTGCCACGTAATTCATCGTTGCTTAAGGCAGATAGTTTACTGTAGTGTTCGTTAATTTTAACAACCAATGGCTGTATAGCCTTTATATCTCTTTCTGATTTACTTCCGAAAATCTTCGCTAAAAATCCTAACATTATATTTTAAATCGTATTTTATTATTGAAAAATGGGTATGTTACAACAACCAAGCCATTGTCAGCATTAAGTCAGTCTGGCAGTTGTTGGTGTAATGAGGTTTAAATCTTAAAAAGATTTTTTAGATAGAAAGAAAACTATGGACTATTGTTTTTTGGTTTTTTCCTGATGGTTAAATCAGCAATTACCTGGTCTGCACTTACATATTTAGCCACTTTTAACGGCGCTTGCGTTCCGATTAAGGCTAACTTAGTATACGATAACAGATAAGGATTACGGTCTTCATTGAGCTGAACCGAAGCTTTACCACTAGCATTAACACAAATATTATGCTCATTGCAATATTCGTTTAATATCCTTAACCCTTCAACACGTTCGGCTTTTGCCAAATGTGTTAAGCTAAAAAATACAAGCGATATGGTAACAAAGTGTTTCATTAATTGCGGCAAAGCTAGTTTTAATCTTTTATAAAAAGAAATTACAGCTTAGCAAAAAGTGTACCTCAATCTAACTGCCATTCTGAACATAGGCAAGAATCCCTCACCTGTAAAGTATAACCTGAAACTAGTACACTAAAATCATTGCTTACATTAGTGATACTACTCAACTATAATAAAGATCCTTCATTGCATTCAGGATGACACCGAAAATCACTTAAACACCACTTCAGTAGCACCATAACCAAACTTTTCTTTTCTGGCATCCATATAGGTTTTTACATGGGGATTTCTGCTGATCAGTTTATGGATTTTATCCCTTAAGGTACCATTCCCCGTACCATGGATAAAAACAATCTTATCAAAGTGATGCACCACCGCAGCATCCATAGCGGTTTGAAAATGGCTGATCTGTATCTGCAACATTTCATCTGCTTCTAAAAAATGATGATCATCTCTTAGTTTTTCAATGTGCAGATCAATCTCTTTTTGTGGCGCTTCTACCGTTCTTTTCTCTTCTGATGATTTAAAGAAACTTTCCTTTAATTTCTGTGGATCAATGGTTACCGGAACAAGATCATCTAAACGGATTAACCAACCCTTATTCTTCAATTGGGGCAATTCCTTTTGTTCGGTACTAAAATCTTTTGCCCTAAACTTTTTACGGACCACCAATGGATCGATGGGTTTCACATCGGCTTTACTAAATACCACCATCTGAAAATTAAACTCAGGCCAAAGATCAAGTTCAGCCAATGATGCAGAATAAACCAACGCGGAACCGTAAGATTCAATTGCCCCATGAAAAACGCCTGCATATTTCCCTTTTCGATCGGTAATTAAACCTACCAATAAAATGTTCGGAGAATAGTTTTGGAGATGAAAATGTACTACATTACCCGCTTTATCATCGGTGGCAACGGCTACATAAATGCCATTTTCGATTTTGTTAACACCGGGAACATTCACCTGGATGGGTTTGGGCGCGTCCGGTTCTACAGCAACCACCCCGTGACCATGCACAGATGTTAAATTGCTCATCGCAACAGGTATCTCAAAGCCATCTTCATCGGTAACGCCTAAAGTCTGCGTATCAATAATTCTGGTTACGTAACCTTCACGTTTTTCATCAACAAAACGCACAAAATCTCCTAGTTTAAATTTCATTTCTATTATTTTTTAGGCACAAAGTACACAAAGATTTTTAAGCAGTTTGTGTTAAAATGTCGTTCATGAAGCTATTTACTCCTTTAGTCTTTCAGCTTTTTGGCAGGAGTCTTCAATCTAATTCGCAGTACAATCAAGAAATGTACCATCACACATCACATCTTCGGACTCCGGACTTCCGACTTCTGACTAAACTAATGTCGCGTATCGTTTCCGTGGTAAATGCTCAGGTAACTTTCATATCTGGAAACTGCAATTTCACCTTCATTTACGGCTTCGATAACCGCACAGCCCGGCTCGTTAATATGCCTGCAGTTATTAAATCGGCAATTGTGCGAGGTTTCAAAGATTTCCCTGAAAAAATGCCCCAGTTCTTCTTTTTCGATATCGATTACCCCCAATTCCCTGATGCCTGGAGAATCTACAATAAAACCGCCTTGTGGCAGTTCGAACATTTCGGCAAAAGTAGTGGTGTGCTGCCCCTTATCGCTCCAGTCAGAAACCTCCCCTGTTCTTAGATCACGATCTGGCATTAAAGCATTGATCAAGCTAGACTTTCCTACACCTGAATGTCCGGATATCAAAGTAATTTTATCCGTAATCAATTCCTGTATTACCGGGATATTAATACCTTTTAAAGCGGAAACCTCATAACAGGCATAGCCGATATTTTCATAGATATCTTTAAACTCCTGCAGAATTTCCAAACCCTCTTTACTAAACAGATCGAGTTTATTAAATACCAATACGGCTGGTACATCATAAGCTTCAGCCGTAACCAAAAAACGATCGATAAAACCCAAAGAGGTACGGGGCGAAGCTAAGGTAACCACCAACATGGCCATATCTAAATTGGCGGCCAATATCTGGGCCTGCTTGCTCAGGTTGATCGATTTGCGGATGATGTAGTTTTTACGGGGCAACATCTCGTTGATCAGACCCTGGCTGCTATCTTTTTCCAGATCAAATTTCACCCTGTCGCCAACCGCAATCGGGTTGGTGGTTTTAAGTCCTTTAATCCTGAATTTGCCTATAATCCTGCAATCATAGCGTTCGCCATTATCGGCCAGAACACTATACCAGCTCCCTGTAGATTTAATAACTAATCCCTGCATATCTGCGGCAAAGGTATGAATATGATTTCATTGGTAGAAGTAGCCGGTACCGATAATGTTTGTATGTTAACAACGGAGAATAAAAAAGAATACAGACATTTCGGCTATATATTTACTTATCCATTAAATATCTTACATAAATCCAACGCTTTAAAAGGCAAAAAACCTAAATTTGCGACAACAAAATCGAAAATATAATGAGTTTCAGAATAGAACACGATACTATGGGTGAGGTGCAGGTACCCGCCGACAAATACTGGGGTGCACAAACAGAACGCTCACGCAATAACTTTAAAATCGGTCCGGAAGGCTCGATGCCAAAAGAAATTATCCACGCTTTTGGATACCTGAAAAAAGCAGCTGCCCTTGCCAACAACGAACTTGGAGTATTATCTGCCGAAAAAGCAGATTTAATTGCTAAAGCCTGTGATGAAATTATTGCTGGTCAATTGGATGATCAATTTCCGCTGGTTATCTGGCAAACAGGTTCGGGTACACAAAGTAACATGAATGGTAACGAGGTAATTGCAAACCGTGCCCACGTGATTAACGGTGGTTCTCTAGCTGACGATAAAAAAGTGCTTCACCCAAATGATGATGTAAATAAATCACAATCATCAAACGATACTTATCCAACTGCAATGCATATTGCAGCGTATAAACTTACGGTAGAAAATACCATACCAGGCTTAGAAAAATTAAGAAATACATTAGCCCAAAAAGTAGAAGAGTTCAGTACGATTGTTAAAACAGGCCGTACGCACTTTATGGATGCTACGCCGCTTACTTTAGGCCAGGAATTTTCTGGTTATGTACAACAGATCGACAATAGCATCCGGGCCATTAAAAATGCTTTGGTTATGGTTGCAGAACTGGCTTTGGGCGGAACTGCTGTGGGTACAGGCTTAAATACCCCAAAAGGATACGATGTTTTAGTGGCTAAAAAAATTGCCGATTTAACCGGTTTGCCTTTTGTTACGGCTCCTAATAAATTTGAAGCATTGGCTGCACATGATGCGATGGTAGAACTCTCAGGGGCATTAAAACGCACAGCAGTTGCCTTGATGAAAATAGCCAACGATGTAAGAATGTTAAGTTCAGGCCCCCGTTGCGGCATCGGCGAAATTGTAATTCCAGATAACGAACCAGGATCATCTATTATGCCTGGAAAAGTTAATCCTACGCAACCAGAAGCTTTAACCATGGTTTGTGCCCAGGTAATCGGTAACGATGTTGCAGTTTCAGTAGGTGGTATGAACGGCCATTTCGAGCTGAACGTATTTAAACCATTAATTGCTGCTAATGTATTACAATCAGCACGTTTAATTGGTGATGCCTGTGTTTCTTTTACAGATAAATGTGCTGAAGGAATCACCGCGAATTTACCTGAAATTGAAAAACACCTTCAAAATTCTTTAATGTTGGTTACCGCTCTGAACCCACATGTGGGTTACGAAAACGCAGCTAAAATTGCGAAGAAAGCCCATAAAGAAAACAAAACCTTAAAAGCAGCTGCTGTGGAATTGGGATTGTTAACCAATGAGCAGTTTGATGAATGGGTGCGCCCTGAAGACATGGTTGGCAGCTTGAAATAACTTAGAAAAGACGTCATTCCCAACTCGATTGGGAATCTTAAAGCATATCGCATTAAGATTCCCGCCTGCGCGGGAATGACGTCACTTTTTAAAAAAAGCTAAATCAATAAGGTTAATTAAAAAAACACAGGCAATATGAATTCAATACTTTCTAACCTTTTAAGCTTGATGCCCATCATTCCACCTGGTATTGTATTTGGAGCCTGTTGCTTTTTTTTATTGAAAAAACCTTCTGCTGAAGCCATCTTAATGACCATTGGCTCAGGCATTTCTTTGATTATCAACATACTTTATAGCTTTTTGATGCCATTGATCATGGCTGCCCAAAACTTAACACCTACAGAAGTGATGAAATACCATACTATTGTGGGCGTTATTAGCTTTATAGCCGGCCTGTGTTTTGCAGCAGGTCTTTTGATTCTCATCATCAATACCGTTAAAAGAATAAGATCATCTACGATCAATTCCCTAAAAGCACCGATTATAACCATGAGTAAATCGCAATCAGGATTGAGGCTTTGTTACATTTTTCTTTTTACATTATCCATTTTACAGCTGGCATGTAGTCCGCGGCCCAATATACAGGGTAAGGGAGAAGATTTTATGCAAGGCGTTTGGAATGAAGATTCTGTTGCTTATAGCCACAAGTTGAGCAATTATACGCAACACCATTTTAAGTTCACCTGCGATTCGGTTTATATCAATATGGTAACCCATAGCAAAGTAAATTTTTACGAAGATTCTTGTTATAACAATGGCATCTGGAAAGAATATGCCAAAGGGGTGTATAGGGTTAAAGGAGATACGTTATTTATAGGTGCAACCTTTACACATGCCAATTATAAACAAAAAATATCGGGTTGCTACCGCATCGGCCGGTATGACAAAAACTTCCTGATCAGCAAAAAATCGTCAGACAGCTTAATTTTAGAGAGTTTAAGCGATCAGCGTGAGATTAAACTAACACTTAAAGAAAAAATTACCTGCGTACCAAAAGAATTATAAAAATGATTTTAACATCAATTAAAAAGAAATTAACCATTGCTTTAACCCTGGGTCTTTTAGCCTATTTGCCTATCCAGGCAAATGCATGGGGCACCATCGGCCATCGTGTAGTTGGCGAAATTGCCGATAGTTATTTAAAAGCAAAAACACGCAAGGCCATTCAAAGTATTTTAGGCTATGAAACCTTGGCAATGTCGGCCAATTGGGGCGATTTTATTAAATCAGATTCTACTTATAACTATATGTACAACTGGCATTTTGTTAATCTTCCGGCTGGATTGGATAAAAGTGGTGTATATCAATTTTTGGAAACTGATAAAAAACCAAATCTTTACAACAAAATCCCTGATCTGATTGCTATTTTAAAGAAAACAAGCAGTACAGCTTCTGAAAAAAAACTGGCTTTACGCATGTTGGTTCACCTGGCGGGAGATTTATGCCAGCCCATGCACGTTGCCCGTAAAGAAGACCTGGGCGGTAACCGCGTTTCGGTATTATGGTTCAATGAGAAATCAAATATCCACAGGGTTTGGGACGAACAGCTGATCGAATACCAACAGTTAAGTTATACTGAATATGCAAAAGCCATCAATCATGCTTCAGCTGTACAGCTTTACAACTGGCAAAACACCAGCCTGAAAGATTGTATTTATGAATCGTACACAATTTGCAATAAAATTTACGATACGACTAAACCAGATGCTAAATTAAGCTACCGCTACAATTTTGACTGGGTTGATACCCTTAATAACCAGTTATTAAAAGGTGGTGTACGTTTGGCTAAAATGTTAAATGATATCTACGGATAAAGAATAAGTTATGAGATAGTAGAATTTTAATAAAATAAGTCCCTAAAACTTATCGTCATTGCGAGAAGGCTTTTTCAGCCGATGAAGCAATCTTTAAAGCCAAGAGCGCTGTTACGAAAGATTGCTTCGTCGTTCCTCCTTATAATGACGAGTTTTATGGCTATCCATCATCAATAACCTTAAGGACTATTATTTACTTTTAAAGCGCTGTAAAAATTGAAAATTTTAATGGTTTGCCTCGGTAACATCTGCCGTTCGCCTTTAGCTGAAGGCATTATGCGCCATCTGACAGATGAACAAAACTTAAACTGGGAAATTGCTTCGGCAGGAACAGGCAACTGGCATATTGGCCAGGCACCAGACCACAGAAGTATTTCTGCAGCGAAGGCGTTGGGTTACGATATCAGTAAACAGCGGGCGCAGCATTTTAACCCTTCGATGTTTGACCATTATGACCTGATTTTGGTAATGGACAAGAATAATTTAGCCGATGTTAAAAGTTTAGCCAAAACCGATGAGCAGCGAAAAAAGGTTAAACTTTTTCTTGATAACGGAGAAGTTACAGATCCATATTGGGATAATAGCCTGTTTAACCCTGTTTGTAAACAGGTTGAGGAAAGATGTATGGAAATTATCAAACAACTTTCTTAAATTTAAAGCTAATAATCTATCTTACTAACCAAGTCAAAGAAAAAATGAAAAAATACCTGTCCTTATGTTTATTAGTTGCAACTGTAATTTTATTTCAAAGCTATACCGCAGCGAAGAAATCGGCAAAAGTTTTAGTTTTCTCCAAAACAAAGGGCTTTAGGCACACCTCCATCGAAACGGGAAAAGAGGTGATCCAGAAATTAGGCACTGAGCATCATTTTGAAGTAGATACGACAGAAAATGCTGATGCTTTTACTGAAGATAACCTAAAAAAATATGCCACTGTTATTTTCCTGAATACCACAGGCGATGTATTAGACGATAAACAACAGGTAGCTTTCGAAAGGTACATACAGGCTGGTGGAGGTTATGTGGGTATTCATGCTGCAACAGATACCGAGTACGATTGGCCTTGGTATGGCAAATTGGCTGGCGCTTATTTTATAAGTCACCCCGCTGTTCAGGAAGCCAGATTTATTGTTAAAGATAAAAAACACCCTGCTACAAAATTCCTTACCGATTCAATATGGATGAGGAAAGATGAACTGTATAATTTCAAAAATATCAACCCGGACATTAAAGTGTTGATTAATTTAGACGAAAAATCGTACACCGGAGGTAAGAATGGCGATTTTCATCCTTTTGCCTGGTACCACAATTTTGATGGTGGAAGAGCTTTCTATACCTGTATGGGCCATACCAAAGAAGGCTGGGCTGACGATAAATTTCAAAAACATTTATGGGGAGGTATTGAATACGCTATAGGCGGGCAAAAGAAACTGGACTACAGTAAAGCCCATTCAAAGTTCTAAATAATAGTTGGGCTTGTTGATTTGCTACTCAATAAGCCCAATGTTATCACATAAATATTTTAACGGTTGACAATTAATAAAACACGAATATATTCCACCAGATATTGTCGTTTTTATATAATGGTTTCATCGCCCAAAAACAATCAATCTGATCTTCGTTAAGAATTTTTTCTAAATTCCGGGAAAAATCAAATAGCAAGTTAGTGGATATTCCCCTCCATTCTTCAGGTTCCCTATATTTAAATGCGTTGTATTGCATACGTTTGATCAGGTATTTTTTGAGTTGATCTTTAACTTCAGGTTTTTGAGCTGTTGTAAGCCTTAACTCTTGTTCCATCTCAAACATAATCTTATCGAAATTCAGTGTATCTATTATAAATTCTTTAACCTCTTTATTACCATTCCGGTAAAATTGTGCAGAGGCAAGATATCCTGTACAACAGGTAAACAATAAACCTAAAATTGCTTTTTTAATCAACATAAGAATTTGGTTTAACCCTTTTAAAATTAACCAAATAAATATAATTCAGCATACAAAAGGAGGCTATTGCTCCGAAGGTATGCCATAAAAAATGCGTGCCGATACTCAATACATCCCATTGATCTGCAATCCGGAAAGTTAAGGCAAAGATGAAGGCAATTAAGGCAAAACCAACCCATTTGCCATTTTTCCAGTTGGTCTTAATTAAGTACCCAAACACCGGAAATAAAACCAGCGCAGCCATAAAAGCATAATTGATATTGATAAAAATCTGAAAATCGCCGTTGCTAAAAAGCCTTCTTACATAAAACTGAAAAAAAGCATAAACCGCTACAATTAAAACGGCAAAGTACCATTTGGTCAGCTTGGAAAGAAAGTAGACGCCAGCCGAAAGGCACAAAAGCATAATTGGCATCCAATCCATCATAATAAAGATAGGCCAACGCCTAAACCCGTGGTAAGTAGTACCTCCAATACCGCCGACATAAAGCAGCACCAATGCTACACTTAAAAAGCGGTGCTGTTTAAAATTACCCCATAGTTTAAATGTCCAGTATACCGCTATAGCCAGGAAGAAGCAACTTGTTAGGGTATTAAAAGGTTCCGGAAATAATTGACTCAGATTGGTTTCTGCATATACTGTACCTCCATCAGGAGGATGCTGGTTAAAGGCGCTCATTTCTAGTTAACATATGGTGAAATTAAATGTTTGACGGATCAATGTAACACTCAAGATGTGAAAACAATTTCGTATTCACATTTTTAACAGGTTAAATAATTGGTTAACACTTAACAACAGCAATGGTAATTATTTGTACTTTAGTTGATCTAAGCTATAAGTATATGAAATCCTTCCTGATCCTTTTTTTACTTCTTTCTACAGCTATTTATGCTCAAACCCCTCCTCAACCTTATGGTGCAGTACCATCAAAAAGGCATTTGGCCTGGCATGATGTTGAAGTTTATGGCATCATGCACTTTACACCAACTACTTTTGAAAATAAAGAATGGGGTTTTGGCGATGCTGATCCAAAAACATTTAACCCAACAGATTTTAATGCCGACCAGATTATTAAAGCTGCTAAAGCAGGTGGCCTGAAAGGTATTGTTCTGGTGGCGAAACATCATGATGGTTTTGCTTTATGGCCAACTAAAACTACTGCTTATAATATCAGCAAAAGTCCGTTTAGAGGAGGAAAAGGAAATTTAGTTAAAGAAGTAGAACAGGCCGTACGTAGAAACGGATTAAAGTTTGGGGTTTATTGCTCGCCATGGGACAGAAATAACCCACTTTATGGTACCGATAAATATCTTGCTGTTTATCAGGCACAGTTAAAAGAACTGTACAGCAACTTTGGAGAACTTTTTATGAGCTGGCATGATGGTGCCAATGGTGGCGACGGCTATTATGGCGGTGCAAAAGAAAAACGCTCTATTGACAACACCACCTACTACGATTGGAACAATACCTGGGCCATTACACGCAAAATGCAACCCATGGCGAATATATTTAGCGATATCGGCTTAGATATCCGCTGGGTAGGTAATGAAGACGGACATGCTGCACCAACCTCTTGGGCTACCTTCACCCCGATGGCTCCGGACGGAAAAAGTGTAGCCGTACCAGGGCAGGCAAACTACCCGCAAAGCCCTGAAGGCATCAGAAATGGTAAATTCTGGATGCCGGCAGAATGCGATGTTCCGCTTAGAAAAGGTTGGTTCTATCACCCTAACGAAAAGCCAAAAAGCCCGGAAGAATTGTTTGATCTGTATTTAAAAAGTGTTGGCCGCGGTGCAGGTTTAGACCTTGGCTTAGCACCTGATACCCGTGGACAACTTCATGATGATGATGTTGCTGCACTGAAAACTTTTGGCGACATGGTTAAACATACTTTCGAAGATAACCTGGCCAAAAATGCATCGGTTAAAGCAAATGATAGCAGAGGTAAAAATTATGATGTTGCTACCCTGCTAGATGGCAAGAAAGAGACTTATTGGGCCACCCATGACGATATACACCAGGCGACCTTAGAACTTGATTTGAGAACCCCTAAAAACTTTGATATTATCAGCCTACAAGAGTACATTCCTTTAGGTCAGCGGATAGAGGCCTACAACATTGAGGTATTTGAGAACAATGCCTGGAAAAAGGTTTATGATGGCACGAGTATTGGTGCAAAACGCCTGGTTAAATTGGATAGCCCTGTTACAACGGACAAAATAAAAATAAATATTACCAAATCGCCAGTCTGTGTTACATTAAGCGAAATCGGATTGTACAAAAAAGCCGGATAATTTAATCCGGTTTGTAAAGAATTTCGAAAACCTGTGCCAATGCGGCAGAAGTCTGTTTGCTATAGCGATAAGTGCTATCGGCCTTAATATCCCGATACATCAGCATTACGGCCCTATGGGATGCTTTACTCAGTTTTACTTTTTCTGCGCGTTCTTTAGCATCTTCAGGCCTCAAAGTCAGGGCCTGCATTTGCTTGATGATTATCAGGTTTCTTTCCATGAGTATGATACCATCTTCTTTAATAGAAGTAAGTTTAACATCTTTAGGCAAAGAGATTTTCAAATTCATAATGTTATTGAGGGAACCCAGATTAGCATTAAAAGTATCTCTTAGTTTTCGATATTCCTCTGTCCCGTATTTCGGACTAAAATGAAGCACTCCGCTAAAAAACATTAAAAATAAAAGTACGGATACTGCATATCTTGTCCAGGTTTTAACCTCAAAAGTTTTATTAGGCTCATAAGCGAGCAGATAAGTAATAATAAAACCGGAAACAAAGCCCCCGATGTCCGCTGCATTATCTACCCTTTTACCAAATGCGCCATTTATGACCACCAATAATGATACAATTAGTGTACTTACTAATAAGGCCTTAGTGGCTTTAGGCTCGAAAGACTTTGTGATCAACAGCACAATAAAAGCCCCATACAGGCCCATAATGGCTCCGGATGCACCCATCATTATCTCTTCCTGATGAAAAATCAAACTGACCAAACCACCACAAACCCCGCTCATTAAATAAATAAAAAGGTATTTTTTCCAGCCTAGTTTATTCTCAATCATCAAACCCAGGTAAACCAGGGCATACATATTAAAAAACAGGTGCGAAACCGATCCATGGATAAACTGATAAGTAATCAGGCGCCAATATTGCCCTCCAAGAACCAGGTTGCGTTGATTAACACCAAAGTTCAATACTAATCGTTTTATTTCTGCAAGATAATCTTCTTGAGAAGCATGTCCGGTTTTTAGCGACAGATAGGCAATGAATACAATTGACAATAAGACAATTGCGATATAATATAACGTATTAAGCAGAACAATTATTGGCGTTACCGTATAACCTTTCTGGGGGAAAAGCAAGAACAACACGTTTTTGATTTTATTCTTCGTAGCCAAAGGAGCTTTTTCGAAGTAATGGTCATCTTGCGTTGCAATAAACTGGTGAAACTTTTGCAGATTCTCTTCCCAAACATCTTTCAGGTGGAATTCTACATATTCAAATTCGTCAAAAAAATTTCTCCAGATTGAGATCGTTTTTACCGTAATCGTTAAAGAGCATCTGGATCCCAACGCATTCACTTTTTACCACTGCAAAATTTCCGTGGATACGGATTGATATTTCTTCGCTGTACGACTGGAAGGATATCGGGGTATAGGCAATTAAGCCGGTTTCGGAAACGTGACTTAAGGCCCAGCCAAGATTTTCGATAGCTTGTTTGGCAACAATTAAATATTTATCTGCCGGAAAATCGGCCAGGGGAATAAATTTTTCGATTTTAGGCGAGTAACCCCAACTTACTGACATAGCGCGTTAATTTTTTTTCGCTGCTAAGATAATATAAGGTGACAGATTTTTGCTCTCGAATGGGATCAGCTTCGTAAATATTTTTCCGGTCAGCCAAACTGCCTTTTTAAATAAACGCACACTTGCCGACTTTTGATCTTCGTTTTCCAACCAAACGCTAAAGCGTCCAAAATAACCTGATTGTACATCTTTAAGGCCAGCCTGTTCACATATTGATTTCAGCAATGACGGGTCCATGCTATTGATATTGTGTTTATCGTAATTTTCCTTATCGAAATTCTTCTGGAACCAACCGTTAACTGCTTTAAAATTTGGCAGCGTGATAAACAAAGTACCACCTGGTTTTACGAAAGCAATGTGACGGTTGATGATATCGGCCGTATCGTTAAAATGTTCAATTAAACCGCAGCTTAATACCAGATCATATTGTTGCTCCGGTATGTAATTAAAAAGATCGGTTTCGATGATGTGGATATCCTTTTCCGCTAAATCGTTCTTTTCCAAAAGTTCTTTTACCACCGGCGGATGAACAAAATAATCAAGAAGGGTAACGTCAAGTTTAAAATATTTTTTCAGGAACACGGCATAATAACCAGGAAAACCTCCCAGTTCAATGGCTGTTTTAACGCCGTTTTTCCGGATTATATCAGCCAGCTGAGCATGAAATAAATAATTTGAAGGCAAATGAACTGCCAGTCCTTTTTTACTCTCCCAATAATTTACCCAAAAAGCCCTGTCGGTTAATAAATTTGCCATGTTTTAAATAATTCCAGGCTCAAAGAAACGGAAAAATTTGATTAATTGTTTAAATGATATTGCTGGATTGCCAGATTGTTTTATTGCTAATTTAGTAACTCCGCTTATATATTTTATTGTCGGTTGCCATATAACAGCCCGACAATAAAACAATCTTTTTAAGATTAACCCTATTTCAGGTCTTTCAAAATTTCGGCTACTGCTTTTTCCAGTTGCGGATCCCTGTCTGCCAGGCGGTCTTCAAAAGTATTTTTCACAAAAATATCTGGTTTAACCCCCTCCTTTTCAATGTTTTTACCATCCATGGTATAACAGCCCCAAGATGGTAAACGGTAAGAAGAACCATCAACCAAACCCTTAGCCGACGTAAAAATAATCCATCTGTAGGTTTCTGTGCCGATAATCTTTCCCAGTTTTAATTGTTTAAAACCTTCAGCCGTCATTTCAGCATCACTTAAGGATTGTTCGTTTATCAGTAATACGATAGGTTTCGCAGCCGGGCCAAAGTTACTTTGTGGGGCCATTTTACCTCCACGGTATTTCCACTTCAGGTAAGGACGCTGCGAAAGAAATTTTAGTACCTCATCGTGTACATTCCCACCGGTATTGTAACGAAGATCAAGGATAATAGCTTCCTTGTTTTCTTCCTGGGCCACCATGTCCAAGAGAAAATTTTCAAGTTCACCACTTCCCATATTTTTCATGTAAGAATAAGCAATCCGGTTGTTGCTCCACTTATCTACATTTTTATGGTTCTGGCTAATCCATTCATCATAAAGGTTCCCGCGTAGTGTACCCGAACTTTCAGGGTGTACATTTACATAAACATCCTTGCCGTTGCGTTTAAAGGTTAATGTCATCTCCCGATCTAATGATGGCTTGCTGAAATAATAATCGCGGTCTATTTTTTCATCTACTTTAACCCCATTTACTTCTGTTAAAATATCACCAGCTAAAATGTTATTTCCAGTACGGGCAGCATTGCTTTTTGCGGCAATACGTTCTACCTTCAATGGGTTTTCATTATCGAAGATGATTCCGGTTTCGTTGGTGATATAATTCAGGTTTTTGCGTTCCTCTGCTCCTGCGCTATTAAATCCCATATGCGAAGAATTCAATTCGCCCAGCATATCATTCAATAAAATTCTTAAATCACTGCGGTTATTCACATAAGGCAGATAAGCGGCATAACGCGTCCGCATTTTATCCCAGTCTACACCATGAAATTTTTCGTCGTAAAAATTTTCGTCTAAACCTACCCAGGTTTCGTAAAACATCTGGTTAAACTCGGCATTTAGGTTCCTGGTAAATTTATAGCCGTGATCCACCCGATCAAGCTTGTTTCCTTCCAGGGTATATTTGTTGATTGCACCTCTGGATAAAACAAAAAATTTGTCGCCTGCAGAAGTAATCGAATAATCGCCGCCATCAGCAACTTTTTCAGTTTTATTGGCTTCAAAGGGTTCGATAGTGGTGCGATACAAGCCCGGCGTACCGCCTTCGTGGTTAGAAGAATAAAAAACATACGTTTTATCGCCCTTTGCGTAAACATCTGTTCCGTACTGGCCACCAAATGAAGGACCAACCAATTCTATTCTATCCAAAAGATCTTCAGTATTAATGGTAATTATACTGGCAGGCTTAGGTGTAGGCTTAACTTCAGTTTTCTTTTTAGCCGTATCAGTATTTGATTTTTTATCATTTTTATTTTCAGTTGCAGGCTTAACATCTGTCGGTGCGGGCTTGCTCTCTTTAAACAGGTCATCAAATTTATCAGAACGATAAGGCTCATCATAATTATTTAAAGCCATGCGGTAAATATGTGCATTTTGCATTCCTGTTGGATAGGAAGGCTTGGTGCGGGCACTGGTAAAGAAAATATATTTGCCATCTGGCGACCAGGCCGGGCTGGTTTCGGTAACGCCTGTGTTGGTTAAGTTGATGGTTTTATTGTTTTTGATGTGATGTACCATAATATCCTGTTCAAAATTGCGGTAAACGGTAAACAGCACATATTCGTCATTTGGCGAAAAACTTGGTGTTGCGCTCTGTATGGCCCAAAACTCATCGGTTACCAAAGTTTTAGCCTCGAAAGTTTTAAGGTCCATCAGTTTAAGTTCGTTCCTTCCACTTAAATACACCGCCATGGTTTTAGTTTTGTTCAACGTAATATCGCGTACATTTGCTTTGTCTTTTGTAAGCTGTTTTACAGTACCTTTTCCATCGCCTGTAATGGTAAACCAGTTCTGGTAACCATTAGTGGTTTGACTGAAGAGAATTGTTTTATTATCCGCCAGCCACTTACATTCCAGGGCGCGTTCGCCACTGTTGGTAATTTTGCGGATAAACTTTCCATCAGCATCGCTTACAAACACCTCGCCACGTGAAATGAAAGCCATCTTTTTCCCGTCGTTTGAAACATCAAAGGCTGAAATATTGCCACGTACATCGTACTCCTGCTCTTTACTCAATACCTGATTGCGCGAAGTGCTTATATTCACTTTTTCGGCTTTCTTAGTGGCAACATCGTAAGTATACAACTGATAATCTTTCTCGAACACCACCGTAGTTCCATTAGCCGAAACAAACGGACGCTTAATGGAAGTATCGAAGTTTGTTAAACCGGTTTTTTTGCCATTGATAAAGGTATAGAGGTTATATTCATCGTTGCTTTCATCCGATACAAAAAAGATATTGCCTTTTTGATCAATACTCGTCCAGAAATCTTTCCCTATATAATCGGTATAACGTTTATAACTTTTTGTTTTTGGGTTGTATGACTGAATATCGGGATTATAGGCTCCTTTATAATGTTTACGGTTGGCGAAGCGCATACTTTCCCAGGTATCGTTAAAATACAACTCTCCTGTTGGTGATTCAGCAATATGGTGTGTGGTATTAAAATAGTTATTGAATAAACGAACCGCTGTTCCGCCGTTTACATTTACTTTATAACTTGAAAAAGAATTGTAACGGCCCGAAGTAAAATAAATGGTTTTAGAATCCCAGCTCCAGTTATCTACTTCATCACTGGCATCATTAAATGTTAACTGTTTAATATCGCCACCTGCTAAAGGCATTACATAAATATCATAATTACCAAACTGATTAGATGAAAAAGCCAGCCATTTTCCGTCGGGAGATATTTTAGGGTTGATTTCTTCGCCCTGCATGGCTGTAATGCGCGATGCTACGCCACCTTTTACCGGAACTTTCCAAATATCACCATCGTAACTAAATACTATTATTTGTGCATCTGGCGTTAAAGCAGGATATGCGGCGAAATAAGTTTGATTTTGGGCAGATGAATGTACCGGCCATAAAAAAGCCAGTGCCACAAGTGATTTCACGAAGGATTTGATCATAATTAAGTTAGTTTGGCTCCGGAAAGGCAGTTCTTTTTGATAAAAACAGCTTAACCTTAAGAACGATAAAATTTATGGATGAAATTACGCAACAGATTTTATATTCGTAAACAATAAAATGTATTTTTGATTGATTTGAAAGTAGTACACCTAAATACCTATGATGGAAATGGCGGAGCAGGCAGGGCCTGTTTGCGTTTAAGTGATGCTTTAAAAGCCAATGGAATCGATTCGAAAGTATTGGTTTATTATAAATTTGGCCAAAATCCCAAAATAGACACTTTCAGCAAATCACCATTACAGAAAGCCAAAGCCGTTTATAACATTTTATCAGAAAGATATTTTGCCAAGTGGTTAAGCAAATCGGTAAAAACACCATTCAGTTTGCAATGGTTTGGCCGTTCGGTGATCAACCATCCTGACGTTAAAAATGCAGACATTATCCATTTACATTGGATAAATCATGGTTTTCTCAATCCTAAGTTTCTGGCGCAGCTGGATGAACTGGAAAAACCGATTGTGTGGACTTTTCATGATAGCAATGCATTTACCGGTGGCTGCCATGTACGCTATGGTTGTGAACATTTTCACCAGCAATGTGGCCATTGCCCCATTCTGAAAATTAGCGGTAAAGACGATATTTCGCACAAAACCTGGGTGCGTAAACAAAAAGCGTACACCAGATTAAATTTCCATATTGTGGCACCAAGCCGATGGATGGCTGCCTCGGTAAAATTCAGTAGTTTATTGGGTACCAGGAAAACTACCGTTATTCCGAATACGATCGAAACAAAAATTTTTAAACCTTATGTTAAATCGGAAGCGAAAAAAGTCCTGAAAATCAATCCCGATAAATTTGTATTGATGAGCGGATTTATGCCCTCAAAAAACGACAAACATAAAGGAACCCCTTATTTAGTTGAAGCTTTGGAAATCCTTTCGCGCAGAAGCGGGATACATAAAGAAAATATTGAACTGGTTATTTTCGGAAACAAAGAAAATGCAGAAATGCCCGAATTTCCTTTCAAAACCACTTTCCTGGGCACCATTAACAAAGATGATCATTTAGCGAAGTGCTATTCTGCTGCCGATGCTTTTATCACGCCTTCGTTAGAAGATAACCTGCCCAATACAGTGATGGAAAGTTTATCTTGTGCTACACCAGTGATTGCTTTTACCACCGGCGGAATTCCGGATATGGTTAAACACCTGCAAAACGGCTACCTGGCCAAATATCAAAATGCAGAGGATTTAGCAAATGGCATTGAATGGTTGTATCACCGTCCGAATAAAGAAGAAATTCAGAAAGCTGCGAGATTGAGTATTCTAACCGATTTTTCGGAGGAAGTTATTGCTGCAGAACACATTCATCTTTACGAAACACTGATTGATTTACTGCCTAAATAAACCCATATTTAACAAAATTTCATAACGCTACTAGTTATTCGGTTTGCAAAATCTTATTCTCCATTCTACAAATAAAAAACTGGTTAATCTTTATTAAATTTATACCGACTGAACTGGTAAATGGAAAGCATCGAAAACTATTCTTCAAGTATTAAAGCATTAAAATCTGCTATTTTATCGAGCCGGTATAAAGCAGCTACTTTTGTAAACAAAGAGCTTTTGCTGCTTTATTTTACAGTAGGTAAATTCATTTCGGAAAAGGTAGAAAAAGAGAAATGGGGCGCCAAAGTGATAGATAATCTTTCTAATGATTTACAGTTAGAGTTACCAGGTTTAAGAGGATTTTCAGGCACAAATATTAAACGGATGAGGTTCTTTTTCGAATCGTGGAGAGAACAAATCTTAATTAGTCCGTCACTGACGGACCAATTACAAAAAACTGATATTGAACACATTGAATTTAGACCGTCAGTAACGGACCAATTGGAAAAGACATTTTTCAACATCAGTTTTACCCACCACATTGAAATTCTACAGAATTCACAATCGGTTGAAGAAAAGATATATTATATCCAAAAGGCAGCTATCGAATTTTGGAGTGTTGGTACCTTAAAGCACCAACTTAAAAACAAATCATTCAGTAACTCCGGCAGTTTACCAAATAATTTTTCGAAAACAATTTCCAATGAAGAATTAAGAGACCAAGCGTTGAAGTCTTTTAAAGATGAATACCTTTTGGATTTTATTAACCTAGAGGATCCTGATGAAGAAGATGAAAGAGTTGTAGAAAGTGGAATAGTACAGAATATTAAGAAGTTCTTAATGTCGTTAGGAACTGATTTTGCTTTTATCAGCAACCAGTACAGATTGATTGTTGAAGATGAGGAATATTTTATAGATCTTTTGTTTTTTAACCGCCGCTTACAATGTTTGGTTGTTTTCGAACTTAAAACCGGAAAATTCAAACCTGAGTATTTGGGCAAAATGAATTTCTATCTATCTGCTCTTGATGAATATGTTAAACAGCCACATGAACAGCCATCAATAGGCATCATACTTTGCAAAGAAAAGAAGAATAAAATTGTAGAATTTTCATTCCGCGATTTTAACAAAGCAATGGGTGTTTCTACCTACAAAACCAGTGCAACATTACCTAAAGCATTTAAAGGTTTAATTCCGGATGCCGAAACCTTTAAAAAATTAATGGATTAACCCATGCCCAAATTAACCGTTATCACTATTGTGTACAATAACGTTCGCGACATTGAGCGTACTATGAAATCTGTTTTAAATCAGACTTATCAAAACATTGAATATATTATCATTGACGGAGCCTCTTCTGATGGAACACTGCAGGTAGTTCAGCAGTATAAGGACCGGATCTCGAAAATCATATCAGAACCCGACAAGGGCATTTATGATGCCATGAATAAAGGTTTGGCCTTGGCAACAGGTGATTATGTGTTATTTATGAACTCGGGAGATGAGATTTATGACAACCACACAGTAGAAGATGTTTTTGCAACTGCTCCCGGTGCCGATATATATTACGGAGAAACTGAAATGTATAACGATAAGTGGGAAAATTTAGGCCGAAGGAGGCACGAAGCACCAGATGAGTTCGACTGGAAGAGTTTTAAATATGGCATGAATATCAGTCATCAGGCCATTTATATCCGCCGCAGCATCATTACGCCTTATGATTTAACTTACCAATACAGCGCTGATATCGACTGGATTATCAAAGCGGCTAAAAAGGCATCTAATATTGTAAATGTACACCGTTATGTAGCCAAATACCTGGTTGGTGGCATGAGCAAGAAAAAACACCGGGAAAGTTTAAAAGAACGGTTTAAAATTTTTACTAAATATTATGGCTTGATCCCCAACATTTTTAATCATATGATTATTGCCGGCAATTTAGCATGGTACTTTATTAAGCATAGAAGAACAAATGATTAAATAAGAAAAATTATTTTGGCATAATTTATTATATTTGAATTTAAAACAACATAAGATCAAAATATTGATCTTATTTTATAATTTATATAAAAATAAAAGTTTTTATGTTAAAAAATATTGCTATTTCACAAGTTTTAGATAGACTTAGGTTTGAAAACCCATGGTGGACATCAGGTAGTATAGATAACTATTTTAGCGAAATGCCTAGAAGAGCTTATTACAAATCTTTTTGTAAACTTGCATCAGAAACGAGTATAAATAGAGCAATTGTTTTAATGGGGCCTCGAAGGGTTGGTAAAACTGTACTTTTATATCATTTTGTTCAACACATAATTGAATCCGGGTTTAATCCAAAACGTATACTTTTTATAACTGTCGAAAATCCGATTTATATCAAAATTTCGCTTGAAGAACTTGTAAAGAATGGCAATATTGCAACAGGGTCTACAAATAATCCTAACGATAGGTGGTATATTATATTTGATGAAATTCAATACCTCAAAGATTGGGACATCCATTTAAAATCCCTCGTAGAGAGTTATAGAAATATAAAATTTATTGTTTCAGGCTCGGCAGCGGCAGCATTGCAATACAAAAGTAAAGAAAGTGGAGCAGGGCGTTTTACGGACTTTATGCTCCCACCTATTACTTTTTATGAATTTATTGAGATGCAAGGCCTAAATCATGTTGTACAACCAACTCAATTGCCGTGGGGAGAAAATCAAGTAAATTTCTACACAGCGGCAGACATAAAATATCTTAATAAGTTGTTTTTAGATTATATTAATCATGGCGGTTATCCAGAAGCTATATTTTCAGAAACAATCAGAAATAATCCGCAACGATTTATTCGAAGCGACGTCGTTGATAAAGTTTTGCTAAGAGATTTACCTAGTTTATATGGCATTAGTGATGTGCAACAACTTAATTCTTTATTCACTACTATAGCGTACAATACTGCAAATGAATTTTCGCTGGATACGCTTAGTAAACAATCAGCTATTCCTAAAAATACGATAAAAAAATACCTTGAATATTTAGAAGCAGCCTTTCTTATTAAAACAATTAGAAGAGTTGATCACGCTGGAAAAAGGTTTTTAAGAGATAATTTTTTCAAAATATATCTAACAAATCCATCACTTAGAGCTGCTCTTTTTTCACCAATTGAAGCAACAGATGAAGATATGGGACAGATGACAGAAACAGCAATTTATGCACAATGGCTGCATCGGTTAAACTTTACGCCCTGGTATGCCCGATGGAATAATGGGGAAGTAGATATGGTTGGGATAAGTGCTAAAAATCTTCAGGCACTTTGGAGCTTAGAAATTAAATGGACAGATAGATATGTAACTAAGCCACAAGAACTAAAAAGTTTGATAAAATTTTGCAAAGAAAATAACCTCTCAAAGGCTTTGATCACAACAATATCCTTACAGGAAGTTATTGTATATGACAATATAGAGTTAAACTTTATTCCGGCCTCATCTTATGCCTATACCATTGGAGCGAATACCATGATGGAATCTTAAATTTCTAAAAACAATACTTTTCCCTAACTGTCTTTAAATATATCACCTATTAAAAATTTAAAGATTATGGGACAATTAAGTAACCGCACCATTGCTGTACTTTCAGAGAGCGGATTTGAAGAAGTAGAATTAACCGAACCAGTTAAAAGGTTAAAAGAAGAGGGCGCAACCGTTCACATCATCTCCTCAAAAAGCGGAAAAATAAAAGCCTGGGATCAGGACCATTGGTCGATAGAAGTTGACGTTGACAAAACCATTTCAGAAGCAAACGCTGATGACTACAACGGGCTACTTTTACCAGGTGGTGTAATTAATCCGGATCAGTTAAGGGTTAATGAAGATGCACTGGTTTTTGTAAAAGCTTTCTTCTCCGATGGGAAACCAGTTGCTGCCATTTGCCACGGTCCACAAACGTTGATCAACGCAGATGTAGTGCAAGGCAGAAAATTAACTTCGGTAAAAAATATTTCAAAGGATTTAATTAATGCCGGAGCGATCTGGTCTGATGAAGAAGTGGTAGTAGACCAGGGTTTGGTTACCAGCCGTACCCCTGAAGATTTACCTGCGTTTAACGATAAAATTGTAGAGGAATTTGCCGAAGGAGTTCATGAAGGCCAACATGCCTAAAATTTTGGACGCTCTTTCTAGATTCACTCAAAAACGGTTGGCAATTTGTCAGCCGTTTTTCTTTTAAGCTGTTTTTAGGCCAACAGCTGTTACTATCTGATGGAGCATTACTTTCTAAATGGAATTACCTTACAGAACGGTTTGCGATGTCGGATGGTTACATCCAACATCACTTATAACTTTACCTGCCTGATGATATTTTTGATATTCAGTTCAATAATATCAGTCATGGTTTTACACCGCAGGTAATTGGTATCCTTAAAATAATCGCTCATTCCCTGTTTAAGTAAAGCAATATTTTCGGGTGTAGTGAGCTCTTCTTTATTTGATACATCCCGAAGATCGGTTAAACGGTGTCGTTCGCTTCTTACACGATGTACAATTGATGAGCGCTCCTCCTGCTGATACTGCAACACCGTTTTCTCTGTCAGTTGCTCCATACTCATTTTTACGTAAGGCAGGTTTTCTTTAAAAAACTGCGGTAAGTAAACTTTTAAATTCCCTTCGTAAAACTGTTGATCAAAATCTATCGCCCGGATACGGAACTGGATATCATCAAAATCAGGTGTAATCTGCACCACAAAATTATAGGCCCGCATATCTCCCAAAAGCATAATCAAACAGCGTTCATTAAATTTTACAAATTCTTTAGCTATACGTGTAGGGTTAAACTCTGGTGTATACAATTGTCCTTTTGTAAAAACATCACCTGGAATGCCGGCAATATGTTCTTCTATCAAAGTATTGCCATCTACAAGGTAATTTACCTGATTCGGTGAAAGTATTTCTTCCATTTCAAGTCCGTAAATCCTGGAGGCGTCAGCTTTTTTTACGTAGAAGTAATCATACACATCATTCAAACGGTTTACAATACGGATACGGAAAGGGTGAGTATTGCCAAAGGTGCAATATTCTATTCTATCAATGTACTTATGCTCAACAATGCGCAGGTTTCCCGAAGCTTTAAGATTTGCATAAATTTCCTTTAAGCCATCATGCAATTTTCCAATTAAATCCTGAGCATATATAGGTCCCTCCCATAACGAATCCTTACCAAACTTATCCATTAGCGGAAAAGCCTCATTAAATTGCATCAGGTCATTATAACCGATGGGCAATTTCGCTTCACGCTGGTAGGTACGCAAATATTTCTGCAAAGCAGGACTAACCGGAAAAATCGGTTTCTTTTTTGAAATTTTTACGTCGTTGTTTTCCATTTAATGACAAGGTACTATTTTAAAAATTTAACCGCAAAGGACGCAAAGTTTTACGCAAAGGATGCGGAGCAAAACCTCATAGCGTGCTTGGCGCCTATTTCATTGCGTGCTTTGCGGTTAATCTTTAGGATAACTAAACGGCAATCCAGCCAGATATCTGCTGATTTTCCGGTAAGGGTAATTTCCTGCGCCGTGATCAGCAAACTGCACAATGATGGTATTCGTTTTCGGATCAACATATAACCTTTGGCCAAGCATCCCTTCAGCCGCATAATCGCCCTTATCCCCTTCTTGCGGGATCCACCAGAGATAATGGTGTGCCGATTTCTGCCATCCTTTAGCTGATGCAGGCTTTTCTGTTCCAATATAGGTGGATTGATTTACCCAGCTTTCCGGAACCACCTGCTTTCCATTATACTTACCTTTGTTTAAATATAAACGGCCGATTTTTGCAAAATCAATGGCCGTAACCTGAAAACGGCTTGCCGTATTGGTGAGGCCATTAACCTGATCTAAACCCCAAGTTGCATGATACGCGGTACCTATCTTTTGCCACACATGAGTTTCAAAATATTTTGCTACCGATTTTCCGGAGGCCTTTTTTAAAACCCAGCCTAACAAAATCGGGTCGATACTTTTATACATCCAAACCGTACCTGGTTGGTTAACCAGTTTAACCCTCATCAGTTGCGCTTTCATATCGTCGGTATAATAATACTTGGCCTCATCAGAAAAAAATGCTTTTACTATACCACCCAAAGCATCCCGAAACTCAAGGCCCGATTTCATATCCAAAAGATTTTTTAAAGTGATCTGTTCAAAAGCGGGGTTGGATTTTAATTCGGGAATATAATGTGTTACTTTATCATCCAGGCTTTTAATGCTGCGCTCGGCCAATGCCTGACCTATAGTAATAGAAATCATACTTTTAGCGCCTGAGAATATACTGGTTAACGTACTATCGCTGTAACCTTTAGCATATCTCTCGTACAAAATACTATCATTCCTGATCACAATAAAAGCATTGACCTGTCCATTTTTTAAATAGTTTTTTAATGGAATAGAGCGGTTATCGCCATCTCTAACATGAAGCGTATCCAGATCGTTCCGCTGTTTTGCCGATCTTATAAAATGAAAAACCGAATCGCTTCTATGCGAAACTTCCTGCGGAAAAACTTTATAGGTTTCAGCATTTGGCGTTCTGTATTTTAATACCTTCAACAAATAAGGTTTCCAAAGGAATAAGGCCAGCAACGATAAAAAAAAAGTATAAATCAGGATCAGCAATATTTTTTTGACTGTCTTCATGGATAGGCGTTCTAGGGCAAATATAAAGATTTATAAAATTATACCTGCTTTGGCAAATCTCCCTGAAAAAGAACTTAATATTGAGGTTTATACTTCCACCGCCTATGGCTCCATAACCAGTATTCGGGTTGTGCGTTGATTATTTTTTCCAGAAAACGGGTATGCAGTTCAGTAATTTCGAACGGAGCGGTTTCGGCAGGATTTAAACAAAGCGGCACACAATCAACCTCATAAAAACCACGTTTCAGCACATTCACTTTAAAATAAAATATGGGCTGATTGGTACGCATGGCAATTTTTTCAATTCCCAACTGTATAGAACTGGGCTGATGCATAAAATTAGTCCAATAATGAGATTCATCTTTGGCAGGTGCCTGGTCATTACCAAAACTAAACATGCTCGGTTTGCCTTTGCTGGCTTGCAATGCCCGCATGGTCTGCCGCATGGCAATTAATTTATTACCAAATTTACTTCGTACTTTCTTAAACCAATGATCAAATACCGGATTGCTAAGAGGTTTATAAATAGGGTAATGATCTGCACGAAAATTGAGTCCGATACCTAATGTACCCCACTCCCAATTGCCATAATGTGCCGAACAGATTAATACACTCTGGCCGCGGTCTAAATATTCCTGGACCTGTTTTTTATTTTTAAATACAAAGCGTTTTTCGATCTCCTGTTTAGAGATACTTTGCATTTTAACAATTTCAAACACCAGTGAGGCCAGATAACGGTAAAATCGTTTTTCGATAATTAAAATCTCTTGTAATGTTCTATCCGGAAGTGCATTCAGCAAATTTTCCCTCACCACTTCCCTGCGGTAGCGAAATACAAAATACAGTAACAGATATGCTCCATCAGCGAAAATGTACAATACAGATAATGGAAGCAAGGCTAATGTGCTTAAAAGAAATATTCCCAAACGGGAAATCCACGTCTTAATCATCAGGGTAGTTGAAACGCTAATTTATAAAGCCCCAGGAAAAATTTTGCCACGAAAATGTTAGATTTCATTTTTACAACAATGGACATAGCTAAGCCATTGCATCCATGATATCATAATCTTTTATATGGGTTGATGAAACCTTTGGTTCAGGCTTATATTTCCATCTCCGATGACTCCACAACCAATAAGCGGGTGCTTCTTTAATGATATCTTCCAGAAAGAGCGTATGCATATCGGTAATTTCAAACTCGCCTGTTTCAGATGGATTTATACAGATAGGCACACAATCAACTTCATAATAACCTCTCTTCAAATAATTGATTTTTAGATAAAAAACGGGGCGGTTGGTTTTCCTGGCGATTTTTTCTACCCCCAACTGTATAGAAGATTGCTGATTTAAAAAGGTTGTCCAATAATTTGATTCATCTTTTGAAGGTGCCTGATCGCTGCCAAAAGTGAATATAGTTGACTTATGCTTATTGGCTTGGATCGCCCTCAAGGTTTGTCGCATGGATACCATGTTATTGCCAAATTTGCTTCTCATCTTCAGGAACCAGTTATCAAAAGCTTCACTGCTTAAAGGTTTATAAATCGGAAAATGTTCACCAGAAAAGTTCAGGCCAATAGCCATGCATACCCATTCATAATTGCCATAATGCGATGAGCAGAAAAGTACACTTTCATTATTTTTCAGATAGGCTTCTACCAGATCGGCATTCTTAAATTTTACCCTTTTGTTCAACTCCTTTTTAGAAATGCTTTTCATTTTAATCACTTCTATAAAAAGTGAAGCTAAAAATTTATAAAACCGTTTCTCTATTGCATAAATTTCAGTGCCGTTTTTTTCCGGAAAAGCATTCATCAGGTTTTCTTTAACCACTTTTCTGCGGTAACCAAAAATATAACACAGCAATACATAAAAAGCGTCTGCCAATCCATATAATAAAAATAGCGGCAATAGAGAGAGTACATTTAATAAAAATATACCCGCCTTGGATAATCCTTTATGAATCACGATATAATTAGTTTGTTTGAACCGCAAAATTAAAATTGCCGGTAAATCCGATTGCCACCAGATTGTTAACTTTACATTCCCATAAGTTTTATGAAAAAAGCCTGACAGAAAATGGCAATTGTGATTAAATCGAAAACAAGATCATCCTTCAGCTTACTACTAAATTATTAAGCCGTTTGACATAAAAAAAGCCCCGATTTACATCGAGGCTTTTGATCTATATTTTATTCCCGCTTAGGAATGTAGGATTAAGCGAATTGCTTTCCTTTAACTTTACGTTCCTGCTCAGTTAAGAAAATTTTACGTAAACGCATGCTTACCGGAGTAACTTCGATGTACTCGTCAGCCTGGATGTATTCCATAGCCTCTTCCAGCGAAAATTTAATTGCCGGTGCGATACGGGTGTTATCATCTGTACCAGATGCACGCATGTTGGTTAAAGCTTTACCTTTCACGATATTGATTACTAAATCATTATCACGGATATGCTCTCCCAAAATTTGTCCTTCGTAAATATCAACTCCCGGATCAACAAAGAAACGACCTCTATCCTGTAATTTATCGATAGAATAAGCAGTAGTGGTACCTTTATCCATCGAAATTAATACACCATTCAAACGGCCAGGAATCGTCCCTTTCCAAGGTTCGTAAGCTTTGAAACGGTGTGCCATAATCGCCTCACCAGCTGTTGCAGTTAAAACGTTGTTACGTAAACCGATGATACCGCGAGACGGAATTTCGAATTCTAAGTGTTGTAAGTCGCCTTTTGGTTCCATAATCAATAACTCTCCTTTACGTTGGGTTACCAATTCAATTACTTTACCAGAAACTTCAGCAGGTACATCTACAATCAGGGTTTCGATTGGCTCATGTTTTTTACCATCGATTTCTTTAACAATAACCTGTGGCTGCCCAACCTGCAATTCGTAACCTTCACGACGCATCGTTTCAATTAATACCGATAAGTGAAGGATACCACGGCCATATACCAACCACGAATCTGCACCTTGAGTTTCAACAACTTTTAATGCCAGGTTCTTCTCCATTTCTTTGATCAAACGGTCTTTAATCCTTTGAGAAGTTACCAGTTTACCTTCTTTACCGAAGAATGGTGAGTTATTAATGGTAAATAACATGTTCATTGTCGGCTCATCGATACTGATTACCGGTAATTGTTCTGGTGCTTCAAAATCAGCAATAGTATCACCAATTTCAAAACCGTCAATACCTACAACCGCACAGATATCGCCAGAGCTTACTTCTGTCGCTTTTACCTTACCTAAACCTTCGAATGTATAAAGTTCTTTAACCCTTGATTTAACGATTTTGCCATCGCGTTTAATTAAAGTAACCGGTTGGTTTTCTTTAATGGTACCGCGGTGAACACGGCCAATTGCAATACGACCTACGAAAGACGAATAATCCAACGAGGTGATCTGCATTTGTAATGTACCTTCGTTTATTGGTGCAGCAGGAATATTTTCTACCACAGCATCCAATAAGGCAAAAATATCAGTTGTTGGTTTCTGCCAGTCAGTACTCATCCACCCTTGTTTAGATGAACCATAAATAACCGGGAAATCCAATTGCTCTTCAGTAGCTTCAAGGTTAAAAAACAATTCGAAAATCTGCTCGTAAACCTCTTCAGGGCGGCAGTTTTCTTTATCTACTTTGTTTACCACCACAATTGGCTTTAAACCTAATGCCAAAGCTTTTTGTGTTACGAAACGGGTTTGAGGCATTGCACCTTCAAAAGCATCGCAAAGTAAAAGTACACCATCTGCCATTTTCAAAACACGCTCTACTTCACCGCCAAAATCCGCGTGACCAGGTGTATCGATAATGTTAATTTTTACATCTTTATATTTAACAGAAACGTTTTTAGACACGATTGTGATACCACGCTCACGCTCTAAATCGTTGTTATCCAATATCAACTCTCCTGTTTGTTCGTTGTCACGAAAAATAGAACAAGAGTGTAAAATCTTATCAACCAACGTGGTTTTACCGTGGTCAACGTGTGCTATAATAGCTATGTTTCTAATCTTTTGCATAAAATGCGCCTCAAATTTGGCGCAAAGATAGTGTTTAGAAATGGATTTTCCACTATAACGCCTACTATTTAATGCATTGATAACGCTGCAATAGTCTCATTTTTAATTAGAAAAGCAATTCCGGCAGCTTTTCGGTTTAATCGATCCTGTTGTACAATTAGCCTTCATCAAAAATTCCGGGCAACCGTTTCCATAAGGTTTAAAAAACAAAGCCTTTTTAAAAAAATCGTTCAAATTCAAATGAATAAAACAAATGATTAATTTGAAGGTATTATGTAAATGGAAAAATCAATACAGGAATTATTTGATCAATATGAAGAAAAGTCGCTTGAAGTAGAAGCAGCAAAAAGGGCTATGGATGCGGCTGAAGTACCGGATTTATCAAAGGAAGAATACATTACCGGTCCACAGGCCGACGAACACCTTATTGCCTGTATAGAAAGGGAACGCAAAGAAAAGGAATTGGAAACCCTTAGCCAGGAGTGGTCTGAAATTCAGGATGAATTGGCAGAAAAACTTTGTAAAATCAACACCAAAGTTCTGGTAAAAGATAGACGGGATGAATGCACAGTATTGATTCATTGCGAAGGCGGCGGCATTATAATTCAAGACAAAGAAATTAATTAATAACCTAAACTATTAATAATCCGTAACAATTAGACCTGTTAATTTGAACAATTAATGGGTTAAGATAAGAGCCATCATTCCGATTTATAAGTTTAGCTTTAACCAATCCGGATGAGTTATTACACCCAGTTCTGGTCTGGCTTCTCCATCCAAAATGGCAATAAACTCCAGTGCATGTCCATCAGGATCATTAAAATAAATGGCCACAGCAGGCATCCAGGCAAAAACCATGGGATCATGATTGGCACTCTTAAGAAAATTATAAGGCTGAAGGTTTTTAGATTCCAAAAACTGAACTGATTTATTCAATACATCATCCACCTCACAGCGAAATGCAAAGTGCCTTACATCAATTTCTTTTTTGGGCTTTTCCCAAATCCCCAGCATGGCTTCCTGCGGCTTGCCAATCCAGAAAAAAGCAATTCTGCGGTCGGCTTCATAATGGCATTGCGTTAAACCTAAAACATTGCTGTAAAAATCAATCGATCTTTCCAGATCTTCAACATAGATATGCGTTTCAAACAATCCTTTTATCATGCTGTCAAGATAGCGATAACCCTTACGAGCAAAAAATCATGTTTTTCGATATTAACATCAATAAAATCGATTAACATAGTTATTCTTTAAATTCGTTATTTAAATGCAGTTGATGTTAATGGAGACAATAAAGCTGGGATGAACAAAAGGATTTTAATGTATACAGGCAGATCTTTAATCGTTTTTAGTGCACTAGTTGCGATTTACTTCATCACGGCATTCTGCTGCTCGCGTATTACAGTAAATGCCAATCCGGTAAATGCGAAGGAAGTAGACATATACATGATGACAAATGGTGTGCATACCGATATTATTGTTCCGGCTGTTAGCTCAGAAATTAACTGGACAAAAGAAATCCCTTACCATAACACTTTAGAGGCCGACAGTAGTTATCATTATCTGGCCATGGGCTGGGGCGATAAAAAGTTTTACCTGGAAACTCCGGAATTTTCAGACCTAAAACTAAGTAACGCTCTACGGGCAATTTCTGGCTTAAGCACCTCGGCCATGCACACTACCTATTATAAAAATATAAGGGAAGATGAGAACTGTATAAAAATCATGATCAGCAAAACACAATACCAGCAGCTGGTCCGCTATATTTTAAATAGCTTTAAAAAAGATGATTTAGGGCATTTAATTGCTGTTCAATCAAACGTTCATTATGATATTGGCGATGCTTTTTATGAAGCCAAAGGAAGTTATAGTATTTTTAAAACCTGTAATACCTGGGCTAATGCTGCTTTAAAAAGCTGTGGACAACGAAGCTGTTTGTGGACAATATTTTATACAGGTATTTTTTTGAAGTACAAATAACTTCAAAAAATGGTCGTCATGCTGAATTTATTTTACACGTCGAAATAGTGTTTTCAATTGTCTTGTAGCTACTACGTGGTCAGCGTCTTTCTACTTATTAGACCCTGAAATAAATTCAGGGTGACGAAATTCAAGAGAAATTATAGAACTTGAGTAATATACTAAACCTCAAATGCCCAGTTTAAAAAAGCAGGCATCACACTTTCCCAGGTAGGTATATTATGTTTGCCGCCAACTTTCTCGTAGTAAAAAATATGATCAGGCCTTTTGTAACCCTTATTTAATAGGATTTTAACCACATCAATGGTATCGTCTATAGAATCGATAATTAAGTTTTTATTCCGATCAGCAACTTCGTCTTCCGTCCCGGTCATCAACCAGAATTTCATATCCGGCTTGCTGGAAGTGTTTTCCAACTGCTGATGCATAATGCGGTCAGCATCCGTATAGCCATCATTTAAATCCTTTTTTCTCCACCAAAATGCACCTGAAAAAACACCGGCAACATCAAACGAAGCAGGATTATTCCAGGCAATATCAAAAGCAGAGAGGCCTCCCAGAGAAAATCCGGCGAAACCCACCTTACCGGTAACCGGCATCGCAATTTTCTTTTTAACAAAAGGCAAAAGTTCTTTGACTACAAAATCGGCATAGAGGTTTGCTTTTGCGCCTCGCCCTTTAAAATCGGGCACACCAGCAACCCCGTATTCCATTAAACGATCGTCTGATGCCTTAATGGCCACCACAATTAGCCTATGGTTTCTTTTAGCATGATGCGCATCTTCCAAAATCTGACTAAAATTCATCTTGGCCACATCCTGTCCGTCGTTTAACAGAAGAAGTTCTATTTTTTCATTACCCAAAATACCTTCAGGCGTATAAATATCTATCTCTACCTCACGTTTTAAATAATTTGAAGATATTTTAAAGTTGGTGGTATTAACTTTTACCGATAAAATGGTGGTGTACTTCATAATCAAGATCCCTATCACATGGCTATCGCCTCAGCATTAGGCTGCAAAGGTACAAATCTCTATAAACTATTAATTATCATAGGATATTTTTTAAAATCATCGCCTCATTTCATTCATTTTTAATATTGACACTATTCTTATTGTAGATTTTAATTTATACCTTAAACATTCAATCTGTATTATGGTTAAAGAAGAACATAAGAAATGGTACAGCCCGAATTTAAGTGGCGAAATCGACATGCTCATCTTTGGTCACGGTGGCATCCCTATCCTACTGTTCCCAACAAGTATGGGTCGATATTTTGAAAACAAGGATTTCAAATTGATCGATTCTGTAGCGGGATTTATCAATGAAGGAAAAATTAAAATTTATTGTCCGGATAGCATCGACAAACTGAGCTGGTACAACAAAAGTATTCATCCTGCCGACAGGGTTAAAAACCACATTTGGTATGATAAATATTTATTGGAAGAAGTAGCCCCGCTGGCCAGGCACGAAACCGGCCATAGTAAAATAATTACCGCTGGCTGCAGCTTTGGTGGTTATCACGCTGCAAATTTCGCTTTCAGGCATCCTTGGCTGGTTAGCCATATGTTTAGCATGAGTGGCGCTTTCGATATAACGGGCCAGCTAGACGGTTTTTACAATGATGATGTTTATTTTAATAACCCGATTGATTTCATATTGAACAACAGTAATCCTGAGCTACATTACATGAAAATTGTTTTAGGTACAACCGACCGCGATATGTGCAGGGCAGATAATGAGCGTTTATCCAATATCCTAAATAAAAAGGGCATCAACCACTGGCTGGATATCAGACAAAACGCAGATCACGACTGGCCAATCTGGAGAGAAATGTTTCCGGATTATATTGCACAGCTATAGATTAGTCCTTAGTCTTGAGTCTGTAGTCGATTTAGTTACAAGCATCAAACAATTAGCCGATTAACCAGTTACACAATAAACAATATTTACCAATGAAGAAAATAGGGATTTTATTTGGACAGGAACGCTCTTTTCCTGAAGCCGTAATCGAAAGAATTAATCAAAAAGCAGAGGAGGGCATTACTGCCGAAGCGGTTAAAATCGATAAGATATTTCAGAATGCACCACTGGGTTATTCAGTAATCATAGATCGCATTTCGCAGGATGTACCATTCTACCGCGCTTCATTAAAAAATGCTGCCATTACAGGAACTGCCGTAATCAACAATCCATTTTGGTGGAGTGCGGACGAGAAGTTTTTTAATAATGCCCTGGCCGAACAAATTGGTGTTCCAGTACCTAAAACGGCCTTGATCCCTTCCAGAGAACATCCAACGGGAACAACGTCCGAATCATTTTCTAACCTGGAAATGCCCTTAAACTGGGATGCGATTTTTGAGTATGTGGGTTTTCCGGCTTATATGAAACCTTACGATGGCGGTGGCTGGAGAGATGTTTATAAACTTCATGATAAAGAAGATTTTTTTGACAAACACAGTGGCACGCAGCAATTAGTGATGCTTTTGCAGGAAGAGATCATTTTCGAAGAATATTTCAGGTGTTATTGTATAGGTGGCAAACATGTTCGCATTATGCAGTACGACCCACGTAACCCACATCATTTACGGTATGCAACCGAGGGTAAATCGCCAGATCCGAAATTGCTTAAAACAGTTGAAGAATATACTTTAAAACTATGTCGCTATTTAGGATATGATTTCAATACGGTTGAGTTCGCGGTGCGTAATGGAGTACCTATTGCTATCGACTTCTGTAACCCGGCTCCAGATGCCGACATTAAAAGTGTTGGTCAGGAAAATTTTGATTGGGTAGTAGAAACCACAGCAAACTATGCGATAGAACGGGCCAAAGCACAAAAAGACGGACAAGATAATTTAACATGGGGCGAATATATTAAATCGTCAGTTGGAGGCAAACCTCTAATCGCTAAAGCTGAATCAAAGATCACTAAAACAACCGCGGCAAAAAAAACTACGCCTACCGAAAAGGCTAAAGCGACAACAACAGAAAAAACAACTGCAAAAACTAAAAAAGCTGCAGTAAAAAAATAAAGGGGATTTAATTTATAATTAGCAAAGGATGAACGAGTTTACGCTGGGCATAGAAGAAGAATACATGGTAATTGATCCCGTTACCAGAGAACTTACTTCTCACGAACAAAAAATTGTTGAAGCCGCACAAAAAATACACAAAGACCAGGTTAAGGCAGAAATGCACCAGGCTGTGGTAGAGGTGGGAACAGGTATTTGCCGTACCACTACCGAAGCGCGCAAGGAAATTGCTCAATTGCGTTATACCGTTTCTCAACTGGCCGGAGAGCAGGGCCTGCGGATTGGAGCCGCGGGAACACACCCTTTTTCTCACTGGGAAAAGCAGCTGATTACCGAACATCCACGTTACAACGAAATTGTGAACGAACTACAGGAGGCTGCACGTTCTAATCTTATTTTTGGTCTGCACGTACACGTAGGTTTCCAATCGCGCGAACTGGCTATCCACATTGCCAACCAGGTGAGATATTTCTTACCACACGTTTTTGCTTTGTCAACCAATTCTCCGTTTTGGGAATCGCGCAATACTGGTTATAAATCTTTCCGCACTAAAATTTTCGACAAATTTCCGCGTACCGGAATTCCTGATATTTTTAACAGCATTGAAGATTATGACAATTATGTAAAACTGCTCATCAAAACCAATTGCATGGATAACGCCAAAAAAATATGGTGGGATATCCGCGTGCACCCTTTCTTTGATACCGTTGAATTCCGCATTTGCGATTGCCCGATGTTAGTAGATGAAACGATGGCCCTTACAGCCTTATTTCAATCCTTATGTGCCAAACTGTACAAACTGCGTTTACAGAACATGGAGTTTATCAGTTATTCAAGAGCGTTGATTAACGAAAACAAATGGCGGGCAGCCCGCTACGGAATTGATGGAAACCTGATTGATTTCGGAAAAGAAATGGAAGTAAACTGCCGTAACCTCGTTTTGGAATTATTGGATTTTGTGGATGATGTAGTGGATGATTTGGGCTGCCGCGATGATATTAATTACGTACATAAAATATTGGAACACGGTACTGGTGCAGACCGGCAGTTGGCCGTTTACCAGCAAACCGGTAGCTTTGAGGCGGTGGTAGATTACATTACTAATCAAACACTTATAGGCGCAAAGTAATTTTAGGATGGATAAAAGAAGCTTAAGAGTAGCCGTTATTGACATGAATAACGGTGCACCCAACCAGGGCATCCGGGGAATTCAGGAAATCTTATCCCGTTTTAAAAAGGATAACGATATTGATTTAAGTTTCGATATTTTTGATTTAAGGCAAAAAGGAGAGATACCAGGCATAGATTATGATGCTTATATTTCAAGCGGTGGCCCGGGCAGCCCAACCGAAAGCAAGGGTGAAAAATGGGAAAATGTTTTTTTTGATCTGCTCGACCAGATTGAGGCATTTAACCAGGCCCATGAAGAAAAAAAGAAATTTGCTTTTTTGATCTGCCACTCCTTTCAATTGGCTTGTAGAAAATATAACCTGGGCAACGTAACCGAAAGGCGCTCGAATGCTTTTGGTATTTTCCCGGTAACCTTAACTGAAGATGGAGAAAGAGACGAAGTTTTTAACGGCATTACAAACCCCTTTTTTTCGGTAGACAGCAGAGACTGGCAGGTTATAGAGCCAAATCTTGCCGCTTTTGAAAAAAAAGGCGCAAAATTGCTGGCCATTGAAAAAGAACGTAAACATGTCGACTTGGAGCGCTGCATGATGTCGATCCGCCTTTCTGATGAAATCATTGGTACGCAATTTCACCCAGAGGCTGATCCGGTGGGCATGAAAATGTACCTGCTACAAGAAGAAAAGAAAAAAGCCATTGTAGATATGCACGGCGAACAAAAGTATCTGGATATGTTGAACAGTCTGGATGATCCGGCGAGGATTGTATTAACGCAAAGTATTATCTTACCTAATTTTTTAAAAAAAGCCGTTGGGAATTTGCAAAAACAGCTGTCGTTGCGAACTGAAGAAATGGATTGAGCGCATGCGTGAAGCAATCTTTCTTTCACCAAATCGTCATTTCGACTGAAACGCAGTGAAATGGAGAAATCTATGAAATACGTGTAAATAAAAACCTATGATACCTGCCCAACGCCAAAAATACAATCAACAATTCACTAACGAGAAATACCAAAATTTCCTCACACAACTGCAAAGCAGTTATCCGGAAATTCCGTTTCGGGTAGCAGAAACGCCTCTTTTTGTTCCAAAATCTTTAAAAGAAAAGTTAATTGTGGCTGGTGAAGAAATCATAAAACTGATTAAGCAACCTAACTTTAAAGCACTTACGCAAAAGGCAATCCCATCCGAATGGAACGTACCTAATGAAAATGACCAGCCACATTTTTTAACTTTTGATTTCGGCATATGCAAAAATCAGGCTGGGGAACTTACGCCAATGTTGATCGAAATGCAAGGATTTCCTTCCCTGTATGGCTTTCAACATCACCTGGCAAAAACTTTTAAAAGTAGTTTTGACATTGATGATTCCGTGAACCATTTCTTAAACGGTTTTACTGAAGATAAATACATCGCCTTACTCAAAGAAGTTATTATTGGCCAGCACAAACCCGAAGAAGTGGCGCTAATGGATGTTGATGCCCCAAACCAGAAGACAGCCATTGATTTTTTTGTGACCCAAAAAATGCTTGGCATTAAAATTTTGGCATTGGAAGAAATTAAAAAAGAAGGCAAAAGGCTCTTTTACGAAGAAGATGGTAACAAAATCCAGTTAAAAAGAATTTATAACCGCCTGATCTTTGATGAAGTAGCCAATAACGCCGAAATCTTTAAAAACAGCTTCGATCCGCGTGAGGAACTCGAAGTGGAATGGGTAACGCATCCCAATTGGTTTTATCGGGTCAGTAAGTTCACCATGCCTTTCCTCAAAAGTGAGTTTGTACCCGAAACACGCTTTTTAAACAAAATAGAAAAACTACACGCCGATTTAGAAAACTATGTGCTGAAACCCTTATTTTCTTTCGCCGGCATGGGCGTTATTATTGATGTAACTGAAACGGACATTGCCAATATCAAGGATCCTGAAAACTGGATTTTACAGCGGAAAGTAAATTATGAGCCTGCGGTACAATCGCCGGATGGTGGTGTAAAAGCCGAAATCAGGATGATGTATTTGTGGCCGGATGGCGGTGAACCCCAGCTTTGCATTAACCTTGCCCGTCTTAGCCGCGGTAAAATGATCGGCGTGCGCTATAACGCCGATTTCGATTGGGTTGGCGGCACTGTCGGTTTCATGGAATAATTCTGCGTTTTAACCGCAAAGTGTGCAAAGAAAGACACAAAGAACACCTTAGCATGGCTACTATAAATCAGTATACACACAAAACCGTTCTTTGCTCTCTGTGAAAACTCCGTTTCCTCTGTGGTAAAAGCACAATAGCGCCCTTTGCGAAAACCTCTGCGTACTTTGCGGTTAATAATAAACCATGCATATACATAAAAACCGCTCTGTGTAAAACTCCGTTTCCTCTGTGGTAAAAACACAATAGCGCCCTTTGCGAAAAGCTTTGCCCACTTTGCGATTAATAATAAACCTTGCATAAAAATACATCTCTGCTCTCTGTGGAAAACTCCGTTCCCTTTGTGGTAAAAACACAATGGCGCTCTTCGCGAAAAGCTTTGCGTACTTTGCAGTTAATAATAAACCATGCATTACATAAAAACCGCTCTGTGTAAAACTCCGTTTCCTCTGTGGTAAAAGCACAATAGCGCTCTTCGCGAAAAGCTTTGCCCACTTTGCGGTTAATAATAAATCATGCATAAAAATACCTCTCTGCTCTTTGTGGAAAACTCCGTTCCCTTTGTGGTAAAAACACAATGGCGCTCTTCGCGAAAAGCTTTGCGTACTTTGCGGTCAATAATAAATCATGCATAAAAATACCTCTCTGTGTAAAACTCCGTTTCCTCTGTGGTAAAAACACAATAGCGCCCTTTGCGAAAACCTCTGCGTACTTTGCGGTTAGTAGCGGCATGACAATAATTTACATTCATCTGAATGCCATACTACTCAAAGACCTTATATTTGTATTATGGATATTCAAACGATTTTAGTCTTTTTACTTTTTGCGGTAGCATTAGTATATGTTGGCCGTTTGGTTTTTAAATCTTTGCATGTAAAAAAAGATGGATGTGGTGGTAATTGCAAATGTGGAGTAGATTTTTCTGATATTAAGCCCGTAAAAAAATAACACCTCACCTCTATGATTCGTCAGTTTCAAAAATACTTACAGGAAAAAATAGAAATAACTGATGAACAGTTCGAAAGCATATCGTCTGTTTTAAAAATTAAAAAATTCGAGAAAAACGAAATCGTTCAATATACAGGCGATAATTTTAAACATGGATATTTTGTAGGCAAAGGTTTATTACGTGCCTATTCAATTGATGCGAAAGGTAAAGAACACATCCTTCAGTTCGCACCCGAAAACTGGCTGGTATCAGACCGCAATAACATGAATAACGAGCCCTCTATATTTTTCATCGATGCCATAGAAGCAACTGAAGCCGTTTTAATGCCTAACAATTTCATGGAAGAAGCAGCCAGGCAAGTACCATGCTTGCAGCCCATGCAAATTAAACTACTGAATAATTCGATCCGCTTTATGCAGAAGCGCATTAATATGCTACTTAGCGCAACCGCTGAAGAAAGATACCTTGATTTTATTAAACTTTATCCTAACCTCACGCTCCGCGTACCACAGTGGATGATTGCATCTTATCTGGGCATTACCCCCGAATCATTAAGTCGCGTAAGGAAGGAACTGGCGAACAAACATTTCAGACCGTAGACAATTTTGAACGAGTGGATGGTGAATGAGTGAATGCTTTAATTAAATTTAGGCCGCTAACCCTTCAACATTATCTCCAATCCACCTATCATTTAATCATTTCCAATTACTTACCATACATCAATATGCAGTAAAAACCTATGTTATACTTTTGTGTTGTTAATATTAAAAACCTCAAAAACAAAAGATATGGCAACTACAAAATGGACATTAGATCCAACCCACAGCGAATTACAATTTAAAGTAAAACACTTAATGATTACTACTGTAACCGGTAGTTTAAAATCTTTCTCAGCAGAATTATTGTCTGAAGGTGATGAGTTCGAAAATGCGGAGATTTCTTTCAAAGGTGATATCGGTTCGCTTGATACCGGAAACACTGATCGCGACAACCATTTAAAAGGTGCTGATTTTTTCGACGCTGAAAAATTTGCCCACGTTGAATTTAAATCCAGTTCAGTAGAAAAAGATGGCAGCGATTATATCGTTAAAGGCGATTTAACTATTAAGGGCGAAACCAAACCCGTAAAATTAACTGCAGAATTTGGTGGCATTGCTACCGACCCATGGGGCAATACCAAAGCAGGTTTTACCTTAAGTGGAAAAATTAACCGCTCTGATTTTGGTTTAACCTGGAATGCAGCATTGGAAACCGGTGGTGTAATGGTAAGTGAAGAAGTGCGCATTTTAGGTGAATTACAGTTTGTGAAACAAGCATAATCTAGCATAGAGCAAAGCGCATGGGGCAGCTGATGCTCCTTGCGCTATGCACCATGCCTTAAATATTGAAGGTAATGGAAACAAAACAAATAGAAAAAGTACTCAAAGCTCCTGCGCCACACATGGTTGGTGATGGATTTAGGGTACACAATTTTTTTCCAGGCGGTTATCAGATCAATATGAGTCCTTTTTTCCTGATGGATTATGGCTCGAAGATCGAATTCTCGGCGAGGAAAGAACCACGGGGGGTTGGCGTTCATCCGCATCGTGGTTTCGAAACCGTAACAATTGCCTATCATGGTGCGGTTGCACATCATGATAGCTATGGAAACAGCGGGGTAATTTATCCCGGTGATGTACAATGGATGACTGCAGCAAGCGGTGTTTTACATAAAGAATACCACGAAACCAATTACAGCTTAACTGGTGGCCCATTTCAAATGGTTCAGCTCTGGGTTAACCTGCCCGCCAAAGACAAAATGGGGAAACCTGGTTATCAAGCCATTAAACAGGCAGACATGGCTCATTTTGACGTACCCGGAGATGGAGGAAAAATTGAAATTATAGCGGGCAATTATGAAGGTATAAAAGGAAATGCAACTACTTTTAGCCCGATAGAACTCTATAATGCCCGCTTAAATAAAGGTGGCCAGGCAACTTTTAATTTTCCCGGGCATTATAACACCGGATTCATGGTAATTGAAGGTTCGATTAAAATAAATGGATCGGAAACAGCTGCGGCAGATCATTTTGTCCACTTTGGCAACAAAGGCACAATGATTAAAATCGAAGCCCTGGAAAATAGTGTGATTTTAATATTGAGCGGAGCGCCCATAGACGAGCCTATTGCACAATATGGCCCATTTTTAATGAATACCGAGGCTGAGATTCATCAGGCCATTGAAGATTACAATCACGGTAAATTCGGTTATTTAGAGGATTAAGAAGTTTAAATAACTTATATTTTAAGCCGGCATTTTTTGATAAATATGCCGGCTTTTTGCTTTTATATTTTGACCTAATTCCTGCCGATCGAATTATCATCCCTGGTTAGCACTGCAATTTTATTAGGTTGCCAATCGGTGTTAAGTATTCATTTTTAGCTCATTAATAAAAATAGTATCTTAGGGAAAACTAACGATCTTATCTGAAAACGCTTCCCTTCAATCATTCATCCAATCTTCATATTCGTTAGTGACATTTGATTAATAAATCAGAAAAGAAAAATGTCCGGAAAACAAATATTTCAAACTGAGACTAAAACACGCTGGCACGCATTTACCTGGGTAAGCCGTACGTTTTTTGTAGTCTTCATTGTCGCAATCATTTGTGTTGTGTACACACTGTCTTCAGTACAGGCACCTAGTTTGCCATTTATCAATACGAATACACCTTTAACACAAAAACAGTTAGAGAGGTTAAAAAAATCACAACGGTATAAAGATTTTACCATCGAAAAATCAAAGTTGCAAAAAATCAAAAAAGACCGTGAACGCCGTATTTTAACCCATCATGGTAATAATAAGCGCATTAACATGGCTTTTTATGTCAGCTGGGCAGCAAGTAAAGAATCATCTATATCGGATTTAAAACGCAACATCAGCCACCTGGATATGGTTGCTACAGAATCGTTTTTTTTGAATGGCGATTCTATTGTAAACAAAGTTGATACTGCGGCTTTAAATGTGATACATGCCGGTAAAAAATCGGCTCTTGCAGTGGTTTCAAATTATAATAAAGACCATTGGGATGGTGCAGCGGTAAGAAGATTGTTAACTGATCAGCCGGCACAGCAAAAATTGATTTACGACCTCATCGCAATAACCAAAAAATACGGCTATAGTGGAATCAATATAGATTTTGAGGAACTCAACCTTCAAAATAGTGATAGTTTTAACGCCTTCATGAAGAATCTTTATACACAGTTTCACGCTGAAAAACTGATCGTATCTCAGGATATTTCACCAGAAAATGATGATTATAAGCCTGAAATTCTTCAAAAGTATAACGATTACCTTGTGTTAATGGCTTATGATCAGCATACCGAACAAAGTAACGCCGGTGATATTTCGCACCAGGAATGGGTAGAGGAAAAACTTGATGACATCTGCAATAAAGTTGATGCTGACAAAGTAATCCTTGCACTGGCTTGCTACGGTTACGATTGGCCAAAAAATAGCATTGGAGAACCGGTTACCTATGAGCAGGCAATGACAAGAGCGGTTACTTATAAAAGCAAGATAAACTACGATCCCGCTTCTGCCAATTTAAACTATACTTACAATGATGGAAGCGGAATTGAACACGAGGTGTATTTTACCGATGCAGCTACCTATTTTAATTTAATCCGCAAAGCTGATGACTGGGATATTGCCGGTGTAGCTTTATGGCGTTTAGGTTCGGAAGATAAACGTTTGTGGTCGTTTATTTCTAACGACTTAAGTTTGGATACGTTAAAGCAAAAACCATTCGACTTACGCAAAATTGCTTCGTTAAATATGGGGGGAATCTCCTATTTGGGCGATGGTGAAATATTAGACCTCATTTCTACTCCTAAACCAGGCAGCGTAAAATTCACTTTAAATAAAGAAGATTTCTCCATTGCCGATCAAAAATATACCAGGCTTCCAGAGCAATACGTGATTAAAAGGTTTGGAGAGGCCGATAAAAAAATTGCTTTAACTTTTGATGATGGCCCGGATCCTGTTTATACACCGCAGGTACTGGATATTTTGAAACGGGAAAAAGTACCTGGCTGTTTCTTTGTAGTCGGCGTTATGGCCGAAAAGAATATGGAGTTATTAAGGCAGGAATATAATGATGGTTACGAAATTGGAAACCATACCTTTTTCCATCCTGATATGTCGGCCATTGGCCCTAAAAGGGTGAAATTTGAATTGAATGCAACCCGCAGGCTAATTGAAGCCGTTACCGGACACAGTACCATTTTGTTCCGTGCACCATTTAATGCCGATGCCGAGCCACAGAACATTTCCGAAATTTTACCGGTTGCACAAAGCCGTAAAGAGAACTACATCAACATTGGAGAATATATCGATCCGGAAGATTGGGAGCCTGGCAAAACTGCCGATCAGATTTTTAATGAGGTGGTAAAACAGCAAAATAACGGCAATATCCTTTTACTGCACGATGCTGGCGGAAACCGCGAAGCTACCGTTGCAGCTTTACCGCGGATCATCAAATTTTTTAAGGCCAAAGGTTACACCTTTACTACCGTGGGCGATTTGATGGGCAAAAAAAGATCTGAGCTCATGCCCGCCGTAAAATCTACTGCAAACAGTGGTTTTTCAGGTTCAGGAGACTATTTTTTCATCAATTTTTTCTATTACGGCAACATCATTTTAAATATTATTTTTTCTGTTGCCATTGTACTGGCTATTTTAAGAACCCTATTTATAGCCTATTTAGCGATCAGACAGCGAAAAAGAGCAAAACGCAATACCGGTAAACTAGTACAGCATCCTTCAGAAAAAGTAAGCATTATTATTCCGGCCTACAATGAAGAAGTAACTGCAGTTCAAACCATCAATAGTTTGTTAAAAACTACCTACCCTGATTTTGAATTGATTTTTGTTGATGATGGATCAAAAGATAAAACCTTTCAAATGGTGAATGAACATTTTGGCAGCCATCCCCAGGTAAAGGTTTTCTGTAAAGAAAATGGTGGCAAAGCGTCTGCATTAAACTATGGCATTTCAAAAGCTAATGCTGAATTTGTAATTTGTATTGATGCTGATACCCAATTAAAAAATGATGCGGTGACCGAACTGATGCGCTATTTCTATAGCGATAAAATAGCAGCTGTAGCGGGAACCGTAAAAGTTGGAAATGCCAACAACATCATAACCAAATGGCAATCGATAGAGTACATCACGGCCCAAAACATGGACAGAAGGGCTTTCGATTTGCTAAATACGATTACCGTAGTGCCAGGAGCGATAGGAGCCTTTAGAAAAAAGGTGGTTTTAGAAATTGGTGGTTTTACTGTTGATACCCTTGCAGAGGATTGTGATTTAACCATGCGGATTTTAAGGGCCGGGTATAAAGTTAAAAACTGTGATGCAGCAATTGCCTATACAGAAGCTCCGGAAACGGTAAACATGCTGCTAAAACAACGTTTCCGCTGGAGTTTCGGAGTAATGCAAAGCTTCTGGAAAAACAGAAAAACATTGCTAAACAAAAAATACGGTTATTTTGGGATGGTAGGAATGCCAAATATCCTGATTTATCAAATCATTTTACCATTGTTTTCCCCACTTGCCGATCTCTTTATGCTTATTTCTTTAATTAGCGGTCTGTTTTCATTAAGCGCTATTAATAATTTAACACTAACCGGATTTTCAGGAATTTTAAGCCTTCATAACGGTTTTGGCCAGGTACTATTCTATTATATTATCTTCATCTTTGTGGATATGATTTTTGCAGCAATTGCTTTTAAGATGGAGAAAGAAAAGTACACCAATTTACTTTACATTTTCCTTCAGCGTTTTTTCTGGAGACAGTTGATGTATGTGGTATTATTCCGTTCGTTCAGAAAAGCGATTAAAGGTGAGTTGGAAACCTGGGGAACCATAAAAAGAACAGGGAATGTTAAGGAACAGGTAGCGTAACAAAATCCCGGTCTAAAAAGAAGTCAAGTTTTAATAGCTGGTGGGCTTTAAACTTGACTTCTTCAGTTATAACCAGAAAAGATTTTTTTACTTCTCAATTAAGCAAACGGCATAAGAAACAACGCCCTCTTCCCTACCAACAAAGCCCATTTGCTCATTGGTGGTTGCTTTTATGGAGATATCTTCCGTAGGAATTCCCGTTGCATCAGCAATGTTTTGTTGCATGGCGGGAATATGGGGGTTAATTTTTGGTGCTTCTAAACAAAGCATGGCATCGATATTTCCGATACGCCAGCCTTTTTCAGACAGTAGTTTAACGGTTTCTTTAAGCAGGATTAAACTGCTGATGCCTTTCCATCTCTCATCTGTGTTCTTAAAATGAAAACCAATATCACGAAGGTTAGCGGCCCCTAAAAGCGCATCGCAAATGGCATGAAGTAAAACATCTGCATCCGAATGTCCAAAAGCACCCTTATGGTGATCTAAGGTAACACCACCAACAACAAAGGGATGTTGATCTTTTAACTGATGTACATCAAATCCGAAACCTACTCTAATTTTCATGTTTATTTTGCTTTAATCTTATTTATCTTTTGCTTTATTTTTGCCAAAGTTAAACAATAGACCAAAACGTAGGGTATTTGCAAGCGGACTAGTCTGTGCATTTGCAATTAAATAAGAGAAATCGATATTAAAAACATTGTATTTTAACCCCAGCCCTAAGGTAAAATACCGGCTGTCACCTTTCATCGGGCTCTGATAGTTATAACCTGCCCTAACCGCAAACTGTTGATTATACCAGTATTCGAGACCTGTCGAAATCCCCACTTCCTTTAATTCTTCACTAAAACCACCTGGTGCATCGCTAAATGAACCAAAAATTCCGGCAGGTACCGAGCGGTTTGGATCTTTTCCGCTTACAATGTTGTTGTTTGAATCGTATATAGGTTGTGTGGGTACCAGTAATTTGTTAAAATCAAGCGCAAAGGTTAGCGTACTAAAATCATCTACCGTAAATGTAGATGCGCCACCAATTTTAAAATTAGTAGGTAAAAAGAAATTTTCTCCGCCATCTGAATAACTCATCTTTGTTCCGATATTGGATATATTGGCTCCGGCAGAAAGCACGGCCTGCCTCCCAAATAATATGGTAGCTGTTTTATATAAGCCAGAAACATCAACTGCTATAGCATTCCCACTGCGCACCTGTCCGGAAGAAGAAAACTGACCGGAAGCCAAATTCGAGTAAATATACCTTAACGAAGTTCCCAGCGAAAACTCCTTACCAAAATTACGCGCGAAAGAAACATCAAAAGCGAGTTCGTTAGGATTGGCGATCCCAAGATCCTGTTGGTTAATATCGGTAAGCTGAATAGATCCCAAAGAAAAATATCTTAAAGATGCACCAATGGTATTGCGATCGTCAAGCTTGTAAAAGCCGCTTAAATAAGCAAGATTAATATCTGGCACCAAACTTTTTAACCATGGGCTGTAAGACACAGCAAATCCGTAAGGTTTATCCAGAAAAGCAAGTTTAGAAGCATTGATACTGGATGAATTTACATCACCTGCTACGGCTACGCCGGCATTACCCATTGCACCAGCACGGGCATCGGGAGTAATGAGCAGAAATGGAACTGCTGTTACAATGTTGTTTGCTTCACTACCGTTTGTTTGGGTATTACCTATGGTTACCTGAGCATTTGTTTTACCAAACACCAATGCCATTGAGAGTGCAGAAAAAGCAAGTTTACTAATGTACTTGAAATTCATCCTTTTAAAGGTACGTAATTTTAGATTTTGGTATTGAATAATCACTGGAGAATATATCAGTAACGTAAAACCAAAACTTATATTTCACCAAAATACGAATTCTATCATTATTTACTAATTAAACATACGATTTTTACATATGGGTGGTAGTCATTAAACTGTAAGTATAAAACCAATAAGCACTTAGCAAAATGACAAGTTATCAGTCGTTTCAAAGAATATCCTCATCAAACCGGCTTTACAGCTGAAAAGTCAAAAACTAAATATGGCTTATTTCAGTATGTATTTAAACATTAATTTATTTGTGATGTTTATCATAAGTTGCTTCAATCGTATCTTGTATTCGTGATCAATATATAATATGATAAACTTTATACAACTTATAAAAGCCTGCGAAGTGACCAGCCAATAATTTTATCTTGCTTATTTATAATTATTTAACGTTAATTTCGTTTAAAAGAAATACATAGCCATAAATTTAAAGTAACGCGTTATTCGATCAAAAAACATTAGCTATTTTTATTCCTACATTATTTATATATTCAGTTAAAATTTGTTTAATTTTATCGGTTAAAAGGCCATTAGGTTATATCCAGTCGCTTCTTATGAAAAAACTAATACTATATTCTTTTACCTGTTTGTCATTAGCCGTCGTCCTTTCGGGTTGTAGCTCAAAAAGTGCGAGTTCCAGCAAAACAGGCATTCCTTATGCAAATAGGAAAAGCAAAAACAACCAATCTGGTGCTTTTGCAGTAGCTACCCAATATAAAAGGGCACCAGGCCCTGGTTTAATTCCGATTGAGGGCGGGGTTTTAGTTGTTGGCGGTAGTGCCATTGAAGTACCAGGTGTTGAGCCCAATATTTATAATTATAAAAGACAGGTAACCGTACCATCTTTTTATATGGATGAAACTGAGGTATCAAATACCGACTGGTTAGAATACCTTCACTGGATCAGGTACAATTATCCTGAAGATCAAGAGTATTATTATAATGAGCTTCCTGACACCTTAGTTTGGCGCCAGGCATTATCTTATAATGAACCTTATGTAGATAACTATTTAAGACACCCTGCTTACCGTGATTATCCTGTAGTGGGTGTTTCCTGGGAACAGGCTTCACGTTATTGTGAATGGAGAACTTCAAGAGCGAACGAATTTATTTTACGTGAAAAAGGAATCTTAACTGATTATAAAACGCTTGCCGGCAACGGAAAAGCTAAAGCTGGCGACCCTGCAACACCCAGACCCGATAAACCTTTCAATACAGATGCCTATTTAAATGGCCAGTATGATGATAAAGGCAGAAATGCGTTTATTGATTATAATACTAAAGCTGGTGCTGCCACAACCACAGCTGGTGGAACGGCAGGAGGTACAGGTAAAAATAACCAGCCAAGGAGAACTGCTACCTTAGAAGATGGGGTAATTATGCAGCCGTACCGCCTACCAACTGAGGCTGAGTGGGAATATGCTGCTTTGGGTTTGATCGGTAATACGGAATATGAGAATATCAATCAGAATAAAATTTACCCATGGAATGGCTTAGGTGTTAGTTCTGCCAAAAAGAAAACCAGAGGTATGATTCAGGCGAACTTTAAAAGAGCGCCTGGAGATTATATGGGGGTTGGCGGTTCATTGAACGATAAAGGAGATTTAACAGTTCCGGTTATTCAATACGCGCCAAACGACTTCGGCTTATATAATATGGCAGGAAACGTAAACGAGTGGGTAAATGATGTTTACAGAACCGGTACTTTTACTGATGCTGACGCATTTAACCCTTACCGTGGTAACTATTTTACCAACAAAAAGTTAGCAGACCCACAAAGTGGAAAAATTGCGTTGGATAAATATGGTAATCCGATTAAAGAAAATGCCTATTCCGGAAGAAAACAAACCTGGGCCGAAAAACAGGCACAAGCGAAACGTGCTGATTCGATTTCCAAATCGACTGATCCACAATCGCCGGTAGCTTCAACCAGTTATCAGGCCGATCAAAGAGGCTATCGCGACAGACAAAATACGTTGTTAAATGAGGAAGGTGTAACACTGGTAAACGATAAATCAAGAGTGTATAAAGGTGGTTCATGGAATGATATGGCTTACTGGTTAAACCCTGCAACGCGTCGTTTTATGCAACAAGATGAATCATCGGCTGAAGTAGGTTTCCGTTGTGCCATGACCATGCTGGGTGCACCAGAAATTAGTACTGCAGGGAAGAGAAGTTTCAAAAACCCTCCACAAAAGCCTTACAGGGTGAGTAGAGGTAGATAAAAAAGAAAAGTCCCGACACCAGATCGGGACTTTTTTATGGGGCATATTTTTTAGACAAGTCATTAACTGCCGTAATTGGCCTTTCGATTGAAACTCAGTGAAATGGAGAGATCTATCTACTCAAGAGAAACGGCCCTGAAATAAATTACCTTCGGTTAGCTCGCTAATGCTCGGTTCAGGGTGACGACACCAACAAATAGCTTAGCGTGAACGAGCCTAACTATTTAAACTGTACCAAAATCTGATTTTTTTCTACTTTATCCCCCTGCTTAATCAGGATCTTTTTAAGCACCCCATCGGTTGATGATTTTAAAATGTTCTCCATTTTCATCGCTTCCAACACCAGAAGGTTATCTCCTTTTTTAACCTCGGCATTTTCGTTAACCAAAACCTTTAATACTAAACCAGGCATAGGAGCCTTAATCTCAGAAACTTTATTAGTGGTCAAATTATCCAGACCAAGTTGCTTTAGTAAAACATCAAACTGATCTTCAATAACGATCTGATAAATATTTCCATTTACCTTTATTTTACAGGTTTTTTCACTTTTGTTGATGTCAACAAGTTCCGTACTGAAAGACCTGTTTTGGTATAACACGTGTGTATTGCCCTGGCCGATTGTACTTAGATCGAGCTGAATCTGCTCTCCATTCACTAAAAAAGATGAATCCTTGTTCTCAACCTCAAATAAAAACTGATCGTTTACTTTTACTTTATACATGGCTTATTGTGTTAAAGCATACTGCACCAAATTTGCACCCATTTTTAACGCTTTGGTTCGTGTTTCCTGCGTATCTTCAGGATAAGTACCAAAGTCTTCCCAGCCGTTCCCTAAATCGCATTCATAGGTATAATAACAAACTATCCTACCCTTGTAAATTAGAGCAAATCCTTGAGGGCGTTTATTATCGTGCTCATGGATTTTGGGTAAGCCTCCGGAAAATTTAAACTTTTGATTATAAATAGCATGGTTAGCTGGCAACTCTACAAAATTAAGTTCAGGAAATACCCTTTTCATTTGCGGCCTTATAAATTTATCCAGGCCATAATTATCGTCTATATGAAGAAACCCGCCACCTGTAAGGTATTGCCTCAAGTTTCTGATTTCCTGATCGCTGAAAACAACATTCCCATGTCCGGTCATGTAAATAAACGGATAATTGAAAATCTCTCTCGATCCTGCTTCTACTATACTTTCTTCAGGATGAAAGTTAGTTTTCAAATTGGCATTACAATAGGCAATTAAATTGGGTAAAGCTGTTCTGTCTGCATACCAATCGCCACCGCCATTATACTTTAATTTAGCCATACGGTAAGTGGGCGGAATAAAAGCAGTAAGGCCTAAGCTTATGGCTAAAAGACTAAAGCTTAAAGTTAAAAACTTTACACCTTTTGAAAACTGAAAATTGAAAACTGAAAACTTCAAACTGACTATCGGTTAAGGTAATTGATTTCAAAACAAACAGATAAAGCGGCAGTTTCTGTGCGCAACCTGTTATCACCTAAAGTTAATGCTTTAAAGCCTTTGTTCAAAGCTAAATCAACTTCATTTGGTGTGAAATCCCCTTCAGGACCAATAAGAATTAAATACTTTTGATGCGGTGCAACCAGTTTGGATATATATTGTTTTTCTCCCTTATCGATACAATGCGCAATTAACCTATGGCCATCAAAAGGTTCCCTTAAAAAAGCTTCAAAAGAGATGGCATCATTTAATTTAGGATGATAAGCTTTAATAGATTGTTTTACGGCAGATGTAATGACTTTATTAAGCCGATCTTCCTTAACTACCCTTCGCTCCGACCGATCAGTGATAACAGGTGTAATTTCATCAATACCCAACTCTGTAGCTTTTTCTAAAAACCATTCTATCCGATCGATATTTTTCGTTGGTGCGACAGCTATATGCAAATAATGATTTCTTTTATGAAATTCCGTTTCTACCTTTAAAACAGACAAAGAAACCTTCTTGGGATTATCGGAGGTAATTTCAGCAGTATAAAAGCCACCTTTCCCGTCTACTAAATTAACAATATCTCCGATAGTTAGCCTAAGCACCCTAACACAGTGTTTGCTCTCTTCCTCGTTTAGTGTATAAGAATTTTGGGTGATATCCGGTGTATAAAAAATATGCATTGTTGAAATTAATGATTATCAACCATATCTTCTTTATTGATTACCAGTTCTAATTTAATGGTTTCGATATTTTGCTCTGTCTTTTTTAAGATGGTAAACAGGTAACCATATGATTCGTTGCTTTCACCCACTTCCGGAATACGTTCAAAAATATGGGAAACCAATCCGCCAATAGTATCGAAATCTTCATCCTCTGGCAAATCGTGAGGTAGATATTCGTTCACATCATACACAGTGGCAAATGCATTTACGATAAATTCATTATCAGAAACCTTTTCTACCAATGGTTTTTCTTCATCGTATTCGTCTTGTATTTCTCCTACCAGCTCTTCTACAATATCCTCTAAGGTAACCATACCCGCTGTACCTCCAAACTCATCTAATACAATCGCAATCTGTATGCGATTACTTTGCAGCTCGCTCATCAGATCGTTAATTTTTTTGGTTTCGGTAACGAAATATGGTTTTCTGATGATATCTTTTAATGTCCAGTGCTGGTTACCGGCTGCAACTAAAGGTAAAATATCTTTAGCATGGATAATTCCAACAATCTTATCCATAATATCATCGTAAACAGGCAAACGCGAATATCCTTCCTTAATAATCGTATCTATCACTTCTTCTTTTGGAGAAGTTAGCTCAATACCAGAAATTTTCGTTCGTGGCACCATGATATTCTTTACCACACGCTCATTAAAATCAAATACATTTTTAATCAGCTCGTGCTCGTTATTATCCAATGCACCGCTTTCTTTGCCCTGATCAAGCAGATACTGTAACTCTTCGGTACTGTGGATTGACTCGTGACCAGCAGATGTGTCAATGCCAAATGGTTTAAGAATAATGGCAGCAAGACTGTTCAGTGTCCAAATGAATGGTTTAAATACTACGTAAAATAGTTGCAACGGTACAGAAACGAAAAGCGTTGTGGCTACAGGCCTTTGGATAGCGAAAGATTTCGGTGCCAATTCTCCAAAGACAATATGCATGATTGTGATGAGCGAAAAGGCTACAATTGTAGATGCTGTGTGAATCGAAGCATCGCTTAAACCCCATTCTAAACTATCGAAGAGATTCTTAAAAATGGTATGCATAACGCCTTCACCTACCCAACCTAAGCCAAGTGATGCAAGCGTTATGCCTAGCTGTGTGGCGGCTAAATATCCGTCGAGATTATGGATAATCCCTTTGGCCATTTTGCCAACCCGACTGCCTGTTTTTGCTTTAATTTCAATCTGTGATGCCCTAACCTTTACAATTGCAAACTCTGCTGCAACAAAAAATCCGTTAAGTAACACCAAAAATAACGCTAGGAATAATCTCCAGCCAACAGCAGTGGTATCGGTTTCCTGTACCGCAGCCAAAACTCCGTTTGTAGGCAGGATTGCACTAAGCTCTAAATTTAAAAACAAACAGACCGTGGGTAAATCCATTATGCTAATTCTCTAAATGTTGTGTTATAAAGTTCTATGCTTTCTTTTATTACTTTATGCGCATAGCGAACACCAAGTAAATGTTCGATAGTTACATTTTTATCTTCTAATGCTTTATAATCCTGAAAGAAACGAACAATTTCTTTCATCTGGTGTGGCGGCAACTCATCTAAATCGTTGATATAGTTTACCGACATATCGTGAGCAGCGACAGCTATGATTTTATCATCCTGCTCACCATTATCTACCATATGCATTACACCAACTACTTTCGCCTCAATCAATGTCATTGGATACACATCTACTGAACAAAGTACCAAAATATCTAATGGATCTTTATCATCGCAATAGGTTTGCGGGATAAAACCATAGTTTGCGGGATACATAACAGATGAAAAAAGAACTCTATCTAACTTAATCAAGCCAGATTCTTTATCTATTTCATATTTCGCTTTTGAGCCCTTAGGAATTTCAATAATTGCGTTTACAATTTCTGGAACATTGTGTCCAGGAGATACGCTATGCCACGCGTGATGATCGTCTTTTGCCATTTTTAATTTAAATCTGTTTTATCCTCTTCAGTGCCACTCACTACTTTACTTTTTACAAAGGTAATTAATAATGGAATAGTTGTAATAAGGATAAAGCCAATAATAATATATAATAAATAATCGTTGATTTCTTTTTCAAATCTTCTGCCTAAAAAATAACCGAGCAAAGTTAAGGAACAGATCCAAAGTACGGCACCCAATATATTATATAAAGCAAATTTTTTAAAATCCAGTTTCACAACTCCTGCAAAAATCGGTGCAAAAGTTCTAACAATAGGTACAAATCTGCCCATTATTAACGCAAAGGCACCTTGTTTCTGATAATATTCCTTTGCGGCTTTTAAATATCTCTTTTTAAAAAAGAAACTGTCTTTTCTGGTATACAATACCGGACCAGTTTTACGTCCGAACCAATAACCTGTAAAATTTCCGGAAATGGCTGCTACGCATAACCCAGCCAGGAGTACTGCAATGTTTACATCCAGCTTGCCGGTCGCCACAAACATTCCTGCCAAAAACAATAAATAATCACCAGGAAGGAAAAAGCCGAAAAACAGCCCTGTTTCTGCATAGATAACGAATACAACTAAATAGAATCCGCCCTCCCTCAATAATTTCTCGGGATCAAGTAGCTGATGCAGGTTATTCCAAAAATCGTGCATATTCAATTATTCGTAAAACTACAAATAATTATTAAACTACAACATACCTATATGAGGTTTAAAATAATTGCAGGATAAATACCCAATACCAATGTTATTGCTACAGAAACCAACAAAACCACTTTATATTGAGAAGGTGTTGAAAGCTCTGTCTCGGCACCATCTTTAAACCACATGGCTACAATCACCCTAAAATAATAATAGAAACCAACCAGTGCATTTAAAATCGCAAATGCCACAAGCAGGGTTTTATACTCTGTCATTACATTCAGGAACATTAGGTACTTTCCAATAAAACCCGCTGTCAGCGGAATACCAGCCAATGAAAGCATGGCTATGGTTAAACACAATGCAACTAACGGATTCCGTTTTGCCAGGCCATTAAAGCTCTCGAAGCTATCGCTACCTGTTTTTTGTTTAACCAAAATTAATACGGCAAAGGCGATAATTGATGCAAAAGTATAAGCCGCTGCATAAACCAGCACATTATTTCCTGAGTTTTTGGTTAGTACAATTAACGAGAACAATAAATAACCTGCATGCGAAATACTTGAATATGCCAGCATACGCTTGAAGTTCTTCTGGAACAGCGCCGTTACATTGCCTATGAATAAAGTTAAACAAACGATTACCATCAATGGCGCAACCCAAAACTCGTGGAGTGGGGCAAAAGCATCAGCAAATAACCTTAAGAATGCCGCGAAACCTGCAGTTTTAACCACTGTACTCATAAAAGTGGTAATTAACGATGGCGCACCTTCATATACATCTGGGGTCCAGAAGTGGAACGGAGCAGCACCAACCTTAAAACTCAAGCCAATCATCATCAGAATTACCCCAGGATAAAATATGGGTGAAACTGCCTGATTATTGACCAGGTAAGCCTGTATTTTATCTAAATCAAAAGAGCCTGTTGCACCATAAATTAAGGTTATTCCGAATAACAGAAAACCGGTTGAGAAAGCCCCCATTAGGAAATATTTTAATGAAGCTTCGTTAGAGGCAAAATCCGTTTTACGGATACCCGCCAAAATGTATAAACTCACAGCCATGATTTCCAGGCCTACAAACAGCATGGCCATATTTTTATACGATACCATCATGATCATACCCGCTAGTGCGAAAAGAATCAAGGTATAATACTCGGCTATGTTATCGCTTTTGGCGTGGAAATAGTTCTGTGTCAACAAGAAGATTAAGAGTGTACCGACAATACATATTCCTGAAAATGCCAGTGCAAAGTTATCTGTCTGCATCATTCCGAAATGAACAGCATTACCATTCCATGCAGAAAAAGTAAATCCCAATGCAGTAAGTAAGCCAACAACGGTAAGTGGTAGTAATGCTTTTTTTGCCTTAAACAAACCTGCATAAAGCACTACAAAAGCTGTTATACTAATGGTTATAATAATATTCATTGCTTAATTTACTGTGTTTAATTTTTGATTTACCTGTTCTAATAAATGTTGTACAGATGCCTCTGTTAAATGCAAAACCGGTTTTGGATAAACACCCAGAACAATAATTAATGCACATATGGTATAAAGAACCAATTTTTCGGTTCCTTTGATATCGGTAAAAGTGATGGTTAAGCTATTGGTTTGTCCCAACATGACGTTCTGATACATGCGCAACATGTAAACCGCACCAAAGATAATGGTTAAACCGGCAATGGCAGCAGCCCAGATACCGTAGTTGTAAACACCCATCAACAATAAAAACTCACCAATAAATCCATTCGTTCCTGGTAAAGCCACTGTTCCCAACACGATAATTAAGAATGCAATTGACAACTGAGGTGCTACTTTGGCAATTCCGCCCAACTCTTCAATTTTATTGGTTTTAACACGCGAGAAGATGATATCTAAAACAAAAAATAAACCAACAACATTAATACCATGGCTCAACATCTGCACCATTGCACCTTGCATACCTTGCTGGTTAAAAGCAAAGATCCCTGCTGATATTAATCCAACGTGAGCGATAGATGAATAGGCAACTAAACGTTTAGCATCTTTTTGGGTAAAAGCAATCAGCGAAGCATAAACAATACCGATGATTGATAAAACAATAGCCAACTGTCCCCAATCATGAACACCTGCCGGAACAATTGGCAATAACCATCTGATTACACCATAAATACCCATCTTTAGCATAATACCTGATAACAACATGGTTCCTTGTGCAGGTGCTGCAGTATAGGTATCAGGCTGCCAGGTATGGAAAGGGAAAACCGGCATCTTGATCGCAAAAGCGATGAAAAAAGCCCAGAAAACCCATCCCTGTTGTGCACTGTCTAAGTTTAAAGCATAAAAGGCCTGAATGTTAAAATTGTGCGCAGGGTTTTGAAGATAGAGATAAATAATCCCCATCAACATAAACAATGAACCAGCAATGGTATACACAAAAAACTTCATGTTGATCCGGATGCGGTCTTTTCCGCCCCAAATGGCACAGATAAAGTAGATCGGAATTAATGCCGCTTCCCATCCGATATAAAACAAGAAAGCATCTAATGCGGTAAATACCAATAATAAACCCGTTTGCATGAATAAAATCAATGCATAAAATGCAGCCGGACTTTTATATTGATGGTTGTAGCTTGATAAAATGATGATCGGTACCAGTAAATTGGTAAGCAATACCACCAGCAGGCTGATGCCATCAATACCTGCATGGAAATTAATCCCCAGATCAGCAATCCATGGCAGGTTAACCTCAAACTGGGTACTTGCATCCGGAATGAAATTGCAGGCGATAACCAAAGCCAGCACTAAAGAAGCTACCGAAAATACGGTAGAAACGATTTTTGCCGACTTACCAGCAAGTGCCGTAATAATTGCACCTGCAAGCGGTAGAAATATAAGTAGTAAAAGTTGTTCCATTATTTATTTTGAACCCTTTTTATATGTAGAAAAATGTATACAATAGCAATGCGATGATACCAAATACCATCATAAATATATAGAAACCTACGTTTCCACTTTGCAATAAACGAATACCTTTACTGGCCTCATTAGTGCTCCATCCCAATCCATTTACAATTCCATCAATAAATTTATTGTCGATAATCCTGTAAAAGAATCTTGATAGGGCATCCAACGGTTTGGTAATGATGAAATCATAAATCTCATCTAAATAAAATTTGTTGTAGGATAGTTTTGCCAATGCTGAACGCGGTGCTTCATCAGCAACAGGAACCCGGGCTCCTTTAACATACCTGGTATAAGCATACAATAAAGCTATTACAGCTGCCGCAACCGAAACAGCCATTAATGAGTATTCAGTAGAGTAACTTAGCTCCAATTCATGCTGTGCAACACCTGCTCCTGATAACCAATGGGCCAACCATTCGTTACCACCAAAAACGTGAGGAAGATTAATTGCTCCACCAATTGCAGCAAGAACAGCTAAAATAATCAGAGGTAAAGTCATCGCTGCTGGCGATTCGTGTACGTGGCTTTCTTCATGATGTGTTCCGCGGTATTTTCCAGAGAAAGTCAGGAACATCATTCTGAACATATAGAACGCCGTTAAAAACGCGGTTAAAACCCCAATTCCCCAAAGTATCGGACTAGCCTGGAAAGCATGTGCCAAAATTTCATCTTTAGAGAAGAAACCCGAGAATGGCGGTAAACCTGCAATGGCAATCGTACCGATCATCATGGTTAAAAAAGTAACCGGAAGTTTCTTTCTCAATCCGCCCATATGGCGCATATCTTGTTCGTGATGCATGGCATGAATTACAGAACCTGCACCCAAGAATAATAATGCTTTAAAGAATGCGTGGGTTAATACGTGAAAGAATGAACCGGTATACGCACCAACGCCTAAACCTAAAAACATATATCCCAGTTGTGATACGGTCGAATAAGCCAATACCTTTTTAATATCCGTTTGTGTTAATGCAATGATAGCGGCTACTAAAGCTGTTGCTGCACCTATAATGGCAATAATGTGCTGGGTAAGCGGTGCCAGATCAAATAATACACTAGAACGTGCAATCATATAAATACCTGCCGTTACCATTGTTGCAGCATGGATTAACGCTGAAACCGGTGTTGGTCCGGCCATTGCATCTGGTAACCAGGTAAACAAGGGCAATTGAGCTGATTTACCACAAGCACCGATAAATAATAAAATGGTGATTAAAACCAAGATATCTGTACTTCCACTAGCCGCCTGAGGGAAAACTTTAGCAAATTCTACACTGCCAAAAGTATTGAAGATTAAGAATACACCTAACAAAAAGCCCAAATCGCCGATGCGGTTCATTACAAAAGCTTTTTTAGCTGCTGATGCATAAGCACTATTGGTGTACCAGAAGCCGATTAGCAGGTAAGAGCATAAACCTACACCCTCCCAACCGATAAACATCACAATGTAGTTTGAACCCAATACCAATAACAGCATGAAGAACACAAACAAATTTAGGTAAGCAAAAAACTTACCGAAACCAGCATCACCGTGCATATAACTGGTTGAATATAGATGGATCAGGAAACCAATTCCGGTGATGATCAAAAGCATGATAGCGCTTAAAGGATCTACCAGAAAAGATAAAGGAATGTGCAATGCACCTGCACTGATCCAATCGAATAAAAGTACTTCGTGAGATTTTTGTGTATCGCCTTGTAAACTAAAGAAAATAACTAAGCTGATTACAAAAGAGGCTAGGATTACCCCACTTCCGATGATGCCAACAAGTCCTTTAGATAAAGAGTTTCTGCCCAGCCCATTAATTACAAAACCTAAAAAAGGTAGTAACGGAACCAACCAAATCAATTGTTCTATTGTCATTCTTATTATATATTTACCACTTAAGGCGATTTAAAACATTAATATCTATCGATTTTGTATTTCTGTAAACCATAACGATGATGGCTAAACCAACTGCAACCTCTGCAGCTGCCAGGGCCATAATGAAAAATACGAAAACCTGTCCGGATGGATCGTTGCTATGCACAGAAAAAGCGGTTAACAATAAGTTAACGGCATTAAGCATCAGCTCTACTGACATAAAGATTACGATGGCATTTCTACGGGTAAGTACACCGATTACGCCAATAGAAAAAATAATGGCGCTTAAATAGATGTAGTGATTTAGCGGAACGCCCTGAAGTTGTGATGTTAAGTTTTCCATTATGCTTCTACCTCATCTCTTTTAGATAATAAAACGGCTCCTACCATTGCTGCCAATAGTAATAGAGATGACAATTCGAATGGTAATAAGAACGGGCCAAAAAGCTCCTTACCAAGATTTTCCACCAATCCCAATCCCGGATTTTTTAAAATCAATGGACTGGAAATACTTGCTGATTTTAAAGAACCGATTAAGGTAACCACCAAACAACCGCCGGCAATCACCCCGACGATTTTAATCAACGGCGATTTACTCGGTTCGGTGTCCTTATTCAGGTTAAGCAACATCAGTACAAATAAGAAGAGTACCATAATTGCCCCCATGTAAACAATAAAGTTTACCACTGCTAAAAACTGTGCGTTTAGCAATACATAGTGAACAGTGAAGGTAAAAAAGGTAAGGATTAAGTACAATACACTGTGGATTGGATTTTTTGCAAAAATCACCAGCAGCGAAAATATGATACTTAATGTGGCTACGAAATAGAATACTTGTGTACTCATTAATTGTTTATTTATTTAATATGTTTTCGTCACCCTGAATTTATTTCAGGGTCTTGTAGAGAAGATGCTGAAATAAATTCAGCATGACGATTATCTTAGTTATAGTGTTCGTGTCCTCACGAACCATTATTTATTTTTTCATTTCCAGTGGTGCCTCTACCAACTTATCTTTTCCGTAAATAAAATCCTTACGTAAATAATCAGCAGGTACAATCGGGCCGTCTAGGTAAATAGCTTCTTTTGGACAAGCTTCTTCACATAAACCACAAAAAATACAGCGCAACATATTGATTTCGTAAGTGGCTGCATATTTTTCCTCGCGGTATAAATGTTTTTCTTCAGGCTTACGTTCTGCAGCAATCATGGTAATGGCTTCAGCCGGACAAGATAAAGCACATAGTCCACAGGCAGTACAACGTTCTTTACCATTCTCATCACGTTTTAGCGAGTGCATCCCTCTAAAGTTGGTCGAAAATTCGCGTTCTACTTCAGGATATCTTACAGTAGCCTCTTTTTTAAATAAGTGACTGATGGTAATGCCCATGCCCTTGGCAATTGCCGGGAGGTACATCCGCTCCATAAAGCTCAAAGGCTTTTGTTCCAGTACTTTTTTCTTATTACTTAATGATTCCATAATTAAAACTTCTCAATAATCGCAATCACAATACCTGTTATTATAATATTGGCAATAGCCAATGGTATTAAACCCTTCCAGCCTAAATTCATCAATTGGTCGTAACGGAAACGAGGGATTGTCCAACGTACCCACATAAAGAAAAAGATGAACATGACAATTTTACCAAAGAAAACAGCTGTACCAATAAGTGGCGCCCAGGTTGGACCTAAGTGCGCAGCAACGTAATCCATACCAGGATAGTTATAGCCGCCCCAATATAAGGCTGCCATTACTGCCGATGATACGAACATGTTGATATATTCTGCAAAAAGGTAAAATCCTAATTTCATTGACGAATACTCGGTATGATACCCTCCAATCAATTCGGTTTCACATTCCGGTAAATCAAAAGGTGCACGGTTGGTTTCGGCAAAAGAACAAACCATAAAGATTAAAAATCCCAGTGGCTGGTACCAAACGTTCCAATTTAATCCATGTTGCTGATCAACAATTTCTTTTAAGCTTAAGGTATTAGTCATTAAAAGCAAAGCAATGACTGATAAGCCCATTGCAATCTCATAACTGATATTCTGTGACGCCGCACGAATGGCACTTAATAAAGAATATTTATTGTTTGAGGCCCATCCGCCAATCATTACACCATAGACACCTAAGGATACTACACCAAAAATGTATAAAACACCTACGTTAATATCGGCAACCTGAAGCGGAACAATTTTACCACCAATTTCCATTGGACTACCCCATGGAATTACAGCGGTACCAATACAGGCACAAAGTAATGCCAAACCAGGACCAACAATAAATAACCACCTGTTAGATGAAGCGGGGATAATCTCCTCCTTCATGAACATTTTAACACCATCTGCCAGGGGTTGTAAAATACCAAAGGGGCCAGCTCTATCCGGACCTAAACGATCTTGCAAATATGCAGCAACCTTACGTTCAGCATAGGTAGAATACATGGCAATAACTAAACTGATGCCGAAAATTACAGCTACCAGGATAAATTTTTCTATAACAAAAGCGCTATCCATTAGTATTTAACTGTTTTATGTAATTCAATTTCATTTGCAGCCTGTAAAGCCTCATTTGGCTGAATTACATGCAAAGGTTTTAATGTTTCGTAGTGGTTAGATGCAATTACCGAAGTATCATCAATGTGTGTTGGACGTTCAATTACCCAATCAGCAGTTGCTTTTTTATCAAAGCGGCAAGTATTGCAAATAAAGTCTTCTACTTCGCCAAACTGATCTTTACGGGCTGTAACACGCAAAACATCTGCTCCTTTATACCAAAGTGTTACCTTACCACTACACTTTTCGTGATCGCAATCGCGGTGTGCATCAACAGGTTTGGTAAACCAAACGCGGTTTTTAAAACGGAAAGTTTTATCAGTTAAAGCACCAACCGGGCAAACATCGATTACGTTTCCTGAAAAATCGTTATCAACCGCCTGCTGGATATAAGTAGAAATTTCTGAATGATCGCCACGATTTAAGATACCGTGAACACGTTTATTGGTAATCTGATCTGCAGTAAAAACACAACGATAGCATAAAATGCAACGGTTCATGTGCAACTGAATCTTATCGCCTATATCTATCCGTTCGAAAGTACGGCGCTCAAACTCATAACGTGTTTTTTGTAAACCATGCTCGTAACCCAAATTCTGCAAATCACATTCACCTGCCTGGTCACAAACCGGACAATCTAAAGGGTGGTTAATCAATAAGATCTCCACCACACCTGCTCGTGCTTCCAAAACTTCTGGTGAAGTAATGTTAAGTACCTCCATCCCATCCATTACGGTTGTACGGCAGGAAGCCACCAACTTAGGCATTGGACGAGGATCTTTCTCCGAACCTTTAGTCACCTTTACAATACAGGTACGGCATTTACCGCCACTGCCTTGCAGTTTAGAATAATAGCACATGGCTGGCGGAACAATATCTCCTCCAATCTGCCTTGCAGCATTTAGAATGGTTGTTCCGTTATCAACCTCTACTGTTATCCCATCTATCGTAACCTTAACTTTTTCACTCATGGTTAATGATATTCTTTTACTTTTTTTTAACTTCTACCGTTATTGCGAGGCAGGAAGCAATCTTTTTTTATTTATTATTTCCCTTTCGGGATTTTATAACCAATTTCTTTCCTTGGCTGTTGTTGTTGCTCCAGTAGTTCATCAAAATACCTGAAGATGACTTCAATGTTTTTATCCTGATTATCTACCTTCTTTTTAATCTTTTCTATTTATAACCTTATTTCTGTGTTGCTTAAAACCATTGTTCTAAGCTGTACAAAAACATCAATAATTTTAATACTTACTTCTACCGCCTGTTTACTTTTCAAAACGTTTGATAGTTGCAAAATACCATGCTCGCTAAATGCAAACGGAAGATACTTTGAATATTTTCCTTGTTCTAAGGTCGCAATTTGCGACCTTAAGCCTTCATTTTCTTCTTTTGTCAATTCGAACATAAAATGTTCAGGTAACCTTTCTATGTTTCTTCGAACCTGTTCTTTAAATCACTTAGTTTCAAAACCAAAGAGTTCTGCTAAATCAGAATCTAACATCACCTTAACTCTTCTAAAAAGATAAATTTTGTTTACAATTATCTCATTAGTAATTATTGATGTCTCTTGCTTCGGCATTTACAAGTTTATTTTCTAAGATCACAAATTGTGATCTTAGGTTTTAATTAAATATCAAACTGATCGCAAATTGCGACCGGCTTCAATTAAATAACTTTCCAAGGCCGCAAATTGCGACCTTTTATTTCTCTTCCGCTACCGGAGCTTTCTCAATCGGTGTTGCATAATTTGCGATACCGTAATTTTGGCTCTGGCTCTTCACCGGTTCCTTAATGTGCCATTCAAATTCATCCCTAAAATGACGTATCGCACTGGCAACAGGCCAGGCAGCGGCATCACCCAACGGACAAATCGTATTTCCTTCAATTTTACGTTGGATATCCCACAATAGATCAACATCTTCCATGGTTCCATGTCCGTGTTCAATTTTGTGCAATACTTTTTCCATCCATCCTGTACCTTCACGGCAAGGAGAACATTGTCCACAGCTTTCATGGTGATAAAAACGGGAAAAATTCCAGGTATTACGAACGATACACTGATCTTCGTCAAAAGCAATGAAACCACCCGAACCTAACATTGTTCCAGTTGCAAAGCCACCTTCTGATAGTGATTCATAGCTCATTAAACGAGGCTCTCCGTTAGCTAATTTTAAAGTGAGGTTAGCCGGTAAAACCGGTACAGATGAACCACCCGCAACTGTTGCTTTAAGGCGTTTGCCATTGGCAATACCGCCGCAATATTCATCAGAGTAGATAAATTCTTCTACCGGTAAACCCAATTCTATTTCATAAACGCCTGGTTTTACTAAATTACCAGATGCTGATATCAATTTTGTTCCAGTGCTTCTACCAATACCGATTTTGGCATATTCGTCACCACCATCGTTAATGATCGGCACTACAGCTGCAATAGATTCAACATTGTTAACCACAGTAGGGCAACCATACAAACCAGCAATAGCCGGAAAAGGCGGTTTAATACGTGGATTACCTCTTTTTCCCTCCAGTGATTCTAACAAAGCAGTTTCTTCACCACAAATGTAGGCACCACCGCCCGGTTGAACATATAATTCTAAATCGTAACCGGTTCCTAAAATGTTTTTACCCAACCATCCGGCAGCTTTAGCTTCGGCAATTGCCTTTTCTAAAATACGGATCTGAGGCATCATCTCACCACGGACATAGATGTAAGAAACCTTTGCACCTAAAGCGAAACTGGAAACAATCATTCCCTCAATTAACGCATGAGGGATGTAAGTCATCAGATAACGGTCTTTAAAAGTTCCTGGCTCAGATTCATCGGCATTGCATACCAAATAGCGTGCAACACCTTCTGGTTTAGCCAAAAAGCTCCACTTCATTCCCGTTGGGAAACCTGCACCTCCGCGACCGCGTAAACCTGATTTTTTAACCTCTTCTACAATTTCTTCCGGGGTTAAGGTTTTCAGGGCTTTTTCCACAGCACGGTACCCGCCTTTCTGGCGATAGACGTCAAGTGTATTGATGCCCGGTACGTTTATATGCTCAAGTAATAATTTACGGCTCATTATTTATAGATATGAGATGTGAGATATGAGATGTTAGACAAATGCCTGATCTCATACCTCAAATCTAGTTTCTCAAATCTTATTTTTTAAATCTTCAATCAATTTATCTACACTTTCGGTAGTTAAGTTTTCATAGAAAGTATACTCCGGGCTAATCTGCAACACCGGGCCATAACCACAGGCAGCTAAACATTCAACCCCTCTAAAGCTGAATAAACCATCAGGAGTAACTTCTCCTTCCTTAACACCCAATTTGTTTTCCAGGTGGCTTAGTATTTTCTCGGCACCCACCAGGCAACATGGACCGGTACGACAAACCTCCAGGGCGTATTTACCTTGCGGTTTTAGAAAATACATGGTATAAAATGTAGCTACTTCATAAACTTCAATCGGCTGAATGTTTAAATATTCAGCAACCTGATCCATAGCTGAAGTAGGCACCCAAAGAAACTCAGCCTGCACCAAATGTAATAATGGCAATAAAGCTGATTTTTGTTTTCCTTCTGGATAACGGTTTTTTACTTCATCAAATTTGGCCAGCAATTCTGATGAAAACACTACAGGTGTTTGTTCTTCTACTTTAAGCATCTAATTCTCCTGCAATAATATTCATACTACTCATGTTGATAATGGCGTCAGACAATAACATGCCTTCGCTCATCGGTGCAAACATCTGGTAGTTTATAAAACTTGGTCTGCGGAAGTGCAAACGGTATGGGGTACGGCCACCATCATTTATCAGATAGAACCCTAATTCACCATTTCCACCTTCTACAGCGTGATAAACTTCTGCTTTCGGCGCATCAATTTCGCCCATCACAATTTTGAAGTGATAGATTAACGCTTCCATATTGTTGTAAACTTCCTGCTTTGGAGGAAGGTAAAATTCAGGAACATCGGCGTGGAAAATACCCTTTGGTTCTGTTTTTAACTTCACAACGGCCTGTTCAATAATGCGGACACTTTGCCACATCTCTTCATTACGTACCAAATATCGGTCGTAAATATCACCGCTTGTACCAACAGGTATTTCAAAATCGAAATCCTGATATGAAGAATAGGGATCGCTTACACGAACATCATAATCTACTCCTGTTGCGCGCAATAATGGGCCGGTCCAGCTATATTCTAAAGCAGTTTCTTTACTCACTTCTGCAACACCGGCCGTTCTGTCAATAAAAATACGGTTACGCGTTAACAGATTTTCGAATTCTTTTAATGCTTTAGGAAATTCTTTTAAAAACTTATCGATTTTGGCAAAGGCAATATCATTGAAATCTCTTTCAAAGCCACCAATACGCCCTATGTTTGTGGTTAAACGGGCACCACATACTTCCTCAAAGATTTCGTAAATATGCTCACGGAACTGAAAAAGATATAGGAAAGTGGTGGTAGCTCCTGTATCCTGACCGATAATCGTATTACAAATAATATGATCTGCAATACGCGAAAGTTCCATAATAATTACCCGAAGATAATCTACACGTTTCGGTATCTGAATATTTAACAACTTCTCAACCGTCATGTGCCAGCCCATATTGTTAATAGGCGAAGAGCAATAATTTAAACGGTCGGTAAGTGGCGTAATCTGATAAAACGGGCGATGCTCAGCAATCTTTTCGAAAGCCCTGTGTATGTAGCCAATAGTAGAAACGCCGCTTACAATACGTTCGCCGTCCAACTGCAGAACATTTTGAAAAACGCCGTGGGTTGCAGGGTGGGTTGGGCCTAAGTTTAGGGTTACCAGCTCACTTTGCGGGTCGTTATCTGTAAATACCGGATGGTTATGATTCATAGTTTACCTTCCAAAAAATTCGTCTTTTTTATCTACCCTGTTCGGATCTTCCAATGGATATTGCTTCAACATCGGGTGAACGCCCAAGTCATCCATATTTAAAATACGGCGTAAATCAGGATGGCCTTCAAATTTAACCCCGAAAAGATCGTAAGTTTCACGTTCCATCCAGTTGGCACCTTTCCATAAAGTTGTTGCCGTAGGGATAGTTGGGTTCTGCTCTGAAATAAACACTTTAATTCTAACCCTTACTTTTTCAACCATGTTATGCAAATGGTAAACCACTGCAATACCATGATCCTTACCAGGATAATGAACCGCTGTAATATCAGTAAGGAAATTGAATTTTAATTCTTCTTTAAGATGTGAAAGCACATTTACGATAACATCTTTATAAGTTACAAAAGTTAATAAACCATAAGGCTCAGAAACAGCAGTAACCTTTTCGCCAAACTTTTCAGTCAGTTTAACGTGTATGTCGTTATTTAGCGTGGTTTCTTCCATTATTTAATGCCGTATTGACCTAAGAGTTCTTTGTAATAATCAGAATTTCTTCTTCTGCCCGACTCGTTCTTCACTAAATCCTGAATGCGCTGGAAACCATCTAAAATGGCTTCTGGTCTTGGCGGGCATCCCGGAACATAAACATCCACGGGAATCACTTCATCGATGCCTTGTAATACCGAATAAGTATCAAAAATACCACCACTACTCGCACAGGCTCCAACTGCCATTACCCAACGTGGTTCTGCCATCTGGATATAAACCTGCTTTAATACCGGAGCCATTTTTTTCGCAATGGTACCCATAACCATTAACACATCTGCCTGACGGGGAGAGAAACTCAAACGCTCTGCACCAAAGCGACCTAAATCGTAGTGAGAACCCATGGTTGCCATAAACTCAATCCCACAACAAGAAGTTGCGAAAGGTAGAGGCCATAATGAATTTGACCGGGCCAAACCAATCACCTTATCTAAAGAGGTGGCAAAATAGCCAGGCCCTTCGGTTCCTGGAGGCGCATCAACTATATTAATTTCACTCATGTTTATAAACAAAAAATGCTCATCCCTTCAAAGAATGAGCAACAAATTTACAATATTTAAAAGGCAAAAAAGCGAGCTTTACCTGATTTAGAACCTTTCTAAATAAAAAAACCGCTATAGGTTAGTGTAAGTGATACACCTCCCGGTTTATAGCTGGCAATTTTCAGTTTACAGTTATTAAACTGGCGATAATTAACCGCTAATTGTGGACTGATAACTGCGAATTGAAACCTGGGAACTGATTAGTTCCAGTCTAAAACCTTTTTCTTGATTACGTAGATAAAACCAAGCAACAAGGTACCCATAAAGATGAACATTTCAATCATTCCATCCATTTTTAATGCACGGAAGTTAACTGCCCAGGGATACATAAAGATCACCTCTACATCAAATAATACAAAGAGGATGGCTACTACGAAATATTTGATTGAAAAAGGCTGGCGTGCATTACCTATTGATTTTACCCCCGCTTCAAAAGTCTCCAGTTTATCGCTGGTTTTGCGTTTCGGCCCTAAAAAGTGGGTAGCAACCAAGGTAGTTACTACAAAACCTAAAGCAACAATTACCTGAAATATAATTGGTAAAAAATCTATAGCTGAACTTTGCGCTTGCATAATTTTTATTTTAGTGATGCAAAAGTAAAAGAAAAAGGCAGAGTAACCAAACTCTGCCTTTTCTAAATTATTTAACTTTAAAATTATTTGCCTTTACCTTTGGCTTTTGAAGCCGCAGCAGGTGACTGCAATTCTTTAAGTTTCGCTGACGCAAAAGGACCTTGAGGGTCTAGCGCTATACTTTTATTTAAAAAGTCAATAGCTTTAGCTTTATCTTTATCAGCATAATACGCACCAAGATAATCGTAAGCTTCTACAAGGTTTGTTTTATTGGCTGCCTGTTCTTCTGGTTTAACCAAGCTAATATACTTTTCAAACAATGGAATTGAAGCATATTTTGGATTTGCCTTATCATCTAAAAGATTGGCAATCCTAGCCCTTGTAAAATAACCCAATGCAAATTCAGGAGAAACTTTATTTAAGTGACTTAACGCTGAATCAGCCTCAACTAATGCAGCTGTATTTAAAGGTTTTTTTTCTCTTTGTGCAAAATATCCTTCCAAGAACCTGGTTTGACCAATATAGTAGTAATTGGTTAACGAACCTTTACCATTTGGATTATATTTAGTTGCTAAAGTATAAATTTCAGCAGCTTTACCATATTTTTTAGCTTTATATAGCGCTAAACCTGCTTCAGCCAAGGCATCTGCATTAGTTGAATCGATTTTAGCTGCTTCAATAATATTATTTACACCTAAACTATCCTGTCCAGCCTTTAACTGAGCTTTACCTAAATAAAGGTAATCATTAGCTAAAATTTTAGATTTATCCTTTTCTTTCGCAAAAAATTCTGTCAAGCTTGTTAATGCCTGAGGATAGTTACCATTTTCATAAGCTGCCCAACCTTTCATCCTGGCAACAACATTACCTTTAGGGTCATTTGCAGGAACCTGTAACGATGAAGCTACTTGCTCTAATGTTTTATAATCTTTCGCATAAAATAAGAACTGAGCATACCGCAATTGAGACTCTAACGATTTATCCGTTAGATCCATGTATTTTTTATAATTCTCAATTGCTTTTGCTGCTTTTTCTTTATCAACACCAAAGCTACTCCATTGTAAATATAACTCACCTAACTCACGGTAAGCCGGACCATAATTTGGATCAGCTGCAATTACATCCTGTAGTTCTTTTTCTCCTTCAGGAAAAGCCCTGGATTCTTTATACATCTTACCGATTTGCGTTTTAGCTCTCCTGTTGTTCGGATCAACATCATTTACACGCATGTAGGGGCCTAATGCTTCAGAGTTTTTCTTTTGTAAAGCGTAAGCATCACCTTGAGCCAGGAAAACCTCAGCATCTTTATCTTTTGAATCCAATTCATCAGCTTTGGTAATATTGGCTAATGCATTGGTAAAGTCAGGTTTTGATACATCATCACTTGGTTTGTCCTGTGCTAAATAAGCTCTACCGATATACAAATAAGTTTTGTAATCTTTAGAAGCCAATGCTACAGCTTTATCAAAATTAGTTTTTGCAGATGTTGGATCATTAGATAATAAATCTGCTTCGCCCAAACCAATTAAGTTTAGGTTGTTTTTAGGATCAGCGGTAAGCCCTTTGTTAAATACGGCCCTAGCTGAATCAATATAACCGGTTTTTAAATAAACCAAACCAAGATTGTAATAATTATCACCATCTGAAGCTTTTGAACTCACCAACGATTTAAGCATTGATGATGCTTTTTGATATTGCTCCGCGTCGATGGCTTTTTTCGCGTCATTTAAACTTTGAGCAAAAACTGCAGAACCCATCAACACCAAACCTACATTTAAGGTTATTGCTTTCTTTAAAATTTTCATCGGATATCCTGTTTTTTATTTAATAAAAATGAAGTGCCTCTATAGATTTACTTCGTGGTTCAATTTATAATTTTTAATTTAATTTCCTTTAGTCAGGTTAATTTGTCTCGGCATTAATTTATGTGGGCCAAGTCCAGATTTAAGTACAATCAATTGCCCTCTCTGACTTCTTAACCATGTTGCAAATCCTGTGCCTAAACCGTCCCTTCCTTCGCAATCAATAATATTGATATTTCTCAAGAAAGGATAAACGCCATTAATCAAGTTATCTTGAGTTGGTTTATAGAACTGATCATCTCCCGCCTTACCTTTCAAATTCTTCACACCCAACACTTTTATCTTCGAAAGGTATTCGCTCAGCTCTGTATCTTTGCCCGTAATCCAATTTACGCCTAAAATACCAATAAAATTTTTATCTTCTGCAATAAGTTTAATTACTTCCTTGCTAGAATTTTTTGAATAAACACCTGTAGCTGGAAACTGGCTGATATGGGCCAACTCTTTAAAATACTGAAAGGTACTGGAATAAGCATTATCAAATACCAGTTTTTTATCTGATTTCTTCCCTTGCAAAATATCAATAACCTCTTTAACGTTAATTGTACTATCGATATTGCCTTCGTTGGTAATTAAAGCAATACCATCAATAGCAAAACGCGAAGTATTGATTTTAATCTGACGTTGGTTGTAATATTTTTCTTCTGCCTTTGTTAACAATCTTGGCAAAACGATTACCCTTACACTATCATTCAAAAAAGCAGGTAATAATTTTTCTTCAGGTTTAACTGTAGCCTGAAATCTGGCATCCGGATAATCTAAACTAAAAATATCGATCTGATTTTGAACAATCGGTCCAACACTTTCATCAACCAATATTTTTAATGTACCACTTGTTCTCGTTTCTTTAACAGCAGCCGCCTTATTTTTGCGCTTGCAGGAAACCAATAAAGCCAGTACACAAAATATTAAAAGAATTTTTTTCATTAAATGATTAATCGCGCCTACCAAGGCTTAAAAGTCTTACAAAAGCATAAATAATAAGGAAGATACCAATTGTAATCCGCCCCCATTCCGGAATGGCACTCAACCGAAGTGCAATAGGTTTATAAAATACAAATGCGATACCAAGTATTACATAAAAGATAAACATGATAAGGCCTAAAATGAGCAAAAACCGCTGTTTAGGCGATTTTTGCTTAAAGATATCGAAATTTAACATTTACGATTAGTTCAATGTAAAGTTAACGTTGATGTTATATTTTACCCTTACCGGCTTACCATTCTGGATACCTGGATTCCAACGTGGACTTGCTTTCAATACACGGATGGCTTCTTCATCAGTTCCGCTACCCAAACCACGGGTAACTGTGATATCAGTTAGTTTACCATCTTTTTCCACAACGAAAGATAAAAATACTTTACCCTGAACGTTGTTTTCTTGTGCCATTGGCGGGTATTTTATTGCTTTACCTAAGTAGGCATAAAACTTAGAGATACCTCCCGGGAATTCTGGTTGTTTCTCGATACTCACAAAGTCGTAAACTTTATTATCATCAACCGCAACAGCAGCTTCTCTTTTGGGTCCTTCTCCTACCGGTTCAGCGATATTAATCTCTGCGGTCGGATCACCTTTGATATCTCTCTGACCTGGATCAGCTTCCTTCAATTTTTCAACCGTAGGTGGTTCATCACGAACCTCAATATCAGGTTTTACAATTGGAGGTGGCATTTTCACCTGGTCAACCTTTGGTGGCGGTGGCTCTACCGGTGGCGGTGGAGGTGTTTCCGGATTTACCGGTGGTGGTGGAGCTAAAATCACTTCCTGTGCTTTTACCTGTTCCTCTTGCTGATCTATTGAGCCTTTGATAAGACTATAGATTTTTGGAGTAAAAAATAAAATCAGGAAGACAATAGATCCAATAATTAAGGCTCTTGTAGTATTAGCACCATTGGTTTTACGCAATTGATACGCACCATAGCTTTTGTTTTTATCTTCAAAAACCACTTCAAGCCATTCTTTTCTGAATATATCTAACTTCGACATAAAATTGGTTTTATTTGATTATAAAATTCCCTTTTCTCTCATGAACTGCTTCTCATTATCAAGGATATTATCATCATCAATCTGACGAACCTTTACTTTAAGAATCTCTAACTCGTCCATAATATCCACAAAGTTCTGAAAGGTAGAACCTGATGTTGGTTTTACAAGTACAACGAAGTCGCCCGCAACACCCGAAGCATCAGCTGCTTTTCTATTTTTTACGATAGCATCTTCAATCTGTGAACCTGATTCAATTGTTGGTGCGCTTTCGCCAGCTACTCCCATGTACCAAGCTACTTTATTGTTTTTACCCAATAAAATGGTCATCGTTTTACTTGCTTTCAGCTCTAATCTATTTTCAGGTAACTTCTCGTTTTTATCCGGCTTTGCAATATCCATCGCTTGTGGCGTAGAGATTACTGTTGTTAAGATAAAGAAAGTTACCAAAAGAAACATTAGATCCACCATTGGGGTCATATCAACCCTTGGCGTGGCTTTCTTCCCGCCCGTGTTTAATTCTGCCATTTCTTATTTCTTCTTTTTAGCTTCAGAATTAGTTACCAACAAAAATTTGTTTACACTTTGTTTCTGAAGTACATCAATAATCTTTTTCACAACTGGATACTCTTCTTTAGCATCACCTTTGATACTGATACGCATATCCTGATTGTTGATTTCTTTTGTAGCCTTACGTGCATTCAGCACCCAAGCATTTAATTGATTATCGGTTGAGTCAGCAGGAATACCTGGCTGAATGCCTGGTTTCATGCGGTCGCCCGCGTTCATCGCAATTAACTGCTTTAAGCTCTGAATAGGAACACCGAAACTTCCGATCCCTGAGAATCTAACCGTTTCTTCTGGCGTAAATTTTACACCATATTGTTCGCCCATCAGCTGCAATGTTTTTTCTCTCACTTTTGGTCCTGCTACTTCAAAGAAAACTTTTCCCTGGCCAATGGTCAATATCGCATTGTTTTCTACCGGCACCTTAAACTCATATGTAGATGAGGGTGTAGAAACAGCTAGGGGTTCTGGTTGTCTTGCCGTAGCAGTTAAAATGAAGAACGTAAGTAACAATGCCGCCACATCGCACATTGCGGTCATGTCTGTTACTGTACTTGTTCTTTTTACTTTAATTCTAGGCATAATTTTTTTTACTAGTTTTAATAATGATGATCTTTTTTCCGGTTTTCCATAAAGCCGGTAAAAATTTTTTCAAAATTCTTATTTATGCGAACTAGCGTATGTTTGAACGATGCTGAAACCAGCCTCATCGATTGCGTAAGTTAACTTATCAATTTTAGATGTTAAGATGTTATACATGATGATCGCTAAAGTTGATACCGAGATACCTGTCATGGTATTGATCAAGGCCTCAGAGATACCTACCGCTAATGCTGCCTGATCCGGAGCACCAGAGTTAGCTAAACCGGCGAATGCACGGATCATACCTGTTACTGTACCCAATAAACCGATCAAAGTACCGATTGATACCAAAGTAGCGATGATGGTTAAGTTTTGCTCTAACATTGGCATTTCTAAAGCTGTAGCTTCTTCAACTTCTTTTTGGATAGCAACGATAGATTGCTCAACATCCATATTAGTATCCGCTTCAACTTCACTGTATTTTTTCAAACCAGATTTAATTACGTTAGCAACTGAACCTTGTTGTTTGTCGCATTCAGCTTTAGCTGCTTCGATATTACCTGAATTTAATAAACCTTTTACTTTAATAATGAAAGTATCTAAGCTTGATTTACCACTGGCTTTACCGATAACGATTAAACGCTCGATAGAGAAAACGATTGTTGTTAATAATAAACCAATCAAAACGGCAACAATAGGACCTCCTTTGTAAGCTGTACCTGGATAGTTGTTTGGTAATGGTAAGTTTTCGTTGTTGTTATCGATAAAGTTCGACGGATCTCCCAATACATATTTCCAAATCACGAATCCGATAACGATACAAATAGGAATAACTAATGTTGCGAAAACATTTGAAGCACTAGAAGAGCTCTCTTTTTTAACAGTTGCTGGTTTTGGTGCGTTTGCCATTTTTTTTTGAATTTTTAGTTTTAGTTCTTGTTTTTAATTTTTAGCTGTTTGTTCTTTTTGTATTACACTCAACGTTTCATATTCGATATTGTTGCGAAAAACAAATTTATAAATTGATTTTAAATTACAAATTAATAAATCAATAAGCAATTAAATCGTTACTTAGAATTTTGTTCCGCTAAATCACCACCGTGTATAACAAAAAAATTGCCCCAGCCGAGGCAATTCTTTCACAATAAAAACTAAAAAAAAATCGAATTGCAAATTTTTCGTTCAAAAAATGCATTTTAAAGCACATTTAACATAATTTTAACGCCACGTGACTGCTTTTTGGCACTTTTGTCAGGTCGAACTGCTTAAAATTCTCTGTAAAAGCATTTAGTAGTTCATAGGCTTTTAAAAAGTATTCTTCCTGATTATCCCATGTTTTGGCGGGATCTAAAATTTCATCCGGCACCCCAGGGCAACTTAATGGCATCATCAGTCTAAATACATGGTGTTGCCTATATCTGTTATGATCTAAGCTGCCATCCAAAGCTGCGGAAATCATTGCCCGGGTGTACCTTAATTTCATCCTTTCCCCTACGCCATAAGGACCTCCGCTCCAGCCGGTATTCACTAACCACACGTTTACCTGATGTTTTTCCATTTTCTCGCCCAATAATGCGGCATATCTGGACGGATGCAGCGGTAAGAAAGCCTTACCAAAACAAGCCGAAAAAGTTAATTGAGGCGCTGTTATGCCGGTTTCCGTTCCAGCTACTTTTGCCGTATAACCGCTTATAAAGTGGAACATCGCCTGCTCTACATTTAACTTTGAAATGGGAGGTAATACCCCAAATGCATCTGCAGTTAAGAAAAAGATGTTTTTTGGAACAGCTCCTATTGAAGGTAAGATGGCATTATCAATATAATCTATTGGATAAGCCACGCGGGTATTTTCTGTTTTACTGATATCAGTATAATCAACCTGTTGCGTACCCGGGAAAAAACCAACATTCTCCAATAGCGATCCAGATTTTACTGCTTTAAAAATCTGTGGTTCTTTCTCTTCGCTTAAGTCCACACATTTAGCATAACAACCGCCTTCAAAGTTAAATACCGAATCTTCGCACCAGCCATGTTCGTCATCGCCAATTAATCCTCTTTCCGGATCAGCTGAAAGAGTGGTTTTTCCTGTCCCGGACAAACCGAAGAATATAGCGGTATCGCCATTTTTACCCCTATTGGCTGAACAGTGCATGGATAAAGTATTATGATATACTGGCAGAATAAAATTTAAAACAGAAAAAATTCCTTTTTTTATTTCACCTGTATAACCGGTTCCGCCGATCAAAATCATTTTTTTGGTAAAATTGATGACCGAAAAATTCTGCTGTCTGGTTCCATCAGATACCGGATCGGCTAGAAAACCTGGTGCAGCAAGGATCGTCCACTCTGGACTTGCCCCCAATTGATCTTCCGCGGGGCGAATAAACAAATGATGGGCAAAAAGATTCTGATAAGCCGTTTCCGTAATTACCCTGATGGACATCGCATATTCGGGATGGGCGCAGGCGGAAGAATCGCGAACATAGATTTTCTTATCTTCCAGATAATTGGTTAGCTTATAAAATAGCTGATCGAATTTTTCAGGAGAGATTTTAATGTTTACATCTCCCCACCAAACCTGATCGATGGTGATGTCGTCGCACACAATAAACCGATCTTTAGGAGAACGCCCGGTAAATTTTCCCGTGTCAACGGCAAGCGCCCCTGAAGTGGCCAACATACCTTCTTTATTTAATAAGGCTTCATCAATTAATTCCGTTGGAGATAATTGGTACTTTACAGCAATGTGATCGCCTAGATTTAAATAGCTTAAATCTGGCGTTTGCAGTTTCTTTTTGCTCATAACAATAAGTTAGTTAGTGCCGCAAAGGTAAAGACTTATTCTGTACAAAAACGAGTTTTAAAACTTAATTTTTTACATATTGTAGCAAATACACTATGATTTAATTATCTGATTTTAAATAGATTAAAACCATTTTTTAAACACAAAAAAAATTAAAAATATACACTAAGTAAATTAGATAAATGGTTTTAGTAATGTTTAATCCTTACGACCACACCTACTTATAAGGATTTAAGAGGTGACGCTTCTTTGATTAAAAGATCAACTCTAAGTCCCATCTATGGATATACTCTTAAAAGCATCGGAGCAGGCTAACCAAGGGAGGGGATAATTAGGCGCTGGAAAGGCGAATAACTTAGATAGCAGCAACAGCACGCGTTAATTAAACCTGATAAAAGTGGAAGCTCCCGATCTCACAGACAGTAAAACAGCAATACCATCAGGACTTTAGCGGTTAGCAGGGCTGCAATGCCCAAAGCACTACTGAAGCACCTTTTTTAATAAAAAAGTGTCTCCCATACCTTATTGTAAAACCGTCAGTAGCTTTTTTTGCGCCTTTGAATATATTTCCCGAAGACCGAGATAATATCGCTATTGCATTTACTTAAACGTTTTAATAAAAATTTCGAAATAAAAATTAAATAACATTTGCATTTTAAAAAAATAATCTTCTACTTTACGGTGTATAAAGTACACCAAGACAAGATGAATTTTACTTCAATTATTACAACGATTATTATTACCACCGGTATAAACCAGCGGGGCTAATTTGTTGTAAATTGAAAAAACATAAAACACAGAGCGTCCCGATGAAAATCGGGACGCTTTTTTTTTTAAACCATGCTGAATGAAACCTGCAAAAACGTGCATTTCAAACCAACGTTGAACGCAGCAACAAACAGTTAAACCTCATATCAATAATGAAAGTACTCAAATTCGGCGGCACATCCGTAGGTTCGGCCGAGAACATTAAAACGCTTTTACGCCTGGTTGGCGAAGAAAAAAAGAACAATAATCCGGTAGTTGTATTATCGGCAATGAGTGGTGTAACCAATTTACTTACCGATATGGCCGAAATGGCTGAACGTGGTGAAGATTACGACGCACACTTAAAAGAAATTGAGGCCAAACACTTTGCTGTCATCCGCGCCCTTTTGCCTGCGGCAGCACAAAACCCGGTGTTTACCCGTCTGAAGATCTTTTTTAATGAATTGGAAGATTTACTGCAGGCCGTAACCAATCTGCGTGAATTAAGTTTACAAACTAAAGATCAGATCTTGAGTTATGGTGAACGCTGCTCCACCTTTATGATCAGCCATATTGCGTCACAGAACATTGGCGGTTCGCTTTATGTAAATGGATCTGAACTGATTAAAACCGACAGCAACTTTGGACAGGCAAAGGTTGATACTGAATTGACTGAACTGCTGATCAACAATTTTTATCAGGAAAATAAAGACCAGGTACTTTTTGTAACTGGTTTTATCGCCAGCAATGCTGCTGGCAGGGTTACTACTTTGGGCCGCGGCGGTTCTGATTATACCGCAGCGGTTTGGGGTGCTGCATTGAATGCGGAAGAAATAGAAATATGGACGGATGTTAACGGTATGATGACTGCTGATCCCCGTATGGTTAAAAAGGCTTTTTCATTACCTGAACTAAGCTATACCGAGGCCATGGAACTGAGTTATTTTGGGGCTAAAGTAATCTACCCGCCAACTATGATCCCAGCTTTTATGAAAAGGATTCCGATTGTGATCAAAAACACTTTCGAGCCTGATTTCGCTGGAACCTACATCAAAAGCGATGTAAAAACATCAAATCTACCCATTAAAGGAATTTCTTCTATTGATCATATCAGCATCATCAACCTCACCGGAAGCGGTATGGTGGGTAAAGCTGGCTTTAGCGGACGGTTATTTTCCCTGCTTTCGCGCGAACAGATCAATGTGGTATTGATTACGCAATCTTCATCAGAACATAGCATTACTTTCGCTGTTAAACCAACAGATGCTTCGCAGGCCATTTCCTTAATCAAAAAAGAATTTGAGCTGGAACTGGATGCTAAAAAACTGGAATTGCCAGAAGTTGAAAATAACCTTGCCGTTTTGGCCATTGTTGGCGAAAACATGAAACGCACGCCGGGAATGAGCGGACGTTTGTTCAGCGCTTTAGGTCGTAATGGTATTAATGTAAGGGCAATCGCTCAAGGTTCTTCAGAATACAACATCTCGGTAATTATCAGTGCAGCTGATCTATCTAAAGCGGTAAATGCAGTACATGATGCCTTTTTTACCGAGCTGAAAAGAACACTGAACGTTTTCTGTTTAGGCACCGGAAACATCGGCAAAACCCTATTTAATCAGTTGAAAGAGCAAATGCCTTTTCTCGCTGCCAATAACGATCTTCAGGTGAAGGTAACAGGCATCAGCAATACACGCAAAATGATCTTCAATGCCAATGGGCTTTCTTTGGAAAACTGGGAAACAGAACTGAACACTGATGGTGAACAGGCAGATTTAGCCGGTTTTGTTGCTAAAATGAAAGCCCTAAATTTGCCCAACTGTGTTTTTGTTGATAACACGGCAGCAGAACAGCCTATCGAATTTTACCAAGGCATATTTGAAAGCAGTATTTCGGTAGTTACCTGTAATAAAAAAGGCAACTCGGCAGATTATGCACAGTACAAATCATTCAAAGATACTGCCCGTAAATTTGGCGTTGACTTTTACTACGAAACCAACGTTGGTGCAGGCTTACCGATTATCCGTACACTGCGCGAACTGATGATGAGTGGTGATAAAGTAGCACGGATTGAAGCTATTTTATCAGGAACGATTTCTTATATCTTCAATAACTTTAAAGGCGACGCCGGTTTTTACGAAACAGTAAAGGAAGCACAGGAACTGGGCTACACTGAGCCAGATCCCCGTGACGACCTAAATGGAAAAGATTTTATGCGTAAGATGCTGATCCTTGCCCGCGATGCTGGTTATCCATTAGAAGCCAGTGATGTAAAAATCGACAACATTTTGCCTGATGCCTGCTTAAATGCAGCATCTGTTGAAGACTTCTATTCAGAATTACAGGCCAATGCAGCTTACTTCGAGAATTTAAAAAACACCGCAGCTAGCGAGGGAAAGGTTTTACGCTATATCGGTAAACTGGAAGATGGCAATGTAGAAATCAGCCTGCAAATGGTAGATGACAGTCACCCTTTTTATATGCTATCGGGCAGCGATAATATTATCTCTTTTACTACAGATCGCTACAAAACCCGCCCATTGGTAGTAAAAGGCCCTGGTGCTGGCGCCGAAGTGACCGCCGCCGGAGTTTTTGCCGATATCATTAACGTAGGTACTTTAAATAAATAGCTTAGCCAATCCATAATGAAAAATAGTATAAAAGTTTTCGCTCCGGCAACTGTTGCAAACGTAGTTTGTGGCTTCGATGTACTGGGTTTTGCCGTAAACGAACCTGGTGACGAAGTTGAAATGCGATTTACCGATACACCAGGTGTGGTGATCAAACAAATAACCGGCGATGAAGGACGTTTACCCTTAGACGCAGAAAAAAATACCGTAAGCGCCAGTGTTCAGCATTATCTAAAACACATCAATCGTTTAGATGTAGGCGTAGAAATTGAATTGCATAAAAAAATGCCTATTGGCAGTGGCTTAGGTTCAAGCTCTGCCAGTACTGTTGCCGGTTTATTTGCCATCAACAAATTAATGGGCGATTTACTAACGGTTAAGGAACTGGTTCCTTTTGCCATGAAAGGCGAGGAACTGGCCTGCGGTTATGGTCATGCCGACAATGTTGCACCGGCTTTACTAGGTGGTTTTGTACTGGTAAGAAGTTATGAACCCTTAGATGTAATCTCATTACCCACTCCTGCAGGCATGTATGCTGCAATTGTTTACCCGGAGGTTGATGTACCCACTAAAGATGCCCGTCAGATGATTCGCAGTAAGGTAGCATTAAGCGATGCCGTTAAGCAATGGGGAAATGTTGCAGGTTTAGTGAGCGGGCTATTTATGAATGATTTTGACCTGATTGGAAGAAGTATGCAGGATGTTCTGGTAGAACCGGTACGTTCGATCCTGATTCCTGGTTTTGAGGAAATGAGAAAACTGGCAACAGAGAACGGCGCAATTGGATTTGGGATTTCAGGTTCCGGACCATCCGTTTTCGCCTTAACCAAAGATGAAGAAACGGCCAGAAAAATTACCAAATTGCAACAACAACATTTACATAAAATAAATATCAATAGCAAAGCTTTTGTTTCTCCGGTGAATGCCGAAGGACCTAGCGTAATTTAAAGAAGGTGTAAGGTAAAAGGCATAGGGCGTAGGGTTATACTCGGCGCCATTAACCCTAAACCTTACACCCCAAACCCTATACCTTAAAATGAAACTATACTCAACCAATAATAAAGATTTACGTGTCTCTTTCAAAGAAGCCGTTTTTAACAGCATGCCACAGGATAAGGGCTTATATATGCCTGTTGAAATTCCACAGCTCGATACCGAATTCGTTCAAAATATTGAGCAATATTCTTTACCTGAAATTGCTTACCAGGTAGCTTCTACGCTATTAAAAGAGGAGATTCCGGCTGAAGATTTAAGAGCGCTAATTAACGATGCCATTAATTTTGATGCACCCGCTGTTCAATTAGATGATAAAACCTTTGTCTTAGAACTCTTCCACGGTCCATCGTTAGCGTTTAAAGATTTTGGCGCCCGTTTTATGAGCCGTGTAATGGCTTACTTCTTAAAAGACGGCGAGCAGCTGCTGGATGTTCTGGTTGCTACTTCGGGTGATACCGGTGGCGCAGTGGCGCTAGGCTTTTTAGGCGTGCCTAATACCAGGGTAACAATCCTTTATCCGGAAGGAAAAGTGAGCCCGATACAGGAATTACAGTTAACTACCAACGGCGAAAATATCAGAGCTGTTGAGGTAAAAGGAACATTTGATGATTGCCAGGCTTTGGTAAAACAGGCTTTTGCTGATCGTGAACTGAATGCGAAATTCAGGTTGACTTCTGCAAATTCGATCAATATCTCGCGATTGATTCCACAAACATTTTATTATTTTAACACTTACGCCCAACTTAAAAAGCAAGGTTTTGAGGATGTGATATTTTCTGTTCCGAGTGGGAATTTTGGAAATATTGGCGCAGGCTTACTGGCTTATAAACTTGGATTACCAGTTAAACAGTTTATTGCCGCTACCAATGTTAATGACACAGTACCGCGCTTTTTAGAAAGTGGTGTTTATGAAACCAGGCCATCAACCCAAACCTATTCCAATGCCATGGATGTTGGTGCGCCTAGCAATTGGGTCCGCATTATGGATCTTTTTGATCAGGATGTGGAAGCGGTAAAAAAAATGGTTACTTCTTACCGTTTCACTGATGATGAAACACTGGAGGGTATTAAAGAAATAGATAAAAATTTAAATTACGTAGCCTGTCCACATACCGCAATTGCATATTTAGCTATTGAAAAATACAGAAATGAAAACCCTGCAGATAACAGTGCGGCTGTTTTCTTATCAACGGCGCATGCCTGTAAATTCCCCGATATTTTCCCAGCGGAGATCGCAGCTAAAATTGAAATCCCGGTGCAAGTAAAGGCGTTAGAAAGCAAACCTAAACATGCAGATCAGTTAGGGATAGATTTTGAAGGATTTAAAGAATATTTGCTTAAAGGATAATAGGGATTGGTCGAGATTGTAGACTTAGAAGGATAAATTGACCAGATTTCAATCTGGAGAACCATAGGTCCGGATTGCAAATCCGGACCATCTTGAAAATATTCATTTAATTAACAGAAGCGAAAGCTGTAGAAGTAATGCTAACGTTATTAAATGTCGCGCTTCCTGAACTGGTGGTAATCGCCTGTCCATTAAATCTAAAAGTGCGTGAGCCTGGGGCCGAAGTGTAAATAATAACCGTATAGGTACCGGCGGTCAATGGCCCATATGAACTTCCGCCCGGACCAAAATAAGCACTAACAGGCGTAGGACCGTAGAGGTAAATAGATCCGTTATCACTGGTTCCGTTACTTAAATTTAAGCCAATGCTAAAAAATTTTCTGACGTTAATTTCTGCCTTGGTATTTTGCAAAGGTAATACAGCCAGTACTGTACAAAACAGCAATAATTGAATAAGCTTTTTCATAAGAATTGTTTTAATGTAGATTTATATCGGTTAGTTATATAAAAATAGAAATTTAAACGTTACGCCGGAAGATATTTGTAAAAATAAATAGTCATAGCATTACATTAGTTAATACAACCCCTAACTAAATTAAAAATTTCTTTAGAAATTAATCTAAGTAGATTACAAGTCTGAAGAACTATAGGTCCAGATTGCAAATCCGGACCAGCATCCAACATGAAGTTAGTCGGGATTTGCAATCCCGACTTTTGGCCTAAGGATTTATAATCCTTATTATTAGTTAAAACTCATAAAATATGGCTTTCAAATACGCTGTCACCGATCAAAACGACATTTACTTCATAACTACAACAGTAGTTGGATGGATTGATGCATTTACTCGAAAAGAACTTGCCGAAGTTATTATTGAAAGTCTTAAATATTGCCAATCACAAAAAGGATTGATTATTTATGCCTGGTGTTTAATGCCAAGCCATTTACATATGATTGTGAGTGCTAAAGAAAATTACAAACTTTCAGATATTATCAGGGACTTTAAGAAATTTACCTCAAAAAAAATTATAAAAACAATCGAAGAAATTAATGAAAGTAGAGAATGGCTCTTAGATAAGTTTTCATTTGCTGCGCGGATCAATATGAAAAACAAAGAATATAAATTTTGGCAGGATGGTTTCCATCCTATTGCTTTATATTCCAATGAATTTAAAGATCAAAAATTGGATTACATCCATAATAACCCCATTGAATCGGGAATTGTTTCAGAACCAGAACATTACAACTATAGTTCGGCTATAAACTATGCTGGTGGTTTAGGCCTGCTGGAAGTTGTTTATTTATGATTAGATATTAATTAACCAGATTATAAATCTGGGATACAATCGGTCCGGATTAAAAATCCGGACCAACAAGTATGAAGTTAGTCGGGATTTGCAATCCCGACTTTTGGCCTAAGGATTTATAATCCTGTAATTAAATGAATTATGGCTTTCAAATACGCTGTCACCGATCAAAACGACATTTACTTCATAACTACAACAGTAGTGGGATGGATTGATGCATTTACGCGAAAAGAACTTGCCGAAGTTATTATTGAAAGTCTTAAATATTGTCAATCACAAAAAGGATTGATTATTTATGCGTGGTGTTTAATGCCAAGCCATTTACATATGATTGTGAGTGCTAAAGAAAATTACAAACTTTCAGACATTATCAGGGACTTTAAAAAATTCACCTCAAAAAAAATTATAAAAACAATCGAAGAAATTAATGAAAGTAGAGAATGGCTCTTAGATAAGTTTTCATTTGCTGCACGGATCAATATGAAAAACAAAGAATATAAATTTTGGCAGGATGGTTTCCATCCTATCGCTTTATATTCCAATGAATTTAAAGATCAAAAATTGGATTACATCCATAATAACCCCATTGAGTCGGGAATTGTTTCAGAAGCAGAACATTACAACTATAGTTCGGCTATAAACTAGGCTGGTGGTTTAGGCATGCTGGAAGTTGTTTATTTATGATTAGATATTAATTAACCAGATTACAATCTGGAGAACCATAGGTCCGGATTAAAAATCCGGACCAACTAAATTACTTAGCGCCCTGCGATTTTAGCATTTTTAACTCATGCCTTAACGCCTCGATCTGTTGCTGTTGCTCCTTGATGCTGGCTACCAAAAGCGGAACTAAACTTTCATAATCTACCCTGGTGATGGTAGCACTTTTAAAAGCATTTTTTCCTGCACTGTAATCTTTGGACTGCACCGAAACAATATTTGGAACGGCTGCCTTTGCATCAGCTCCAACAAAACCATATTGGGGTCTGGCAGATAGTTTTAACTTCTCGGCCCAGGTTTTATCATAATTAAAGCTTACGGGCTCCAGCTTGGTAACCTGGCTTAAGGCGTTTTCTACAGGTTTAACATTATGCTGCACCACTTCTTGCGCACTGATTTTTAAAGAGGCAGCGATCAAAAGCACTGCAAATGAAATTGCTCGTTTCATATCTATTAATTATTTTGAAATTTTTGAAATAGAAAATTGTTTCTGTTTTTTCGAAACAGGAAATAAATCTAAAAAGATGTATTAAATGGATGGAGGCGGTGTTAAAACCTCTGGAAAGTATGCCAGTTGGAAAGCATGATCAGGTATGATCACCTTTTTCGAAGTCTGAAATGGGAAGTACAAGGTTCCGTTAAATGAAATTTCCTGTACCGCAAACTCACTTTCTGTTTTCTTTTCTTCCTTTTCTGGAGCGTCATCATTTATAGACAGAAGCTCAACATGATGATCTGAATAGCTTAAATACGAAACCACATGGCTCACTTTTAAGAAAAAGGCAAGCGCCATGCAGACAATCAATATATATCTAAGACTACCTGATTTCATCGTTACAAATATAGATGCTATTAAATTAAAACAATAATTTAAACTTAATGTTCTGTGTAATTTCAAATGTAGCAATAGGCTAACAGCATTATGGCAACCGCGAAGTCTTCTCGCGCCGAAACTTAGGTTAGTTAATTTGCTGTAAATTTCAGTTCAGCCAGTTTTGAGCTTGCCGACGTGTCGAAATGCCTACAACAATTTACAGTGTTTTTTCGATAAGCTACCATTGACAGAATCCACTAATTAGGTCGTCATTCCCACGTAGGTGGGAATCTTAATGCAACGATTTAAGATTCCCAATCAAGTTGGGAATGACGATCACTCCTAGAGATAATGAAAACTTTAAATCTATCTGTCACTCCTACTGATTTTTACACCCTAAATTATTCCTCAAAGATGACAATTCTGTATTTAGCACACAGCTTGTTTTTTACTAAAAAATAGCCTTTGCAATTTGTTTGGTCTGTTCAGGGCGGCCCATGGTATAAAAGTGTAATACCGGCGCACCGAAATCAATCAGTTGTTTACATTGTTTGATCATGGCCTCAGTACCAATTTCTTTGGCTTCGTTGTTGTTTTTAGCATGTGATAGCGCATCGGTTAACTCATCAGGCAAATCAATATGGAATATTTTAGGCAATACGTTTAACTGTGATAACGTACTGATAGGCTTCAAACCCGGTATAATCGGAATATTGATATCGTTTTCCCTGCATTTCTTTACGAAATCAAAATACTTCTGGTTATCAAAGAACATCTGGGTAACAATAAACTCCGCTCCCGCCTCAACTTTCTTTTTCAGGTATTTAAAATCGGTATTCATATTGGGTGCTTCGAAGTGTTTTTCCGGATAACCTGCCACGCCGATACAAAAATCGCTCTTAAAGGTTTCTACATCTTCATGCAGGAATTTACCTTCGTTATGGTTCTTGATATGCTCAATTAAATCTGTAGCATAACAGTGTCCACCGGGAGTTGGCACAAAATTCCCGTCTGCCTTACGCGCATCGCCACGCAAAGCCAACACGTTATCAATTCCCAAAAACTGAAGATCAATCAGTGCATTTTCGGTTTCTTCTTTGGTAAATCCACCGCAAATGAGGTGTGGAACAGCATCAACCTTATATTTATGGATAATGGCCGCGCAAATGGCAATGGTACCCGGGCGTTTACGGTAAGATACCTTTTGCAGCAGACCATTAGCCTGCTCCTTATAAATATAATCCTCACGCAGTGAAGTTACATCAATAAAAGGCGGATTAAACTCCAGCAAAGGCTCTATCGCATCGTAAATCCATTGGATGCTTTGCCCTTTGATAGGCGGCAATAATTCAAAAGAGAACAGGGTTTTACCCTTTGCGTTTTTTATATGGTCTGTAATCTTCATACCTTGTTAATTGTCATGCTGAATGCTAATGAAGCATCTCATAAATAATGGCAGTTTCTATTTTTTAACTGTAAGTTATCTTCATACTTCGCTTAAAGATCCTTCGTTGCGCTCAGGATGACAAAAGTGAAGTGTTAATAAGCTAAATTCGGACTTAACCATCGCTCTACTTCTTCAACCGGCATATTTTTTCTGATGGCGTAATCTTCTATCTGGTCTTTGGTGATTTTTCCTAATCCAAAATATCTTGACTCTGGATGTGCAAAGTAAAACCCACTTACTGCAGCAGTTGGATACATGGCATAACTTTCAGTCAAACGTAGACCAATTTTATTTTCAGCATCAAGCAATTCGAACAGGGTTCCTTTTTCGGTGTGTTCCGGGCAGGCAGGATAACCTGGCGCCGGACGGATACCTGCGTATTCTTCTTTAATCAATTCCTGATTACTTAAGTTTTCATCCTGGGCATAACCCCAATATTCTTTACGTACCCGTTCGTGCATGCGCTCGGCAAAGGCTTCTGCCAAACGATCGGCCAGCGCTTTAGCCATAATGCTGTTGTAATCATCGTAATTAGATTCGAACTCATTCACCAGTTCATCAATCCCGATCCCTGCAGTTACGGCAAAACCACCAAAATAATCCTGAATTCCGCTTTCTTTTGGTGCAATAAAATCCGATAAAGCATAATATGGCTGCCCATCTACTTTTTCAGCCTGTTGGCGAAGGGTGTGGATTTTGACTAGTTTGGAGTTTGGAGTTTGGGGTTTGGAGTCTCCCAACTCAGCACTCTCAACTCTCAACTCGATGTCGTCTCCTGCCGCGTTTGCCGGCCAAAAACCAATCACAGCCCTTGCGGTTAATAATTTCTCGTCGAGGATACGTTTTAACAGAACCTGTGCGTCATCAAACAGTTTCTTTGCTTCATCGCCGACATTTTTATCGTCGAAAATTTTAGGATAACTACCACGGAGCTCCCATGTATGGAAAAAAGGTGTCCAATCGATGTATGGAACCAATTCTTCCAGGGGATAATTATCGAAAACCCTGGTACCTGTAAATTCCGGAACCGGTAAATCGGGCTGAAAATCAATCTTAAATTTATTTGCTCGTGCTTCTTCTAAAGTTTTAAAGCGTTTATCTGAACGTTTATTTAAATGCGCTTCGCGTGCTTTATCATACTCAGCTTTGATGCCGGCGATATACTCATCTCTCGTTTCAGGATTCATCAATGTACTGCAAACGGTAACACTTCTTGAAGCATCTAATACATGGATAGCTGGCCCTGAATAATTCGGCGCTACTTTTACTGCTGCATGGATGCGTGAAGTGGTTGCTCCACCAATGATCAACGGGATGGTGAACCCCTCTCTTTCCATTTCTTTGGCAAAGTGAACCATTTCGTCCAACGAAGGCGTAATCAAACCACTTAAACCAATAATATCAGCATTTATTTCTTTGGCTTTTTTGATGATATCCTGTGCCGGGACCATCACGCCCATATCAATAATTTCGAAGTTGTTACAGGCCAGTACCACGCCTACAATATTTTTACCGATATCGTGTACATCTCCTTTTACGGTGGCCATCAATACTTTTCCGGCCGAAGAATTCTGGTTCTGATCAGGATTGTTCAATTTTTCCTGCTCAATAAAAGGTAACAGGTAGGCCACTGCTTTTTTCATTACCCGGGCCGATTTTACCACCTGAGGCAAAAACATCTTTCCGGCACCAAATAAATCTCCCACAATATTCATCCCATCCATCAATGGCCCTTCAATAACCTGGATCGGACGGTCGTATTTCTGCCGGGCTTCTTCTACATCATCATCCAGGTATTCTACAATACCCTTAACCAGGGCATGTGATAATCTTTCTTCAACTGAACCTTTTCGCCAGCCTTCATCTTTAACTACTTCTTTACCTTTGGTTTTTACGGTATCGGCATATTCAACCAGGCGTTCGGTTGCATCTTCCCTGCGGTTTAACAATACATCTTCTACCCTTTCTAACAATTCGGGCGGAATTTCCTGGTAAACCTCCAGCATACCGGCATTTACAATACCCATATCTAAACCTGCGCGGATGGCATGATAAAGGAAAGCCGAGTGCATGGCTTCTCTTACCACATTATTTCCCCTGAAAGAAAACGAAATATTAGAAACCCCTCCGCTTACCTTGGCGTGAGGCAGATTTTCTTTGATCCAACGGGTAGCATTGATAAAATCGACTGCATAATTATTATGTTCCTCCAGCCCGGTTGCCACAGTTAAAATATTAGGGTCGAAGATGATATCTTCCGGCGGAAAACCAATTTCGTTTACCAGGATATCATAGCTGCGTTTACAGATTTCGATCCGGCGTTCATAATTATCGGCCTGCCCATGCTCATCAAATGCCATTACCACTACTGCTGCACCATATTGCATAATTTTACGGGCGCTTTCACGGAATTTATCTTCGCCTTCTTTTAAAGAAATGGAGTTAACAATCCCTTTCCCCTGCAGGCATTTTAAGCCATTTTCAATCACCGACCATTTTGATGAATCGACCATAATCGGCAGTTTGGCGATATCTGGCTCTGAAGCAATGAGGTTCAGGAATTTGGTCATGGCGGCTTCCGAATCCAGCATTCCTTCGTCCATATTCACATCAATTATCTGTGCACCACCTTCAACCTGTTGCAGGGCAACGGCCAATGCAGCTTCATAATCGCCACCCAAAATCAGTTTAGAGAATTTTGGAGATCCGGTAATATTGGTACGCTCTCCAATGTTCACAAAAATGCTTTCTGGAGTAATGGTTACGGGCTCCAGCCCGCTCAGGCGCATGTATTGCGGAAGTTTCGGTAATTTTCTGGGTTTGGCTTTTCGTGCATTTTTAGCAATACAACCAATATGCGCTGGTGTAGTACCGCAGCAGCCGCCAACAATATTTACAAAACCCGAGGCAATAAAATCATCAACCAGATGGGCCGTTTCGTGCGGTTGCTCATCGTAAGCACCAAATTCGTTGGGTAAACCTGCGTTTGGATAAGCTGAAACATAGCAGCCTGCCTTTGTAGCCAGCTCTTCAATATGCGGACGCATCTCTTTTGCACCCAAAGCGCAGTTAAAACCAATACTTAGCGGTTTTGCATGCATTACAGAGTTTAAGAAAGCTTCGGCAGTTTGCCCGGAAAGTGTTCGTCCGGAAGCATCAGTAATGGTACCAGAAATCATGATTTCCAATTTACGCCCTATTACCTCTTCGTATTTTTTAATGGCTACAATAGCCACTTTAGCATTTAAAGTATCAAAAATGGTTTCAATCAACAATACGTCCGAACCACCATCTACCAAACCCCGTACCTGCTCATAATAAGCTTTTTCCAGCTCATCAAAATAAACCGCCCTAAAACCAGGGTCGTTTACATTTGGCGACATGGAAAGGGTACGGTTTGTTGGGCCGATAGCACCGGCCACGAAACATTTACGATCAGGATTTGCTGCCATAAATTCATTTACAGCTTCTTTTGCCACCCGTGCGCCCTCATAACTCATTTCGTAAGAAAGGTCTTCCATCTGATAATCAGCCATGGAAATACGCTGTGTACTAAACGTATTGGTTTCGATAATATCTGCACCAGCCGCCAGGTACTCCAGGTGTATCGTTTTGATGATATCCGGACGCGTGATATTGAGCAAATCATTATTGCCTTTCACGTCACAAGGATGGTTTTTAAATCGCTCTCCCCTGAAATCTTCTTCGCTTAAGTTATATCGCTGAATCATGGTACCCATTGCACCATCAATCACCAAAATACGTTTCTCTAATTCTTCTCTTATACCCATTTGCTGTTGTAAGATTTGAGATATGAGAGATTAGATATGAGAATGGATTAGACGTAATGTCTAAAATCTCAAATCTATTGTCTCAAGTCTCTAAAAGGCTTATTGAAAAAGTTGGTACGTGAATCGTAATCCTAAACTTATCTGTTTCCGCTATTTGCAGAATAGAATTTAGCACCTTGTAGGTTACAGGTTGCTAAGACTTCGTTGGGTCTAATCCCTCCGTCTTTCTTAATAAGCATACAAAAATGCAACAAAGCATGATCAATTCCAAAAATTATCGCTTTACTGCCAAATAAAATTACAAAGGCCATGCAATTCTGCACGGCCTTAAGAATATTGTTTTGTTTTTGAGATTAGCTGTTTACTTTTCTTTTATATTTTTTATTATACCAAATTCCCATATAGCTCATCCAAATCCCACTGCCTGAACTTACTACAAAGACATTATCCGTTATAAAAATGGTAATCAGCAACTGAATACATACGCCAACCAACAGAAAACCGGTAATCGCTAAAAACTTATCCATTATCTTCTGCTACCGAAAATACGTAATAGTGATAGAAATAAATTGATAAACGTAATGTAAAGAGATAAAGCACCTAAAATTGCAAGTTTTTTACTTTCATTTACGGCTAAAGTATTGCCATTCTCATCTAAGCCCTGACCAATTCTTTTTAGTTCCTGAACTTTATAAGCGGTTAAAGCGGTAAAAACGGCTACACCGATAAATCCCATGATATAACTCAAGGTGGAGCTACCCAAAAACATATTGATTACGCTAATAATCACTAAACCGATTACACCAGCAAATAATATAGGGCCAAATTTACTTAAATCGGTATTAGTGGTATACCCCATTATCGCCATCACAGCAAATATGGCCGCTGCCGCAGCAAAGCATATTACGACTGAAGGCAAAGAATAAATTAATAAGATAAAGCTAAGCATTACTCCAGTTAATATAGAATATAGCAAAAACACACCTATTAATGTTTGATATGACATTCTTTGCATACCAGCGCCTAATAGTAACACTAAACCAAGCGGGGCAAATATTGCGATGTAACCTAATATGGTAAAACCACCTTTCCCCGTTTCAGGATTAACTGAGACAAGATAATCCATTACAGCTGGTGTGCTTGCTATAAAATAAGCAGCTCCGGTAGAAACTACCAATGCTACAAACATCCATAAAAACACATTTCCGAAAAAGCGTTTAGACTCAGGCCTAGTTTGTACGAAAATGCTATGATCCTGATATTGATAATTTTGTTGTTCCATTTTAATTTTGTATGTTAAATGATATAAAAATAAACATTTAGTTCAATCTTTTTGTCAGCAGTTCTTCAACTTTTTTAAAGAACTGTAAAGGTTTTAAGGTACGCCATGGCAGATTGTCAAACGCACCGCCAAAGTTAATGTAATAATCAATGCTGTTATCACGGAATTCGCTGATTACATGTTCCTGAAAATTTACCCCAACAATCCAGCCATCTTCTACTTCCTGAAACCATTCTTCATAATAACTATCGTCTGAAGCATGAAAATTCAGTACATTTTCACCTATCAGGATAAATTTATTAAGTCCTTCATCCATCATCATCTCCAAAATATCGCGTTTTAGCAACATAATGTCATTATTAATGGCATCGTTCCACTCGCCTATAAACTCTATAATTGCATAACTGCGGTCATAGTCAGCGTACAAAACCTTCATATATAAGGTATTAGAACCAAACTCATCCCATTGTGGGTGTAGCAAAAAGTTATAGATCTGCTTATCAAAGTAAAGTTCTGAATACTCGGTGTTATAAAATGGCGAACGCTCATCTTCTGCCGAAATATAATCATCTCTCCACTGGTAATAAGGCTCAATTTCGTGCATACTTTTTTAATTATTGAAGGATTGAGTTTTGAATGCGTGAATGCTAAGATCATTTCTACATCACATCACTTTTTCATTCAATCATTCCATCCTTCTATCCTTCTCTCATTTTTTAGTGCCCTGCTTCCACAGCTTTACGTACACTTCCATAACGGCTTAACAGTTCAGCGGCTTCATCATAACCAATGTTCAGTTCATTGGCCACCATTTGTGTACCGCGGTCTACCAGTTTATGATTGGTTAACTGCATATCGACCATTTTATTGCCAACCACGCGACCCAACTGAACCATCACCGTGGTGCTTAGCATATTTAATACCATTTTTTGCGCCGTACCGGATTTCATGCGCGTAGAGCCGGTAATAAATTCAGGGCCAACAACTACTTCAACCGGGAAATCCGAAGCTGCGGCAATAGGTCCGCCGGTATTACAAACAATGCAACCTGTTAAAACTCCGTGTTCACGAGCTATTTTTAATCCGCCCACTACATAGGGCGTGGTACCTGATGCTGCGAGGCCAACCAGGCAATCTTTTTCATTAATATCAAATTCCTGAAGATCTTTCCAGGCTTGCTCCGCGTCATCTTCAGCAAATTCTACCGCTTTCCTAATCGCAGTATCTCCACCAGCAATAATTCCTACAACCCAATCAAATGGCACACCGTAAGTAGGCGGGCATTCTGAAGCATCTACTACACCTAAACGGCCGCTTGTACCTGCACCTATGTAAAAAAGACGCCCACCTTTTTTCATCCGCCCGGCCACTGCCGACGTTAACTTTTCAATCTCAGGCAAAGATTTCTCAACTGCAAATGCTACAGTTTTATCTTCATTATTAATGCCCTGCAAAACCTCCAATACCGACATCTGATCGATGTGTTTATAGTTAGATTCTTGCTCGGTAACTCTGTTCATAAATTTAATTTTGATAAAATTCGGTAAATTCTTTCTAAAAACTAGGTTAAAAATCTAAAAAATATCTGCCATAAATTTTAGCCAACCGCGGCAGGTATTATTTAATCCTAAATATTATAAACAAAAGACATGAAAATACAGTTAAAAAATATATCAACCCGCTAATTTTCATAAATTTGCAGTGACGCCAATGAAAAAAAATACCAGGAACAACATACTAATCGCTTTAAGCTATTCTATAATCTTAATAGCAGGCATGTTTTTGGGTATAAAATTCATTAAAGACCAAGGTTTTGGCGTTAAAAAAAGTCCGCAGCTTGCGGAAAACAGCGACGAAAAACTAAACGAAATCTTACACATCATCAATGGTAATTATGTTGATGACATCAATACGGATTCGCTTCAGAACTTACCTATTGATAGCGTTCTGCACCAGCTCGATCCACATAGTGTTTACCTGCCACCAACCGATGCGCAGGATATGACCGATAACCTGGAAGGAAATTTTGAAGGGGTAGGCATAGAATATTATATGCTTAACGATACCATGATGGTTACAGGGGTGGTGAAGGACGGACCGGCATATCAGGCAGGAATTAAACTGGGCGATAAGATTTTGAGTATTGATACTGCTATAGTAAGCGGACGAAACCTGCCTAAAGATCAACTTACCGGTCGTTTTAAAGGTAAATCCGGAACTGGCGTAAGCGTAGTGCTCTTACACCCGGGCGCATCACAGAGCAACCGCATTATGGTTACCCGTGGTAAAGTAAACATCAGCAGTATTGATGCTGCCTACATGATTAACAACGAAACCGGTTATGTTCGGATCAGTAAATTTGGCGCAAATACGGATAATGATTTTGCTGCTGCAGCCAATAACCTGAAAGCAAAGGGGATGAAAAAACTCATTCTCGACCTGCGCGACAACGGAGGTGGCTATTTTACGGCAGCAACTGGCCTGGCCGATCAGTTTCTGGGAGAAAATAAGCTCATTGTATACACCCAGGGTAAGCATGAGCCCCGGACTGATTACTTTTCTACCGGCACCGGGTCTTTTCAAAATGGCAAACTGGCTGTTTTGATTAATGAAAATACGGCTTCAGCGAGCGAAATTGTTGCAGGAGCTATCCAAGACCTGGGCCGTGGGATTATTATTGGCCGCCGCTCTTTTGGCAAAGGTTTGGTACAAGAACAATTTGCTTTTGGCGATGGCTCTGCATTGAACTTAACCATCGCAAGATATTACACCCCTTCTGGCAGAAGTATCCAAAAATCATACAAGAAAGGCTATGATGCTTATAAACATGAGTTGGACGAACGGATGATGGATGGAGAACTTACCGGAGACCGCACTTCTTTTCAGGATTCTATTGAGAAAACGGAAGGGGTAATTCAACACAATAGAAAAGTTAAACCTGTTGGCGGCATCCAACCAGACGTATTCGTAAAATTAGACACTACCGGCTATAATAAGTTTTACACTGGTTTAGTGAACAAAAAAGTGCTTTCTGATTATGTATTTAATGTACTGACTAATAGGTACAGTGCCAGCTTTGTAGAACAGAACATCAACATCTTTACCATAAACGATAATGACTTCAAAGATTTTATCGGATTTCTGCAACGCAAAAACATAACGATAGACCGGTTTCAATTGTACAATTCAAAGAATGTGATCTTAAATGATCTTAAAGCTTTACTTTGCCGCTATTATTTAGGCGATGTGGGCTATTATAAAGCTGTAAACCAGAATGACAATGCGGTAAGGCAGGCGCTCCTCAACCTTCAATAGCCATATTTTATATGCTTCCAAAGTGAAATTGACACAATAAATCAATTTTAAATTTCTTTAAATTGTTAAAAAACAACATAATATTCTGATTTTAAATCAAATATTAATACTAAATTCTGTTTTTATTAATTTTGCCGGTAAACATATCATTTATGGAAACGAGCAGATTAGAAGCAAAAGACCAGGAAGCATTAAACGATCTTTTAGAGAAGGTAAAGGAACAAACCGAGTTATTTCTAGGCTATCCTGTAGCCAAGGATTTTGATTACCAGGCGCTTTCCGGCTTTTTAAAATTTCCGATGAATAATCTGGGCGATCCTTTTGTTACTTCCACCTATGGTGTCGGATCGCGCGAACTGGAAAAAGAAGTGGTTCAGTTTTTTGCCGAACTTTTTCGTGCACCCGCTGATAATTGGTGGGGTTATGTAACCAATGGCGGTTCAGAGGGGAATCTATATGGATTATACCTGGCCCGCGAGCTACATCCAAAAGCAATGGTTTATTACTCAGAAGCTACGCATTATAGTGTGCAGAAGAATCTGCATTTGCTGAATATGTCGAATATCGTAATCCGTACGCAGACAAATGGAGAAATCGACTATGAAGATCTTGAGTACACCATTAGAATGAACCGCCACCTGCCTGTTATTATTATGGCCAATATTGGGACCACCATGACTGAAGCACGTGATGATGTGTCTAAAATCAAAGCCATTTTAAAAAAACTGGCTATCCAGCACTATTATATCCACGCTGATGCGGCGCTTTCTGGTACCTACAGCGCACTGATTGAGCCCAGGCCAGCATTCGATTTTGAAGATGGCGCAGACAGCATCGCCATTAGCGGCCATAAGTTTTTGGGTTCTCCGATGCCTTGTGGCGTGGTGGTGGCCAAAAAATCTAACCGCGATCGGATTGCCCGTTCGGTAGCTTATATCGGGAGCATTGACACGACGATTACCGGATCCAGAAATGGCCATAGCCCCTTGTTTTTATGGTACACCATTAAACGTTTGGGCATAGCCGGTTTGAAAAGCAGGGCCATGCATAGTTTAGCAACTGCCGCTTATACCGAACAACAACTTCAAGCGTTGGGTATTGCTGCCTGGCGAAATGCCAATGCCATCACGGTAAACTTCCCTACCCCATCTGCAAAAATCTGCAAAAAATGGCAGCTTGCCGCCGAGCAGGGAAATTCGCACATTATCTGCATGCCAAATGTAACAGCATCACATATTGACCTTCTGGTTGCCGATCTCAAAACTGAATTGGTTTTACAGGATTGAGACTACAAACATTTCTATACACCTGCTGTTTAAGATGAATATATACGTTAAACAGATAAATGAAAATAATCATTGTAGGCGCTACAGGTACGCTGGGTAAAAAAGTAACTGAAGCTTTTGCTCAAAAGCACGAGATCATCCGTGTGGGGAATACCAAAGGCGATGTTCAGGTAGACATTACCAATGAAACATCGATCAAGAATATGTTTGAGCTGATCGGTCCTTTCGACGCCCTGATCAGTACAAGCGGGAAAGGTCCCTTTGCTCCTGTAAATCAATTAACAGGCGAAGTATTTAAAAGCGGTTTGCTGGATAAACTATTGGGACAGATTAACCTGGTGCTTATTGGCCAGCATTACATTAATAAAGGTGGTTCATTTACGTTAACTTCGGGTATACTGTCTGAACGTCCCGTTGCATCCGGTTCTGTATTGAGTACCATAAACGGTGGCCTCAATGCATTTATTTTGGCAGCTGCCCGCGAAATCGGAAGCGGAATCCGCATAAATGCCGTCAGCCCCAATGTGGTTGAAGACTCGCCTGCTTTTTTCGATTCTTTCCCCGGAGAGATCCCGGTTACTATGGAAAAAGTAATTAAAGCTTACGAGAAAAGTGTATTGGGTATTATAACAGGCGAGGTGATTAAGGTTTATTAGTAATCTTAAGCATTTCGGAAAAGTCTGTGCTGTGATGACTTAATAAAAACTTAGCGTAAAAATCCACCTGGCTAAAACCCCAAAGTTTATATTAGCCTAACTAACAAAACAAGTATGATAGAAACAGAACGCCTCATTTTAAAACCTTTAACGCACGATCAGCTCTTAAAATATATTAAAGATGATCAATCTTTAGAACAAGAATTTGGCCTTCTACCTACCAGGAAAAACATTTCTCCTTCGCTACGTGAGGCTTTGGAACAGACGATTTTACCTAACGTTTTTGATAAAGACAAGGATTATCTATACCATACTTTATGGACAATTATATCCAAACCAGACAACAGAATGGTAGGCGATATCTGTTTTGTTGGGGAACCCGACCAAAATGGGGAAATCGAAATCGGTTATGGCACTGATGAAGAATTCAGAGGCAGAGGATTTATGACTGAAGCAATTGGAAGATTAATTGAATGGGCCAGGGAACAGCCTAAAGTAAAATCCATTTTTGCTGCCACAACAAAGGACAATGTGGCCTCTTATACCATTCTAGAAAAAAACAACTTTATCCATATTGGTGAAGTTGATGATATGTTAAGCTGGAAAATCGAATTAAAGTGAGCTTCGCGGCCAATGCCATTAGTCTTAGCTACTGCAAAAATGTTGTTTAGTTTTTTTGCAGCTTTATTAATTTACAACTGAGACACGGAAAATTACGAATAGTGCCCGCGTTTACCATCCACATTTGCAAAGAGGAGGCTGTGAAAATGCCGATTTTATCTACTTTCGATTTCTATTCCCCCATTACAAATGTGGATCTCCTTCATCTGTGTTACAAACCAAGACGATAGTAAATATTGAAACCTGGTCGCATCAAAGGATAAATGAGTTATCTGTATAGCTATAATATTAAGATTACTTATTACAATACAATCTCAAATAAACTTAAACTGATTCCTTCATAATGTTTTGGTAATCCATCTGTTTTTTCCATGGTTACTACCCCAACATAATTAAACCCACAATCGGTATAATATCCCAGAAGCTTTTTATTATCCGCCCAGGTATCCATTCTAATAAACTTAATGTTATTCCCTACCGCATAATCTTTCGCCCATTTTATAATTTCCTTCACAAAAGCATAACCCCTAAAATCAGGATGGGTTACAATCCTATGAATATAAATTGCATCATGATCACGCGTTCCCCAAATTAAAGGATCATTAAATGTAACGGCAAATACACAGGCTACTACCCCATCTATGAGGATTTTATATTGACGGTTTTCATTAATTTCGGTCTGCACCATATCCATGTTGAAGCCTTGCCAGTGTTTGTTAAATACTTTCTTTTGGTGGGCAATAGCTAAATCATAAAATTCGAAAATGACATCGATATCTGTTGCCTGGCTATTTTGTACTTGTAATTGCATGTGGTAAAGGTAAGGGTATTTTTTAACCACAGATAAGCGGGATAAACACAGATCTAGATATTGTCCGTCATTCCCACGAAAGTGGGAATCTTAAAGCTAGCGCATTAGGGTTCCAAACAAGTTGGTAATGACAATCTCTATAAATATCGCTTCCGCCCCAATGTTCTGTAAAAAACAATCATTCAGAATGACAATGAAATAAAACAGGGCTGCTTCGCTCTGGATGCATCCCTGTTTTTAATCATATGGTTAGGCATTTCGCCTTTAAACCTTCAACCCTATTTCTGTCTGAAATAAATCTGGATCGGTGCGCCGGAAAAATCGAAGTTTTCCCTTAATTTATTCTCGATGAAACGTTTATACGGATCTTTAATATACTGTGGCAGATTACAGAAAAAGGCAAACATTGGCGAAGTTGCATTAATCTGCGTGATGTATTTAATTTTAATGTGTTTTCCTTTCAAGGCCGGTGGCGGGAATTTCTCAATCAGCGGCAACATTACATCATTTAATTTTGATGTAGGAATTTTCTTGCTGCGGTTTTTATAAACCTCTAAAGCTGCCTCTATTGCTTTAAAAATCCGCTGCTTGTTTAATACGGAAGTGAAAATGATCGGCACATCAGTAAACGGACGGATACGCTCATGGATCTGCTCTTCGAAAGCTTTCATTGTTTGCGTATTTTTCTCGATCAGATCCCATTTGTTTACCAGAATCACAATGCCTTTTTTGTTCTTTTCGGCCAGGTGGAAGATATTGATATCCTGACTTTCAATCCCTTCAACCGCATCAATCATTAACACCACTACGTCAGCTTCTTCCAAAGCTTTAATGGTACGCATTACCGAATAAAATTCCAGGTTTTCTTTCACCTTGGTCTTTTTACGTAATCCGGCTGTATCGATCAACATAAACTCATGACCGAATTGATTATAGTGGATTTTGATGGAATCGCGGGTTGTACCTGCGTTTGCAGTCACAATATTCCGTTCTTTACCAATTAATGCATTAACGAGAGAAGATTTACCCACATTCGGACGACCGGCAATGGTTACTTTAGGCAATTGATTTTCTTCTTCAGGAATATCTTCGAAATTTTTAACAATTTCATCCAATAACTCTCCTGTTCCGGAGCCCGTCATAGATGATAAAGGATATACTTCGCCCAATCCGAAACCATAGAAAGTATGGATTTCGTTATATAGAGCCGTATTATCTACTTTATTTGCGCAAACAAAAACGGGTTTATTACTTCTGCGCAATACCTGAGCTATATCATCATCCAGATCGGTAATACCTGTGGTTACATCTACCATAAAGATCAACACAGTGGCCTCTTCAATGGCAATCATCACCTGCTCGCGAATGGCAGCTTCATAAACATCTTCAGAGTTGGCTACATAACCGCCCGTATCAATTACGGTAAATTGTTTATCAATCCATTCGCCCACGCCATAGTGCCTATCGCGGGTTACCCCGCTCATATCGTCTACAATGGCTTTACGGCTTTCGGTTAATCTGTTAAAAAGGGTACTTTTGCCTACGTTTGGCCTGCCTACGATGGCTATAATGTTACTCATGGTCTTCTTTTGATAGTTAATGGCTGTAGTTAACGGTCCTGGTGTTTTAAGCAAGCTGCTTAAAAATTTGGCTATCAGCCATTGACTATCAACTACTAACCGATTTATTTCGGGCTGCAAAGGTACGGTTATTTTTTCGTAACCGCTATTAATATTAATTTTTATACTTTTCCAAAAGTGCTTTGATTACATCTTCCGTTAATTCATTTCCTTGTAACAGCGGAAAACCTTCCCACCTTACCACCCCTTTTGGATCAATAAGGATAGCATGCGGAATACCTTTAACCTGAAGCAAATCTTTAACAGTTCCTTTAGTATCTATGGCTTCGAAATAGTTGATTTTTGGATTATTAAAAGCTTCTACTTTTTCTGCTGCTTCATCAGAAATACCAATAATTACAATTTTATCTTCATATTTCTTCTGGATATCGTTTAATGCAGGGATATATGCCCGGCATGGCCCACACCAGGTTGCCCAAAAATCAATCAGCACAAATTTCCCTTTGGTATCAGGCTGTTTTGAAATCCATTTTTCAACAATTAGTTCCGGTGCCTTTTCGTTAAGGATAGATTTGGCCCACAACTTTTTACCATTGTTTGATTCCTGGGCAAAAACCACTGTACCGATCAACAGCAGAACAAAAGTTAGATTTCTCTTCATATCCTAAAAATCGGAATTAATTATCGTAACCGAAGCTTTTTAAATAATTCTTTTTACTTCTCCAGTCGGGAATTACCTTTACAAACATTTCCAGGAACACCTTGCTATCTAGAAATTTCTCGATTTCTAAACGTGCCTCGGTTCCTACCTTTTTTAACATGCTTCCGCCAGTGCCGATCAAAATGTTTTTTTGCGAATCTCTTTCGACTACAATCTCTGCAGTAATCCTGATCATGGTGCCTTTGCCATTTTTCATTTCCTCTTCCTTAAAGCTCTTTACAATCACTTCGGTACTGTAAGGGATTTCCTTCTGGTAATTCATGAAGATTTTTTCGCGGATCATCTCCGAAACAAAAAAACGCTCAGAGCGGTCGGTTAAATCTTCTTTGTCGTAGTATGGCGGATGCTCTGGCAACATTTCGAGTACGCGATCCAACAATCCATCTACATTGTGTTTATGTAAAGCTGATATGGCATAAACCGCAACCGGATTTAACTTTTCCTGCCAGTAGGCAATTTTCTCTTTTACCTGTTCTTGCGTAGCCTGATCTATCTTATTGATCAACACAATCGTTGGAATATCTTTATTCAGGATTTTACCCAGAACATCGTCTTCATCATGCACCTCATTAATGTCGGTTACAAATAAAAGTACATCAGCATCGGTTAAAGATCCGTTAACAAAGCTCATCATACTTTCCTGCAAACTGTATTTTGGCTTAATTATGCCGGGCGTATCTGAAAAAACGATCTGATAATCTTCTTCATTTACGATACCTAAAATACGGTGCCTTGTAGTTTGCGCCTTAGGAGTAATAATGCTAAGTCGCTCGCCCACAAGCACATTCATAAGGGTAGATTTACCCACATTTGGTTTACCTATTATACTAACAAAACCTGCTTTATGCGCCATTAAAATATTTTTTTAAAAAAAATTTGCAGTACAAAGAAACGAATTATATCTTTGCATTCCAATTCGGAAACAGAGTTAAGGATTTAATTCACAAAAAAGCGAGTTGTATAAAGTGCGGGGTGGAGCAGTTGGTAGCTCGTCGGGCTCATAACCCGAAGGTCGCACGTTCGAGTCGTGTCCCCGCTACCAATTCAGTTGGTGGTTCTCAGTTGGCAGTTTACTGCGAATTGAAAACTGGAAATTTAAATACTGAAATGGCCCGTTCGTCTAGGGGTGAGGACGCCAGATTTTCATTCTGGAAACAGGGGTTCGATTCCCCTACGGGCTACAGAAATCAATATCAAATGATGTAAAACCCCTGCAAATTAAATATTTGCAGGGGTTTTTATTTGTACCAAAAATCTAAAATAGGCATCAAATCGCAATAAGAAGGTGTGTGATTCGGTTCGTATCTAAAACGGAAAACACTACGTAACGGATTCTCAGTAACATTTTTGATTATGATTACGTTGAAGCGTCTAAGGTTTCCATCTCTTATACTCTTCTAATCAATTTCCGGAACAGGTTGACCAAAATGAGAAAGATAAAGACAATCTAATATAATCCTGAAAATTTCGGCTACATTGACCAAGTGAGTCCGCTGCGAATTGGTCAATTTGAGAAATTACACAAAGCTCACCTAGAATCTTACTTAACTGCCCATTGTGTGATTAGTGCAGCCCAAAATACACTGACCTAAAAATCGAAAATGACTTCATCGCCCCAAGCGAAATCTTCGGATGAGATATGTTAGTGTTCTAATTATTGCAATAAACAATCAAAAACAGCGGTTTTGTGACAATGCGACAGAATTACAGTTAAAACAATCTGTCTAAAAATGATTAATTTTTATGGTGATTACCCAACTATTCAAATTTCATTAGAAATAAAAGATAATGTCTGACACCATATTTCTTGCCCCAGTTTTCGATGTCCTTTCCATTGCTACCAACTTGACACCAGGATTTTGAACCATCTTCCCGTTCATACGGAAGGATAATTGCCATAAAATAAAAATTTCCTCCATAGGTAATCGGCAATTTGCTCTCCTCTGCCAGGTTTCTTAAACTATAATCTTTTGTCTTTAATCCTTTGTATTCTTTAGTATTAGAAAATTTATCGGATACAAATGAAATCTTAATCTTATTGTCAGATGTCATTTTAGATATTACTTTCATCTCCAGCGTTGTATCATTGATTTTGTCCAATCCTGCTTCAGCTAAATCTTTAGTGCCAAATACTTTCTTTTCTGATTTCATTTTTCCCTTCCAAAATTCTTTAACCGATATTGAATAGCTCTTCCCTTTCAGATCAATTCCTGAAAACCTGATCTTGTAAAAATCTATACCATCGAACCTTAATAAATCATTGAGTTCTTTATCCTCTGTCCCATAGTTCGAGGTCATTTTTAAATTTTTATCGACTTTTTGTGCAAATGATGCATCTGAAATCAGCGCAAGCAATAGTGTGCTTAATAGAAAATATATTTTCATTATTTATAAGTTTATACAAAACTGGACAAATGTCTACTGCCTATTCGTTAAGCGCAGTTAATACTGAGTTAATTAGTGTTAACGAGCTGTCAAGTTTCATTTTGGAGACTTATGTTTGTGCATGCAAAAGAATATCGTTTTTGTTTTGGTTATGATGAGCTGCTGCGTGCTGGGTATTGTTAGTTTACAACTTTACTGGAACTTTAAAAACTACAATTCTGTAGTCGCTAATTTTAAAAAGGACACCAATAATGCTTTGGATATTGCGGTGGAAAGAGAGATGATGCAGAGGCGGAAACAACTTGTTTCTGAAGTGAAAAAATGGATGAATAATCCTTCAATCGTGAAAATAACCTGCGATACCAATAATAAGGACCATAGTACAGCCTTTACGCTTACGGACGCCATACCTTATTACGCTGATGAAAAAGCTGATCAGGTTACAATGGGGATTAGTTCATTCAACAAAAAGGTAGGCAGAATTAATCCTGAAGCAAAAAAAGTATTTATCGAGCATTTTTCGAAGATTCTAATGAACGATTTGAAAGATGCTACAGTACACTATTACACCCAAGGAATAGGCCATAGGTTGGACAGATCATTCAATGAAAGCAGACTGGATTCAGCTAATTTAATCAAAATTTATAAGGAGGAATTGGCAAAAAGGCAAATATCAACTTCGTTTAAACTTAATACAATGCTTTTAACCAGCAATAGTTTTGTGACGCACAAAGTGAATACTGCATTTAGACGACCTTATGTGAATTCATTGGTATTTGCGAGCCTCGAGAACCCCAACAGTTACTATTTACGGCAAACAAAGTGGCTTGTTATAGGTTCGGTTTCACTGATTGGAATCACATTAAGCTGCTTTTATTATACCGTTAAAACTTTGTTCAATCAACATAAACTGGTGGCTATAAAAAATCAATTTATCAGCAACATGACCCATGAGATCAATACACCACTTTCATCTATACAGGTAACCGCAGAAGCGCTGAAGAAGTTTAAGCCAAATGAAGAAACAACAGAAAAGTATTTAGAAATTATCCTTTACCAGACGCAAAAATTAAATGATTTGACTAACGAGATTTTGGAAAGTGCAAAATTGGATACATTGAAATTTTCAATGGAAGATATGGTAGACTTGAAGCAACTCATATCTGAAATTCTAGCGGATTTATGTGAGGTAATAAAGATTCAGCTTAATTTCGAAGCAGGTGATTTTATCATTATGGGAAATCGGGTCCACCTTCAACGATTGATTACAAATCTTTTGGAAAATGCGATAAAATACAATATTGAATCAATTCCTGAAATTAGCGTTGATTTGGAGAAGATAAACAGCGGTATTTTGCTTCGGATAATTGATAATGGTCCTGGAATAGCAGATGAGCACAAGTCGAAAATCTTTGATCAATTTTATCGAATTCCAACTGGCAATATGCATAATGTGAAAGGTTACGGCTTAGGATTGAATTATGTAAAAAAAGTTGTTTCGCAACATGGAGGCTCGATTTCAGTCAGCGATAACAAGCCTTCGGGGGCGATATTTACATTAATATTTCCAGCTAAATGAGTCGATATAAAATCTTACTTGTTGAAGACGAACCGTTTTTGGCAAAGGTTATTGAAGATAGCCTGTTGCAGAAGAATTATCAAGTATTGCATACCACTGATGGCAGGAAGGCTTACAATTTATTTTTAAATGGAGATGTGGATCTCTTAATTTTAGATGTAATGTTGCCCTCTATGGATGGCTTTACCTTTGCCAGGCAAGTGCGAAAAGTAGATGGAAGCACCCCAATTTTATTTTTAACGGCTAAAACGACTACCAATGATTTGATTGAAGGTTATAAAAGTGGAGGTAATGATTATTTGAAAAAACCTTTTAGCCTTGATGAGTTATTCTTAAGAATTGAGGAACTTTTAAAGCGAAATCGAAAAGAATTGGAGGTAAATTCGATGGAGTTTTCGCTAGGAAAATATGTATTCTATCCCAATAAACAAATTTTAATTTATGCGGATGAGACGATTAAACTGTCTAGCCGCGAATCGGAGTTGTTATTATTACTGTATAAAAATAAGAATTCGTTAACTGATAGGAAGCTGGCACTTATATCTCTTTGGGGAGATGACAATTTTTTTAATACCCGGACAATGGATGTTTTTATCACCAAACTTCGTAAACATCTTAAAAAAGATTCTTCTTTGGAAATAATCAATATGAGAGGTTTAGGCTATAAGCTAATATGCTAGCTTACCATTATCATATATTTTGCTTGTCTTCATCAAAGCGTGGATTCTTCCAATGAATATCAGAAATTGGATTTCTATTTCATCAAAATCCAATTTCAGGGATTTCTAGCACAGAAGATTATATTTGAACAAACAACTACCTTATGAAGATCCTTTCTTTCAGGCACCTTGACCGTTATGATTTTTCATCAAATACTTTAGATATAGGCAATCCAATAACTAAAGCAGACCACACTTTTTAAAATATCTTTTCAAGAGAATTTTGCGATACCACAAAAAGTAAAGAGAGTTATTTTATCAAATTATCTTCATCAAAGTCAACAGATATTCCTAAAATGCAACCCACTCATTATTAAGCAAAAAACATCCATCTGGATATTTTCCCTTTTTTAAATTAGATAGTCCATTCAAAATATTTTAAAAAATATCAGGATTGACTTTGTAGATATCAAAACAATTTATACCTTTGCACTCCCTCAAACGGATATTTGGGGCGAAAAATAGAGTGCGGGGTGGAGCAGTTGGTAGCTCGTCGGGCTCATAACCCGAAGGTCGCACGTTCGAGTCGTGTCCCCGCTACCAATTCAGTTGGTAGTTCTCAGTTGGCAGTTTACTGCGAATTGAAAACTAAAAATTTAAATACTGAAATGGCCCGTTCGTCTAGGGGTGAGGACGCCAGATTTTCATTCTGGAAACAGGGGTTCGATTCCCCTACGGGCTACAATCCCGCTTTACAATGAGTAGAGCGGGATTTTTGATTTTCAGAGAATTTTAATCGGCCTTAGAAGCATTTAAACAAAAATTTTGGTTCGATTCCTGTTAAGTTGACTTGGCGGGAAACTAAACGAACCAATACCCGAGAATATCGTTAGCCGTTGATCAAAAGTGCAGATCTCATACTTGGAAGCATTACACTATAGGTAAGAAGCGTTTTTGATTAAGGGATGACCACGATACTAGATATTTTTATTCTTTCATCAGTATCATTTGATATCGCTTACCATCCATTTTACCAGCAAGTTTTAATTGATGAGCTCCATTTGGTCGCAGGATTCCCTTGAACGTGCCGATGCCCGATGCCGGATATCTCCATTGCATATGAATATCGCCATTTTTTCCAAGCTTGTATTGGCCGATACGGATCCTGCGGTAATCGTTCCAGCTAAAAACTACCTCGTCTGCAATATCAAGATAAACATGGCTCAGAATGCTGTCTGTGGAGAATCTGGCTTTGTAGGGAACGTTATCTATTTTCAAGTTTTCCACCCGGTATTTACCCGTGAGTTCAGGATGCCTGTTAGGATGTTGCAGGTGAAAAGCGCAAAGTATAGGTATTAGAACAAATAACGCAGGCCAAAGCCATTTCACAGGGGTGCTGGAGTTGTCGGAACATTTAAACAATAGCGGGAACAGATGACCGCCTTCTGCCACGATGAAGTAAATCACCGCTGCTAACAAGACGATACCTTGTGCCAGTACACCAAGTGGCATGGCGTAAAAGATGTCTAACAATGTAATAAACACCAGCATAGGCAAAGCGATAAGGCTGCCCAATAACCTGGTCCGCTTGAAGAGGATCAAAGCGGCCGCAATTATCTGCAGTAAAGCGATGATTGATGTAAAACCGTACGAGAAATGAAAAAATGCCCAAACGAGGTTGTAACCCGAGAAAGAGGAGAAAGGCGAATCAAGCATACCCAAGGGGATGAGCATTTGCAATTTTTGCAGCTTTTGTAAACCAAACATAGCGAGATCTAAAGCCAGAAAAAATGCAATGATTTGCATGATCCATATTTTAATAGCGTTAGCTAAGCCTCTCCGTTCGCGGGAGTACCAAATAAATACCACAACCGGCGCGATCAATAAAGGCAGGTAAGCTGCCAGGTAAATAAAATCAACTGGAATGATGTCGGCCGCATATTTGGATGCTAGTCGTCTAAAAACAAGCCCCACAACAAATGCGGAAAGCAGGCAGAGTAATAATTTTTGCAAGAATTTCATGTGATTCGTTTTATCGCAAAATAAGGTGTTAACGGTAAGAAGTTTGTTCGCTTGTATCCAAACGCACGATCCTGCTGGATAGCGACGTATATTTACCTGAGAAACGATATCGTCATTATGCATCCATCATTCGCATTGTTATTTTCCGCACTCAGTGCAGGTACTTTATTTTTAGCGTCTTTCTTATTGCTAACAGGTGCTGCGAAAGCCAATCCGGAAGCTAATAAATGGCTTGGTATATTCTTTTTCCTGCTGAGTTTACTTTTTATGGAGGTTTTATTAGAGCAAACTGATAATTCGTACGTTTTATTAATTCAACTAACCGAGTGGCCCCGCTGGGCCATATTTCCTTCCTTGTATATTTCGGTGTTTAAATTTGTCCATCACCCGCAGAAGCCTCAGCTATTGTTTATTCACTTTTTGCCAGCCATTATTTTTGTAGTGTTAATGATGCTGGGCGGGCATGTACAACTGCCAACTTGGGGAGGGCTTATTGTACGCTATTTCTTTTTTGCACAGGGTTTGGTATATGGATTATTAAACCTGCAAATATTGGCTAAACATCAAGATCGTATTCGCCAGTTATTAGCCGATAAGGCTTCAGATCTTAAATGGTTCCGTCATTTTGTCTATGCACCCTTAATCATAGCTGGATTATGGTTTGCCTTTAGACATCTGCCCGAATTTGAAGGATTGTTACAATTAATATGTTTAGGCGTCTGTCTGTATTTCGTTTCGGCAGCGTTACGTCAACGCGAAGTGTACCCCGAGAAGATATTGAAGGTTGTGGATGAATTGATTGATCGCCCTAAGAACTCTACAACGGCTCAAAGACTTACAAAACAGCAAATTGAGCTGTTAAAAGATCGCGTTGAGTTAATTATTGGCCAACAAAAGCCTTATTTAGATCCCACCCTTAATCTTCAAACCCTGGCAGACAGCGTAGGCATAAATACGCACGAGCTTTCCTTAGTTTTAAATCAGGGCTTTGGTATGAACTTTTATGCATACGTTAATAATTTGAGGGCTGAAGAAGCGGTTAAATTATTGGAGTCAAGGCGATATGGGCGGGGCGATATGGAAGCTATCGCAATCCGATCAGGGTTTAATTCCCGTACAACATTTTATGCGTCCATAAAAAAATTAAAGGGTAAAACTCCGGTTAGTTTGCTAAAATAAGAGGTTGAAATTTGGGTGTAACTGCTACTATTAAATATTACGAAGGTATGGAATGGTATCCTGTGGTTTTCAATATAATTGATCCCGCAGTACTTTCGTAACCTCTCTTCCTGATCTCGTTGTGAGTAGCCTTTACCGGCCTGCTCTTCTGTGCTTACACGGATTATAGAGCTACTGTTTCATATTTGTTCGTTAAAATTAACCAATTGATATACAGATAATTTAACTAAAAAATACAGCAATTACAAGACTTTTATCGCTTCTTTTTATCTACAATGATGCCGTTTTTAGCAAGTGGTTCCATAGCTATTTCGGGCTTTATCATAACTGCATACCGGAAGACTTATGAGCAAAGTACCGCTGATATACTTTAATCATTAACCAGTAATTTCTATTCTGTTGCAGAAAAATATTGTAAATCGTTTTTGCTTTAATTCCCTGCTTTTCTGTACCGATCTGCAATATTATTCATTGAATTAAGTGATTCCTTTTGTTAAGACATTTAATCTCGTGGCAATTTATTAACCCATTGAAAATTTCGTAATATTTCTATTGACTTGAACTTTTGGCTGCGAGAAATGGTAAAAACTTTGGATTTGAAAAGCAAACGAAACAATCAATAAGATCAGTTTATTTATTAAGGAATTTATCTCTATAAGCCTCTTCGAAATGCAACTGCAAAGAGCGTATTCGTTCGGTATCAATATGATTGATATAACGATGAAACATCTGTTCGGAACTATGCCCAGTGGCTTCCATTAATAATGATGTTGGAATTTTGCCGTAAAAATTAGAAGCAAAACTTCGCCGCCCGATGTGGCTGGTGACCGCCTTCCATTTTGGGATTGCCACTCTTAATACCCTGAATCCTATTCGCTTGCCAATATTAACCAATCCATTTATACCGGCCAGCCGGACAACCTCTTTGATCTGTTCATTGTATCTTTTAGATGGTATCTTATCAGGAAAATGCCTCTCATTCTGAGACTTGATGATCAGCACGGCTGGATGCAGGGGCAACAAGATATTCCGTTGCGTTTTTTGCTGCACAAAGGATATACATTCCTGGCCCGCAACGTTCTCTATCATTTGTATGATTAAACTTCATGAAATCCGAAACGCGCTGGCCAGTATAACAACTGATAATCAACCAGTCCCTTGCAGCCTGCAAATTAATTGGCAAGTCCATCCGTTTGATTTTTACCAGTTCGTCTTCGCTCAGGGTAATAAAAGTTGAATTTTTTCGCTCTCTTGGGAGTTCGAGTTCATATACAAAAGTCCTGATCCCTCGTTTTTCCAGATGATTGAGCACAGTTTTTACAAAATTTACTGTACGGTATGCTGTACTGTTATTATAAGCCTCCTCCTTGCAGTAACTCAGAAACTCCCTTACAAATTCGGCATTCACATCGGCAATCATCAAATGCCGCCTACGATACCCTTCAAAACGCTGTAAAAGATTAAAAAATACAATATATCTCTTATGGGTTGATGTACAAATTAGATGCGCTCGAGATGATATATAATTATTGATATTTCCTAAGAGACTTTTCGGGTCGTACGTCATACTTCTGACCGTCACGTTTTTTCGAATTCGGCTGGCAAGCAGCTTTAGAGATACCTTTTCGAATTTCCATCCTATCGAATCCAGATAGGACGCAATCGCGATCCGCATCCTATCCAGCCTGATATTAAGTCTTTTACAGGATTTCAAATAGATATTTATAGGCCTTTGCCGCTGCTCATCCCACATTTCCTTTGTTATACGTAGTGGCGTACGTAACTCGTGAATTTGCCCTTGCTCACCATGGAGCTCCAATAGAATCGTCCTTGACTCTGAATCGCCAAATAATTTAAATGAGAATGTAACCATAAAATCTATCGCTTTAATAAACAGCGAATTTATGGAAGAAATTGGTCTTTCCCAGACTACGATTAGGTTGACAAATATAAAAATTTGTTCGACCAATCAAAAGCTAAAACACTCTGTTTTAAACAAATCATTATTTTTTTTTTCCAAGATTTATTTAAAACAACGGTCCCGGATGGTACTTTTTAAAATTGAACGATCTGGTAATCAATTGTAAAATTATCAAGACAAGTCTGGGAAAGACTACAGTTGGGTTGACAAATATCAAAAATGATACATAGACCAATTAACAATTCAGCACACACCAGTTTTGCTTTTGTAGATTATTGTGAGATGCCTCACTCATTCATCGATACTTTTGCGGAAAGAGCTGATGGGTTTCACCTGTTATTTTCAGCTTTCAACGGTGCAGATCTATTGGACGGGCCTGGCAAATTGGAGCGCCTGCTCCACATATGTATTCTTGATCTTTATACGCCCGTTATGGATGCATTAAGTCCGCCAAGCGGCTTCTGAAATGCTATCACGCTATCATTTTGTTCGGATATACCGCAAGTGAAGATCCGAGAGATATTGGGCGAATGCTCGAACATGGCGTGCGTAAAGTTCACTTTAAAGAACATCCCGTACAAATGTTCAAGGACATCCGAAATCAGATGGACATATTAGAGCGGAGGTAATTGGAAACAACAGTTTTGAAAAATGGTCAGAATTATTTGTTCTTAATTTCCGGCATTAGGGCTACAATAGGTTCTTTAGAATTTATAATAATATAAGACATGAATATAAAAAAAACAATCGTTTGGGGAGCTGTTTGGATAAGTGCACTTATTTGGCTCCGTATTCTAATCTATTTGATCACAAAATACATATTCTAAATAAGATGCATATCAAAAAAAACTTAAAATGTCCCAGGTGTAAAAGAACTGGTGAATGCGAAAGGATACATAGACCTACTGCAGTAAAGCTGTTCCTTCCTTTTATCAAGGCACGTTACAGGTGTCTGCAATGTCTTAGAAAATTTAGTATCCTAAAGAATGCAAGATAACGGTTAGTATATCGGTAGCCTGTGATTTTAGCATTACAAGCAGCAAATGTTATCAGCTGACCAAATCATTATGATGATCGGATGGACATGTATTTAACTATTTAATTAATTATAAATTTTCCAATGGAAAAACGCTACGAAGATACAAATGTAGTCAGCAAACCTTATTCAGTTCTGCATGTAGACAGTGATATGCTCATGCGAAGGATATTTAAAAAAACCTTTTCCGCTGAATTTTTTCACCTTGATTCCGCCGCCGACGGTAAAGAAGCATTTCTGTTTTTAGAACAAAAGCAATATTCCTATGATATTGTGATTACGGAGATGCATATGCATTTCGCCAATGGTTATGAGATCGTAAACCGGATACGTCAGGAGGCTCCAAGCTGTACAGTTATTATCACTTCCAGTATGAGCTTCCTCCATATACGGGAAGGACTCGACTTGATTCGGGAGAATTATTTTAAAAAGCCATTAGTGGTGGGAAAGCTTATGGATCGGATCAAGACGATACTTCAACCAGGAGAAAATACAGGTTATCATAATTCCTATGAACTATCTTCTCCAGCAACACAACTATTGGCCTCAATATTTGAGAGTGGTACTTTCTGTACTGATTCTGCCAAAATTCTGAAAAACAAAGGTGATACCATAGTTGAACCTTTGATTGTTGAGCCTTATGGTACAGAAGTCGACTTAAAACAGGATCATTGGCCGCTGACCGGACCAGACCAAGAACTGGCTAGCGAAGTTACGCTTATAGAACAGTCAGGTCCCAAAAAAATATCATTGGAAACAGCACCGCAACCGTCACAGAAACCACCTTCCTATATGTCTGATAAGCGATGGTGGTAAAAATCAGCTTACACATTAAAAAATTATTCGCATATGTATAATACGTTTTCTTTTTCCAGCCTTTTACAAATTACTAATGCCCCATTGACCAATACCGCAGGTTCCCTGCTAAATGGTTTAAAGATCCGCTTAGACCAATCTTGGTATATCTGCGGCAATCTAGCCCTAAATGAAGGCGCAAATCCCAGAAGGCCACTGAATATATCCCCTGAGGCGACCGAATACCGTGTACTTTTTCAGGCTGCCCTACTTATCGCAGCAGAACAGCAGTCAAAGCAAATGGTCACTACCATTGGCTTTCCTAACAGTATTTACCGTTTGTATAAAGATCAGGCCAGGGACCTGCTGACCAGCGGCTATCAGATTGTATGGGATCCTGGCGTTTATGGTGGTGAAACATCGCAGCCGCTTAATGTTATAGTCGACCAGGTAGAGGTATTGCCTGAGATTGTTAGCTGTATGATTGCGCTGCGTAAAGGTACGCCTGGTATAAATGGTGCTTTTTTTGCATTGAGCCTAGGTTTCGGCACGCTGGAAACTGGTTTAAGCACGGATGAAGGCGTTGTTGAACATGCGATGACCAGCATTCAGGGTCTGCATTATGCCGTAAATATCCTACGGGAAGAGCTTCAGCAGGAGCATGATCTGGCCTTTCAGAGTGTTCAGCAACTGGATGATGCATTTCGTGATGGCTACCTATACATCAACCGCAGGAAGACCGACTTATCCGCTTATCGGAAAAGAGCCATTCAGGCTTATTACACAGAAATCGTTTCTCCTTCACTTCGCCTGATCATCAGTGATAAAAACCTGAAGAAAACCAACCGGATATTTCTGTGTGGCGGAGGTGTAAACTATCATGATCTTTTGGAATGTATCAACCAGGAGTTCGGAGAAATTGCAGATATCCATACCGTTAATGAACCGGAAACGCTGGCAGTACAGGGTTACCTGCTAAACTCACTTCGTTTTACAGCAGGCAGCACAAAAACCCCGGTAGGCATAGACATGGGAAACATTCAGACACGGGTGGCGATACTCCAAGAATCATAACGAATATCTTTCTATCACTATTGATATGCTATGAGCGCCGAAACTATTTTTATCACCATTATCCAATGTATTATCGCATTATCTCTGCTGGGTACGTTTGTCTCGTATACAATCATCGCGACTAAACGCCATAAAGAGGCCAGAAACCGCAAAAGACAGGCCCAGCTCAACCAACTTATCGTTGACAAAATTCTGCCGCAATTTATCAAAGAAGATTTGTCAGAGGCTGTTTCCGAACCGTTGATCGACCGGAAAATCCTGGACGAACTGGCACTGATGGACAAAACCGACCGGCAGTTAATGATCGACACACTAATCCACCTCCGCTGGCATGTGGCTGGGGCGAATGCGTTTATTCTACACCGGGTTTATGTACTATTGGAACTCAATCAGGATTCCCTTCAGAAGATCAAATCCAGACGTTGGCAGGTCAACGTGCAAGGGTTGCACGAGCTGACCCTAATGGACTATGCGATCTCAGACATTGATATTTTACGGTTCAACCTCAGTGATGTATCTGAACTGCGTTCAGCAGCGAGAAGCGCATTTATGCGTTTCAGTAAAAATGAGCCGTTTCGCTTTTTCGACGAGATCCGCGACCCGCTAAGTATTTGGGAACTTGTCGGCTTTTTCCGCATCCTCGACCAATCGAAAGATACCGTCAAATCCAACTTTGCCAACTGGATCCGCTATTCCCGGAATAAGACGGTAGTTATTTGTTGCATGAAGCTGGCCGCGCACGAACAAAGCATAGAGGCCATAGACAGTATCGAAGGCTTGCTGAATGTGAATGACCATGCCCTGCGCTCTCATGCAATCAATGCGCTGGGTCACTTGCGGGCATTGCATACACAGGATCATTTGATCAAAATGTATCCTAACCAACCTATTGACTGTCAATGCGAAATACTATTCGCCCTGGGCATCTTCCGTACGCCGGGGGCAATCCAGTTCCTAAAAGAACAATTTCTCGTCACTTACGACTTTGAGATCGAAAATAATGTGGCAGGCATACTAGCCCGTCTGATGCGCGGGGGGCAGCTAAATTGGACAGTACCACAGCTCCAAGAACGCAAGCAGCGCATATTGAACTATTATTTACAAGAACAATAACCAGTTAAGCAGATGCAAAAAATTATAGATATTTTCCAGTGGTTCATTTTTTTCTACAGCAGTCTGACGATGGTTATTTATGTCGCAATGGCTATCCTTTCCTATAAACATATCCGGCTTTACTTCTGGAAAAATATGGGACATTATACGCAAAACATGATATCCAGCCCCTTATCTCCCGGTATTTCCGTTATTGCACCAGCTTACAACGAAGGGCTGACAATTATCGATAATGTATATGCTCTGATGCACCTGAATTACCCGCTTTACGAGGTAATCATTATCAATGACGGTAGCACGGATGATACCCTGGATAAACTGATCGAACACTTTGCGCTAAAAGATGTTGATCTCCCTTATCATGAACGGATCAAGACCCTGCCTGTTAAGCGGTTTTTCAGATCAAGTGACAAGGCCTATGAGAAACTACTCGTCATTGATAAAGAGAATGGCAAGGGCAAGGCAGATGCATCCAATGCCGGTATCAATGCCTCCAAATATGATTATTTCCTTTGTACAGACGTTGATTGTATCCTTCATGAGGATACACTATCGCGTCTGATGCGGCCAATCCTGGATGAGAAAAGTAGAAATCAGCTTGATGATATCCAGGTCATACCCGATACCGGTTATATACACGTGGAAGATAACCAGCGCCGGGTAATCGCCGTGGGGGCACCGCTTCGGATGATCAATTCTTCCGATGTAGACAATGGCGTCATTACCCGGTTTCGTCCGCCCAACAAAATACTGCCCCGTTTCCAGGAACTCGAATATATAAGGGCATACCTGCTTTCAAAAATGGCTTGGAGCGCGCTTAACTGTGTCCCCAATGTGTCCGGTGGCCTTGGTCTTTTTGATAAGCATATCGCCGTTAAGGTCGGTGGATATGATCCACGTTCATTCGCGGAAGATATCGATATGGTAACGCGCATGAGTGTTTATATGATCCAGAACAATAAGCGATACGCTATCCGTTATATCCCCGTATCGCTATGCTGGACCGAAGGACCGCAGAACCTGAAAGTGTTCAGCAGGCAGCGTGTACGCTGGGCACGCGGGCTGGTACAAATCATGCGCCTGCATTGGCACGTATTGTTTAATACGAAGTTCAAGCGACTTGGAATGGTAGTATTTCCCTACAATTTCCTATTCGAATTTCTCGCGCCGATCTTAGAACTGACGGGATTTATCTTTTATATCTACCTAATCGTCATCGGCGCAATCAATTGGGTAAATACACTTACACTTCTTTGCTTCCTATACATGTTCTCGGTGATGATCAGCTCCATTGCCGTGTTATGGGATCAATTGACCGAACGGCATTACCGGAAGACCAGCGAGGTAATTGGGCTTTGCCTGACCGCATTTGCTGAACCTTTTATTTATCATCCCCTAATTGTTTTTTTCAGCCTGAAAGGCTATGTCCAATCTATGTTCCGGCAAAAACTGGTGTGGGGCAACATGCAGCGCAAAGGATTCTCATCTTCCAATACCAAAGGTACATCATCAAGCACATAGACATCATGAAGTATATCTTACCCTTTATCCTCATTTATATTTTTGTTCAGACCTGGAACATGGCCAGTGCACAGACCTGGAGTTCCATTCGGGCCGAAAAGCGCTACCAGCAAGCCCTTACCGAAATAAAAGGTTCGCGAATAGCCCAAGCGATACCATTACTGGAAGAAGCTGTAAGGCTCAACCCTGACCATATCGACGCCCAGGTACAGCTTGCCCGGCTCTATATGGCAGATAAGCGCTATGAACAATCCATCAGGGTTGCTCTACTAGTGATTGATAAATCTCCGAAATATGAAGACATTTATTATTATATTATTGGCTCTTATCTTTCTATCAAACGTCCTGCTGAAGCCCTACGCTATGTCGATCTGGCGCTTAATTATTTTCCAAACCAAAAAGATTTCGTGATTAAAAAGATTAATATCCTTGATCGGTTGCAACGTTTTCAGGATGGCGATGCCTGGTCACAGAGAATGTTACAGCGGTTTCCGACAGACAGTAATATACGGCGGTCGATAGTTGGCCACTATGAGGCCAAGGCCGACTGGTATGTTCGCAACCACATGGAAAACCTAGCTATGACTTATTATGAAAAAGCACTTGAACTGGCTCCTACCAATAAAGACCTGAGCGATAAAATAAATAAGCTAGTGGCGCAGAGTGGGGACATCAACGCCAAAATCGCCAAAGCGAACGGGGCTTTAAACAGTAACGGAAAATCCTATACTGCCCTGTACTATAAACTTGGCCTGCTCCAGGAAGCCAGCCGGTACGCTGAAGCGCTTGATGTGCTGCGCACGATCTTACGTTATTATCCCCATGATAAAAAAGCTCTTGCGCTAAACAATTCTCTGCGTAAGCAGGCGGCAGGTTACTACCAGAATACGGACGTCTATACATTGTATCAATCCATACTGGATCAAAATCCTAACGACGAAGAGGCCCTGCAAAAAGTAACCGGTATGGCAATTGCTATGGGAGATTTGAACCAGGCATTCTACCGGATAGACCGTGCTTTACAGCGCAAACCTACAAACGTAAAATTACTCCGACAAAAAATGGGCCTGGCCTACCAGCTTCACCGTTACCAGATGGCTGCGGATATTGCAGTCAGGCTTTATAACGTTGCCGATAAAGTTTCCCGTCCAGAGATTCTGCAAATGGTCAACGCCTGCGGCAATTACTATTTACAGGAAAAGCTTGCCGACAGCGCAGTAATGTATTTCGACAGAGCGCTCTCACTAGAAGCCGGGAATCTGGCGGCTATAAAAGGCCGTGTGAACGGATTGATCATGGGTAACAGGCCTGACCACGCTATACGGGAACTTGACCGGGCAAGTGGGCTTTATCCCGATAACATAGATTTGCAAATGGAAAAAGCAGGTTATGTGGCGCAGGTAGGTCGGATCCATGAAGCTTCTAAACTCAGCGAGCAGCTTTTCAGGCGATATCCCCATAACTCAAAAATAAAGAGTTTGTACCTTGAACAAAAGTTAGCCCTGGCTAATGCGTTCATCCAGTCGGAAAACTATACCGAGGCAGAGTCACAATTGCGCACACTGCTGAAAGTAGATCCAGGCAATAAAGATGTACTGAACTATCTCTCCAATATACTCGATCTGCAAAAGCATTATAGTAAAGCATTGGACATCGTCCAAATGGCTTTGGCCCAATACCCTAATGACCGGGAATTTCTGCAAAAAAAAGCATCCATCTTATATAATGACCATCAATACGCCGCCTCGGCACAACTGTCGGCAGCGCTTTTCTCACAATATCCCTTTAATCCTAAATACAAAAAAATGACAACAGACGCCTGGTATTCCGCAAGTCTGGATTATCAGAAAAAAAAGCAACCAGACAGCGCCCTGTTGAGCATCGACCACGTAATGGCTATCAAACCGGCAGACTCTACTGCCCTTTTACAAAAAACGAGCCTCCTAATCGGACAGGGCAGCTTTGAACAGGCGCTATACTGTACAAATTCGGCTCTCCGGAGTTTCGAATATGCTGAACCTTTTTTGCTACGGAAAACAATCATCCTGGATAGTTTGAAACGATATACCGAGGCTGCAGCTTATGCAGATACACTGGCCAAGCGATATACGAATGATAAGAACAGGGACTATGCCGATCTTCTGCGGAGTAGAACGCTACATAACGCATTCGGTTTAACACTCCTAAACAGTTCATTTACCTCAATTGATGGCGCCAACACACCGCCAGCTTACAATATCGTTACGCTTTCTTATGACCGCAGTGGGTTAGATAAGATCAATTATGGTACACAGCTGGTCTTTATTGGCCGCCAGCAAGGTACGGGCGTGATGGCAGCTGGAGATATTTCGTACAAGGTAAACAAGACGTTCCATTGGAACGCCGGAGTCGCACTGTCCAATAACGTCCTGTTTCCTAAATATAGAATTGCTTATTCTCTTTTCAAGACTTTCAGTAATGGACTGGAAGGTGAATTGGGTGGACGTTACTTTCACATCGGAGGCTTTAACGTGGGCTCCCTTGTAGCTGGTATAGGAAAATCGTTTGGCCCTTTTGCGGTTAATGCCAGGGCGTTCGGCATCAGGCAGCAGAACAGCCAATATTTTGCGTTCAATGCAGGTACCCGGTATGAGCTTAGCGGGCAGGATCTGTTGCAGGCAAATTTCGGTCTTGGAACCTCGCCGGACGATATGAGCCGCCTGGTCCTGTTTCCCAGCTTACATGGCATCCTGAACCGAAGCATCGGAGCTTCTTACCGTCGTACATTCCGCTATCGGACTTCCATAGGCCTTGCAATGACTTATATCAACCAAAAAATCACCGATGCAGCATTCAATAACCAATACGACCTGCAAATGTTCATGCTGGTCAAGTTTTAGCAAAAAAGTGAAACCATGAAAAAAACGTTATTGATCTTAGGAGGCGACGGTTATCTGGGATGGCCTTTGGCCATGAAACTGGCGCTACAGCACCCGGACGAAAAGATTGTCATTGTTGATAACCAATGGCGCCGAGAGGCCGTAAGGGAACTGGGATTTGATTCACTTTCCCACATCCCAAGACTTGCTGAAAGGATCGCTGCTTTCCAGCGCCATTATGGCATCTACAATATTCACTATCAATTGTTCGATATATGTTCGACAATGCTGGAAGACCTGATTATCCGGGAACAACCGCATACCATATACCATTTGGCGCAACAGTGTTCGGCCTCCTATTCCATGATGGGTTTGGATGAGGCCTTGCACACATTACGGAACAACGAGGAGGGCAATATGCGCCTGTTATGGGCAGTACGGCAACATGTTCCGAAGGCGCACATTATCAAACTGGGCTCTTTTGGCGAATATGCTAAAGGTGGCATTCCTATTGCGGAAGGATATTTCCGGCCATCCTATAAAGGAGCTTCTGCTTATACCGATCTGCCTTATCCGCGTGAGGCCAACGATATTTACCATATTTCCAAGATCAACGATTCGAATTATACAGCGATGGCCTGCCGGATCTGGAACCTTCGCATAACCGAAGTGATGCAGTCTACGGTATTTGGTTTATTAACAGAAGAGATGGCGTTTAAGCCAGAGCTGTATACCCGGTTTGATTACGATACTGTTTTCGGTACGGTAGCTAACCGTTTTGTTATTCAGGCGGTAAGCGGTAATCCGCTGACGATTTATGGGAACGGCCATCAGCGTACCGGACTGATGGCCTTACGTGATGCGGTTGGCTCACTTGCAAGGTTTGCTGCCGAACCGCCAGCTGCCGGGGAACACCGGGTGATCAATCATGTAACCGAGACACATTATTCCATCAACGAACTGGCTGCCGATATCATCGGTGTTGCCCGTAAGGCTGGGTTGAAAACAAGTGCTGTGCACCTGGATGACCTGCGCAAGGAAAACACCGATTTCAAAGCAGGTTATGAAGTAGAAAGTTCTCTTCACAATCACCCGCTTTTTCATAGTGACTTTCGTGAGGTGATCCTGGAAACCTTGCAGCTGGTATATCCCTATAAAGAACAGATTACTGATCGTCATTTCCTGCCCTTCATTTTTTGGGAAGAGAGCTGTAAAAGCCCAGCAGAAAATTCGGCGGATAGGATGTGGGAGCGATTTTGGAACAAGATACGTAAAAAACACTTCGGACAGCCACAACTTAACTTAAACCCTGGCTGCCTGGGCACCGTGGATATTACAGCAGATCTAGGAACCGCACAAAATGGAAATCCATTGGCACTTTACGCAAAGACACGCGAAGCCTTCCGATATATCAAACAGGAATGCAATCACCTATGGCCTTCTCCCGGCTACCGGTTCACAGTTACCTACAGTACCTCGCAAACCATGAACCTACTTGCACTGGCGATGCTTCGCAAGCTGTTGACCACCAAAAAAGGACCATTCAGGGTAGTGACCAGCAAACACGAGCATCAGGGCGGGATTGGCCCGTTCGAGCAATTGTCAGAATTTATTGTTTATTATCTACCAGACGAAGTACTGGTTTCGCGTGGTATGTTAGAAGAAAAATTGTCCCTCCTACAACCGGATATCATCTTCCTGTCGCATACCTATTATGACACCGGTGATGTTGTACATAACAATAATACCCTGCGGCTCTTAAAAGAAGCCGCGCCAGACGCTTGGCTCATCCTGGATGTTGCGCAGTCGCTAGGTATCCACCAAATCCCGTTCGGAACTGCAGACCTAATCACTGGCAGTACACACAAATGGCTTTTTGGGCCTTATGGCGGGGGGCTTACCTGGATAAAGCATGCTTTTGCTGAATGGATTGGCGCACTGTTCTGGAATGGCCAGCAGCTTTTACCTGACGTAGAAACCCACGGCTTCAGCTTGCCAGGCGGACAGGATTTTAAACTTTATTGGCAACTGCATCAAAGCCTTGATCGCTATAGGCAAATCGGCATAGTTACCGCTTTGGAGCGTAGCTGTGAACTGGCAGATTTCCTTCGGAAAGAGTTGTCTTTAAGGCTTAATACTGCAGGAATCGCCCATTATTATTTAAATGGATTCCCTACGCCATGTCTGGCGCTGGCCTTCACGGATTATGACCCATACCCTCTTTACATACATCTTCACGGGTTGGACATACATGTAAAGTGCATCAAAGACCGGCAAAAGGAAAATGGAGAGACCATTCATATAATGCGTATCGGCTTACCCTATTATGAAACGCGCGAGCGCCTCTTCCGCTTTATACAGGAAGTAGAAAAGTTTGTCAGTATTGAGACGGTATTAGCAGAAGCTATTTCTTTAACTAAAGATCAAGTGGTATGAGCCTTATTCGAATAGCATTTACCGGGCTACAAATGGCCATACTACTGCTGGTGCAATCTTGTCAGGGTAACGATATAAAACTTGTAACAGATCAAAAGCCAGTATCGGAAATCATCCTTCCTGAGCAAGCGTCACCTTTAGAGAAGAAGTCGGCTTCTATTTTGCAGGAATATGTCCGGCGGATTACAGGGGCAACCCTGCCTATTCAAACAGTGCCTTCCCAAAATATTGCGCACCTGATCTATGTTGGCTCTGCCGCTACCCGTGTAGGCCAATTTATTGAACCACTGAAAGCTGAAGGCTATGAGATCGATGTACGTGGTGGTAACATTTACCTATATGGAGGCTCGGGCAAAGGTCTTTTATATGGCGTATATGAACTGATTGAAAAACAGTTTGGCGCAAGAAAGTATGACCAAGGACCAGCTCTTATTCCCCACAGCCGGGATCTCGGCCTACCGGCTGGATTGCATATGCTTTATGAGCCTGTACTGCTTTACCGGGAATCTTATTATCCATCCTCAGCAGATCCAGAATACCTGGATTGGCACCATTTGCACCGCTTTGAGGATCTTTGGGGACTTTGGGGTCATTCTTTTTTTAAGATTATACCTCCAGAACGTAATTTCCGGGAGCATCCCGAATACTTCTCATGGGTTAACGGGCACCGCCAACCCAGCCAGCTTTGCCTGAGCAATCCAGATGTGCTTCGCCAGGCTATCGCTTATTTTGAAAGGGCAACAGCTGCAAATCCCGACGCAATCTACTGGTCCATCGCGCCGATGGACGGTGCGGGATACTGCACTTGTGAAAAATGTGCAAGGGTTGATGCAGAAGAAGGCGGGCCACAGGGGTCGCTCATCCGTTTCGTAAATGCTGTTGCCGCGTATTTTCCAGACCAGTTGTTTACAACACTGGCATACGGTTACTCTGCGGAAGCAACCAAACATACCCGACCAGGAAAGAATGTCTATGTGATGTTGAGTACGATCAACTCCACCCGTCACTTGCCTGTGGCTACCAATCCGGACGCCGTTTCATTTCGCAGGCAACTGTCCGAATGGTCAAAGCTCACGCCCAACCTGCTTTTATGGGATTACACAACGGATTTCTCCGCCTATCTAAGTCCATTCCCGATGCATGATCATTATGTGGCTAACATCCGGTATTTTCAAACTCATGGAATCAAAGGTATTTTCGAGCAGGGAAGTGGCGAAACACTAGGAGACATGTCTGCTTATGCAAGTTATATCCAAGCCAAAGCCTTATGGGATCCTTCCCTTAAATTGGATGAGGTACAAGATGATTTTTTAAAAGGATATTATGGCACTGCTGCCCATTCAATAAAAAATTATATCGGACAATTGCTTTCGGCACGGAATGAGACGCAAGCACGGCTTGGTATTTATGATCAGCCTTTCGCGCACCGTTCAGACTATCTTGCTCTTGACAAAATCAGCAGTTATCGGCAGTCTCTAAAAGAGGCCGCGGATGCCGTTGCTGGTTCTCCCGAACTGGAACATAAAATAAAGACTTTAAGCCTTGGCTTAGAGTATGTAGAATTAGAGCAAGCCAAGGCTTATGGCATTCAACCCGGTGGTTACCTGGAAAAATTACGAGAAGGAACCTGGAGGGTAAAACCGGGCTGGAATGTTCGAGTAAAAAGTTTTGTCAGCGATGCGCAAAAAGCTGGTGTGATCACCTTATCGGAAACTGGTGGCCCTTTGCCAGACTACCTTGCAAGCTGGACAGCTATTTTGGACAATCCTTACCGGCCTTCATTAATACTAGGTGCGAAAGCTTCATTTTCTAATCCGTTCATTGAAGACTATCCGGCCAATGGCTCGGCTACACTCACAGATGGCATATTGGGTGGCACCGATTACAGCTATAACTGGCTACTGTTTGCTGGTGGCATGGTGAAGATTGACATTCCGATTGGACGTGATATCCTACCAGCCAGTATACAAACTGACTTTTTGTTTGATCCCTCCCATTATCTCTTTCTTCCAGAGAAGATTTCCGTCGAAGGATCGATTGATGGCAACAATTATTTTCCAATAGGAAGCCTTCGTTTAGATAACAATGTTCCTTCTGACATGAAAGCTAGGGTGCAAACTGTGGATTGCACGTTAAAGTCTAAGCAGTTGCTACGCTATCTGCGGGTGGCAATATGGTTTCCGGCAGAATTGCCAGAATGGTTTAACGGTTCGCGGCACAGGAAGCCACTGATGGCTATTGATGAACTAAGCCTTGAATAAAAATATTAGGCCTTCTGTCATTTCAAATAGCAGCATCAAATCGAAAAGCCATAATCACCTAAAACCACCCTATTTTTGGTCAGCAGAATAAAAATTTTGCATTTTCCTTTCTTAACCAAACCTCAGCTCCTTTTAAGCATGCCTGTATCAGGTTAATGACGGAAATATTATTCCGCAAAATTTATTTAGACTTATTTTAATTAAATATATTTGCACCTTAATTTTCCATCCCTTAACTAATGATAAGTTATTTACGTACGCTGCTTGTAATTGCTATTCTATCCACCGGTTTAACAGCAACCGCTCAAAATACTGGCAGCATTACCGGTAAAATCCTTCTTGTGAACGGCACTCCCTATGCTTCAGCATCTGTTACGATAACCGAACTCGAAAAGGCTACGCTTACAGATGAAACCGGCACTTACCACTTTAATCATATTAATACGGGAAGTTATCATTTAAAAATCCAGGTTTTGGGTGCACCAGAATACATAATGGAAGTTACCGTTATAGCAGGGCAAACCGCAACGGGCAATTTTCAATTACCTAAAGAAAACGTACAGGCTTTGCAGGAGGTGACCATCGCTTCCAATATTAACAGATTTTCCAAACGTGAAAGCCGTTATGTGGCGCGCTTACCGCTCAAAAACCTGGAAAACCCGCAGGTTTACAATTCCGTATCAAAAGAATTGATGCAGGAGCAAGCTGTAATAGATTTGGGTAGCATCTCGAAAAACGTACCTGGAGCGGGCATCCCTTTAATTCTGAATCAGGGAAGGGTTACTTTCCGCTCACGTGGCTTTGAAACCGAACCTAACGCCCGCAACGGTGTGGCCGGACCAGCTTTTTCATTTATTGACCCGGTAAATCTGGAACGGATTGAAGCCATCAAAGGACCATCTACAACGTTATTTGGCACCAATATTTCCAGTAGCTACGGCGGTTTATATAACCGTGTAACTAAAAAACCTTATAACGATTTTGGTGGCGAGGTAGCCTATACCGCAGGAAGCTGGAACCTTAACCGATTGACACTTGACATAAATACACCCGTTAATGCGGATAAAACTGCCTTATTCCGCCTGAACGCAGCTACTACACATCAAAAAAGCTTTCAGGAACTTGGTTTCACCAATAATATTGCCATAGCCCCGAGCTTCTCCTATCAGATTACCGATAAATTGTCGCTGTTGATGGATGTTGAATTTGGACAGGAAAAAGGCACATCTGTTGTGCGATTCAATCCCTTTATCATACCTAATACCAATCAATCGATAACCGATATCGGCTTCCCTTATAATAAGACATTCCTGAGTAACGATCTTACTTATTCCACACAGATGCTGAACATCTTTGCTCAGGTAAATTATAAAATGTCCGGTAGCTGGACATCTCAAACCATTATCTCCAGAAACCGCTCAACCATTGACGGCTACATCACCGCACTTAACGGAAGATCTGCCACTACAGTGCGCCCGCAGATTATAGTTGGAAATACCAATTTTATCGCAACCAACATACAGCAGAATTTTATAGGTGATTTTAAAATAGGAAAATTCCGTAACCGCATGGTTGCCGGTATAGATTTTTATAATAACTATAATGATTTTGACCGGGTTACCGTTAATTACAACCAGGATGTAAACTTTATAAACCCACAGCCGGCGTATCGCATCAGCCGTTTCAAGGTAGACTCGCTGACCAGCAGGGGTACTTTACGTAAAGAATATAACCGCGACAATACCTATGGAGCCTATGTATCAGACGTATTTAACATTACCGACCAATTGCTGGCCATGGCGAGCATCAGGATAAACACGTTCGACTATAAGGGTGTCTATAATATCGTAACCGGCCAAATCACCGGAGGTTTAGGCTCAAGCGGCACATCTGCCGGTCCTTATAAACAAACAGCTGTTTCACAAAAGCTAGGGTTAGTTTATGAAATTAGCAAAGATCACCTGTCGTTATTTGGTAATTATATGGGTGGATTTTTTAATCGAAACGGCCAGTCACTTGATGGTACCGCTTTCAAACCAGAACATGCCAATCAGCTGGAATTTGGTTTGAAAGGCGACTTATTTAATAACCGTTTATCAGGAACGGTAAGTTACTATGATATAAAAGTAGAAAATGTTTTGCGTCTGGACCCACGGGATATCAACTATTCTATCCAGGACGGCGCGCAACTCAGCCGCGGTATCGAGGTAGACATCATCGCAAACCCTTTCAGTGGCCTGAATATTATAGCAGGCTATGCTTACAATTACAGCTTATTTACCAATGCTGATGCAACGGTAAATAATTTGCGTCCGGCATTATCCGGTCCGGATAAAATGGCCAATCTCTGGGTGAGTTATCGTTTGCCGGAAGGAAGCCTGCGCGGCCTGGGTATTGGCTTTGGCGGTAATTACGGAAGTAAATCCTACCAAACCAACACACAAAGTACCAAGATAACCATACCGGCTTACACCATGCTGGATGCCGCCCTGTTTTATGACCATCCCAGATACCGCGTTAACTTTAAGGTAAACAATTTAACCAGCGAAAAAGCCTGGTCGGTAAGGTTAACGCCACAGGCTCCGGTACAATTTATTGGCAGCATTGCGCTGAAGTTTTAACAGGATGGCCAATAATCGGTTTAAAGGCATTACGGGCTGGCTGCATTTGTGGCTGGGGTTAATCACAGGACTTGTTTTAATGGTAGTTGCATTGTCGGGCTGCCTGCTTACTTTTGAGGATGAACTGGAACTGGTATTTTTTAAGGAACGTCATTTTGTAAGTCCAATCCCGCAACGTTTAAGTGCAGACAGTATATTCAATATTGCCAATAGCATTTACCCTGACAAAAAAGTATCTAAATTAATTTTGGAGGTGGAACCTGAACGAAGTGCGGAAGCACGTATTGGTAAAGGTCCTGAAATGAAAGTTGCCTATCTCAATCCATATAATGGAGCGGTGCTGTACAAAGGCCTTTTTCAGAAACAGTTTTTTAGAGCAGTAAGGAACCTGCATCGCTATTTATTATTGAATCAAACAGGAAAGGCCATAACGGGTATCTCCTGCTGCATTTGTTTATTTCTTACTATTAGTGGAATCATGATCTGGTGGCCTGCCAATAAAAAGGCCATCAAACAACGCTTTAAAATTAAGTGGAATGCAAAAAACAAGAGGCTTAACTGGGACCTGCATGCGGTAACCGGCTTTTATCTCTCGTTTTTCCTGATCCTGATTACCCTTACAGGCCTTGTAATGAGTTACAATTGGGCAGAAAACCTGATCTATAAACTGGCAGACGGTAAAGTGCAGAAGGAACTTTCGCCCAAAAACCTGGTAAAGTCTAAAAAAGCCAATCCAGGTATCCTGCAGAAGATTGAGGGCAGTATGAATAAGTTGTACCCTAATCGAGGTAGGCTTAACTTCAATATTTCACCTAAAAGCGGTCTGGCGATAATGGCTCAAAAGGAAAGTGAAGAATTACCTCCCGGATGCACCAATGCAGCTTATTTTGACGGCAAAACCGGACAGATCATCAGACAGCGGCCCTTTGCATCTGTAAGCTTGGGGACAAAGATCAAAAAGTATGTTTTGCCTGTACATGCTGGAAGTATCTATGGTTCGGGCACAAAAATCCTGGCTTTTGTGGTTGCCTTATTTACGGCGAGCCTGCCGATAACCGGTTTTATGATCTGGCTTGGCAAACGTAAAAAGAAAAAAAAGCCAGTGGTTGATAAACGTTCTTCAAAAACGTTGGCAACAGCATAGCCACAATTTACAACCAATATCAAACCCGGTGATCAATCACCACCGGTGTTTTACCGGTAATAGCATTGGTATACAGATTTAAATCATTACCAGCTAAAACCTCTAAATTTTTTACTTTGTAACCAAACACCTCATATAGCTGTTGAAGTTTTTGTTCTACATACGCATCTTTGTCGGTATTAACTAAACCGGTTATCAGCATAAACCTTATTGACGTATGTCCTTCATGAGGGATGATCTGTATCTGAAACCGTTCGACATCAGCAAAAACGGGATTAAAATCGTCCAGATCATAGTTACACTCATTAAACATAAAGGAATTTGAAGATCTACCCTTTAATTCAAGATAAAGTTTCCCATCAACTTTCACCCATTTGCCAATATCGCCGGTATCATACCTAAAGATTGGAAAACGCTTACGGAATAGATTGCTTACCAATAGTGAGCCATAGCCGTCTGCATCAGGATTGTCTGCTTCCACTATCAGGCCATCAATCACGTTAAACAATAATGGCGATCGGCTATAATCGCACCAGGCCCATATCCCCGTTTCTGCAGAACCATATAACGAATAGACCTGCCGGGTTCCGAAAGTATCTTCAAAAAGTTTGATATGTGATGGCGGTAAAAACTCGCCACCAAACAAAAGATTGGTAACGGATAAACGAAGTTGGTGTTTTTTAAGGTATTGCGCAAAACAAAATAATTTTGAAGGTGTACCCAATAATAAATCGGGCTTAAAATTTAATGCCATCTGGTAAGTGTCTTCAAAAGGTAGGTTTGCTCCGGCTACTAAAGTTGTTGCTCTGCACCTTTCCAGCAGATCGTCCATAATTGCGGCGGTACGGTACATATCCATATAACCAAACATATTGAGCGCAATGGTTTTTGGGGTAAACACTTCAGCTTGTTGTAATGTGGAAGCAAGGGCTGCACGCTGTTCGAGATTTTCTGCAATATCGACCGGAAAAACAAGCGGTTTTTGGGTAGATCCACCAGAGCGCACCAGATAAACCCCCTGTTCCTGGCTATGCAGATCAAAATGGTCATTTAATAGCTTAATCAATTCCTTCTTACCAATTATCGGCGCATCTAAATAATCTTCATAATTAAGATAATAAGACCTGAAAAGATCTGATTGTTTAACAATATGGTAGTATTGATTGAGCGTTGGATTGATCATTATTTATCTTTTGATAAGCAAATAGCCAATGTATTTTGGCAAATAACTGCGATAATGCCATAAAAAACTTATTTTTTGGCGATTGGATGGCAAATTTTGTAAGGCATGTTTATACCAGCGCTCACCGATCATGCCCATCAACAGCCTGTCATGTTTATCCTTGCTTCTGATGTACCTTCCAATCACCAGTGGCAATTCGATTTGCTTGAAATGACTGTATGTTTTGCGCGAAAGGCTTCCCGCCACCTCATTAACATAAAGATAAACTCCGGTTTGCAAGGCTATCTTCCCTGGCACCTCGTTCAATATGCCTTTAAGTACCCGATACCAAAAATCAATACCTTCATTTAACTGCGCATCGGCCTCGTATCGGTTAGCGGCAATCCATTTACTTCGTGTAATTACATTACTGCCAACCCCCATAATAAAATGCGGATTGCTAACTGCCCTTAAAGGATGGCTAATCAGATATAAATCCGTATCAAGCGGTTCAAGGTACTTTTTTAAAGGTTCCAGATCAGGATATATTTCCCTACCCGGCATGAAAACGATATTAAGCACCATAAAATCCAGCTGATGCTTTTCAAATGCATGAGCGGCAACTTCCAGTAAATTTGGATGGTATTCATCGTCGGCGTCCAAAAAACTGATTAATTCGCAACTTGCAGCAGCAAAACCGATATTACGTGCATTGCCAGGTCCCTTATTTTCGGTGAGCTCAATAACCTGTATCCTGCAATTGCCAAAAGCCGAAATATGATCGCGCAAAAAACCATAGACGACAGAAAGACTGTTATCTGTACTTAAATCGTCAACAATGATCAACTCATCCGGTTGTTTACTTTGCCGGATGAGCGAATTTAATGTTTGCGCGATGTAAGCTGTTTTATTGAATAGCGGGATAATAACAGCATGCGTCATACCTATGATGTTGATACCATTGCAGGAAAAATGACTCCCCTACCCTGATGGACATTAACCACACTTTCTGCTGAACCACGGAACAGGCCATGACCAAATGACCGGTCATTGTAACACAATAACATCCCTACCAGATTGATCAGGCTCTTTCCGGTATCGTTGCCATATTTAAACAAACGCTGGGGTACATACTGCTGTACCATGTATTCTGTCCATTGTTTATCAATCGTATCCAACCAAAAACCGGCTTCGCAATCACTTTTTACATACATATCAATACCACGACCGCCACTATTCCGTTTTAATACCCAATTTAAGGATGAGTTGCTTACTTCATTCCTTTTATCTGGTGTATGCAGGGTATATGTGGGAATTAAAAACGACTGTAAGAAAAGATATTCTTCTTCAGAAAGATAATTGCTCATGATCTCTTCGTTATACAGCACAGCAAGGATGCGTTTATCATGAACCAATATCAACGTACGTACATCGTTGAAGTAGTTGCCTTTACTGATGATCAGGTTCAATACTTCAGGATCAAACTTACGCAGTTCTTCGCGGTCCATTTCCAATATAAACTGATCAACGGGTTTACCATCCAGCATAATAAAGCCGTTTTCGCATTTTAAGTGGGCTGGATTTGCAGAAATATAATTTAAGCCCTGTTTGCTAAACTCATTCAACAGGTAAAATACTTCGGTTCCTTTTTCTTTCTCGTGCACCAGCACAATAGGCTCATGATTATTGAAGCGTTTAAAAACGGTACGGATAAAATCGCGCTGATGAGGAACAGCCTCCAATAAGGGCAAACTGCTATCCTCAGCAATCACATTCAGGTAATAACTCAGCATCCAACCATTAATCGGGTACCTGGCCCCTATTTCGCAGATTTTGGTGCTGCCATCCTCTGCCTGTAAAAAATCAGGACGGTACATGCCCACTTCGTAAGGTTGTACGCTTGCAATGCTCAAAATATTGTTCAAACAAGCATCAAAATTGTAAATGGCACGTATCCTTTCATCTTCGAAATAAGCGTTTACAACATTGATAAGTGCTTTGTTTAGCACTTGGCATAGTTTTTCCATCCGTGAAATTTCGCTACGGCTTACAGCAACAGGCACTGGCGAAAATGAATCAGCACCATTGCAGGGTATTTCGCCCAGGTGTTTCACCAATAATTCGTTCAGCATTTCCCTGCTACAGATCATGTGGTTTTCTACAAGCTCAGCCGTCATCATTTATACAATTTCTTCTTCAGAAAGTACAGGATCCAAACTGGCGCTAATGGTTTCCATTACGGCTGCCTTTTTACTTAAATAATCAGCAACAATCTCGCGTAAATCATAATCAGCCAAATTTATACCCATCGCCTTAACGTAATAATTGATGGCATTAACAGCATAAAAGAAATGGTTTTTTTCTGTTGGCCCGCAGTGTACAGTTATCCAGGCCAATGTATGTTTCAATGTATCCTTATCAAAACCAAAATCATCTTCCAGCCAACTCGTAAACTTTGGTAAAATAAACTCCACCTCACCATGGGTATAAATTTCATGAACCAGCGTAGTTAACAAGCCGATCATTAAATCTTTGTTGCGTAACGAGTTTTGGTCTTTCCAATATTTAAAAGCACGTGCGCTAGGATCGAGATATTGCCTTAATAACCATCCATCGTCGCCACAGGTATTTGTCGCCATCGTATAAAACAGGTCAGAGTGCAACACTTTGCCAACAACTGCCAGGTCTTCATCAACAATTCTGTTTAGGCTGGCTACCGATCTGAAAAGCTGAGCTTCATCTGCCACAGGCATATTTTTATGGATCAGCATGGTCATGCGGTTACTCAATCCCGCAACAGTAACTGCGCTGTTATTGGTTTGGCTCCAGCTATGAAAAAAGGGTTTAAGATGGTCCCTGTCATGCAGCACTGCCGTTAGTTTCACAAAACTGTCTTCAATTGTTTTGAAATGTTCAGCCTGTTGCGGAAAATAGGTTAAAAGTTGGTGCTTCAATGGAGATTCTTCCATCCCTTCAAGCACAGGAATGATAATTGACAATAAATTTCTCATGATTATTTGGTTAAAGGTTTATTAAACAATAAAGAAATACGAATTAAAATATTCTCAATTTGTATTAAAACACAAGTCTAATCAGACATTTTAGCACCTTAGACGCGGGGAACGGCAGTTATTTTTATAACAAATTATTATCTGATATTTAGAGATATACCATTAGGATATCATAATCGGAATAACTGATGGAAAAGTAATTTTCATTTTGACGAGCGGTTTGAGGGTGATAAGATGGATTTTATTTATACATAAATACATACTTTTTATTAAAATAAAGAATACATATTTTATATATTTTTAAAATACACAAATAAAACTATTTAATATTCATACCAGTATTATTAAATATACACATATTTCATGATTTACATCATGTTATTGCTTACCACACTTTAGGAAGTTATTTTCCGTTCACAATTGTCAAAGCAAAAAGGATTTTACACTTTTGATAAATATAGTGACTGATTATACGGCGACGGGTATATTATAGATTTTGTACCCAATCTTAACGATGAGGATAATGGCAATATGTTTTAACATTGCTTTGAAGAACTTAGAAGGCAGGTGCGGCGAAAAGCGATGCTTCATCCGATATTCGAAAACACTCCTGTAAAGAGGCCCATATCGTTAAAATTTAGATTACATTATGGATGTCAAACCATAAACATACCTGAAAGGAAAATCCATTACGATATGGGCTTCAACGCTATTTCATCGCCAATTGTTGATCATCTGCTTCGGCCATTTCTTTATAAAAGGCCTTAAACTGATCGATTTTATCTAAAGGAACATAATCTTTCTTTAACACAAAACTTCGCTTTAATAACAGTTTATTTCCCTGTTGCTCGCTCTCAAGCTTAAAATCAATAAAGTCATTGCTCAACTTTACTGATTTAAAAGGCTGAACCATTGCCTTTCCATTGGGAAGCTCTAAAGATAATTCCTGGTTAGACTCATCAATTCCGAATAATTGGGTAAGATCTATACCAAACTTTCTAGGTGAAACCACCTGTAGCGCGGTAGCATAAGATTTGTTCGACCATGGAATAGAGAATATGGACATGCCGGCCACACTTTTGCTCACATTCACCAATTTATAAGAACAGGCTGTTCCTACGGTATCAGATGTTGATTTTGCGGCGTTGAGATTGGTAAAATTTAAGCTATAAACTTCATTTTCAGGATAAGTACCCGTTAAATCTTCCTTCATCTTTTTAATTTGATCGGTATTGCTCAAATCGTTAAAAACACTTCTCATGTAACTAGACATTGATCCGGTATTCCAATTCGTTTCCTTAACCATCATATCGGCATTTTCTAACTTCACCTCGGTTTTGTAACCCATAACATTTCTTCCTCTTATACCAGGATTAAATTGGGTCAGTGCTGTGCTCGTTTTGTTAATTTCAAGGATATTAGATCCGAGAAAAGTATTACTGAAGGTATTAAAAGGCAAAGTTCCTGAAGTAAGCTCTACCCAGTAATCTTTTCCACCTATAGCAGCTTTGGCAATGCAATGATTAAATTCGATACTTGGCAATAATAGCGTATGCTGTCCCCGGTCTCTGGTATTTGCCAAAGCCAGTGTAGCCGAAACACCTGCCTCTTTACACATGCTTACAAAAAGTGTAGATACATCTTTACAATCGCCAATTCTGGTATTGATAACTGTTGACGGATTTTGAGGAATAATACCACTTTGCCTAAACGATACGGAGCTGTATGCAATGTTGGTAATGATGTAATTATAAATCATTTTGATTTTGGTTAAATCATCTAAATTACTCTTGCCCGCAAACAACTCGTTCACTACAGTTTTAATTTCATAACTGCTCCTTGCTTTGGCTGAAGCAATATTATCGTACCAATCTGCAATAAATTTCCAATCCGGAATGGATGATAAATACAGCATATTGGTTACGTCATCCATCGGAGGCATTTTATCCTCATACCTTAATGCTTCCTGTTTATTCTTCTCCCACACATAAAGATCAAATTCATCTTTTGCTGTTTTAACAGGAGCAATATCCTGTTGTGAAAACACATATTTAAATGCTTTGTCGCGATGGATTAGCAGCGAATATTTAATTTTAAGATGATCCAGTCCGTCACTAAAATAGAATGCGTCCCAGAAATGGCTGGACATGGCTCCTACATTGAAATTTTCGATCTTATAGCGGATATTGATTACATCGCCAACTTCGAGGTTTGTAAATACCAATTCATTGTTATCGGTTTCGGCCGGAACTTTGGTTCCATTGGCTTTTATGACCTCAGCAATTTCGATAGCATAATTCTGATCGTTATTGTAAGGAATTGCGTATTCTTTAAAGCTTTCAAGCCCTTTTTGGGTGAGTATTTTCGCCGTAAAAAAGTGTTTCTCTTCTGATCCTCCGTTTTCATAAACAACTTTCTGCACTTCATTATTTAAAACCACAACCTGCCCGTCAGGGTATTCGGTTTTAGACGGCGCCTGGCTAACCATTACCTTCACGTCGGGTTTTTCGAAATAATCGAAAACTGCTTTTTTATCCTGAAGTGTTCTTAACAACTGTATGACAGTGTAATTGTTCGGATCGATCTGCAAACTCTTCTCGTAAGCCTTAATACTTTTCTCTTTCTGTTTATTTGCATTATAAAGCAACCCTAACTGAGAATATACAAATGCATTATTGGGATCGATTTCGAGTACTTTCAAATATAATTTCTCTGCCTCATCATATTGTTGCAATTTATAATAAATACCGGCAAGGTCAGTGTAAACCGCAAAACCGATCGGATCATCTTTCAGTTCTTTTTTGTAAATATCAATTCCCGCATCAGTTTCACCTTTATCCAGATATAGTTTAGCTACATATTTAGCCGCTTTATAATCGTTATTTTCGTTAATATATTTTTGAAGAATATCAATAGCCTTTGGGTTCTTTCTAATCTGCACTTCAATCAGGTATTTTAAATTTACGATATCTGCAGAACTTAAATGCTGGGGATAAATTTTTTCAACCAGGGCGATAATTTCCGGTTGTTTTTTCTCTTGCCCAAGGATATTTAGTTTTTTAATTAAAACTGCCTCATCCTCGCCATAGATTTTTTCGAGTTTGGCAATAATTTCTTTTGCCCGCACATAATCATTTTGTTGAAAATGCTCCGTATACATCAGTTCAAGTGCAAGCGAACATTCGGGGTCGTGTGTTTTGATTTCTTCCTTCAGGGTTTCTATCCCAGTTCTGTTATCTGCTTTTTCAAACAGTTCTATCATCATCAGGTTAAGATAGGTACTTTCAGGAAAACGCTTTTTAAGCTTCTCCAAAATCAATCTCGCATCAAACACATTCCCTAAACGCAAATACAGTTTAGCCATCATTAACTGATTTAAATAATTTTGAGGTTTTGCTTTCAAACCATCTTCAAAATATTTAAATCCAACAGGCTTGAGCTGCGCTGCAGCAGGGCTTGTTTCTTTTAAATAGGTTTGTGGCGTATTCGTAGCAGAAAGGTTATTCAGTGGTGTTCCGTTAGCATCTGTTAACCGAAGCATAAAGTTCGATCTGCCTGCGTAACTTTCGCCTATTTGTACCAAAATGCGGTTGTAGCCCTGATTTAATTTAACCGGTACGATATAGGCATCAAGGTCGTTGTTTCTTTCTTCGGATTCGCTGATGACCAACTGGTCGTTTACCCAAACCTTTACCGAACCAGACACGCCGATCCTTAACTGTGCTACCGTATTTGCAGGTGCATTAACGAAGGTTTGAGCAAACTGCAATGCATTTTCGTAAGTATTGTAATAGGTAAAATCGAACCATTTATCATGCCTTACATACGGCACCGTTCTCCAGCTAAATTTTCGGTTCTTCTTACCAAAAAAAACATAATCGAGTTCAGGATGGGCCAAAATATCATCATACTGTTTATCAAAGCCACTGGTAGAAATATTTTCATATTCACCTGTAATTAACCAATTTTCGATTTCACCGATCTTACTAAAATACTGATCTGCCTCGGCATATTGTTTTTTCTCTTCGTAATGAGCCCCTAACGAAGAATAAGCTAATGCATTTAGGGTTCCGTCAACGTCTTTTCTCGCCGCAAGTTTTCTATAAAATTCCAGCTGATCAGCAGTCTTTATTTTTGAAGCCCTATTGGGCAAATCGCTCCAGAGCGCAACCAGGTATGGCTGTGGGTTTTTAGAGGTATTGGCTAATTTATTTAAATAGTTAAAACCCTCTTTATCTGAATGGTCCATTTCCGTCATCATAGAAAGTGCAACATTTGCTTCGTCTGAAGATGCAGGTTTTAATGCTGCTTTGGTAAAAAAATCACGGGCTGCTGTACGGTTGTTTTTGAAAAAATATTCCCAACCCGGATTTAAATTTGTTTGTGCCTGGATAGACGAAGAAACAAGAACAGAGAGTATTAATAGTTTGAATTTCATTTTGTAATTATAGAAAAAACAAATCTGAATCAAAAGCAATTATGGACTAAATAAGTATAACAACACATTATTCATATCAGCTACCAGCCCTGATATTGAAACTTTCCTGTAGAAAAGAGTTTAACTTAACCAAGCTGGTAACATGTGCTTTGCATTTTGCCTGTAAATTTTATCATTTCTGCCCAGGAGAGCCTAAGCAATATTCTCCAGGTACCTTAATACCTCTTCTTTTTTTCTACTGGAAACCTGGATTTTCTCCCCGTTCTCCATTTGAAGATAACCCTCTCTGAAATATTTTTTAACATGAGCAAAATTAACGAGGTAGGACTGGTGACATCTTAGAAAACCGAAGGGAGATAGCAGTCCCTCATAATCTTTTAATCCTTTTGACACCAGTATTTCGTTTGATCCTTTGATCACAAAAGTAGTATATCCTTTATCGCCCTTGCAGAACATAATATTTTCTATAGCAACTACCTCAATGTATTCGAGTGTTTTAAGCGCAATGCGCTTATTGGCCGATAAGCCCTGAGACAGATAGTACTCTTTAGCGATGCTCAGTTGTTGTTCGTCAAATAAATCCTGTTTATGGTGGTGAAAGCATTTATTGATGGCAGAAGTTAGCGATTCATCATCAACTGGCTTAAGCAGGTAACCAAAAGCGCCAAGATTAAGTGCCTGTATCGCATATTGATCATAAGCGGTTAAAAAAATGACCTGGAAATCGGCTGTTCCAATCTGCTCAAAAAGCTGAAAACTATCTCCATCCTTTAGCCTGATATCAGCAAGAATAATTTCGGGCTTTAAAGCCGGTATTTCTAAGGCTGCAATAGCGATTTCGGCAGCAGTACCCACCACCTGTACATAATCAATCCGGGTTACAATCTGTAGAATATGCTGCAGTATGCGCGGTTCGTCTTCCAGTATGTAAAGTTTCATGTTAGATGTAAATTAATCGTTAATAATCGGGATATTGATTTTGACCAGCACACCACGCTCACCCTTATCTTTTTTGTCGGTAAGCGTAAAACTGGCATTTTGGCTAAAACGGCAAAACAATGCCTCAAACCGCTCGTTCAGAATGGTTTGCGCCAAAGATTGTTTTTGCTGATTGCCAGTTGACTTATTATTTAAGCCACAGCCATTGTCATCTATCGTTATTTCAAGCTGATTGTTTTGCTGATAAAAAGAAATTTTAAGCAGCCCTTTATAAGGGATGTTCCTAAATCCATGTTCAATCGAATTCTCGACAAAAGGCTGGATAAGCATAGGAGGAATAAGTGTGGCCTGTGCATCAATCTCTTTCGAAACTGAGATCAGATAGGTAAAAGTATCGGCATAACGCATCTGCTGTAATAACAGATAATTATTTAGCGAAGATATTTCCTCCTCAATGGCAATAAAATCCTTCCTGTTTTGTTCAAGAATTGCCCTTAGTAAACCTGAAAAAGATTTTAAATACCTTACAGATTCAGATGTATTTCCAGATGAAATCAGGCCTTGCAGATTGGAAATGGCATTAAATATAAAGTGTGGATTAAGCTGTACCTGCAGTAACTTCTGTTCCATAACCAAACGCTGGTTATCGGCCGCAAGAAGCTTGTTCTTATCCTTTAACCGAAGCTGGCGATAAATGATGATGAACAGCGACACAGCAGCCATTGAAATAACCAATACCATAAACATTAACCAGCGCTGTTGATTAATCAGTTTTTCGTTTAGTTGATTACGGCTGTTGAGCTCGTTTATGCTCCGGTCTTTTTTTTCTACCTCATATTTTTCATGCAATTCGGCTATTCTTGCGGCCTCTATGGCTTTATTGTTCCTGATTTCAGTTTTATAAAGGGACTCGGCAGCTGCCAGTGCCGATTTATAATCGCCTTTTAACTTATAAGCATCGATCAGGCCCATGTAGGGAGAGGTTTTACGCTTGCCGGAAGGATCTTTTTTTTCCATTTCCATCCCGGCGCGGTAATAAAAAATAGCAGAATCTGGCTGGGCATTTCGTATAAAGGAAGTAGCAAGATTATTGTATGCAATATCATTGAGGTTATTTGTCTTTTTCAAAAAATGAAAGTATATGCGACTTGACTCCAACGCCTTAGCCGGCTTCATCTGTTTACTGTAAATCTGTGCCTCATTATCATAGGTGCGCGCCAGCGCAAGACTATCTTTGATATCAACAGCCAGTATACGCGCCTGGTTGTTGTAGTACAACATTTTGTTCAGATCGCCCATTCTCGACGCCAATAGAAAAGAGATATCAAAATACCGTTGTTTAATAACGGGATGATTTTTAAAAGGATGAGCCGCAAAATACCTGGCAGCGTATTCCAATGATTTTTGTTCGTTATCGTTCTGATAATAGGCCTGTGCAATTAAATCATAATAACGGTAGGTTAAACTGCTCTTCTGCATTTCAACGGTTTTTAAACCAGATAATATGCGATTCATGAGCCGGGCTTCTACAATTGATCCGCTGGCTATGGTATTCAAAATAATTGCATTTTCCTTTAACAGTTCAATATCATCATTTTTGTGGTACCCTTTCATTTGCTGATAAGCTGCCAGCGCGCTATCCTTTTTCTTTGCAAGCGAAAATTTTCTTGCCCTAAAATAATGGTAGAAAGGATTTTTTTCCTTTTCCGGTGTTAAAGACAGTATACTATCCTGTCGATTGATGGCCAGCTTTAGCTTGTTAGATCCCGCAAGGGTATCTAAAGAAATGATAAACGAGATCATATCAGCTGTAGATTGCGCTTGAACAGATACCGATTGACCAGTTCCAGTTGCCGCGGGCTTTTGCTTGCACGAAACCAGCCAGAGCATGAAAAGCATAAAAACAGGAATAAAGCGGAACTGAAAAAAAAGATTCATGTTGCTTAATTGATAATTAATTATTTCTCCTAGAATTAAAGCCTAAATATATCAATCGCACGCTTAGCGGAGAAACCTATATCGATATTCGGGAACTTTGAGGTTATATCCGTTGATAAACGCTACTTATTCGATAAAGGGTAAAAGCTGGAAGATCATACTATGATGATATGGAATGAAAATTTACCGCATATAGGTTAATCCTCTTTCTATTCAAACTTTTACGATTAAATTATTTTAGAAGAATGAAGTCCCCTCTCTTTCAGATATTTTTAACCATCCGAATAACCAGATTTAACGCGCAAAATTTTATAATATGGCCAAGATGCTGCATAATATGTTCTTACAAATTCAGCTAATTACATGCTTATGAAACAGGGATATTGCTTTAAAAGACGTGCAAAACTAATTAGCTACATAAACACAGAAATCACGGAGGAGATTAAAATTTTCCGTGTTTTTTGTGCTTCCGTGGCAAACATAACGCTTTGGCATGTGCAGAAAGAGCCAGAACTAACAGAGAAAAGTTAAAAGCGATTTCCCTGACTTATGACTAGAATTTTAGTAACACATCGTGCTTTTACTAAGTTTTTAAATATGGTTATCAAGGAAGACTCAATAAATGCAAAACCGATCGAAAATCTAACTGTTTCTCATCAATTTTATAGGCTAAATAAGCACTATATTTAAAAAAATGTTGTTACAAACCAGTTTTTACATAAATTAGTATAACTAAACGAGAATGGTTAAGTGAAGTCTATACCCATTATTGACGAAAAGGCATTATTAATTGAATTAAAGCGTGGAGATAAGATCGCCTTTAAACAATTGTATGAGGTGTATTCGGGCAAACTTGCCAGTAAATTGATTTATCTGTTAAAATCTGAAGAGTTAGCCCAGGATATCTTACAGGATGTATTCCTAAAAATCTGGATCAACCGCGAAATGATCGATACGGAACTGAGTTTTGGTGCATTCCTGTATAAGATTGCTACAAACCTTTCTAAAAATGTAATCCGGAAAAATGTTTACGATCAGCTCATGCGCGATGAAGTGGGCAAGGAAGGAGTTTATCATCCTATGGAAGAAGATGAAGATGCAGAGCAAGCCAAGGCTATTCTAGATCAGGCTATGGATCAGCTCACCGAAAGGCAGCGGGAAGTTTACACCTTACATAAACTGGAAGGGCTAAGTTATCAGGAAATCAGTGAAAAGTTAAATATCAGCCTTTCTGCTATTAATCATCATATCCAAAAAGCCAACAAACAGTTAAAAGCAGTACTGAAATCAAGGTCATTTGAGCTATTTATCCTCCTGCTACCCACCATATTAAAAAAATAATTAACCAAGAGGTGCTATTTTTTCTTTTTCATGTGTATTCTATTTAAAAAGGGATGATTTTTTCCCTAGTTTACCATGAGCAAACCAAACAGAATTAAGTTTTTATTTGATCAGTACTTAAACAATGTCATCACAGAGGATGAATTGGCAGAGCTTAACGAACATCTTCAAAATAATGAAGATGAATTACAGTTTGATGCTGTAGTTAACGGATACTTTGATTCGGCATCTCACGCTGTTCATCCAAAATCTAAAGCTATTGGAGATTTAGCCTGGAATGCAATCGCTCATGAAATAGAAAAGGTTCAGCCCAAGCAGCGGAAATTGTTCTCTTCTTTACAATATATAGCCGCAGCAGCAGCCATCTTGATTTTTTTATGCTCGACATTTTTTATTTACAGATCCATTTATCTTAAAGATACTCTTCGAAAAGATATTGCACATGACATACTTCCAGGTACGCATCGAGCAACTTTACAGGCTGCAAATGGGAAAATCTATCAGTTAGATGGCAGTAAGCAGGAGATTATCAATGATGAAAATACGATCCGCTACAAAGATGGAGCATTGCTTGAAAAAGAAGATCAGATTCAGGATTTTACTTTATCTACCCCAAAAGGAGGGCAATACAGAATTACTTTAGCAGATGGTACCAAAGTATGGCTGAACGCGGCTTCATCGATATCTTATCCCAGCGCATTTACAGGAAAAGAAAGAAGAGTGATGGTGATGGGTGAGGCTTACTTCGAGGTTGCCCATAATGCTCAAAAACCTTTCATCGTAAAAACCCAGTCGCAGGAAATAAAAGTTTTGGGAACAGCCTTTAACGTTAATGCCTATCAAAATGAAGGGGTAACGGTTACCACGCTTGTCCATGGCCGGGTACAACTCAACAGCCCTGATATTTCAGAACCAGCTTATTTGAATCCTGGAGAACAATCAGTATTGAACCAAAATGCTTTCCGGATTACTCCTGTTGATGCTAGTTTTTATACAGCCTGGAAAGATGGGGAATTTATATTTAAAGCTACTCCAATTACCGAGGTACTTCGCCAGATCGAACGCTGGTACAACCTGGATATAGATTACAGCGGTATACCTGAAGATATTCAAATTCATGCCTCCATTCAACGCGACAGACCATTATCAGCGGTACTGTCGGCGATTGAAAAAATTACCAATTTAAAATTCAGTATCGAAGGAAGGAGGATGAAATTGACTAAATAATTTTACTAGTAAGGCAAAAACATGGTAAGGACAAAACTAATCCATACCGTCGCCTCCTACCTATAAACCAATCAACAACCACTAACTAACCAACAAACTAATCATAATATGAATGATTTCCTTTTTTCTAAGGAGTATAGCGGGCGTATGCCCGGTCATCAAATTAATGGCGGAGCCACTAATACCGATTCGCAGTTCTCTTTTCGGTGGATCATCCTTTTACTTTTTGTATTGACACTTTCATTTTCAAATAAATCGCATGCACAAACCGTAACCTTTGATCTTAAAAATGCATCGATTGTCAGGGCAACAACAGAAATAAGAAAGCAAACCAAGTATGATTTTACCTATAATGACCTTATCCTTAAAAAAGCAAAACCAGTTACACTAAAACTTGTTAAGGAGCCCCTAAACAGCGCATTAAAAAAGTTATTTGCAGGTCAGGATCTTGATTATGAAATCAAAGACCGGATCATCATTATTACGGAAAAGAAAGCAAACGTGGCTAATGGAGCTAATAATAATGGTTTAAACAGCCCGGTAAATGGAAATGTAACCAACGAAGACGGTAAGCCGATGGATGGTGTTACTGTGAGGGTTAAGGGAACAAAGTTCTCTACTCAAACAGATAAAAGCGGTCATTTTACCATTCCTGCCCAATATGCAACGGGCGTGCTTGAAATTAATCACCTGGGCTATTATCATTTGGAAATTCCTGCGCAAAGGGCACGTGTCGTTTCGCTTAAAATTTCCGCATCCGATCTGAAAGACATCTTGGTAAGGACAGGTTATGAGGAAATCGATAGCCGTCAGTTAACCAGTTCAGTCTATACTGTCAAAGCTGAAGATCTTCTTACACCTGGTGTGAATACCATTGATAAATTATTGGAGGGTAGAATACCGGGTTTAATTTCGATGCAAAATTCTGGACAGGTTGGTGCTGCACCTAAACTTAGAATCCGTGGAACATCTACCATTTTAGGTAACCGTGAACCCTTATGGGTGCTAGATGGGATTGTACTTCAGGATCCTGTGAATGTTAATCCGCAATCTATCAATGACCTTGACTTTGTAAACTTATTGGGTAATGCCATTGCAGGATTAAATCCCGAAGACATTGATCAGATCGATGTGCTTAAAGATGCTTCTGCTACCGCTTTATATGGTGCAAAAGCAGGTAATGGTGTAATTGTAATTACTACAAAAAAAGGTAAACCTGGTAAACCAACTATTTCGTATTCAACCAATGTTACCTTTAACAGGCGCCCGCGCTATTCAGACAGAAACATGAACATGATGAATTCTGAGGAAAGAATGGATGTATCGAAGGAAATGGTAGAGCGAAGAATGCAATACAACAATGTAACCCAGTTTTCAGGTTATGAGAATGCCCTTCAGCAATATTACAAAGGAACCATCGGTTACGATGAGTTTAAACGCCAAAGTGACTATTATGCCAGTGTAAATACAGACTGGCTAGGCTTGATTACTCAGGATTCCTACTCTCAAAGTCATACTGTAACCTTATCCGGAGGTTCTAACCGTATTAAGTTTTATTCTTCTTTGGGTTATCTAAATGAAAATGGAACCATTAAAGGAGAATATAATAAGCGTTATTCATCAGTAGTAAACGTTACCGCTGATTATGATAATTTTCTGGCTCAAGTAAGCTTTACGGGCAACTATTCATCCAGGAATTATACACCTTCTGATTTAGGTATCATGAACTATGCCTATAATACGAGCAGAACGTTGCCTGCTTACAATCCGGATGGCAGCTATTTTTATTACCCGGTTACCACCCCAGCCACCCAGCTTTTTAATTACAATATCCTAAAGGATAGAGAATACAGTGCTGACCATACTGATTTGCTTGCAAGTAACTTAAAGGCATTATTAAGATTAAAAATTACACCAAAATTTAATGTTGAAGGTACGTTTGCATATGGGATCAGCAATAACGATCAGCAAATTTACTATACAAAAGACTCCTATTACATTGCCAAACTTAGGCAAGACTACAGCTTTAGGTCTGATTTAGCCCCGGTAGGAGGCGAATGGACAAAAAAAGAAGTTCGTAATAATAATTATACCGGCCGTTTACAGGCGAACTATGCCACTACATTTGGTGCAGAAAATAGACATTCCCTTACCATTTCAGGCGGTACAGAAATAAAATCGAATGAATATAATGGCTTTGACATTACCAGAAGAGGCTATTTTCCGGAGATGGGCGGTTATTTTGATGTTGTGCCGACCACTTATTCAGGCTACTACAACCAATGGATGTCTGATAAGCGCGCTTTAGGGGCATTCAACCGCCAGTTAACCAATGAATTTGCCTGGTATGGTACCACGGGTTATTCTTACCGTAATAAATATATTTTTAATTTTCACATTCGCGGTGAACAATCCAACCTATTTGGAACGCGTTCAAATGATAATTTGCTACCTATTTACGCTTTTTCTGGCAGGTGGAATATGAAAGATGATGTTGCCAGAAATACTTCATGGATCAGTGACCTGGCCTTAAAGGCTTCATGGGGATGGCAAGGAAATATGCTTCCCGGGCAGTCGCCTTATATGATTATCAGACAGAATCTTTCTACTGATCCTTATTACAACTCTACATCCGCAAATATTGTAAACTTTCCAAATCCAGATTTAAGATGGGAGCGTACTTCATCATCCAATATCGCTGTGGATTTTTCTTTGTTTGGCAATAAAGTAACCGGATCAGTCGGTTATTTTTATAAGAAAACCGAAGACGCATTCCTGAGTAAAATCGTGTCTGAAATTAATGGTGTTCAATCTTACATCATCAATAGCGGCACTATAGAGAATAAAGGTGTGGAAGTGGCTTTAAGTGTTACAGCCATTAATAATGTGGGTATGGATAAGTCTAAACGGGGTTTTGTTTGGCGCTTTGATCCACAATTGGGTCAGGTGTTGAATAAACTGATTAACCAGGCCATCAATAACAGAAATAATGTACTTATCGACAATATCAACTACTCCAATTACTTAAGCGGTAATGTCCAGCTTGCTGGTAAACCGATCAATACCTTTTATTCTTACAAATTTAAAGGCTTAAGCCCGGTTGATGGCTCCCCAATTTTTTATGGTTTAGAGAATGAAAATTCGGCAGCCTACCAGAAACGCTATTTAAATATGGATAGGCAGGATGTTTATCTGGAGATTATGAGTGAATCGGGCCGTCGTGAACCATTTATTCAGGGTGGCTTATCCAATTACTTTGGGTACAGGAATTTTGGATTATCATTTAACCTTTCCTATTCTTTAGGTAATAAAATCAGATTAATGAAAATTGCTTCAGGTTACGCCAGCACAAGTGCATATCCACAGCAAAATCTGCGTAAAGAATTTGTAGATCGCTGGCGCAGGCCAGGAGATGAAAACTATACTAATATCCCAGGTCTTCAGGTAGCTACTAATGGTATCAATCCTTGGTGGTCAAACTCTCCGGTAAGCAGTCTTGAATTAGGTGGCAGTGCTTATGATATGTATGATAACTCCGATATCAGATTGGTGAGTGGAGATTATCTAAAATTACAATCGGCATCTTTCCGCTATAATCTCTCCGAATCTTTAACGCGTAAATTGAAGCTGAGTTCAGCATATGTTAGTCTCACCGGGACCAATTTATTTACCATTAGCAACAAAATGCTAAAGGGACAAGACCCTACTCAATCGGGTTCTACGCCAAACATCAATTTAACGGTCAGACCAACCTATTCGCTAAGCCTAAATGTTTCATTTTAAATAAATAAGCTATGAAATATCTTTTAACCCTTTTAGCTTGCCTTTTGCTTCTCAGCTCTTGCAGCAAGTTCTTGGAAGAATATTCTACAGATCAAAAATACCTGGAAACTACCAGTGACGTGAATAAAGTAATGATTGCTGAAGCTTTCATGAATAATGTGTACGGTATTTCGTTATACAATCCGGCAACCATGGGAAATATTGCCTCTGAGACCGACTTTTCTGCCCCATGGCTCCATGTGATGGATGATGACACTGAAGCATTCGTACTTGGCGCTGCTGACAGAGATCAGCCTACGCCGCTTAACATCCTTTCTGGCTTTCACAACTGGGCACAGTATCCGGCAGTTAACATCCTTGGCCTGACCTGGAATGATGTGATGTGGAAGAAGGTTTACAAACGTATTGGTGCGATTAACGCGTTAATTTATCAGGCTTCAGAAATTGCTACAAAAAATCCGGCCGATGGTGACCTCCGGCATTTACAAGGAGAAGCTTATTTTCTACGTGCTTATTATTACTTTTTACTTCAAAATATTTACGGATCTCCTTATCGTAAGGCAAGCGCTGCTACCGATGAAGGTGTACCATTAAAAATTTCAGAGAAAGTGGAAGATAACTATTTCAAAAGGACAAATAATGAGACCGTGTATAACCAGATTATTGCTGATCTTGATCAGGCTGCAAATTTCCTTCAAGGCTACAATCCTACAACTAAAATCAGAGTAGGTATTGCTGCGGTTAAGTGTTTACAAAGCCGCGTATATCTATTTACGGAACAATACGATAAAGTATTGCAGGTCACTAACGGTTATGAAAACATGGGTTACAGTATTGTTGATTTAAAGCGTTATGTAGCCAACACTAACTTTACTTACCGCAGTTCTACAGAAACCATATTTACTATGGGAACAAATTCAATTCCTGTGGTTTTTCCTAATGATTCTTTAGCATCTTATGCGCCGGTAAATCGTCTTGCATCTAGCTTTAAGGCCTCTGATAACTTAATACAGAGTTATAACAATAATGATCTCCGCTTAAATGCCTGTTTTACGCTATCATCGAAAAGCAAAGCATTTCTTCCGGCTAAATGGCGTACCTGGCGAACCTACAATGACCCGGAGCAAGTATCGTGTATATTTTCTTTCCGTTTGCCTGAAATGTTGCTTAACCGCGCAGAAGCGCAAGCTATGCTTGGTGCTGATGGTGAAGCATGGAGTGAAATCCAAAAACTGCAGGCGATGCGCTTTAATAACGGAGGCAGCCAGCAACCCACATCTAACCAGGCATTGGTTAATTTTATCCGCGATGAACGTAGACGTGAATTTTGCTTCGAAGGTCATCGCTGGTTTGATTTGAGGCGATACCAGGTAAATTCGAAATATCCACTTGGTTCAGGTTTTACCATCAAGCATCCAACTTATACCTATGATGCACAAACCAATACTTATACCCGTGCAGGAAATTATGTTTTAAATTCCATAGCTCAGGATGCAGCAAGCTGGCAGGTACCCATCCCTAATTATGCTATAGAATTTAACAGGGGATCGCTAACTAACCCCATTCGCAGTGTTCGTAATGTTCAACCTTAAACTGATGAAGATGAAAAATATTTTATTTGTTGCAGCAGCATGCTTCACGCTTACGCTGGTTTCCTGCAGAAAAGAACCTTTTACCGAATTTCCGGATTATGATAAAAACTGGTTGGCCATGGAAGATAATCCTAATGATCCGACCATACATGCCAACTATCAGTTTTATCAGGAAACGGGCATTCCCGTATTCGTTAACGATACCATTGGTTCGCAGAAGCGCGTGGATGTTTTTGGCAAAGCCTATACCTACTATGAAGTTTTATCTTTAAGCTATTCGCTTGGTGGTATACCAAGTGGTCCGCCTCCTACAGTACAATCCTTTACTTATTGTAATAAGGCAGATGTGCCAGTTGCACTAACATTTTTAAGAAGTGAAATTATGCCGATAATAGGAAAAATACATGTTCCAAGTATTCTTTTGGTTGAAAATATGAATACAAATGCCTTTGGAACATATGCCTATAAAGGTTTCAATACCGTTGCTATGGCACAAATTTCAAAAATTTCAACGATGAACCAGGATACAAAAACAGCCTACAAAGCTGCCATTTTGAGGGCCATGCTCACCAATTCCGTATTAGATAATAAATATGCCGATATCTTGGATAAATTTTATGCAGTATCGCGGAAGCTTGTATCAACACGAGACGCCTATGGTTTAGCTACTTATTTTTTAAACAGTACCAATGTTACCGGCCTACCGGCGGGTACTCCTATTACTTTACAGGCCATCGGTTTTCTCGGAACAGATACCAGGATATCATCCTCCTCACCCATTTCTACATGGCTGGATGTATGCATGTATATTGAGGCGGCAATGGCAAATACTGATGCGCAATTCAAACAAAAGTATACTGCATATCCTAATATTCTGACCAAATACGCTTACATCAGACAAATTCTGACTGGCATTGGCATCAAACAATCTTAATCAATACTTTAAAAAAAACAATTACAAACTAATAATGAAAAAAACACTATTTTTTTCCATGATGCTGGCCGTATCGGCATCCACATGGGCGCAAACCGCAGTTATCAAAGGAAAATTCCATAAACTTATGCCAAATGGCAAAGAAGCTCAAGAGGTCTTTTTTTCCAAACCAAAAGACGGTGAAATTGAGGTACTTCTACCAATGATAAAAAGTAGACAAGATCAAACCTTCCGTGGTGAGGTAAAAAAAGAAGATCTGAATAACATCCGTTATGTTGGGATATTTGATGAACAATATGCGGTTTATCTGAAAGCCGGTGATGAATTGAACATAGATGCCGGTGACGGACAGATTGTTTATTCGGGCACAGTTAACAAAGAAAACCAAGTATTTGCCGATTGGTACAAAATGATTAAACCATTAAGAACTTATGGTTATACCAAAGATGGTTACCGATTGCCTCCTGCCGGTTACCTTAAAGCTATCGACTCATTAAAAGTACCGGTTGAGCAATTTATTAAAAATATCAAAACCGGTAACGCGGACTTTGATAAACAGGCTAAATATTTCTTAACCTATAGCTATAAATATGATGTGATTATCCCTACTGCTTCCGGTTTAAACATCGGAAAGAAAGAGGAATATCCTGAAAGTCTGGTAAAATTTTACAATGATGAAAAATGGACAGATGGCAATATCTGGACACTGCCTATGGGTTATCATTACATGCTGTACCATGCCTTTGTAAAACACATTATCTATAATAGTAAACAGGGAATGGCTGCAGATATGCTCATCCCTGAGATATCCAATAAAGAGCTTAAAGCCAAATTTATTCTGGCACAGGCTGAAAGAGGTGCAAACGTGAACCTGGTTAAATACCTGGAACGTAATGAGCAGTTTATGCAGACTAATCAACAACGGGACAAAATTAATGAATTATTAAAAAGAGCACGCCTGCAGCAACCTGGGGGCGAATCTATTGATTTTGCCTATCCCGATGCGAGCGGTAAGATTCATCGTTTAACCGACAATCTCGGCAAAGTAGTATTGCTTGACCTGTGGGCTACCTGGTGTGTTCCATGTTTGAAAGAACAACCGGCATTAGAAGAACTGGAAAAATCATATGAAGGCAAAAACATCGTATTTATCAGCCTTTCTATTGATACCGATCAAGCCAAATGGCAAAAAATGGTAGAAGAGAAAAAATTATCCGGACTTCACCTGTTTACCAACAACAAAGGACCAATGATTGGCGATTATGAAGTAATATCAATCCCAAGATTTATCCTGATTGATCAAAACGGAAAAATGGTGGATTTCCAGGCTCCCCGCCCTTCAGACCCTAAACTGAAAGCACTGATCGACTCAACTTTAAACAACACGCAAACATCAAAATCGAAATGAAAAAACTAATTGCATGCTTAACCATTTGTCTAGGCATCCTGAGCTGGCGATCTGCACAGGCTCAAGGCATTAACTTCGAAAAACTGACCATGAACGAAGCCTTAAATAAGGCTGGAATTCCTGGAGCCGAGAAATTAATACTTATTGACTGCTTCACGAGCTGGTGTATTCCCTGTGCAGAGATGGAAGCACAGGAATTTCCTAAAAAAATAGCCGGAGATTACTTCAATCCGAAATTCGTATCAGTGCGGTTTGATATGGAAAAAGGTGAAGGCAAAGAGATTGCCAAAAAGTATAATGTAACGGCTTATCCAACTTTTCTATTGCTGAATTTCCAGGGACAGGAAATTAACCGTGTAGTGGGCAAAGCTTCGGCACAGGAATTTGTAGACAAGGTAAAGGCAGCACTGGATCCGAAAAATTCGATACCTGGACTGAAAGCCGCTTACGAAGAAAAGAAAAGTATGCGCACAGGATTTCCTTACGCTTTAGCACTTTATCAAAATTCAAAAGATCCTTCTCCGGTTCTCGAAGAACTATTTGACAATGCACAGGATTTTGAGCGGTTCAGTAAAGAGTATCTTGAACTGGCATTTGGCATCACTAAGTTCGGTAGCCCTTTCTTCAGAAAACTGATGTTAGAGAAATCGAATATAGATGCTTACTGGGGTACGGAAGTAACGAACAGGATCGTATTTGATAAAATACGCAAAGATATGTACCAGATGGCCAGTGAAACCAATGCCAAATACAATATCTATTATACCCCTAAGGAAGTGGAGGAAGTTGCCTATACCGTAGCATTGTTGAAGTTACCTCAGGATAAACCGGAATCACATATGTGCAGAATTGCCCTTTACGTCGTCAATAAGGATTTGGATGGCTTAATTGCTTATTATAAGCGCAACATTGCAAACCTTCCAAATATAGATGTATTCAAGGGAATTTTGGATGGTATTTTAATGAAGCAATTCGATAAAGCGAATGAAACGCAAAAAAGCGCAATAAGAGAATATTTCAGTGGGGTAGCGAAGACCTACGAAAGGGAGGCGCAGGATTATCAGCGTAAAGCAGAACGCGTGATGAAAATGACGGGTAAGTAGCGAAGGCTTAAAATCGTAAAAAGATGTTAGGAATAAAAACACTTAAGAAAGGCATAGGTATGGCAACAGGTATATTTTTACTTGCTGTTGGTGCTACCTGTGCACAAACCTTTACCGACGATGCCAGGATTTCAGCAAAGTACCAGAAATCATTAGATTCGTTATTTCTAAAAGTAAAAAGCGTTACCGCAGATGATGTTAAAACGCAATTAGCAGAAAATACACAGGCTATTTCACTAAATTTACTGAAAACGGATAAAAGGGAAAAAACCGGAAACGAAATCTATGAGCTAGCTAAACCTGCAACGGTAACCGTAGGTATTGCCTATCTTTGTCCGAGATGCAGCAATTCTCATATTAGTGAATCTTCCGGGTACGTTATAGATCCGAGTGGCATTGTAGTAACCAATTATCATGTAGCAGCAATGTATGCCAACATCAGCGATGGGAATAAACCGCTAGGACTTACCGTTAGGATGGCTAATGGTAAGGTTTATGCTGTAAAGAGTGTTCTCGCCTGTTCCAAGACAAATGATCTTGCATTAATTAAACTGGTAACTGATGGCGAAAAAATTCCTGCTTTATCACTGGCACAAGCTGGTAAGGTTGGTGATGATGTGTATGTTTTGGGTCACCCGAAAGGCATGCACTACTTTTTTAGCAAAGGCATTGTAACCAACAAATACATGGAAGAAGCCGGTGAAATTAACAAAAAATTTTTCCGTGAAATGATGGCCATTTCAGCAGATTATGCAACGGGATCCAGCGGCGGTCCGGTAACGGATAGCTATGGAAATGTGATTGGTACAGTATCCAATACCAAAATGTTTACCCATAGCGAAATGAACCCTAGTGTGCAGATGGTAGTGAAGAATACAGTACCTGTAGAGTCACTATGGAAACTGATCAGATCGGGCTCAACTCAATAAACTTAGCTTCGTATTAACAGCATGTTTCAATACCCGCGATTAAAAACCGCGGGTATTTTTTGTGATATCAAAAATTGCGTCCTGCCCATTCCCGTAAAATTTAACGCTGCCTAACCCAAGCTTTTGATATCTTTGCGGCATGGAACATGTATTGGATAATCCGATTTATTATGCCCTAACATCCGGGCATAGCCATATCTCAAAAGGCACTGATGAAGTAAAATATTATATCGAAGATATTACTGCGTTTGCCGGGTTAAAAGATAATTCTCAGGAGAATTTAAATACCCTCTATAAAATCAGCCCGCCAGAAAGTCTTTTCGTATTTTTTTCTACAACTCCGGTTGAAATACCTGGACAATGGAAATTGTTGAACCAGATTAACATGTTTCAATTTGTTTTTCGTAACAAAGAAATACCCAAAACAGGTGCAACCGGAATAACAGATCTCGACCTGCAACATGTTACAGAAATGATCAATCTGGTAGAACTGACCAAACCGGGTCCGTTTTTGGCCAAAACCATTGAGCTGAGCAATTACACCGGCATATTTACGGAAGGAAAACTGGCTGCCATGGCCGGACACCGGTTTTTCCCAAGCCCTTATCGGGAAGTGAGTGCCGTTTGTACGCATCCTGATCACTTAGGAAAAGGTTATGCCTATAAAATTTTACAGGAACAGATCAAAAGGATATTACTCCGTGCTGAAATACCCTTTTTGCATGTTAGAAATGACAATGATGGCGCTATTAAACTTTACCGGAAACTGGGTTTTGAAATCAGAACAGATATGATGGCCTACGTGATCAGGAAGGAAGCCTAAGCCAACAAGAGAATGTTTCTAAATAGAAAACTACTTAAAAACTAACATTTCTATGCTGTAGTTTTGTGCCAAACTAGCACATACATGTCAAAAACAAAACTTACCATTAACAATAACGGCTCCGTTAAAATAGAGGGCGATTTCGAGATAGTAGATAAAAACGGGAATGCTTATGGCCTGCAGGGCAGAGAAGTCGTTTCAATCTGCCGTTGTGGTTTATCTAAAAACAAGCCTTTTTGCGATGGCGCCCACAAAGGCCATTTTGAGCATGAAGCCATTGCATTTGATCTTCCACCTAAAAAAGTTTAATAAACAGCATTTAAAAGCATCAATCTTTCCGGGTTGGTGCTTTTTTGTTCCAGGCGCAACAAATCCAGTTTGTAGCTGGGTATAAATCCTTGATAGGGACTAATTTCATTTTAAAAAATTTTAATTAAAATTCGCTATACATAATCTTAAAATCCTGCATTAGCTAACCATCTCCCCTACTTTTACAGGAACATTTTTCTACAATTTGGTGTTATCTTGAATAAATAATCTACATCATGGCAAAAGAGAAGAAAAAAAGCAAAAAGAAAAAGGATAAAAAGAAAGGTAAAAAAAAGAATAAGTTAGGCGTTAAAAACTCGTTGGTGAACAACATTAATGCCCGAAAGAAAAAAGGCAAGTCGAGATCAAAAAAGAAATCGAAAATCAGCAAAAAAGCCTACAAAAAAATGCAAAAAGGCTGGAAAAAATAACATTTGGTGATACTGTTCTCATGACAGCCACCTAAAACTATCCAAACGATACTTATATTCAAAAAGATAGCGACATCCTTAATTAAAGCTTGTAAATTTGCATGATGGAACCAGGAAAAAAACACCGCAACAAAGAAACCTGTACGGCAAGTTTAAATGCGGTAAAAGATGCCCTATATGTATTAAATGGGAAGTGGAAGTTTCCGTTAATTATCGCTTTGCAAGATGGCCCTAAGCGATTTAATGAAATACAGAAATCGCTTGGAGAAATTACGCCCAAAATATTATCGAAGGAACTCAAAGACCTCGAGTTAAATGAGTTTCTGGTTCGAAAAGTATTTTCCACCACCCCCGTTACCGTAACTTACGAGCTTACCCCCTATAGCGAATCGCTTGACCGGGTAATTAATGAGCTCAGAGAATGGGGCTTAAAACATCGCGAAAGGCTGGTTAAGAACAGGAAAAACGAACATACCACTGCTGAAACACTGGTTTCCCTTTAAATGTAAACATGAACAATGATCTCCACCTATCGGCCTGAACAAGTAAAAAAGATAATGATAAAATTCAACTATCTTTGTACAAAATAAAATCCATGGCGGTATTACATAAAAAAGAAGAAAAAATCCAGGCAGTGCTAGGTAGGTTGCCTAAAAAATATACAGACGAACAATTTGTAGAAATGTTTATTAAACTCTACTCTAAAGACTGGGGAAAAATTAAATCAGCTTATATTAAGCAATCTCAGGATAAAGAACCGGGAACCATCATCAATATGCCTAAACCAGAGGTGTATTTAAGACAGGTCCTCGCTAACTATCTGAAACAAGATCACACGTCTGAAGCAGTAGAGGCTAAAGAAGAACCTGTTGCTGAGGCACCTGCAACTGAACTGAAAAAAGCAAAAACTCCGGCTAAGAAGAAAGCAGAAGCAACTGAAGAATTAACGGTAGAAGTTAAAAAAGCTAAAGCGCCTGCAAAGAAAAAAGCTGAGGTTACAGAAGAAATTCCAGTAGCAGAAAAGAAAACAAAAGCAGCAGCAAAAAAGCCTGCAACAAAAAAATAAAAAATATTTTACCTCATATACAATAAATCACCTTTTTGGCTGTTTATATATCTGAGAGCGTTAATTTAGATGACGGGGATAGGTCGGTATGATTTATCCCCGTTTTTTTTGGCTTTTTTCCATATCTATTTTTCATTGTCATGCTGGAGCCGTGCGAAGCATCTTTCATTTTAGTATATACCTTCCTTCGTTTTTACCTATCCAGAAGTTTTACATCCAATTGTAAACTTTAGCTATTTAATTGGTATATCGGAAAAAGTCGATATACATTTGCAACATGGATCAAGTAGAAATATTTAAAGCCCTTTCCAATAAAACACGTTTACAGATTTTAACCTGGTTAAAAGCACCGGAGTTACATTTTCCGGAACAGCCAAATGCCGATTTTGAAAATGTTGGTGTTTGCGTTGGTCAGATCCAGATGAAAAGCGGCCTGTCGCAAAGCACCATTTCAGAATACCTGTCCATCTTACAGCGTGCTGATTTAATCAGTTCTACACGACTGGGCCAATGGACTTATTACAAACGCAATAAAGAAGGCTTAAAAAAATTAAGCGATATCATTAATACCGAAATATAATTTAAAAATATATGAACACAGATAGTTTATTCAGGCCATTTAGCCTTAAAACTTTGAATATCAAAAATAGAATTGTAATGGCACCTATGACGAGATCATTCTCTCCGGGCGGAGTGCCAACACCTGAGGTTGCTACTTATTATGCAAAAAGAGCGGCCGGAGAAGTAGGCTTAATTTTGTCTGAAGGAACGGTAATTAACCGTCCATCTTCTTCTGCGGACCCAAACATTCCACATTTTTATGGTACAGAAGCTTTAGCAGGATGGCAACAGGTGATTAATGAAGTTCACCAGGCCGGCGGGCAAATGGGTCCACAAATCTGGCACCAGGGAATTATGGAAAACCATGCATCAGGCTGGTTGCCCGATGCACCTTTTGAAGGCCCTTCAGGTTTTAACAAACCGGGTTTTGAAAATGGTGTACCGATGACGGATGCAGCTATTGCCGATACCATTGCTGCTTTTGGTCAGGCCGCAGCTGATGCCAAGACTTTAGGTTTTGACACAGTTGAAATACATGGCGCACACCAATATCTGATTGATCAGTTTTTTTGGGATGCTACCAATAACCGAACCGACATTTATGGAGGAAAAACCTTAGCAGAGCGTACCCGTTTTGCCGTTGAAGTAATTAAGGAAGTACGTAAAAGGGTTGGCGAAGATTTCGCTTTGATTATCCGTTTATCGCAATTTAAACCCGCTGCTTACGATTTTAAATTGGCTAAAAACGAGCAGGAAATGGAAGAATGGTTAACCCCACTCGCAGAAGCCGGAATTGATATTTTCCATTGTTCGCAACGCCGTTTCTGGGAACCGGAGTTTGAAGGTTCTGACCTGAATTTTGCCGGATGGGCGAAAAAAGTAACAGGTAAGGCCACCATTTCAGTAGGTTCAGTTGGGTTAGACGGTGATTTTTTTGGTGCTTTTGCGGGACAAAGTTCGCAGCCTAGTTCGCTAGATGAATTGGCGCGCAGAATGGACCGTGGCGATTTTGATTTAGTAGCAGTTGGACGTCCGTTGTTAGCAGACCCTAATTGGGTTGAAAAAATTAAACATAACCGCTTGGATGAATTGAAAGGCTTCAGCAAAGAAGCTTTGATGCAACTGGTATAAGAACTATATTTTCTCTTTAAGTTTAAAAGCATCTCAAAAGGGATGCTTTTTTTTGTTTCTGGTTGTGTCAGATGTTACCATCTGACACACCTCTCAAATATTAATTGTGGAGTTGCTCTCTTTCTAATTTCTTAATACCTTTTTTAGCCAGTCAAATGGTAACATCTAACTTCAAATAAAATTTTTTTTTGCTACGGAAATACTGAAGCACGGAATCTTTTTGGATAATTATGAAAGCAATACCTGTAATGCTTCGGTTGCTCCAGCCCCGCCCTTTGCTTAATCCGACTGAAAATTGGGATAACGCTGTTGGCCGGGTTTATTTAACTTCTGATAGCAGCAATGCCGTAGCCATCTAAACCCGATCGAAGCGGGATGCCAATTCCTTCCAATTGGCGAAAGCGGGAGCGGGACCACAATTGCCTAAAAGCCTCTGTTACTGCTTTCCAAATAAAATTAAACGACCAAACTTTGTCACCTCAATCAATTCTGTGAGGTCAAATGTTTACATCTGACACGTATACAATCTTTATTTCAATTCTTTCGAGAATGCACATCACTAAATGCCGTTTTTATAGATTTAGCTTCGCTGAGCCTTCGGGTTCTCGATTCCGTTGCAGTTCACTCGAAATGACGTGACAAATAGAATTTCAATTTAAATCCCAGTCTTTTTCCATAAATTCACGTCATCAAAAAATTGATTGTCCCATGTCGAACATTAAACTCATTATCGAAGAAAGACCTGCAAATATTGGCAATTTCATGGTTGGCAGACTCCTCCCTTTCCGTGAAAAACGTATGGTTGGGCCATTTTCATTTATTGATCATATGGGGCCTGCCGCAATGAGCGATCATGAAAACCTTGATGTTCCACCCCATCCGCATATCGGTTTATCTACCCTAACTTTCTTGTTCGAAGGCGAGATTACGCACAAAGACAGTTTAGGATCGGATATTGTGATTAAGCCTGGACAGGTAAACTGGATGACTTCCGGAAGTGGTATTGTACATTCAGAAAGAACCCCTGAATACCTTAGGCATACGGATAAAATGCTTCATGGCCTGCAGATCTGGGTAGCTTTACCAAAAGCTTTAGAACAGATGGAACCCGAATTTTTCCATGTGGAAGAGGCGGATATTCCGGGCTGGACCCAAGATGGCGTCCATTTTAAATTGATTGCCGGGGAGGCGTTTGGTTATAAATCTCCGGTACCGGTATACAGCCCTTTATATTTTTTAGAGTTAAAGAGTACTAACCGCCAGAAAGTAAATATTGGCGACTATCTTTTCGGCGAAAGTGCCCTCTATATTTTAGAAGGCGCAATAGAAAGTGACGGACATATTTTCGAACCCCGCCAGATTCTAATTGCCAACGATGCCAGACTCTGTGAATTTACCATGCACGCAAATACCACGGTTTACATTTTCGGAGGTGAACCTTTTCCTGAAGAACGTTTTATTTACTGGAACTTTGTAGCCTCTGATAGGGAATTAATTGAAAAAGCAAAAATAAAATGGCTGGAACAAACCTTTAAACCCGTACCTGGAGAAACCGATTTTGTGCCTTTACCAGATCCCATCCGCAATATTAAACACTAATTCCTCCTAAACAGATTCATATTTACAGAAATAGCCACGCCTGTTGACGATAACCTGCTATTGCCATAACCGATATCGGTTAACGGAATTTTCATAAAAGGTTTAGCGCTAATGCTTAAATTATGATTGATTTTGTGCTGAAACTCTATACCAACATTGGCTATACCTAAATAATGCTGGTTCGCATTTTTTACTTCGAAATTTTGCGGACCCTGATAAGTGCCGTTGTACGAAAAGCTATATTTTTCTTTTAACATTAAATAACTCGATAAACCTGTACTTACAGAAATAGAATTACGGCGGTTATCAAAAACTTTGTAATTTAAATTGATCGGGATATCCAATACGTCACAATTGGCATGGATGTTTGATGGTTTTATGCTGAATACATAGTTTGTGTTGGGCTTGTATAAACTAAAATCCGAACCGTAAATTTTCTTTGCGTAAGATGCCCCTGTAGTAACACTCAGTTTTTTTGTTAGGATAACGGTCGCTTCTATGCCCAAGCCTCCACTTAAGCTACTTTGCCCTGATTTTTGTACGCTGGTTAAATCGGGCGCAGCCAGAATACTTAATATCAATCGCGGTTTCTTCTTAAAAACAGGATCTTGAATTTTTGCCACCCTACCCTGAGCAGGCTCAAACACCAGGTTTTGTTGTTCAAATGCTATTGGTTCGCGCTCAGTATTTATTTTCGGTTTATAAATTACATCAACTAATTGGTTACTGTTATCACTGCCGGTTTCCATAGCTTTTAGTGAAGTGGACCGTGTTTCAGCGCCCTTTTGCACATTAATGGCTTTTTCTGTATTATGATGGCCAGCCAATAAACTTCCTTGTCCATTTCCGGCAGAACCATTTTCATCTGCTGGCTTTTTAATCAGCTCTTCTTTATCATTTAAAGGCTTACCGGCATTATTGTTTTTTTCTATCTTGGTTTTAACCTGTCTGTTTTTGGCCTGATCAGCATCGGGTTTAACCAACAAATACACCACCAGCAACATGGCAGCTATCCCGGCTACGGCAGTTAGCCATATTATCGGTACTGTTCTCCTTTTTGGTGATGGATGCAACCTTTCCTCCAGATTATCCCAATCTAAATCATTAAAAGGAAGGTCGGGATTTTCCAATCCATCCTTAAATAATTTATCTATATCTTTTCCCTCTTTCATTGCATATTTGTATTTAACCTTACCTGTAAAAGGTTCCTGTCTACCTCCGAACTTCTCACTTGGTAAGTGTTCGTCTCCGTAGCTTTTAACATTTCCTGTAGTTTTTGCCTTGCCTTAAACAGGTTAGATTTTGATGTACCTACCGATATTCCCAACATTTCGGCAATTTCTTCATGCGTATAGCCGTCTATAGCAAAGAGGTTAAATACGGTACGGTAGCCTGGACTCAGTTCTTGCACCAGCGCCAATAAATCCTGATATGCCAGCTTATCATATATAGAACTTACCTCCGCTACATATTCATGATCGGTAACATCTAAGTGATCTGCAAATTTAAGATTGGCACGATAGTAATCGATAGCAGTATTGGTTATAATGCGCCCAAGCCAGGGCAAAAAAGCTTTGGTAGGTTCGTATTTGGCAATGTTCTTAAACGCTTTAAAAAAACCATCGTTCAAAATTCCCACAGCATCTAACCGATCATTTGCATAACGCAAACAGATACCCATAGCAAAGCTGTAGAAATGTTGATATAGCGCTTTCTGACTATCTCTTTCATTTCTAATGCAGCCTTGAATATACTTTTGTATAAGAATATCTTCTTTGTCGCGCTTAGCGGTCACAATTCTCCTTTCAAAACACATTACGATCAGGAGCAACGAAAGGTTGCTTCAAAATCAATCCTTTTTTTAAATATCTGTTATTATTCATTTTGGCTTAAAAACCTTCGTTATGGAAGCAACCATTTAAAACCTGTGGGCGTAATAGCGGCATATCAATTTTTATTAAAGTTAAAACTTAAAACAAAATCTTATGCTAATCTACTTAAAAAGAAATCTATTGGCTGTACTTTGTATAGCTGTAGTACTTACTGCCTGCAAAAAAAGCAATTCAGATGAGCCAACAACTCCGCCAAACAATAACAATAAAGGAATCCAATTGGCAAGCGATGCCAAATTCGGCACTGTATTAACGAATAAAGACGGTAAAACCTTATATTTTTTTGCTAATGATGCCGCAGGAGTACCTACTTGTACAAATGGTTGTGAAACCAACTGGCCACTTTATTACAGTGCCGATGCCAGTACAGATTTAAACCTGAATAAGGCAGAAGTAGGTGAGGTTACCCGTACAGATGGGCGTAAACAAAGTACTTACCGTGGTTACCCACTTTATTATTTTTCCGGCGATGCTGCTAAAGGAGACATTAAAGGCGACGGCGTTGGCGGGATCTGGTTTGTGGCAAAACCTGATTATTCGTTGATGTTGGCCAATGCACAACTGGTAGGGGCTGATACCAAAACCTATACAAGTACTTATGTGGAGGGAACTGGACTCACCAAATACCTTACTGATGCATTTGGCAGAACACTTTACGCCTTTGCTCCCGATAAAAACGGATTAAATACTTATACAAAAGGCACAACACAAGAAGGAATCTGGCCGGTTTACACTTCTGAAATACAGAATGTTCCATCTGTAATGGCAAAAACAGACCTGGGTGTAATCACAGTAGCCAGCGTGAATAAAAAACAACTTACCTACAAAGGATGGCCATTGTATTATTTTGCATCCGATACCAAAAGAGGCGATAATAAAGGAATTACTGTCCCGGGATCGGCAGCTCCGGGATCAGTTTGGCCTTATGTTTCAACCACAACCTCGGTTGCTCCGGCACAATAAAATATTTGGGGTTGGGCAAATAGAATGGTCGGCTGTGTTTTTACAGCCGGCCTTTTATACCTCTAGTAAGGCTTGTTTAATTTTTTCAGCTGCGTCAGCCAATTCCTCATTGCTTGGCTTTAACTTTTCTTTGCTGAAATTCATATCGCTTACATTATTCATCGGGATTAAATGAATATGTGCGTGCGGCACTTCCAATCCGATGACCGAAACGCCTACTTTTTTGCATGGAAAAGCTATTTTTACACCTTTTGCTACAATTTTAGCAAACATCCACAAGCCAACATACAAGTCTTCCTCCATATCGAAGAGGTAGTCTACTTCAATTTTTGGGATAACCAGCACATGGCCAGCAGTTAATGGCGAAACATCTAAAAATGCTAAATATTCTACAGTTTCAGCAACAACATGAGCAGGAATTTCGCCTGCAACGATTTTAGAGAAGATAGTCATAACGTGGAAGGTTAAAAGGTGGAAAGAGCTGGGCGGTTAAGGTAAGTGTTTGGCGGTAAGCGACTAACGCTTATCGCCAAATGTTATCCGCTTATCTGGATATCTCTAAAACTTCAAATTGCATTTTGCCTGCAGGCACTTCGATTTCAGCAAGTTCTCCTACCGATTTTCCCAATAAGCCCTGTGCAATGGGCGATTTCACCGAAATCTTTCCGGTTTTTAAATCGGCCTCACTCTCTGCCACCAATTGGTAGGTCATGGTTGCCCCATTTTTAACATTTTTTATTTTTACAATAGATAATGCCAGTACCTTCGATAAGTCCAAACGCGACTCATCGATCAAACGTGCATTTGCCAATGTATTCTGTAATTTAGCTATTTTAGCTTCGTGCAGCCCCTGCGCTTCTTTTGCGGCATCGTATTCTGCATTCTCCGATAAATCACCTTTATCCCTTGCTTCTGCAATTGCTTTAGATATTAGCTGACGACCGGTGGTAGTTAAATAATGAACTTCCTCTTTTAATTTATCTAACCCTTCTTGGGTGTAGTAGGTTACCTCTGTCATTGCTCTATTAATTTTGTTCAAACGCTATAAAAAACAAACAAGACTATATAGTTGGTTTGCTACATAGTCTTGCTTCAATTATAACGAAGATAAAATGTGGAAATTACAAAAGCAAATAAAAGATTAAGATTTAACGTAATTTTAGCTTTCACCATCTTTTTTTACGCCAAACTGTTTTCATCGCGAGATTAATCAATCATTTACATAACATTCAATCGCACAGGTATTCAAAATTCAATCATTAATTTTAATTTAGCTTAAATTATTCTTAAAAATGAAAAAGTTATTTTCTATTGCCCTGCTCGTTTGCCTGGGTGGCTATACAGTTTCTGCACAGGAACTTTACATGCCCCGGAATATTAAAGCAGCCTATGCTAAAGGTACACGTGCCATGAACGGGAAACCCGGGCCAAATTATTGGCAAAATCATGGCAAATACAATATGGATATCCAGGTAGATGCCGAAACCAAAGTAGTTAGCGGTAAAGAAGAAATTTTATACAGCAACAACAGTTCAGACACCTTAAAAAACCTGGCCGTACGCTTTGTAAATAACCTGCATAAACCCACCGCACCAAGAAGTGGTGCAGTTAGCGAAGATTTTTTGAGTACAGGTTTAAATATCAAGGCCTTTTGGGTAGATGGTCAGAAATATAAGGTGGACAGCAAAAACTGGGGAACAGTTGGGAATGTTACGTTAAAAAACCCTTTATTGCCAAAATCTAAAATCACCGTTAAAATTGAATGGGATTACCCCTTATCAAAAGAAAGCGGAAGGGAAGGACAGATTGATCCAAATTCTTTTTTTGTGGCTTATAGCTACCCCCGTATATCGGTCTACGATGATTATAACGGATGGGACCGCATTCCACACACTGACAGGGCCGAATTCTATAATGACTTTAACGATTATGAATTCTCAATCAAAGCCCCTAAAAACTATGTGGTTTATGCAACCGGAGATTTCCTCAACCCCGATGAAGTTTTACAACCGGAGATTTCTGCACGTTTAAAAAAATCATATAATGGTGATGAAGTGATCCATATCGCCACCGAGCAGGAAATGAAAGATGGTAAGGTAACACAACAAAAAGACTGGAATACCTGGAAGTTTGCGGTAAACCACATTACCGATGTTACTTTTGCCTTGAGTAATCACTATGTTTGGGATGGTGCGAGCGTAATAGTGGATAAAAAGACCAATCGGCGTGCCAGTGCCCAGGCAGCTTACAACCCAGCTACAGGAACAGATTTTGTCAACTCGGTTAAATACAACCTCAATGCTTTGGATTGGTTTTCCAACAACTGGCCGGGAATCCCTTACCCTTATGTAAAAACCATTGCTTTTCAAGGTTTTGCAGACATGGAATATCCAATGATGGTGAACGATTCTCAATTTGGCGATCCGGTATTTGCACAATTGGTTCAGGACCATGAAGTTGCCCACACCTACTTCCCTTTTTACATGGGCATTAACGAAACCCGTTATGCCTATATGGATGAAGGATGGGCCACCACATTCGAATATTTAATCGGCATTGCCGAGCATGGCAAACAGGCGGCAGACGATTTTTACAGGAAATTTAGGGTAAATAACTATATTAATGATAAATCGGCAGAAGAAGACCAACCCATTATTTCGATGTCTGATCAGGTTTCGGGCGCAGGTTATGGAAACAACTCTTACGGGAAAGCTTCATTATCTTATCTGGCACTTAAAGATATGCTGGGAGATGATTTATTTAAAAAAGCACTGCACACCTATATGAGCAACTGGAACGGCAAACATCCTATTCCATGGGATTATTTCAATTCCATGAATGCAGGTTCAGGACAGAATCTAAACTGGTTTTTCCAAAACTGGTTCTTCACCAACAACTACCTTGATTTAGCCATAAGCAAAGTAACAACAGCAAAAGGAAAATCAACTGTGACCATTAAAAATGTGGGCGGATTTGCCATTCCGTTTGATATGGTGATAACCTATATCGATGGGCAAACCGAGACTATACACAAAAGTCCGTCAGTTTGGAAAGCCAATCAAAAAGAGCTGAACATCGCGCTGAATACGGCTAAAAAAGTAAAATCGGTTGCATTGGATAACGGAATTTTTATGGATGCAACACCGAAAGATAATGTTTGGTCAGGACAATAGTTGACGGTATTCGGTTTTCAGTTGGCAGTATGAACCGCCAACTGAAAACTATTAATGGGGACTGAAAACTTTATTGTCCGCGTTTGCAACGCGGATTACAGAACCCCGCATTTGTAATGCGGTTAACTGAAATTTTTAACGATTGACTCGTCATTCTCTCCCAGTTTTTGTGATAACTGCAAATTGAAAACTGCAAACTAATAACTGATAACCAGCTGATGTTTAACTGGAAAATTTAAAGAATTGGCTATAAAACACATTTTATTGGCTTCTTGGTGTAGCGATTCTGCTAGTTCATAAGTCGCCTGATCAGCAATTAAGATTTGAGGATGCAGGATAACTTCTTTAAAACGGCCGCTTCCATCAGCCGATTCTTCCATTGTACCTACTGCTTCATCTTTATAATCAATAACCACAATTCCATTTTTGGAGCATAAATGTAAATACCAGAGCATGTGGCAGCTGGAAATTGAAGCCAAAAGCAAATCCTCAGGGTTGTACTTAGATTTATCGCCTAAAAAAACAGAATCAGAAGAGCCTGCAATATCGGCTTTACCTTTTACTGAAATTACATAATCTCTGTCGTACGAGCGGTAATCCATTGTACCTGATCCTTTGTTGCCCGTCCAGGTAACGGTGGTCGAATATAGATGATCTTTCGGCATAATAAAATGGTTAGATTGTACTGCCAATTTAAGAAAATAAAATGGAGATTTATCTATTTTTCGCTTCTACTTTCAGACCTATGAGGTTTTAAAAACTTCATAGGTCTCACCGAATATAATGCCCTTTTGAATTTAAAAACGATTTGAGCAATTCATAGTTTCTTTCATCAGCGTCGATATTAATATGCTTGTCAGTTTCCATATAACAACATTCAAAACAGATATTAAACGCAGAAATTATTTCTCTTTTCTTATTTTAAAATATAATCGCATCCCTGTAAATAGGCGCACAAAGCCACGAAGGGAAATTCAAGATATCAGTTTCTAGAATACTGATCATTATAAATGCATCTGCATCATTACGCTGAAATAAACTTATTTTTTGTGAAGAATTATTTAATTTCTTATCTAAATCGATATACGCTGATCATGCCAGGGTATTTCCCCAGTATTCCTATTCGTTTCCGAATAATAGGCCTCTTGCTGAAAAGAATAGGTTTCAACATATTCAAAATCGAAGCTTTTAATATATTCTTTTGATTGAATAGCTTGATTTGCCATAAAGCATTAAATATTCCGAAGTTTCTCAGCCAAAACTTCCGAAATCTTACGGTAAGAATCGAACGTCCAGCCACCAACATGTGGCGTTAAAACAACCTGATTATTATGCCTTAATTCATCATACCAGGGCTGTTCGCCCAAAGCCGGAAATTTTTCTGTTTGCAGCACATCCAGTCCGGCGCCCAAAATCTTTCCATTTTTTATCGCATTCAATACGGCAGTGGTATTAACAATCTCTCCTCTGGCAGTATTGATAAAGAAGATAGGCTTTTTAAAATGAAAGAAATATTCGTCATCAACCATTTGTCTGGTTTCTGTTGTTAAAGGAATGTGCAGGCTCAGCACATCGCTATATTTCACAATTTCTTCCATACTTACCTCACGGGCAAACGCATCAGAAAAACCGGTTTTGTACTTATCATAAGCCATCACATCAACCTCAAAGCCGGTCAGTTTTTTAGCGAAGCTTTGTCCCATAAAACCGTAGCCTATAATCCCGACTTTTTTGCCTTTCAACTCGTAACCCCGGTTTCCTTCCCGATCCCAAACACCATTCCTGATTTCGATATCAGCCTTACGAAAATTATTCATTAACGATAAGAGCAAACCTGTGGCATGCTCGCCGACAGCATCGCAATTGCCTTCAGGTGCATTAATCAATTCGATATTCCTTTCAAAGGCAATTTTATCATCAATATTATCCAAGCCAGCCCCTGCCCTGGCTACAAATTTTAAATTGGTGGCAGCAGCAAAAATCTCCTCATCAATCCTGAATTTTGTACGTACGGCAATCCCGGTATAATCCTTTATCTTATCCAGTGTTTGTTGTCGGGTAATCAGTGGTTCATCATCTACCTGATAACCCATCGCAACGGCCTGCTCTTTAAAGGCAGGATGCAGATCATCAACAATTAATATTTTTTTCATTTTTTAGTCTATGCTCAATATGATGAACAAAAGTAACATTTTGAAGATCGTTCAATTGAAATATTCATTTATAGTTTTTATAAAAGCGGTAATTGCGTACGGTTAACTGCAAAACTTCATATTACCCACAAAAATATTACTATAAAATGGCTGTAATAAAATAGTTACGGCCCGTTTATTAAACTAAGTTGCCGTTACTTTGTCTCCCTTTATAAAAACACACGAAATTTTATTTTTAATGAGACTTTTACAATCCAGAACTATACAGATTACCCTTTTACTTTTAAGCTTATCATTTAATCTTTTCGCACAAACAAACGGAAAGGCAAAAATTACCGGAGTACTTAAAGATGCAAAAACCCAGGAAACCATTCCGTTTGCTACAGCAGTTTTAATTGATAAAGCTACGGCCAAAAATGCAAAAATAGCTCAAACCGATGTAAACGGCGCTTTTGTAATGACTGATATTCCTAACGGAACCTTTACTTTTAAAATTAGCTTTGTGGGTTACCAAACCATGGTGAGGGATAATATCAAAATAACGGCAGGCACAGGTACCTTAAATTTTGGCGATATTAAAATGAATACTGCAAAAGGCAATGTATTAAGCGAAATTACCGTAACCGGCCAAAAACAAGGTATGCAAATGGGAATCGATAAAAAGATTTTCGCGGTAGATCAGAGCGTAATCAGCGAGGGCGGTTCTGCAGGCGATTTATTACAAAATGTACCATCTGTTTCGACCGATATGGATGGCAATGTGAGTTTGCGAGGTTCGTCAGGTGTTAAAGTTTTAATTGATGGAAAACCATCTTTAATTGCTGGCGGCAACGTAGCGCAGATTTTGCAATCCATCCCCGCCAGTTCTATTGAAAGCGTTGAGGTTATTACCAATCCGTCAGCAAAATACGATGCCGAAGGCCAATCTGGCATTATCAATATCGTACTTAAGAAAAACACCAAACTGGGCTTTAATGGTTCAGTTGCCTTAACTGCAGGTAACCGTGATAATTATAATGCCAATACCAACTTAAGTTTCCAGAACAGTAAAGTCAATATTTATGGAAACTATGGTTACCGTTATGGCAATCGCGTTGGAGGTGGTTTTCAGGATATTACCTATAAATCCGATTCATTAAATACCAGATTTGCCAGTCAAAACACCGTTTCCAAATCATTGGATAAAGGACATAATGCCAAAGCAGGTATTGATTATTACATAGCACCTAAAAGTGTAATCAGCTTATCCGGTGGCTTTAATTCAAGAGATAATGAGCGTAACGAACAGCTCGACATCAGACAATTAGATAAAAACCAATTGCCGGTTCTGCTTAGCAACAGAACGAATAATACCGATGGTTTTGGATCAAGCTATGACGCAAATTTAGATTTCGTACAGAAATTTAAAAAACCAAAGGAAGAACTGACATTTAATTTCGGCTATTCGCACGGCACCAACAATAATGATCAGTATTACAGTACCAATACTACCAACCGCAATGGCGTGCCTATTGATGAAACCCTGAGTTTACAGCGTGTATTCAATACCGGTAACAACACCAATTACAACATCCAGACTGATTACGCATTGCCTGTAGGTAAAGCGGGTAAAATTGAAGTGGGTTACCGCAGCCAGATCCGTTTAGGTGAAAATGATCAATATGCCGATTCGATCCTAACCAATAGCAGCATTTACATTAGAAACAACAAATTGATCAATGGTTTTGACAGCAAAGATCAGGTGCATGCCCTGTATTTCAATTACCAGAACCAAATTAAAGATTTTGGGTACCAGATAGGTTTAAGAGGCGAAGATGCACGTTTAGATACACATCTGGAAGGCTACACAAATAATACATTAACCACTGCCGAAGGAAATATCCATTATAAAAGAATATACCCGAGCATATTTTTAACACAGAAACTAAAGGGCGATAACCAGCTTCAGTTGAGTTACACCCGTCGGGTAAACCGTCCACGCCCATGGGATACCAATCCATTTTTAGATGTTTCCGATCCATTAAATTACAGAGGTGGTAACCCGAATTTATTACCGGAAGATGTACACTCATTTGAGTTGGGCTATAGCAAATACTGGAAAAAAATTACCTTGACTTCAAGCTTGTATTTCCGTCAAACCAATGATGTAATCCAGCGCGTAAGAAGTACACCGGTTAATGGAATTATTACCTCAACGCCTCAAAACTTATCAAACCAGATTAACAGCGGATTGGAATTAATCGGCCGTTTTGACCTGATCAAGGCTTTAAATTTTACCACGAACGTAAACTTGTACCAGGCAAAATTTGCCGGCGACGCCCGGTTTGATATCCCATCAAGCAGTGGCTTTAGCTGGAACGCCAACGTAACCGGAAATTTAACGGTTGTTAAAAATTTATCATTACAGGTACGCGGCGACTACAGGGCTGCAGAAGTGATGGCACAGGGAAAGCGTAACGCCATGTATGGAATTGACGGGGGCGCCAAATATGATTTCCCTAGTAAAAAAGCATCTTTAAGTTTCAATGTTAGGGATATATTTAATACCAGAAGATGGAGCATGACTACTGAAGATCGCGCAACAATTGTTGATTTTGAGCGACAGTTTCAGGGTACAATGGGAAATTTAACTTTCTCTTACCGCTTTGGAAAAACCACCTTTACCGGTACTAATAAAAAGAAAAAAGAAGAGCAGGATAACCGCCCTGATGAAGGGTCATTTTAATAACCAAAGAGCTTAGAAATCATTTCTAAGCTTTTTTTTTGATATTGTAGAAACCCACAACAAAAAATAAGATGATTGCTTATCTTGCAGCCATGGAAGAAATCAACCCCTGGAAAACGCTAAAGAGCGAGGTAAAATACGACAACAACTGGATCCGCCTAACCGAACACCAGGTGATTAATCCATCTGGCGGGGAAGGGATTTACGGTACCGTTCATTTTAAGAACCTGGCCATAGGCATTCTTCCGTTAGATGAAAACTATAATACCTGGCTGGTTGGTCAATACCGGTATCCATTAAACGCCTATAGTTGGGAGATTCCGGAAGGTGGCGGACCCTTCCATGAAGCGCCTTTGGAAAGTGCAAGAAGAGAATTACTGGAAGAAACGGGCATAAGTGCAAGAGCATGGAAAGAGATTCAAAGAATACACCTTTCCAACTCGGTAAGCGACGAATTAAGCATTATTTATATTGCTACCGATCTTATTGAAGGTATTGCCATGCCTGAAGAAACAGAACAACTGGTTGTAAAAAAATTGCCCTTTAATGAAGCCTATCAAATGGTTTTGGATGGAAAAATCACTGATTCGATGAGCGTAGCCGCAATTTTAAAAGCAAAGCTCATGATGCTGAATGGGGAATTGTAACGATTATAACCACCAAATGTTCCTAACGGAACATAAAAAATATCACACATTCTTTCTAACGAGCACATGTCCCGATGGGACATTTTGAGATAGAACACATTTCATAAGTTTTGATTTTAACATGCTGTTCCGTAGGAACAAGTCCCCGGTAGAAAATTAGTACAGTTAGAATTTTCGTTCCGTAGGAACGTTTCTTGCAAATAAAAATGCCAAGGATTTATGAGAATCGAAAAATAATTTATAATTTAATAAAAGATTACGAACAACAGTACATCCCCACACTCAAATATCTTGTTTAAATTGTGTGAGTGATCCCTAAAATTAAATCATCCTAAAATTTAAAATTCATATGAACAAATCCTAGCTGGAAAAAGTAGAGCTGGTAATTTTAGTTCAAGAAGAAAACTGAATATTGATTTAATTTAGAACGCCATGCCAAATACATACACCCAATTGCATATTCAATTTGTGTTTGCAGTTAAATTCAGGGCTGCATTAATCAAAGCAGATTGGAAAGAAAGGCTCCTGAAGTATATTACCGGAATATTTCAGGCGAATAACCATAAAATGATCCAGATTAATTGTATGCCCGATCATATCCACATTTTTATCGGCATGCGTCCGCACCAATCCATTTCTAGCTTGATCCAAAATGTAAAAACAGAGAGCTCTAAATGGATAAACCATCAGGGATTTTGCTCACGAAAATTTGCCTGGCAAGAGGGCTATGGTGCATTTTCCTATTCGAAAAGCCATATTCAACAGGTTATTCAATATATCCAAAACCAAGAAAAACATCATAAAAAGAATACCTTTTTAGAGGAATACAGTCATTTCTTGAGAACATTTGAGATTGAATATGAAGAAAAATACATCTTCAAAGAACCAGAATAATTTATTATTATCTTTGCCATCCATTAAATCAACCAGATGAGCAAGCTTTTCGGATATATTTTAAGCCCTATATTTTATATTTTATTTGGATTATGCCTTTGTGTCTTTCATCCTATACAATGGCTTTGTTATAAACTTTTTGGCTATAAAGCACATAAGGTTTCGGTTGATATTCTTAATTTTTTCCTTACCTATTGTCAGCTTTTCCTTTTCAATTCGATCAGTTTTAAAAACGAATATGATCTGCCAACCGATAGGCCCATTATTTTTGCAGCAAATCACCAAAGTATGTACGATATCCCCTCGCTAATTTGGTTCTTAAGGAGATACAGTGCAAAATTCATTTCTAAAATTGAGCTTACTAAAGGTATTCCATCCATATCCATTAACCTGCGTTTGGGAGGCGGGGCAAACATCAACCGGAAAGATAACAAACAGGCCATTTCTGAAATCATCAAACTTGGCCGTAGAATGAAAGAACAAAACTGGAGTACTGTTATTTTCCCTGAGGGCACGCGGGCAAAAGACGGGAAATTGAAAACATTTCAGTTTGGCGGTATCGCTACCCTGTTAAAAGTGGTACCCAATGCATTGATCGTTCCGGTGGCCATAGAAAATTCATGGAAAATTGTACGATTCGGCATGTTTCCCTTAGCGACAGGAAATGCTTTAAAATGGACAGTGTTAAAACCGATAGAACCAGGAGTAAAACCAGCAAATGAGATTACCTTGGAAATAGAAAACGAAATCAGAAAAGTTTTAGATCAGCCAATGGCTCAGCCAGCGACTCTATAACCATATTAATCTCATTAAGGATCCTTCGATTCCGACAGCATAGAGATTTTCCATAGAATGATTGTCATCTCTGTAGCGCATCGAAATGCCTGCCCGTACAGGCGGGGAAAGATCTACCTAAACAGATTTCTCGACTGCGTTGCACTCCGCTCGAAATGACGATTTTTTGTTAGGTACTCCGTATTTCTGTGAATCCGTGGCAAAAAAATGCTGAAACCAGTTTAAGCGCTAAAAGACTAACACCAATAACGCTAAATATTCTTATTCCCAATCACCCTAAAAAATTCATCGCGGTAGGTATCGCCAACGGGAATCGTTTTTTGATTAATGGTAATGCGGCTACGCTCAATACTTTCAATCTTATCAACGGCTACAATATATGATTTATGTACCCGGATAAACTGACTTTGAGGCAAAGCTTCTTCCATTTTTTTCATGCTTTGCAGCGTAATTACACGTTCATCTTTGGTAAAAATTGAGATGTAATCCTTTAATCCTTCGATGTATAAAATATCGTGCAGGTAAATTTTCTGGATCTTATGTTCTGTTTTAACGAAAATATAATCCTGAACCGGGTTTGGTGAACCAGAAAAAGGTGCAGGTGTAACAATGGGTTGTGCTACACTAGCGGGTACTTCAACCGGTTTTACCTGATTATGCACCTTTTCTACTGCTTTATAAAATCGATCAAACGCAATCGGTTTCAACAGATAATCCGAAACATTGAGGTCGTAACTTTCTAAAGCATACTGCGGGTAGGCAGTGGTTAATATATAATGGCATTTATTGCCAGCGATTTTTAAAAACTGGATTCCGGTTAACTCAGGCATCTGAATATCCAAAAACACCAGATCGATTCCCCCGCCCTGAACAATCTGCAAAGCTTCGATAGGGTTTTCGCACCTTTTAACCATGGTTAAAAAAGGCACTTTAGAAATATAATCCTGTAAAATATCAAGCGCTAAAGGCTCATCATCAACAACAATACAGTTTAGGTTCATTTTAGGTTATTATTTTAATTAATGACAATATCCGGCTTATGCTTGGTTATTTCCGGCTATATGTCAATCATCAGTTCACAGGTATAATGAGTAGCCGAATTTACAACATTTAATTTATATCTGTCAGGATAAACCAATTGTAACCGTCGTTCTACATTGGTTAACCCAACTCCACCCTGTGCATCTTTATTTTGCTGATTCTTCTTATTCACTACACTAAAATGCAAAATCTTCTGGTTGGCAATGATATTGATTTTAACGGGTTCTTCGGGATCGGTTACCACACCATGTTTAAATGCATTTTCAACAAAAGAAATTAGCATTAAAGGAACAATTTTTTGATTATCGATCTCACCGTTCAAAGTCAGTTCAATATAAGCACCATCCTTAAAACGTATCTTCTGCAATTCAATATAACTGGTTAGGTAATCTACTTCTTTACTTAAGGCTACGGTTGGCGTATTGCTTTCATAAATCATGTAGCGCATAATTTCAGAAAGCTTCATAATCGCATCGGCAGTTTTATCCGATTTTTGATAGGCCAATGAATAGATATTGTTAAGTGAATTGAAAAGAAAATGTGGATTTAACTGTGATTTTAAAAACTGAAGTTCCATCTCACGACGCTCACTTTCTAAGTTACGCTGAATCCGCTCGCTCGCAAACCAATCAATAGTAAATCTGATAATGCAGCTACTGATCATGAAAAAGCCACCAACAAAAGCTTTTCCTGCATAATATTCGTTTACATTGTATTCAGCGGCCTTGCCCCTCACCATCATCATATCGGCAGGATATAAGACAGCAATGACTGTCTTAATTAATGCAAAAACTGCAATCATCAGAAAAAAAGCAAAAACATAAAGCCAATACTTTTTTCTTCTTTTAATGAGTTCAGGAATCAAAAAAATGTAATTGATGTAGAAAAGTGAAATATTTAGGATTCCAAATACACCAAATGAAATAAATTCCCGCTTCAGCGTTATTCCTGAGCTCGTTGTGATTACAATTACAACCGCAATTATCACTATAGTTGCCCAAAAAATACTGTGCAATATTAAAGCGCCTTTACCTTCTTTCATTTACAAATTATTTACCAGAAATAGCAGCTAGTCAAACATGGAAAACCATACCACTTTTCATGCATCCAAAATAAATAAAGTTTTATCGATTTACTTATACAATCTACCAACGGGCATTTTTTTTCTACCAACGGCCCAATAGGCAAATTTTATCGACAAACGCCAAAAATGTCTGTTGATCTAGAATCTTGAACACTTGGTATAATAGATTTTAGCAGGTTATTTTTCTTGAGTTTCTTTGAATCATCAAAACGAAAACAAAATGAAAACATCATCAGCAATCCAATTCAAAAATCAAACAGTAATTACTGACGGTGTTTTCACAATCTCTCAAATAAAACCATCGATCATGAAAAAGTTAGCAAACACATCGCCATTTTTACTTTTATTATTACCAGTATTTATGATGATTATTTTAACGCTTACCGTTAACACCAATCAGAATGATGCAGAAATAGTTGTAAAACCTGCAAAAACATCAGGTTCTATTGTGAAACAGGCGACTGCTATTTTCAAATAGTAGTAATGGGTAATTACGCTATCGAAACCGTAGGTTTAAACTTTAACTTTGACAACCAGGCTATAATAAAAGATTTATCTTTACAGGTCCCGAAAGGGAGCATTTATGGTTTTTTAGGACCTAACGGCGCTGGCAAGACCACTACCATCAAAATCCTGCTGAACCTATTGAAGTCACCATCCGACCAGGTTTTTATATTTGGCAAGGAAATAAACAGCAACCGCATATCGGTCCTTAAACGTATAGGCGCTTTGGTAGAACAACCGGCTATTTATGGCCATTTAACAGGAAAAGAAAACCTGGTTAACCGTTGTATCTTATTGGGCATTAAAAAAGCAAAGGCTGATGAAATGCTGTCACTGGTAGGCTTAGCAGAAGCGTCAAATAAAAAAGCCAACAAATATTCGCTGGGCATGAAACAACGCCTGGGCATTGCACAGGCACTAATCTCAGATCCTGAATTACTCCTGCTGGATGAGCCTACCAATGGATTGGATCCGAATGGCATTATTGAAGTCCGGAACCTCATGATCGATTTAGCCACAAAACATCAAAAAACAATACTGGTTTCAAGCCATTTATTGGCAGAAATAGAAAGAACGGCAACACATGTTGGCATTATAAACCAAGGTCAATTATTATTTCAAGGTACGATTAACGAACTTCATTTACTGAGCAAGCCCAGCCTCGAAATCGAAGTTAACAATATTGAAGATGCATGCACCTTGTTAATCAAGCAGGGATATGAAGTTACAGCCAAAACAGAGCGGATTATTACTTTACCATTTATTTCTTCTCAAAACAGCGGGGAGCTAAATACATTATTAATCCAGAATGGCTTTATTGTGAGCAGCCTGTACCAGCAACGAAAAGATCTCGAAAATTTATTCCTTGACATCACTAAAGCCAACTAACATGCATGCTCTTTATATTTCCTTACGATCAGAATTCTATAAATCAAGGAAAACCCTGGCCTTTTGGGCCGCCATTTTATTACCCCTCATCATTTGTGGTTTAATCAGTTCTGGTTTTTACTACGACGCTGAAAAAATCATTGCTGGCCACTACCCTCCCATACTGTTGTGGGCACGCTATAGTGGCGCATCACTAAATGTAATGGGATTCCTGATCATGCCTTTTTATGTCATATTTATGGCCTTTTCGGTCAACAATATTGAACACAAAAACGATACCTGGAAAATGTTATTTGCCCAGCCTCTCCAAAAGTTTTCAATTTATTCGGCAAAATACCTGTATGCTATACTTTTGATATTTATCTGTTTATTCTTATTTGCCACACTTACTTTTGCATTTGGACATTTACTGCAGCTAATGGTCCCTAAATTTAACTTTGATCAATACAATCCGTTAAAAATTCTGATTAATTCTTATACCAAATTATTTTTAGCCTCTTTGGGCATTTTATCCCTACAATTTATATTCAGCTTGTTATGGAGCGATTTTCTTAAGCCAATGGGGATTGGTTTTGTAGGCACCATCATGGGGATTATCACGGCCAACATAGGTTGGAAATATGCTTACCTGAACCCCTATTCTTTGCCAACGCTGGCTTTAAGAATAACTAAGGTAAAACAAGGTGATGATCCATTAGCTTTCCCTGTTTTTACCCAGGAAATATGGACAAGTTTAATTTATGCCTCAGTTCTTTTTATCATTGGCTACTTTATTGTAACCAAAAAGAGCATAAAGTAATTGCACTCAGATCAAAGTTCATTTCCCCTTATAAACATACCCACAAATAAAAGCCTGCTGAATTGACTTTAGTATCAAATAGCAGGCTTTTTGTTTAGACTGAGAGGTTGTATATATCTTAACTCTTATAGAGACAGTATTCTTTCTTTGAACGCCCAAACAATCAATTGATAAGAATTTTTTAGATCTAATTTTCTTACCATATTTCTCCTGTGCGTATTAACGGTGTGTTCGCTGATAAAAAGCATTGCACCAATTTCTTTACTGTTGTAACCCATTGATAAAAGGTGTACGATTTCAATTTCTCTTTCACTAATCGAACCATGATTGTCCTGCAATAGGATGTTAGTTATCATTTTTTGAGAGAATTAAGTAGTTAAATCAAAATTTACCGAAACAGACTTATTTTGAAATAAGTTTAAAAAATTTGTTTTTATAGCGTAGACATCATTATTTAACCATAGCAAAAAATTATTTCTTACTATTGTATACCAAAAGTAGTGGCTAAATGAAGAATGATGCTAGCGTAAAACGCCCTAAATGGAAAGGTATTTTTACGGTATTTATTTACAAATACTTCTTGACAGATCATTAATTATTATCGACTTTTAAGCTTTTACAAACAAACTATCTAAATTTATGAGCAAAAAATTAAATAGCGAACCTATCGACCCGAAGGTTGCAGAAGCTATGGTTAATGCCTATGCCAAAGATGGCATGAACGCTTCAGAATGTTATACTAAGGCAGTATGGTTTCCGGCTGAACAGATTCTGGACATTGCAAAATCAATGAGTGAAGGCAAATATGACGGTTTAAGAATTTATTTTGCAAAATACCTGGAAGGAGCAATTGATGGTGTCCCTAAATCGTACGAAGGAAAAAATACTTTATTATTGGTACCAACTACCCCAAGAGTGGGAAATGGCGTTGGAGGAAACGACCATTATGATGACCTAAGCAATATTGAAAACCGCGGTCAAGGCTGTCCTGATCAATGCAGCGGGGTAGCTTTATAACAATGAGATATCTATCCCCCATATTTATAGCAGAGGTTATTTGCTTTATAGCTGCACTCAATATGATATGGAAAGATAAAAATGCTTTCGGTAAGGTGATTACCTGCTATTTAGCTGTGGCGTTCATTACAGAAGAGGCTGCAGCTTATTTAGCCATAAGAGGAATACATAATTTATGGTTATTTAATATTTATCTTGTTTTTGAGATCAGCACCATATTATACGGCCTCTACCATTGCCTGAAAAAATATATAAATCCCAAGCCTATAATTTTGATAGGTTTGGGTATTATAAGCCTAACCTATATTTTCTTTTTAATTACGCAACCTTTTTCGAATTTAAATACAGTTACAATTACTGTAATGTCTGTGATTTTTACTCTTTTTTGCCTTTACTATTATTACTTGCTGTTAAAAGATGAAAACTTTATTGAGATCCACTCACATCCGGAATTCTGGTGGATTACAGGCGTTCTGTTTTACTACTTTGGCAGTACAATGTCTAACCTTTTTGATGGATTGTTTTCCGTTAAACTTATAGGCTTTGCTACTGTGAAATATTGTATTTATATCGTATTAAACCTTATTCTATATGGCTGTTGGCTATATTCCTTTATATGCAGAATGAAACAACGAGAATTGCATTTCTAGTCGCCATTGCAACGCTTATATTCCTCCTTGTGCCCGTATTTTTGATTTTATACATCAGGTCTTACAATCGGCATAAAAAGAACCATTTTCTGGAAAAGCAGAATATGCAGCAGAAATTTGAATCAGAAATACTCCAAACCCGTATAGAAGTGCAAGATCAGACCATGCAAAGTATCGCTGCCGAATTGCACGATAATGTGGGCCAGTTGCTCAGCCTCACCACCCTTACCTTAAATTCCGTAAATTTAAATGACGGAGAGAAGGCCAAAAAGAAAATAGACAATTCCTTGGCACTTGTTAACAAATCCATTAAAGAGTTAAGGGAGCTGGCCAAACTATTACATGGCGAACAACTGGTAGAAAATGGTATTGGCCATGCGATTGATCAGGAAATTAACTGGCTTAGCAAAGCAGGCAAATATGAACTGGAAGTGAATAATCAGTTAATTGATCTGCAAATCACATCGCCTGATAAGGATTTGATTATTCTACGCTTATTGCAGGAAATCATCAACAACATTATAAAACATGCTCACGCCAAACATATACAGATCAATGCCTATCTGGACAAAAACGTTTTACATCTAAAGGTAGCTGAAGACGGGATAGGATTTGATCCGGTTGAGATGAAGGGTAAAAAAACAGGGATGGGCCTAAATTCTATTTACAAAAGAATGGAGATGATCAATGGAAAATTAGTATTAAATTCGGCGCCGGAAGAAGGCACTTCACTCACAATTGAAATCCCTTACCCTTAATTATGCAGCAGCCAAGTATTTCCATCGCAATTGTTGACGACCACACCCTCTTCCGTTCCGGATTGGCCAGTTTACTGGAAGAATTTGATGAAATAGAAGTAATATTCGAGGCCATGAATGGCATTGACCTTCAGGCTAAAATCAACCGCCATGCTGAAGTTCAGCTAATTTTAATGGACATCAACATGCCTGGAATGGATGGTTTTGCCTCTACAAAATGGATTAAAGCCAATTACCCAAATGTTCATGTACTTGCACTCAGCATGCTTGAGGATGAAAAAGCAATAATCGGGATGCTCAAAGCAGGTGCCGGGGGATACATGCTCAAAGAATCTACACCTTATGATCTGTTGACCGCCATTAAGGTGCTTGTAGATAAGGGTTATTATGTAAATGAGCTGGTATCGGGAAGGCTTTTATTGGCTTTAAAAGAGGGCGACATGAAACCGACATTCTCTGACAGAGAACTTACATTTCTACAATATTGCAGCACTGAGCTTACCTATAAAGAAATCGCCGACCTCATGAATGTAAGTCCACGAACAGTTGACAACTATAGAGAATCTCTTTTTGCCAAGTTAAACATCAGATCGCGCACCGGATTAGTGGTATACGGCATCAAAAACAACCTGATCAACATTTAACCTAAAAACATACAATACCCTGATTATCAAACATATAAATCCTGTACTTTCCATTACTTCCCCGTAGATAGAAGTTCTATAGTGGTAATAAAAACGCTATGTGATTATTTTCAAATAATTATTGGTAAAAATTTGGGCACCTAACCAATTAGTTTTAACTTTAGTTAAAAGCAAATTAATTTGCTATCATCCTTATTATTATTAACTATTATGGAAATTAAAGATTTAACCAAAGCGGAAGAGCAGATCATGCAGGTTCTGTGGCAGTTGGAAAAAGCATTTGTTAAAGAGGTAATCGAAGAGCTCCCCCTTCCAAAACCTGCTTACAATACTGTATCTACCATCATTAGAATTTTGGAAACCAAAGGTTTTATTGGCCATGAAGCTTTCGGAAAAGCTCATCAGTATTACCCGTTAATCAGTAAAGAAGAATATAAAAGGCATGCTACAGAAAAACTCCTGGGTAATTACTTCGAGAATTCTGTAGAGAGTATGTTTTCTTTCTTTGTTAAAGAAGAAAAACTGGATTTAACTGACGTTGATGAAATTCTGAAAATGATTAATCAGATTAAACACAAGCCAAAATGAGTTTTGCCCATTACTTATTACAGGTAAATTTATACTTAATTGTTTTTTTTGGCTTTTACAAATTACTGTTAGATAAAGAAACCTACTTCACTTTAAACCGTATTTATTTAGTAGCTGCCGGAGTTCTGTCTTTATGCACTCCATTTATCCGTTTAGAGTGGTTAACGGAACAAAAAGCCGCGCAGCAGGTTTACACATCAGTTAATTGGGAAGCCGTGTTGGCGCAGGCAACAATTGTAACCGAACGTAACGATGGCTTTAGTTGGGGAAATGCACTTGTATATATTTACTGTGCAGGAATCCTGTTCTTTTCTGGCAAATTCATATTTAACTTACTGGCCGTAAAAAAGCTCTTCACAATAAGTAAAGCTGGCTCAGCATTTTCTTTTTTCGGCAGAAAAGTGATTGATCAGGGATTACCACAGATGGATGTGATTGATATCCATGAGGAAGCACACATCAAGCAGTGGCACACGCTGGATATTTTATTTTTTGAAATTATAGGAATTATTACCTGGCTAAACCCGGTGATTTATTTTTACAAGAAAACTATTAAAAATATCCACGAATATTTAGCTGACGAACTCGCAGCCGAGTTTCAAGGCGACAAGGCAGCATACGCCATGTTGTTACTTAGTAAATCATTCGGTATTTCACCAAATAGCTTAACAAACGGCTTTTTAGAAAAATCGCTGATCAAAAAGAGAATTTTCATGCTTCATAAAGAGCGCTCTAAAAAGATTGCTATCTTAAAGTATGGAATTTTTATTCCGCTATTCGCGCTTTTCATTTTGTTTTCATCTGCCACAGTACGTAAAAATGAGAAGCTGATATCTATTACCGATCAAATCCCAATGGATAAGCCAATAGAAATGGTTGAAAACATGGTTACAACGCAAGAGAAAACTGTTAAGGCACAAACAACTTCTGTTGATGGTAACACGGATGCCAACTGGAAGGGATTTTATAAATTTTTGGCGGTAAACATCAAATATCCGAAAGCAGCAAACAGTAATCAGATTCAAGGTAATTCACAGGTAAGATTTAATGTTGAAGGAGGTAAGGTCATCCATATCGCATCAAATGTAAAATTAGGTACTGGCTGCGATGAAGAATTGATAAGGGTTATTTTATCCTATAAAGGGTTTAAAACTGTTGCTGATGGCAAATATGCGCTAACAGTAGGTTTTAGCATTCCTGAATCCTCAAAAGAATTTAAAAACAGCTTATTGCCTAAATCGGGCGGGTATATAAATCTGAACAAAATTAATATCCTATCCTATCTTCCTGAAAATACCGGAACCAGCGGTATTAAATCTGAGAATACAGATGACATCTATGATTTTGTTTCCATCGAGAAACAACCGGAATTTCCGGGCGGCATAGCCAAATTTTATAAATATGTGGGCAGCAATATAAAGTACCCAAAGATTGCACAGGATAACAATGTACAGGGTAAGGTTTTCCTTAGTTTTGTGGTTGAAAAAGATGGTTCCCTTTCTGACGTACAGATTACCCGCGGTTTAGGAAGTGGTACTGACGAAGAAGCGATAAGGGTTTTAAAAGAATCGCCAAAATGGAATCCGGGCATTAAAAATGGCTTTGCCGTAAGGGTAAAGTATAATATCAATGTTAATTTCACACTCGCCAATCCTATAACAGAAACAAAAACAAGCCATATTTCTGACGACAAAATCAGATTGACAACGGGTAGCAATGTTGATCCGCTAATCATTTTGGATGGTGTTAAATTAGCAGATAATGATCTGCTCGGTAAGGTTAATCCAGATGATATCGAATCAATGGAGGTATTAAAAGATAAAGCCGCAACGGATTTATATGGACCAAAAGCGAAAGGCGGTGTAATTTTGGTAACCAGTAAAGCGCCAAAATATAATATTTTTAGCCCATTTAACCCAAAAGAGGCTACTATAGTAGATAAAGATGCTAGCTTTTAGCAATAGAGGTAATAAAAGATGCTGGTTCTCAAAAATTATATAGTGAAAAAGGTAAATATGGAGTGATAATTATTACCACTAAAAAAGCAGTATCACATCAAAATTAATTGAACAATACTAAAAATTTAATTTTCCAAAAAAACACGAAACCCCTGCAAAATTGCCGGGGTTTCGTGTTTTCTCTCCTGTCTCGGAAGATTAAATTTATAAAAACTTTAATACATATACAAATAATGCAGAATAAAATTTCCAAAAATGCAAAATTTTAATATGCAGACATAAGATTATTGCAACTTTCGCAAACTTTTATTTTGGAGGCAATCTATTTTGCAACCTTTCGATTTCAAAACATAAAGTTTCATATGTTTTCACAATAGTCTAAAATTGTGTGAAACAAGTATTGCTTTAACCATCTGCCTGCTTAAAAAGCATTGAAAATTTCCTTATTAAATTTATCAAAATAATAATGCCAGGGCATTACTATTATACTAAAACAACTTAAGCCAAACTAAAAAGCCCCCACTAGGTGGAGGCTCAGTATCTGGCTAGTAAACCAGAAATACAGTATAATGTTTAAACAGTTTCTTCTGAAATAAATTTGGCAGTTGCAAAATCGCGGTTCATACGTGCGATGTTTTCTAAAGAAATTCCTTTAGGACATTCCGCCTCACAAGCACCGGTATTGGTACAGTTACCAAAACCTTCAGCATCCATTTGCGCAACCATGCTTTGTACCCGACGATAACGCTCCGGTTGGCCTTGTGGCAATAAAGCCAGTTGTGAAATTTTAGCCGATACAAATAACATTGCAGAAGCATTTTTACAAGTTGCTACGCAAGCACCACAACCAATACAAGCAGCCGCTTCGAAAGCCGCATCTGCCTGCATTTTAGGGATTGGTAAATTATTTGCATCTTGTGCATTACCGGTATTTACTGAAATAAAACCACCGGCAGCAATAACCCTGTCAAACGCCGAACGGTCTACAGTTAAATCTTTTACTACCGGAAAAGCAGCAGCTCTCCAAGGCTCAACAACTATGGTATCGCCATCTTTGAATGAACGCATGTGCAACTGGCAGGTCGTAACTAAATCTTTTGGTCCGTGCGGACGGCCATTGATAAACATTGAACACATTCCACAAATACCCTCGCGGCAATCATGGTCGAATACAACCGGCTCTTCACCTTTGTTAATCAATTGTTCGTTTAATACATCGAACATCTCTAAGAAAGACATATCCGGTGAAATATCGGCCAATTTATAATCTACCAAAGCACCTTTGGTTTTGTTATCTTTTTGACGCCAAACTTTTAGCGTTAAGTTCATATTTCCTGTACTCATGATATTGAGATTTAGGCGGGGAGCATAGAGCAGAGCGCTTGAAAGCACTTTGCACCATGCGCTCTGCTATTTATAACTTCTTTGTGCAACTTTAATATTTTCAAACTTCAGTTCTTCTTTGTGAAGTTCGAAGTTTACACCTTCCTTAAATTCCCAGGCGGCTACATAAGCGTAATTTACGTCATCGCGTAATGCTTCGCCTTCCTCTGTTTGGTACTCTTCGCGGAAGTGGCCACCACAACTTTCATTGCGGTTTAAGGCATCAATACACATCAACTCACCTAGTTCGATAAAATCAGCTACGCGGCCTGCTTTTTCAAGTTCAGGATTAAGCTCATTAATTGCACCAGGAACACGAACCTCACTCCAGAATTCAGCACGTAATGCCCTGATTTCCTCAATGGCTTCTTTTAAGCCTTTCTCGTTACGTGCCATACCGCATTTCTCCCACATAATGTGGCCTAAACGCTTGTGGAAATGGTCTACAGACTTCGTTCCCTTAATGTTGATCAGCTTATTTAAGATGCCTACTGCCCTTTCTTCTGCCTCTACAAACGCCGGGTGATCAGTCGGGATAGCTTTGGTAGAAATTTCTTTTGATAAATAAGCACCTATAGTGTAAGGTAAAACGAAATAACCATCGGCTAAACCTTGCATTAAAGCAGATGCACCTAAACGGTTGGCTCCATGATCAGAGAAATTAGCCTCTCCGGTGCAATATAAGCCTGGTACCGATGTCATTAGGTTATAATCAACCCATAAACCACCCATGGTATAGTGAACTGCCGGATAAATACGCATCGGCGTTTCGTAAGGATTTTCACCAGTAATCTGCGCATACATATCAAACAGGTTACCATATTTTTCCTTAATCACCGCTGTACCTAAACGCATGCAGGTTTCTTTATCCGGATTGTGGTTACCCGCCTTAGCCGCTTCGATTCTTCCATAACGCTCTGTATTGGCTTTAAAGTCTAAATAAACAGCCAATTTAGAAGCACCAACACCATAACCTGCATCGCAACGCTCTTTCGCTGCACGAGAGGCCACATCACGGGGAACCAGGTTACCAAAAGCAGGATAACGGCGTTCTAAATAATAATCTCTTTCATCCTCAGGAATTTCTGAAGCTTTACGGTTGTCATCTTTCTTTTTAGGAACCCAGATACGTCCGTCGTTACGCAACGATTCAGACATCAGGGTTAATTTAGATTGATGATCGCCAGAAACGGGGATACAGGTTGGGTGAATCTGCGTGTAGCAAGGGTTTGCAAAATAAGCTCCTTGCTTATGTGCTTTCCAGGCTGCAGTCACATTACTTCCCATTGCATTGGTAGAAAGGTAGAATACGTTACCGTAACCACCTGTTCCTAATACAACGGCGTGACCGAAGTGACGTTCGATTTCTCCTGTAATTAAGTTACGGGCAATGATACCACGTGCTTTGCCATCAATTTTAACAACCTCAAGCATCTCGTGGCGGGTATACATCTCTACTTTACCCATACCAATCTGGCGTTCTAAGGCAGAATATGCACCCAATAATAACTGTTGACCGGTTTGGCCAGCAGCATAGAAAGTACGCTGAACCTGTGTACCGCCAAATGAACGGTTGTCTAACAAACCTCCATACTCGCGGGCTAAAGGCACACCTTGTGCCACACATTGATCTATAATATTGGCACTTACTTCTGCCAAACGATGCACATTGGCCTCGCGGGCGCGATAATCACCTCCTTTAATCGTATCGTAGAAAAGGCGATAAACACTATCACCATCATTCTGATAGTTTTTTGCTGCGTTGATCCCCCCCTGAGCAGCAATAGAATGTGCTCTCCGTGGTGAATCCTGAAAACAAAAACATTTAACCTTATAACCCATTTCAGCCAAAGTAGCCGCTGCTGAAGCACCTGCTAAACCTGAACCAACAATGATTACTTCAATAGTTCTTTTGTTCGATGGGTTAACCAAAGGCACAGAAGACTTATATTTTGTCCATTTACTGGCTAATTCGCCTTCCGGAATATTTGAATTAATATCTGACATATATCTTTTGTGCTAAAACTTAATCAATTAAATGTGTGTAAACTGCAATTGGCATTAATGCGAATACGATCGAAATAATTATGGCATACCATACACCAACACGTTTAATAATTCCATTATATTTTGAATGGTTCCATCCCATTGTTTGGAATGCGGATGCAAAACCATGTAATAAGTGGTAACAGAGAGAAATCATTAACAAAACGTAAGCAACAACCCTAACCGGATCCTGAAACTTCTCTTTCATTACTGCATATAAATCTTCATTTCCGTTGGCATCAACAGTCGGAATTCCTGTAAAACGGGAAACCACCCAAAAATCCTTCAGGTGAATAACAAGAAAAATTAACAGTAAAGTCCCCAACAAGCCCATTGAACGACTGTACCACTTGCTGTTAGCACTACCATTATAAACTGCGTAACCTTCAGGTCTTGCTTTCTTATTTTGGATAGTTAGGTTAACTGCCTGGTAAATGTGCACAAGTAAACCTAAAAACAATATGTACTCGCCTGCTCTAATGATCCAGTTGGTAGCCATAAAATGTGCTCCAATATTAAATTTCAAACCATTATCGTCAAGAAATATTAACGAATTAATACCAGCGTGTACAATTAAAAAAAGTATCAGGAATATCCCTGTAATACCCATTACGTATTTTCTTCCTATTGATGAAGAAAGTGCATTTCCGAAACCACTCATTTGATTAGGATTTATATCTAAATTTCCTGCAAAAATATCTAATTATGAGTTTAATTTATAAACGATTATGACAAAACAGCGATAAAACATTTATTTAGAAACATTCTAAAGCATATTCGTAATTAATCGAAAGAATATATGCTTATTTAGCGTTTCGATTTTAATATCAGTTAAATGTAGTGGCCTGTTCAAAGGTTTTCAGAACATTGAGAAATCACAATAACATCAGGTTGCCTGGCTGATACGTTACTGCTGTCGAAATAAATGCCCAATTTATTACCTGTTTTTAGCGTTGCGTGATTAAATAACGCTTGAATGTTAAATCTGACAAAAAAACTCCTGATAATAAGCCAATATCTTAGATAAATGATCAAACATAATCGAACTAAAAATTTCGTCTTAAAACTAATTTTTTCGTTATATTACTTCGCCAATTGATCAATATGAAAAAAAAGCGCTACTTACTTATTTTATTTGCCTGCTTCTATTATAGCTGTGATCCTGCTCCTGCTATTTTTAATTTCGAAACTAAAAATTTCGGGCCCAATGCGGTGATCTCCGTCAAAAGTTCAGAAAACGGCGAAACCTTAAAAGTCGAAAATATTACCAATGGCAACCAAACGTTCAGAATTAACATGCCCAAAAAAGGTTACGCCATATTGAGTACATATGACGATGGTCATGATGAAGAATATTCCTTTTATTTGGATAAGGGGAATTATAAGGGGGTTCTTGACGGAAAAAACGCCGCGACTTACCCGTTTAAAATCTTACCGACTAAAGAAGGTGAAGAAATGATCAGCTTTTACAAACAAAAAGAGGCAATGAACAGAAGCCTGCTGGATAGCTTGGCGCTCGCAGAGCGTGAATTCAACCTCGCTACCCCTGATAATATTGCAGAAAAGGCGAAAAAGGCTGATATATGGAGAGCCAAAAAAATTAGTTCAGAACTGAATAATATTGAAATTTTTGCCAAAAATCATCCTAAATCCGACGTTACTATATTTTTACTAGACAGATTTGGAAGAGCAGGTTCTGAAGCTAAAAAATACCTGTCCATCTTTAAAGGCTTGGATAAGGAGGTAAAGGAAAGCAAAAGAGGCAAAAAACTGCTTTCAGAAATTATGCAGGCTAACCAAATGATGGCCGGAAATAAAATGCCCCACATCGAAGGCGAAACACCTGATGGGAAAAAGTTTAATTTGAGCGTATTGAAAAAAGTTAACCTAATTATCTGCTGGGTTTCCTATAGTGGAAAAAACAGAAAAAACAACCAGATATTGGCTCATCTTTACGAAAAATATAAGGATCAGAACGTAGAATTCATTGGTGTATCGTTCGATAAGAATAAAGATAGCTGGAAAAAAGTAATTAAAGCCGATAAACTGACCTGGCCGCAATATTCGGACCTTTTGGGGGAAAAATCACCTAACGCAAAAAACTTAAGTAATTATAGCGCAACATATTTCTTTTTGGCAGATAGAAATGGCATAGTGCTCAGCAATAATGACCTCTCACTTGATTTTGTGGACAGTGAAATAGGCAAACATTTAGCCAATCAATAATAACGCAAACCTGGCTCATAAAAAAAGTCCCGATTTACATCGGGACTTTTTACGATTTATGTATTCGAGTTTTCTTAAGCTACTTTAACATTTACCGCATTTAGGCCTTTTCTACCTTCTTCTACATCGTAGTTTACGGTATCATTCTCGCGAATGTTATCGATTAAGCCTGAAGCATGAACAAAAATTTCGGCATCGCCATTAGATGGAATGATAAATCCGAAACCTTTAGTTTCATTAAAAAATTTTACTGTTCCTTGTTGCATTATATTGTATTTTAATTTACACCAAAGATAGGCTTAAATACCCATAATAAATTTTTTATTTTTTATTATGTTAAAATCTATAAATATATTGACTATTTGCCCTTTAGAGCCCATTCATTAAAGTATCTTGGCCGACGATTTATCGAGTTTTGTTTACGGTTTAGAAATAAAACACCTTCAGAACGACGGTCAACTTTGATTTTTCTGCCTAAAACGCGTACAGATTGACCATAAAAATCGCTTCATAATCTGCTGTACCTTATCTATGAATAGGTGGAAAATTAGCTAAAAACAAGACTTTTGCTTTGATCATAATTCACCGTCACATTCTCGGAAATCTTTACAACCAATGTTTCGTATTCTTTGGCGCTATAGCTCATGATCAGCAAGTCATCAACAATCTCGTGTAAAACAAGTTCCGGACTGGTATAGGTAATGGACACAACATGCGCTGCTTTATTTCGCAGATCTGAAGCATAAATATGTAGCTCAGCATAATCAAAAATGACTGGACGATTTTCAAGGTCACTTAAAACAGGCATTTTATACTCCAGGGCTGCAATGCTGTTCATCACCGCGTACTGAAGCTTCTGATTTAGTGCAATGGCCTTTTTATCTGCTTGCTGCATCTCAGAGAAGGTATGCAGCTGTTGATCTAAACTATATATGGCTGATCTTTTTTGAAATTCTTTATAAGTATCATGAAATATCCGCCTTTCAAAATCCGTTCTGCACATGAAATTGAAATATTGTTTTACGCTGAGGTTAGTATTAGCTAAAGCCATAATATTCAGTTTTTTGTTGATTCTAATGTGGAACTATAAAAAATTAATCAATCTCCCTAAGGGCTGGTAAACAATCGATGATAACGAAGCTATATCTTGATTATGAAAAACGGATGAATATTGATTTATGTATCAGGAACAAGGCTGAGTAGCTAAGATTTAAGATATTTTAACAGTTAACACTTAAATATTGCCAGATAATAGGTCACAAAATGTACAGATATTGAAACTGATTCAACAATCTTCATTTGGAGATGGCCTGTATTTCACTGGCAGCGAAAAGACAAATGTATAGGTAAGATTACTAAGGTGTCAGATAAGGTTATCGTATATTGAACATAAAACAATATACCACGTAAACTAAATTTAAAAAAAACTGTTTAACAGGCTGGCAGGTTATTATTATAAAACATGTGTAACTAAAACAATTACAATATGGAAACGAGAAACAACCATGCTTTAATCCAAACCTTACTGGATTGTGCGCTAGCTTGTGAACACTGTGCATCATCTTGCTTGAAAGAAGAAGATATCAACATGATGATCGATTGCATTAAACTGGATAGGGATTGTGCTGATATCTGTACCCAAGCGGCCAGATTATTGCAGAGAGATTCGATTATAGGACATCAATATTTACTGTTGTGCGAAGAAATATGCAGACTTTGCGCAGCTGAATGTAGCAAGCACGATCATGAACACTGCAGGCAGTGTGCAGTGGCATGCGAAGAATGCGCAGATGCCTGCCATGCCAACCACGAAACAATCAATCAGGATTAAAATAAAAAAGGCTTCCCAAATCAAATTGGGAAGCCTTTTAACTATTTATTACAACTAATTACTGTGCAGGAAAACTGTAGTTATATGAGCCTTGCTCGCTCACACCAGAAATGCTCACCATATTATTTCTGCCTAAAGGCAATGCTTTTTGAACATCAGCCACAGAATTTACAGGTTGTCCGTTTACCTTGGTGATAATTAAACCTTTTTCTACTCCGATATTATCGAAAGCTTTACCGGTAGTAACCGATGTTACAACCACACCGCTGTTGATTCCATATTTCGCTTTTTGTGCTTGAGTAGCCGGAGCGAAAGTTGCACCTAGTTTAGAAACTTCCATGCCTTTGCCAGCCGTATTCTTAGCCGTAAGGCCAACGCTTGCTTCTCCTTTTAGCGTTACGGTGTAATCTTTAAGCGCACCATCTCGCAATACGGTTAACTTAACTTTATCTCCAGGATTTAAACGGCCTACCCTTTCCTGAAGATCAGGTGAATCGTTAATTACTACTCCATCAACTTTTTTAATTACGTCACCTGCTTTAATACCTGCTGCAGCAGCACCGCCTCCGACAACTACATCACTCACATACAAACCACTTATTTCATTGGTCTTTATACCTTCAGGCTTTTCTTCACCACTTAACGGCACAAAGTTAACGCCAATATAACCACGTTTAACAGAACCGTATTTCATAAAATCGTCTACAATTTTGCGGGCCAGGTTAACCGGAATAGCAAACCCATATCCCTGGTTATATCCGCTCTGTGATGCGATTGCCGAATTAATCCCCACCAATTCGCCATTGGCATTTACAAGTGCACCACCGCTGTTACCAGGGTTAATGGCAGCATCTGTTTGGATAAATGATTCAATACTGGTATTAGCCGGACGATCTGGTCTTTTGCCGGTACGTTGGTATTCGCGATATTCCTCCTCTGTAATTTCATTACCTTGTTGCTCACGGCCGATTATACCGATGCTTCGGTTTTTCGCACTTACAATACCCGCTGTTACCGTTGTATTTAAATCTAACGGGAAACCAACCGCTAATACCCACTCTCCAACTTGTACATTATCTGAATTACCCATCTTTACAACAGGCAAACCAGTTGCATTTACCTTGATTAATGCTAAATCCGTATTGGGGTCGCGGCCAATTATTTTTGCCTCTACCTTACGCCTATCTGTTAAAACCACTTCAACCTTCTCTGCATTTTCTACCACATGGTTATTGGTTACGATATAACCATCCTGACTGATGATTACACCAGAACCTGATGCTGCTCTAGGCATACGCTGCATCTGACGGCCACCGCCACCAAAGAAATCTTCCATCATGTCAAAAGGAGAAGAACTTCTGCCACCACCACTTTGTGCAGCGTAAGTTGTTTTGATATGCACTACACCCGGTGCCACTGCCGCTGCCGCCTGGGTGAAATCTGCAGTACCAGCTGATGACACTTTTAGTGGGTTATTGGCAAAATACAAATTCTGTTTATCAGTAATTGTACTGCCTGTCTGGTTACGCTCAAATAGCTTATAACCTCCGATTGCTGCTGCCCCACCTATAAAAGCAGCTAACACGGTAATTCCTAATATTTTTTTCATGTTTCTGTATGTTTTTTAATGGTCATGATTTATTATAAACTAATTTGCTAGCTAATGGTTTAGCTCATAATATTCATTTATTAAAGTATGTTTGCAGGAGCGTTTTATTTTGATTTAAGCAGAGTGCTCCAGCAGTTCTCATCTGCTTAAATTTTGTTGAGTAAGTTTGTTCAAATTTAATACCATATAAACGATATTTGTATCATCAAAGCACTTAGTTTTGTGTTAAAAAATGTTAAATCAAAAAACACAAATCATTAACTGGCTTTTCGCATCTCAAATATTGCACTAGAAAATGAAGCTTTCATGAAAATTAATTTCTTTAAATACCAGGGCGCAGGCAACGATTTTATTTTAATAGACCACACCAACGAACAATTAAAAGACATTGATAACCAATTAGTTGAACAGCTATGCCATAGGAGATTTGGTATTGGCGCCGATGGATTAATGTTTATTACAAAACATGAGGATTATGATTTCGAAATGCATTATTTCAATGCAGATGGTAAACCTGGAAGCATGTGCGGCAATGGTGGCAGATGCATTGTGGCCTTTGCCAAACAACTCGGCATCATTGATCGGGAAACAAACTTTTTGGCAGTTGATGGCCCACATTATGCCAGAATTTCAGAAAACGGAGAATGGATCGATCTACAAATGATTGATGTTGATACCATTACAAAAGATAATGAAGCCTACGTACTAAATACTGGTTCGCCTCATTACGTTGCACTGAGAAGTAATTTAAAAGATTTTGATGTTTTTAGCGAGGGAAAAAATATACGCTATAATTCGACCTATGCAGAAAAAGGCATTAATGTCAACTTTGTTGAAGACAAAGGCGATCATTTATTTGTCCGCACTTATGAGCGTGGTGTTGAAGATGAAACCTATGCTTGTGGTACCGGCGTTACGGCGGTTGCCATGGCTATGGCCAAACATAAAAACCAAACCGGTCATATTAAAACTGATATTAAGGTTTTGGGGGGCGACATTAAAATAGAGTTCGATTACGATGGTAAAGTATTTACCAATGTATTTTTATGTGGACCGGCCAAATTGGTTTTCGAGGGAGAAGTGGGTTAGTGCGTTTGCTTAACGATCAATTTTCAGAAACTTAACGTATTTAGCAACGATCGAGCATTTAGTGTAAAATATACACCAATGCCATTTTCTGTTTAGTAAAACAAACAGGACCAATCAAAAAAATAAGATTATTTTAAGCAATTTAACAGCTTTTAACAACTGTCTCAAGATATTTACAAGCGTCATTTTAGAATACAAAAAACGATTAAAACACTGATAAACAATATTTTAATCACACATAAGACGTATCTAACCCCGAAAATAAATCAATCGATTGATTAAATGACAGAATTTGGACAGATATATTTTTGCTTAGGCGCTATTTTTGGAAAATAATTCCGGAAATCGAAGTCATAATTTTTGGCGACGCTCTTAATTCCCGGAAATTCAAATTTATACACACACAGAAATAGTCCATGAGAAAAGTTACAACTCTCTTTTTTAGCATGAGCATTGGTATGCTTTTAGCATCTTGCGGAAACAATGATGATGCGAAAAAAGCAGCAGCTGCTGCTGCGGCAGCTGGTCCACAAGCCTATCCGGTTTTTACCGTAAATACACAAAATACCACTTTAGATTCTGATTATCCTGCAACCATTGAAGGTATCCAAAATATCGACATCCGCCCAAAAGTTGATGGCTTTATTGAAAAGATTTTTGTTGACGAAGGTGCCGTGGTCAAAAAAGGCCAGTTACTTTTCACCATTAATGCGCCTCAGTACGAACAACAGGTACGCACAGCAAGAGCGGCCATCAGTAGTGCAGAGGCTGATGTTAATGCTGCCCAGTTAACCGTAAACAAAACCAGGCCATTGGTAGAAAAAGACATTATTAGCAAATACGATCTTGACGCTGCCCAATTAACATTGCAAAGCAGAAAAGCAGCGTTGGCACAGGCAAAGGCTGAACTGGTAAATGCACAGGTTAACTTAGGCTATACCTCTGTTAAGAGCCCTGTTGATGGTGTAGTTGGCAGTATTCCTTTCAGAAATGGAAGTTTAGTAAGCAGTACCAGTACACAGCCTTTAACAACAGTTTCCAATATATCAAAGGTTTATGCTTACTTCTCTTTAAATGAGAAACAACTACTTGATTTTTCCAGAACATATAAAGGAAATACTTTGGCCCAGCAAATGAAAAATATTCCAGCAGTAAGTCTGGTACTTGCAGATGGAACAGTTTACGCCCAAAATGGTAAAATTGAATCCATTAACGGACAGATTAATACCAGCACGGGTTCTGCAAGTTTAAGAGCCACTTTCCCTAACCCCACGTCTTTATTAAAAAATGGCGCCAGCGCATCTGTAAGGGTTCCGCAGCACATTGAGAATGCCATTCTAATTCCTCAAAAATCAACAATCGATTTACAGGGTAAAAAGTTCGTTTATGTTTTAGGTGACTCTGCTAAAGTAATTAACACGGAAATTGAGATTATGGATTTGGCCAAAGGAAAGTTCTATGTAGTAACCAAAGGCCTTAAAAGTGGAGATAAAATTGTTTTGGAAGGCTTCCAATCGTTAAAAGACGGAACAAAAATCAAACCAGAAGAAAAAAGTGCCGATTCAGTTTATGCTGAGATCAAGAAATAACAATATCATGTTGCTTATCACACTTTCATAGTGTAATCAATATTAATTATGTTTAAGAAATTTATAGAAAGACCGGTTTTATCAACGGTTATATCCATCATCATCGTTATACTCGGTGTTTTAGGTTTAGCTACGTTGCCGGTTTCACAATACCCGGAAATTGCCCCACCAACGGTGCAGGTTTCTACATCATACCAAGGTGCCAATGCCGATGTGGTGATGAATAGTGTGGTTGTTCCTCTGGAAGAGCAGATAAACGGTGTGGAAGACATGACCTACATGACTTCAAGCGCCAGTAACGATGGTACCGCAACCATTACAGTAAACTTTAAATTAGGTACCAATCCCGATCTGGCAGCAGTTAACGTACAGAACAGGGTTGCACGCGCGACCAGTTTATTACCTGCAGAGGTAACCAAGTCGGGTGTGATTACCGCGAAAAGACAAGCGAGTAACGTATTGATATTTGGTTTGTATAGCGACGATCCTTCCTACGATCAGAAGTTTTTGCAGAATTATGCCAATATCAACATCATTCCACAGATTAAAAGGATCAATGGTGTTGGTGATGCGAGTGCGTTTGGAACGCTGGATTATACCATGCGGATCTGGTTAAAGCCCGATGTGATGGCCACTTACGGCCTGGTGCCAAACGACGTTAGCGTTGCCCTTGCCGATCAGAACGTGGAGGCTGCCCCGGGTCAGTTTGGAGAGCTTGGTAATCAGGCATTTCAGTACACCCTAAAATATACAGGCAGATTAAAAGATGAAGCGCAGTTTGGCAATATCATTATCCGCACAACTGATAATGGCCAGATTCTTCGATTAAAAGACATTGCAAGGATTGAGTTAGGTGCCCAAAGTTATGCCAGTTCGGTTAAATTCAACGGAAAACAGGCATTGGGTATCGCCATCAACCAAACGGCGGGTTCCAACGCAAAAGAAGTAATCGAGAATTCTATTAAAACCCTTGATGAAGCGCAAAAATCCTTTCCAAAGGGGGTACACTACTCCACATTGGTTAACGTTAACGACTTTTTAGATGCATCGATTGAAAAAGTACTTCATACCTTAATTGAAGCATTTATTCTGGTATTCTTGGTGGTGTTTATCTTCTTACAGGATTTCCGTTCAACCTTAATTCCGGCAATTAGTGTACCAGTGGCTATTATCGGAACGTTCTTTTTCCTGAGTTTATTCGGATTTACCATCAACCTGCTCACCTTATTTGCCTTGGTATTGGCAATTGGTATTGTGGTAGATGATGCGATTGTGGTAGTCGAAGCCGTACACGCCAAACTAGATGAAGGTTATACAGACGCCAAAAAAGCAACCATTGATGCCATGGACGACATTAGTGGAGCAATTATATCGATTACGCTGGTAATGGCTGCCGTGTTTATCCCGGTGAGTTTTATCTCCGGATCATCAGGCGTATTTTATAAACAATTTGGTTTAACACTGGCGATTTCGATTATTTTGTCGGCCATTAACGCCTTAACATTAAGTCCGGCATTATGTGCTTTATTCTTAAAACCGCATAAAGAAGAACACAAAAAATCTAAAAACTTTTTACAGCGTTTCTACGATGCTTTCAATACCTCTTTCGATGCCGTAACCGGAAAATATAAAAAATCGGTAAGTTTTCTTTCCAGAAAAAAATGGATCGTTGGTTTGGCTATTGCCTTTTTCGTTGGACTACTGGTTTGGACAATGAATACTACACCCAAAGGTTTCGTGCCAAATGAGGATTTGGGAACCATTATGAGTGATATTTCCTTACCGGCGGGAACTTCGCAGGAAGAAACCAGTGTGATCATTACCAAGATTGATAGTATTGCGCACCAGATACCAGAAATTAAAAATACGTTAAGGATTGTTGGCCGAAGCATGATCAGTGGTTCAGGCAGTTCATACGGTATGGTAATTTCCCGTTTAACACCATGGGATGAACGTAAGGGCCGAGACGTAAAAGCGATTATTGGCGAATTGTTTGCAAAAACAGCAGGCATTAAAGGGGCTAAAATTATTTTCTTTGCGCCGCCAACTATCCAGGGTTTCGGTACCAGTGGTGGTTTTGAGTTCCAGTTACAGGATAAAACTGGTGGAGATATCAAAAAATTCAACGAAATTGGAAATGGATTTCTAGCAGCGTTAAGTAAACGTCCCGAAATCCAATATGCATCTACTTCTTTTAATCCAAATTTCCCGCAATATCAGATTGATGTAAATGTGGCCAAGGTTAAACAGGCAGGCCTGAATGTTAGTGATGTATTGGGTGTAATGCAAGGCTATTATGGCGGTGTTTATGCCTCAAATTTCAACAAATTTGGTAAACAGTTTAGGGTAATGTATCAGGCCGATGCGCAGTACCGGGCAAATGAGCAAACTTTAACCCGCATTTTCGTTAGAACCTCTTCGGGGCAAATGGCTCCGGTATCGGAATTTATAACGTTAACCAAAGTATATGGACCACAAGCCATTTCGCGTTTCAACTTGTTTACTTCAATATCGGTAACGGGTAACCCAAATGCCGGCTACAGTTCAGGTGATGCATTAAAAGCTGTTCAGGAAGAGGCAGCCAAAAACCTTCCGGCAGGTTACGGTTACGAATTCTCGGGTTTATCACGTGAGGAGATGGCAGGCGGAAGCCAGACGGTTTTTATCTTTTTACTTTGTGTAATCTTTGTTTATTTCTTACTCGCAGCACAATACGAAAGTTATATTTTACCATTAGCGGTTTTATTTTCTTTACCGGTTGGTTTAGCAGGTGTATTCGTTTTCGATAAAATCTTCAGTGTAGATAATAACATTTATACGCAGATTACGCTGATCATGCTTGTGGGGCTTTTAGCCAAAAATGCGATTTTGATTGTAGAATATGCAGTAGATAGAAGAAGAAAAGGCATGAGCATTGCCAATGCCGCAATTGATGGTGCAACAGCACGTTTACGCCCTATTTTAATGACCTCTTTCGCTTTCATTCTTGGTTTACTACCGCTGATGTTATCATCAGGTGTTGGTGCAGCAGGTAACACCTCAATTGGTACCGGAGCGGTAGGCGGTATGTTAATCGGAACTATATTTGGTATTTTCGTTATCCCCGCCCTGTTTATCGTCTTTCAATCCTTACAAGAGCGAATCAGCAATAAATCGCCTTTTAACGAGGGCATTGACCATGAACAAACGCAAGAAGAATACGAATTGGCTACTGCGAACAGTAAACATTAATAGTAAAAAAATGAATTTTAGATATAAACATTCCCTTTTAATCGGTTTAGCCATCGTTGCCCTGAGTGCTTGCGTAACTAAAAAATACGAGCGCCCTCAGTTAAAAAGCGAGGGTTTGTACCGGGATAATAATACAACGGATACCACTACAATGGCCGACCTGCAATGGCGAACATTGTTTTCGGATACGACCTTACAGTCGCTGATCCAACAAGGCATAAATGAAAATTTAGACTTGAAACAGGCCATTGAGCGGATCAAAATTGCCGAGGCTACCCTGATCCAAAGTCGTGGGGCATTACTACCAAGCTTACAGGCTGATGTAAATGTAACTGATAATAAACAATCGCAAGCCTCTTTGAACTTTCCTCCCGGGATAAATATTAACTTGGAAACCCAAACCTATAAGGCACAGCTGAGCACCAGTTGGGAAGCCGATATATGGGGGAAATTAACAAGTGCAAAACGTGGCGCATATGCAACTCTGTTACAAACCGATGCGGCAAAAAGAGCTGTCCAAACACAGTTAATTGCTACTATTGCCAATAACTATTATACTTTATTGGCACTTGATAAACAATTGGCCATTACTGAACAAACCATTAAGGTGAGAGCTCAGGATGTGGAGACCATGAAAGAACTGAAACAAGGCGCAGTAGTAAATGGTGCGGCGGTTGTGCAAAGTGAAGCCAATCTGTATGCTGCACAGGTAACTTTGCCTGATTTAAAAAGAAGCATTAAAGAGGCTGAAAATGCATTAAGTGTACTGGTAGGAAAAGCACCGGATGCAATTAACCGAACCACCTTAGATCAGCAGACCCCTTATGCCAATTTACAAACAGGTGTTTCAGCACAGTTATTAAAAAACCGTCCGGATGTAATCGCTGCAGAATTTGGTTTTAGATCAGCGTTTGAAAACACCAACGTTGCCAAGGCCTACTTTTACCCTGCTTTAACCATTACTGCAGCCGGTGGATTATCCAGTTTACAATTACAGGATTTTTTCAGCAAATCTATCTTTTATAATTTAGTGGGCGGTTTAACACAGCCAATTTTTGCCAGGGGAGCAAACAAAGCCCGCCTAAAAACCGCTGAAGCCAATCAACAGATTGCTTTTTACAACTTTCAACAAACACTGTTAACGGGTGGACAGGAAGTTTCAAATGCCTTGTATGCTTACCAGACTGCTGCTGAGAAAGAAGAAACAAGAACAAAACAAATTGCCTCTTTAACAAAAGCAGTAGATTTTACCAAAGAGTTACTACGCTACAGCTCAGCGACAAATTATACTGATGTGTTAACTTCAGAACAAAGCTTATTAACAGCTCAATTAAATGGGATTAACGATCGATTACAAAAACTGCAGTCGGTGGTAAATCTGTACCGTGCATTGGGCGGTGGCTGGAAATAAATAATCATCAAAAAGTACATTACAGGCATTCTGAGTTACAGGATGCCTTTTTTTGTGGTTAAATAAAGAGGTAATTTTCATCCCGAGGGATTATTTATTGTATAAAAATCAATAAAAATGACAGGTAAATTTTAAGTAGATAATGTCCATCGAGAAATCGTCAGTCCCAACTTGATTGGGAACCACGAAGTGCTCATGAATGCCGCTATATAAAAGCAAACACTGATGAATAATCTTGAAACGCTCTCATTAAGATTCCCGCATGCGCGGGAATGACGACCTTACGAGTAAATTCTGGCAATGGTAGCGCAGCGAAGGATCTTAAAAATAAGATATCCCCTTGCGGGATCAGAAAATTAAACGACTGCATTACAGTCCCTTTTCAATGCAGCTTAAAATTCAGTATATTTTTATCCCCAAAATGGTCTGGTTTTTTTGATGTAAACGCAAAATATTGTAAGTTTAAATTTTTTTAAGCGCTTAGCTTAGAAAAATTTTTAAACCAATCAATGTTACGTGTAGATAGCGCTAAAGCCTGTAAAGTGGTGTACTCATTGTGCAAACATGAGTATCTGGGCTATTTAATTGAACCACATGTAGTTCAGCTAAATCCACAGGGAGATTTTTCCTTTACTTATCAACGAATTTTCACACATACCGCGGAAGAATTTAATGCCTGTTTAAGTGACATTGATTATAAGCTGATCAGGATTTTGGATGATATTGAGCAGGATTCGCTGATTAAAAAATATTATAAAAAATTAATCAGGCCTACTGAGTTCTTTACCAAAATTTTCGACGATAAGTTTTATGAAAACGTCCGTCCTAAAATTGAAAAGAAACTTGCCGAGGTTTTAGAAATCTTAAAGGTAAAAAATGAACTTTACATAATGGACAAAGATGGCTGGCCTGTAGAGCGTAAAATCGAACTTGCCAACGAGCCTGCATCTATCCTTTTCCATTTCCGGAGGAACGAAACGGAAACCCGTTATTTCCCGACCATCAAATATCAGAACCTGCGCATTGAATTCATGTTTAAAGAAGCGCAGATTATCAGCAATAAACCTGCCTGGTTATTGCTAAACGATGTGTTATACTTTTTCGACCAGGATATTGAGGGCAAAAAATTACAGCCCTTTTTAAACAAACGCTTTATTGCGATACCCAAAACAACCGAAGCTACATATTTCGAAAAATTTGTTGCGCCCCTGATCGAAAAACACCACGTATATGCGGAAGGTTTCGAAATCAGGACCGAACAATTTGAAGCTATACCAGTAATTAAGGTATTATATGTTGATGGTGGTCTTTCTCAGATCCAGCTATACTTCAAATATGGGGAATATACTTTCCCGGTAGAAAATGCACATAAAGTTACGGTACGTTTAGAAAAAACGGCTGACAACTATATTTTCCACCGCATTAAACGTTCTGCAGACTGGGAGAAAAAGCAGTTTAACCTACTTCTCTCGTTAGGGCTAAAGAAAACAAGTTCTTTATTCAGTAATCTGGAAGTAGCTTCTGCTGAAGAAAACCCGAGTTATGCCGCAATAAACTGGGTAAATGAGCATATTGAGATCTTAGAGGCATCGGGTTTTGAAATTGAACAGGCTACCGGGCAGAAAAAATTTGTACTTGGTGCCAGTAAAATCGATCTGGAGGTTAAAGAGGGGAATGACTGGTTCGATATCCATGCCGTGGTTTGGTTCGGTAAATACCAGATCCCTTTCCTATCGTTAAAACAGCATATCTTACATAAAAAACGTGAGTTTTTACTGCCTGATGGAGAGGTAGCCATTATTCCTGATAAATGGTTTACACAATACGGCAGTTTGTTCAGTCTTGCAGAAGCCGGACAAACGCTTAAATTAAAGAAACACCATATTGGTTTAATTAACGACCTGGCAGAAGATAGTTTGGCAAATGTGACGCTCGAACGCAAGCTCCAAAGGTTATCAGACTTTGAAGATATTGCCGACACACAGATGCCGGTAAATTTTAAAGGTAGTTTGCGCGATTACCAGAAAGCCGGCTATAACTGGTTCAGCTTTTTACGTGAATACAACTTTGGTGGATGTTTGGCCGATGACATGGGATTGGGTAAAACCATCCAAACACTGGCCATGCTGCAAAAAGTGAAAGAAGAGGATCAATTGCTTGAAACGCAGACTACCTCGCTCATTATCATGCCCACTTCCTTAATTTATAACTGGTTAACAGAGGCTAAAAAATTTACACCAAAGCTCAAAATACTGGCGCATACAGGCACCAATCGGAATAAAGATGTAGCCAATTTTACAAATTACGACATTATCATCACTACCTATGGAGTAACAAGGGTAGATATAGACGAATTGAAAAATTTCTATTTCAATTATATTATTCTGGATGAAAGTCAGAATATCAAAAACCCGGCATCAAAATCGTTCAAGGCGGTTAGAAGCTTAAAATCGAAACACAAACTGATTCTGAGTGGTACTCCGGTAGAAAATTCGGTAAGTGATTTATGGTCTCAATTAACTTTTCTAAACCCTGGTTTATTGGGTACGCAGGCATTTTTTTACGAAGAATATGTGCAGGCAATAGAAAAGAAAAAAGACGAAGAAAAAGCGCGTAAGCTGCAGTCTATTATCAAACCTTTTGTGCTGCGCAGAACAAAAGAACAGGTAGCGGCAGAATTACCACCTAAAACAGAACAGGTAATTTACTGCGATATGAGCGAAGACCAGGCCGCCTATTACGAAAAAACCAAATCGGCCTACCGTAACGATTTATTGCAAAGTATGGATGATGGAACCTTCGCGCAGAAACAGGTTCAGCTTTTACAGGGATTAACGGCTTTGCGCCAGTTGGCCAACCACCCTATAATGATTGATGGTGAGTACATATCCGATTCGGGCAAATTTGAAAATGTAATCCATACTTTGGATAATGTACTTAAGGGGGGGCATAAGGTTTTGGTTTTTTCACAATTCGTAAAACACCTGGATATTTTCAAAAAACATTTTGAAGCTGAGCATATCCCTTTTGCTTATTTAGATGGCTCAACCCGTAACCGTGGGGAGATCGTTTCTGAATTTCAGCAAAATTCGGACCTGAAGGTTTTCTTAATCTCCATCAAAGCTGGTGGTGTTGGCCTAAACCTAACCCAGGCTGATTATGTTTTCATCCTCGATCCATGGTGGAATCCGGCGGTAGAACAGCAGGCTATTGACAGAACGCACCGTATTGGCCAGGATAAAAAGGTTTTCATTTATAAATTTATTGCAAAAGACACGGTTGAAGAGAAAATCCTGGCTTTACAGAACCGCAAAAAATCTTTAGCCAATTCATTGATTACCACAGAAGAAAGTTTCTTTAAATCGCTGAGTAAAGAGGATATCAGGGATATTTTAAACTAATATAAAGTATTTACAGTCATTAGTCCATTGGTTATTATAGCCTATACGAGCAGGTTGAATTTTGGAAGTAAATCAGCCGCGTGCGTCAATTGATCTGTAACGAAGCGGAAAGCTACGAAGTAAACCGAGCCTTAAGCGGGCACACTGAAGGTCATTTATTTCAGGGTCTTAATAACAATAAGATTTAAAATTCTTTTCAAACTCATTCCCTCCTTACTTGTTATACAGTAGAACATAAATTCTACCATTATGACAAATCAAGATTTTAATACCGCAGTAAACAATGTAAAAGAGGCATGGAAATATCCAGAGTTATTTGAAAATGTTTCAAAATCAGAGCGTTGGTTATCAGGCGCTGCAGGCACATATCTGCTTTTCAAGGGTATCACCAGCATTTTCTCACATCCTGTAATTGGCCTAACTGGCGCAGCCATTGGTGCCGGACTACTTTACCGTGGTATTACAGGCTATTGCCCCATGCGCGATCTGGCAGAGCAACGCAAAGAAGATATCGCCCCTGATGAAGTAGTAATTACAGAAACCTATGTTGTTGACGATTTAGGGTAAAATTTTAAATACTAAATTTCTATTTCTTAATAAACTGGTTAACTTTAACAAGTTAAACCACAATCATGAACAAATACACACTATTATTTATCCCGGCACTTTTTGCAGGGCAAGTTATGGCACAAGATAAGAAACCAGATCCTGCCAATGATCCGAAAACAACGGAGGTTTGGGAACCTGTTCCGAAAATTGTTACGCCGGGTAAATTGCCTCAGGATGCACCGTCTGATGCTATTATTCTTTTTAATGGTAGAAATTTAGATGCATGGCACTCTGTTAAAGACCCATCTAAGCCAGCAGCATGGACAATTGATGATGGATTTTTTACCGTTAAAAAAGGGACAGGAAATATCGAGACAAATAAAAAATTTACAGATTACCAACTGCATCTGGAATGGAAAATCCCTGAGAACATTTCTGGAGAAGGTCAGGCACGTGGAAATAGCGGCGTATTTTTAGCTTCAACCGGTGGTGGCGATGATGGTTACGAAATCCAGATTCTGGATGTTTTTAACAATAAAACTTATGTGAACGGACAAACAGGAAGTGTTTATAAACAGGCAATTCCTTTAGCTAATGCCAACAAAAAACCTGGCGAATGGCAATATTATGATATCATCTGGAATGCGCCACGTTTTAACGAAGACGGAACTGTATTAAAACCAGCAAGTGTGACCTTGTTCTTAAATGGTGTACTTTTACAGAACGGATTTGTATTAAAAGGGGCAACCAGGTATATCGGTACTCCTGAATATAAAAAACATGGTCCGTCTTCGATAAAATTACAAGATCACGGTGATCCGAGCCCTGCCATTAGCTACAGAAATATTTGGGTAAGGGAATTATAATTTCAACAGACCGAAATATGGTCCTCGTTTAAAACGAGGATCAACGAGAATTGCGATTGTATCGCTAATGAACTATAGTCACATTAAAAATGTGAATCTCATACATCCCCGTTGCAAACGGTGACGATACAAAGTAAGAGAATTATAATTTCAACAAAAAAACAATAAAAAACCTGCAGGCCAAAAGTTTGCAGGTTTTGTTTTATAGATAATTTGGCTGACAACCATACATTTGATACCCTTAACCTTAGCTGTTATAACTTTAAGAACTTTGAAGCATTTCCATGTATAACTCCCTGCTCATCATTTCAGCTCCTAAACTCATTAAATGATCATTTGGCAACTGGCAATCGATCAAATCGATATTCATTTTACTTAAAAAGATTAATGCTGCTTTTGAAGCATTACTTACATGGCTGAACATACTTTCGCCACAAAAAACACGGTTAATCTTTAAACCATATAAGCCCCCCACCAATTTCTCATCCTGCCAAACCTCTACGCTGTGTGCATACCCATGGTTGTGGAGCCTGATATAAGCATTTTGCATTTCATTGGTAATCCATGTGCCATCCTGCCCTTTTCTAGGCGATGTGGCGCAGTTTTGAATTACCTGGGCAAAAGCCTGGTTAAAAGTAATTATAAAAACCGCGTGGTTTAAAATTTTTCTCATGCTTTTACTGATCTTGATTTTATCGGGGTAAATCACACAGCGTTCGTGCGGCGAATACCAGAGAATCGGTTCACCTTCACTAAACCATGGAAATATACCATTTGAGTAGGCAATCAGTAACCGTTCCATACTTAAGTCGCCCCCAATGGCCAATAAACCATCGTCCTCTGCCAAAGCCGGATCAGGAAAACCTGGGTGATCATCTAGTAACTGAAAAAGCATGGTCAAAAATAAGAAAGAAAACAAAGATTAAACCCTTGGGTTTTAAACAAGTCATATTGTAAAACGGTCCATTATGAACACGAAAGATAATTTTTTAAAAGTAAAACATCTTTACAACCGGGCAGGCTTTGGCATTTCTTATGCTGACTTACAAAAATTAAGCAGAAAAAAACTAGATAAAGTAGTAGACAATTTGCTTAAGGATTCCCAAAAAGACGATCCGATTCAATTAGTAAATGATTTTGAATCAAGACGACAACTTTTGGTACAAGCCGGTTTATATGCGAAAAAAGATCTTTCAGAAGACGAAAAGAAAATGCGTCAGCAGATTATCCGTGAACAGAATGAAGTGAGCCGCGACCTGAATATTGCTTTCGTTACCAAAATGATCAATACTGATGCTCCACTGAGGGAAAAGATGACCCTGTTTTGGCATGGACATTTTGCCTGCCGCAGCAACAATCCGTTTTTTGCGCAACAATTAAACAATATTCAACGGGCAAATGCCTTAGGAAGCTTTAAAACCTTATTGGTCGAGGTATCTAAGTCGCCTGCCATGCTGCAATACCTCAATAACCAACAAAATAAAAAGGGTAAGCCAAATGAGAATTTCGCCCGGGAGCTGATGGAGCTTTTTACCTTAGGAAGGGGAAATTATTCAGAACAGGACATTAAAGAATCTGCCCGTTCCTTTACCGGCTGGATGTACGACAAAGACGGCTCGTTTATTTTCAGGAAGAACCAGCACGATAACGGCACAAAAACGTTTTTCGGCAAAATCGGGAATTTTGAGGGCGAAAACATTATTGATATTATTCTCGAGAAACCAGAAACCGCAAAATTTATTGCCTGGAAAGTATATAAATTCTTCGTTAATGATCATCCAAATGAGACACACGTTGACGAACTCGCCACAAATTTTTATAACTCGAAATACGATATCGCGTCGATGATGAAAAAAATGTTTACTTCCGATTGGTTTTATAGTCCGGAAAATGTAGGCACAAAGATTAAATCGCCAGCCGAATTTTTAGTGGGTTTAAGCCGTGAGTTTTATGTTACGTATAACAAACCTCAGGTTTTAATACAGCTACAAAGCAGTTTGGGCCAATATTTATTTAACCCACCCAATGTTGCGGGCTGGCCTGGCGGACAAAGCTGGATTGATAGTTCATCGTTAATGTTAAGGATGCGGATTCCTTCGCTTGTGCTAAATGATGGGGAAATTGATTTTAGTGGAAAAGCAGATCCTGAAGATGAAGCTGTAATTGCTTTGAGCCGCACGGCAACCACTAACGCAAATGCCAATGCAAAACCAAAATCATACGTCAATGCAATTGCAGATTGGCCTAAATTTTTAAGCACTTTACCAAAAGGATTAACGCCATTAGAGCTTACCGAGTTTTTATTGCAACCCAAATTAAACTCCAAAATCACCACCATGGTGAGTGATAATAAAGGGTTGCGAAGTACAGCAGTAGAAATTACCAGCATGCCGGAATATCAGTTGTGCTAGACTAAATGCTGGCTGATGGTTTGATGGCTGATAGCCGTTTCACTAAAAAACCAGATCATCAAACAGAATAAGTGAACAAAAACACTAACAAGATGAACAGAAGAAATTTTTTAAGAAATACAGGGTTTGTTGCAGCAGGTTCGCTATTTGTTCCTGCTTTTATGAAACCGCTTGAGGCTATGGCACTTGATGAATTAAGCCTCTATAAAAATCTGATTGTTGTACAGCTTTCTGGCGGAAATGATGGCCTTAATACAGTTATTCCTTTTGGAAATGATATTTACTATCAAAAGCGAAATAGTATTGCCATTAAACCCGAATCAATAATTAAACTGAATGATATGCAGGGGCTAAATCCCAACATGGCTGCCCTGCAAGAAATTTACGATCAGGGCTGGATGACGATAATCAATGACGTTGGCTATCCGAATCCCGACCGTTCGCACTTTAGATCGATGGATATCTGGCAAACCGGCAGCGATAGCAATCAATTTTTATCAACCGGATGGATTGGCCGCTATTTAGATAGCAATTGCAAAACCTGCAAATTCCCTTATACCGCGATAGAAGTTGACGACTCACTTTCTTTGGCCATGAAAGGTCAGACTAAAAAAGGGATTGCGTTAATAGATCCTGCAGCTTTGTTCCGCAATACCAATGATCCTTTTTTTAAGGCCATGCTGCAGAATGACAAGGAACATTTGGATGAAGATAACTTAGGTTATTTATATAAAACCATGATCGAAACCTCTTCTTCAGCCAGTTATATACAAAATACTTCCAAAGTTTATCAGTCTAAATTTACCTACCCTAATTCAGGCTTTGCCAATCAATTGAAAACGGTTTCAAAATTTATCTCTTCAGGATTAAAAACAAGGGTGTATTATGTGTCGTTAAGCGGTTTTGATACACATGTGAACCAGATTGGTCAGCAAGGCAACCTGCTTAAACAATATAGCGAGGGTATAGCTGCTTTCTTAAAAGATCTAAAATCGAACAATAAACTTGAGGATACCCTGGTGATCACATTCTCTGAATTTGGCCGAAGGGTAGAGCAAAATGCCAGTAACGGTACCGATCATGGAACCGCAAATAATATGTTCGTTTTTGGCGGCAGATTGAAGAAGCAGGGGATTTTCAATGCAGCACCTAACCTGAGTGATTTAGACACCGGAGACTTAAAATACCAGTTGGATTTCAGACAGGTTTACGGTACTATTTTAGATAAATGGCTGGATGTAAATAATGCTGACATCCTGAATAAGAAATTTAATACCCTGGATTTTATATAAGGTATACAAAGAAGTCAAGTTTAATAACCGACTTTGCTATGAATAATCGACTTTGCTATGAAACTTGACTTCTTTATTATTTACTTCCTTTTTAATACATATACCGGCCTATTGCTATCCTTATCAATCTGCTCGGCATAAACACTAAATAATTCATAACCATAGGCTTTCATTTTGTTCACGCCATCTATAGGTGAATTAAATTCGAGTTTTTTACCATCATCATCCCTGATGTACAGTTCACTATAATCGCCTACCTTTTGTCCGTATTCGAGGGCAATCCATTGTTTATCGGCTAAGAGGCTTTTAACTGAGCGAATTTGGATGTAATCTACATGGATGTCGGTCAATTTCATACCGTTTACATTTTGTGCTTTGGCATTAAATAGGCCAAAGCCCGCGACTATTGCCGCTGCAAGTGTCAATTTTTTCATATTGTCTTTCCTTTGTGTGTAATTCTAAATTACAAAGAATCCAAATAGAATATATGAACGAGCTGTAACAAAATATCCGATATTAAATCTTAACGTAAAAAACACCATGAACTTTTTAGGCAATATTATCTGGATTATTTTTGGCGGTATCTTTATTTTCTTCGAATATGTTATCGGAGGGTTAATCCTTTGCCTTACCATTATTGGGATTCCTTTTGGCATTCAGTGCTTTAAATTTGCCATTGTAGGCTTGGCACCTTTTGGTGTTAAAATTACCGATACTTCATCAAATACCGGCTGCTTATCTACCATCATGAATCTAATCTGGATTTTCTGTGGTGGCTTCTGGATTGCCCTAACGCATTTGTTTTTCGGTGTTCTGCTTTGCATTACTATAGTGGGCATTCCGTTCGGTCGTCAGCATTTTAAGCTGATGAATCTGGCCTTTACACCTTTCGGAAAATCTATTTCCTGATATTATCATCTATATAAATCCATCATTTCGACCGTAGCGGAGAAATCTGTAATATAAAGTTCTTCTATAGATTTCTCCATTCCGCTTCGCCCCAGTCGAAAGAACGACCGATCCTTACTAAAAAATCTGCGAGGCCGGGTAGCAGGGAGGAGATGGGATAATTGGAGCGATTTCTTTCTTCCAAAAATCGTCATCTCGACCGTAGTGGAGAGATCTTTGGACTTTAAGCATAGAAAGATTTCTCTCCCGAACGTTCGGGACTGCGCTCCAGTCGAAAAGGACGGCAACTGTTCCTATGATATTTTCGGCATGGTAATAAGTTAAGCTATACAAATTTAAGAAGAGACCATATCATCTATACAATCAATCCTATTAATTTAGAATGCGCTATCGCTTCCGCACTATCATTAAATAAACAAGCTTCCACTCCTTTGTCTTTTACTTTTTTGAGCAATTCTATGGTTTCCACCTCTTTTTCAGGCCGGATATTTCGAATATAAACTGCTTCAATGTTTTGCGGGTATTTTTCTACTATCGAACTATAAATTTTCGGGTCCTGCTGCGAGTTATCGCCAAAGAACACAAACTTTTGATTAGGGAAGGTATCCAAAATCCTCATCACCCGTAATAATTTGCCTTCATGACCAGTTTTGCCTGTTCTAATTAAATCTTTCCATCTTTTAATTGTATTTAAAAGAAAAGCACCATCAGGCAGTTTATTAAACCTGAAAGTCTCCACCAAATAATCGTAAAGGTTCCATTCACTACTGCTGACATAAAAAAAAGGGTTGGGTTGATTTGGCTCCGTGTGTGAAAGGGCGAGTTGCTGATAGTGACTGGCTGTATCGGAAAAGGTTTTACGGGTATGCGGATTCTTGATAAACAACTCTCTCAACCTTCTGCCAACAGTTGCCGAATGAGAAACCATCACCGTATCATCCACATCAGAAATAAAAGCGTATTGAGTAATGTGTGGTACATATACCCTGCCCTCTCCGGTATTCAAAACAGATCCATCCAGATCAACAGCCTCCACTTTAACGTCGTGCCAGCCTGCCGGAACATCATGTCGGGCATCCCATTCAAACTTAAAAAAACCATCTCTTTCGGTTTTATGGTAAACCGTCTGATCCAAAAATTGCAAGCGCACCTCAACGAAAGCATAAGGTTTCAGGATAAAGAGTTTTAAAAGATGGATAATGTTTACAAACAAATTGTTACTGTAAACCTGCCGTGTTTTTGCCTTGCGTTTAAAAACATGACCATAAACAACCAGATTGTGTGCATGGCCATAACCGTGATATACTTTAACACTAACAGATTTATTCATCTATGTTAAAACAGAGTTTATTTAAAGTTGTTTGTTGATTAAACCATTAGGTAGCACATGAAATTATTATTCGTCATCAACCCAGGCTCAGGCAGCCATGATACTAATTTAAAGAAAGTAATTTCTACCCATTTCGATTCAAAAAACACGGAAATTGATCTTTTTGAATTACCGGAAGACTGCTCTTTAGAAAAGATTAAAGATAAGATCAGAAGTGCAAAAGCAGATCGTGTGGTAGCCGTTGGTGGCGATGGAACCTTAAAATTGGTTGCAGAATGTTTATTGCACACAGAAACACCGATCGGCATAGTTCCTGCGGGTTCGGCTAATGGGATGGCAAAAGAATTGGGTATACCTACTGATATTGAACAGGCTTTAGACATTCTGGATGAAGGCCATCTGCAAAAAATCCACGTGGTTAAACTTAACGACGAGATTTGCATCCACTTATCCGATTTGGGCTTTAATGCCTACCTGGTAAAGAAATTTGATACCCTGCCACAACGTGGTATGTTGGGCTACGCAAAAGCTACATGGCATGCCTTGTGGAACCATAAGCGAATGGATGTACAGTTGAAACTTAAAGATAAAACCATTACTTCTAAAGCAGCTATGGTTGCCATTGCCAATGCTACCATGTACGGAACCGGGTTAAAGATTAATCCTGACGGAAAATTAGATGATGATCTTTTTGAAGTGGTTTTAGTTAAAGATTACTCCTACCTGGAAATTATAAAGATATGGATCACTAAATTACCCTTCAACCCAAAAAAAATAGAGGTGTTTCAAACTGCTGAAGTAAAAATTTCCTCTAAACATAAAGCGCACTTCCAGGTAGATGGAGAGTACGTTGGAAAGTTAAATACAGTCGAAGCAAAAATCCTTCCTGCCGCCATAACAGTGGTTTTACCTGAAGCATTAAAAAACTGATCGATGAATTTTGATCGTAAAATATAACCTGAAAAATTCGGCAATAAAACAGATCCGGAATAAAATATCAAACCACCTCTCGCCCAGACTTAACATTTCAGGCAAAAAAGTGATAAAACCGATTGAAAATACCCATACGATTAAACGGAAGGGAAATTGAATGTAATAGGCAATAAAACCAAATTTCTTAAATAAGATTAATCCGATTGCCGAAATAAACAATGATACAAATAAGGGCAATAGTAAAATTACTTTAGCCTGTGAAAGGATCTGATCAGGAATTTCATTTAAATGCGTTAAAATCTGCCAAAATTGTCTGGCTAACAAAAAGATGCTGATGAGATCCAACAAAGCAAAAAATCGGCCGGTGTTCTTCATTACTTACAATACTTTGCTAAATAATCATCTGCTATTTTGCTTCCCATGTATTTAACAAAAAGGAAATCTTCACAGGCGCCTTGTTTATCGCCCTGTTTTATCTTTTTTAAGCCCATTTGAATGCGGTCTTCGAGGTATTCATCATCTATACCCAGCTGATTTTTGATTGCTATAATCTGAACTTCTTGTCCGGGTTTGGCCTGATCAATGTTCTTATAGAAATTAATTACTGAATTGGTGAGTGCCTCTTCAGCCTGATAATTGCGAATGGCTTCTTGAACCGCTTCATTTGATTTCCCTTCGCAATTGTAGCCTTGCAGTTTAAAATTAACCGGAGCCACGATCGAAACGGTTGTATCATAACCCGCCGGAACCTGCCACTTACCGCTGCTCATTCTAATTAAGCGTAGCGCTTCTTGGTCTAAGTCAGATAATATGCCTTTGCTCACTTTCGAAAAATAAACTTTCCCCTGTGCATTAAGCTTAAAACTGATGTTCACTGTACCCTGGATACAATTATCTTTAGAGAACTGTGGATAGATGGTATTTTGCGTTAAGAAGTTTGTAAAACCATTTTTACCGGATTTAAACTGAACCTGGGCTATGGCCAGCGAGCAAGAGAAAAACAAGCAGATGGTGAACAGTTTTTTCATTGTACTAATTTACTAAAAAAAGCTGAAAGCATTTTACCACAGAGAGACACTGGGTTTTTCACAGAGAAAATGAGCGTTTTAATTTAATGGTAAGGTCGTCATTACCACGCAGGTGGAACCACGGAGTGCTCAGCGAAGCTAATCTTAAATCGTATTCAAGTAGCGATCGTTGTAAGATTGCTTAGCGGCTGAAAAAGCCTTCTTATAATGACCTTCCCCGCAGCACTTCATCGCAAACAATTCTCTCTCTGTGTCCTCCGTGCCTTCCCCTCTATTTTCTCTGTGGTTAAAAACTAAGAAAAAGTTGTTCTCAAAATAAACTCCGGATCAGGGCAATTGGTTAGGTATTTTTTGCGCTCACTAAACTTACATACACCCGGATAGTCGCCTTCTAATCCGTGCATATCTTCGATAAGCTGAAAATGAAGGTGTGGAGGCCAGCAACCGTTTTCATCCTTATTACCGAATTCGGCAAATCTTGCACCTGCTTTTATTGGCATTCCTTCGCTTAGATTACTTAAAGAAGCTAAATTCAGGTGACCGTAAAGTGCATTAAATTTGTACCCTGCAATATTATAAGTCAGAATGATGGTTGCACCGTAATCGCCAAAGTTGTTGTTATTGGCAAAGCTATGAACGGTTGCATCGTAAAAATTGTAAACTGGTGTTCCTGCCATCCCCCAGATATCTACCCCTAAATGCAACCTGCGAGGTTCTTCTTCCGTATCAAAATGTGCGCTTCGCGAATAAATGCTACGGTGCTCGTTGTATCCACCAATTCCGTATCGCGCATCATTTTTAAGCAGCTTTTCATTTACCCAATCAGAAAACATATTGGTATCGTTCAAAACCTCATCTGTTAATTCCGTATTGGATGCGGTAAAATCAAGAGGCAAAAGCCGATCGTTTTTTACATCGAAATCAACAACTTTTTGGATTAATGCAGCATTTGATTGAATAACCTGACCGAAAGTTCGCATCTGTAATTATTTAAAGATATACACGAAATTATAAATGTAATGCGATAATGCACCACCAATTACAAATAGATGCCAAAGTTCGTGGCTGTGCATCCACCTGGATAATTGCTTATCTTTTGCATAATAATAAGTGCCGCCTATATAAAAAATACCGCCCAAAAGCAGCCAGAAAATCGCCCCTAAGGGCAAAGTCCCCAACATTTTCTGAAGCAAAGGAACGATTAAGCAGCCCATTAAGATATAGATGGATAATGATATGGCTGTACTTTTTAAACGGTTAAAAATTTTGAGCAGACAGCCGGCAATGGCAATAATCCATACAACAGCAAACAAGCCCCAACTTAGCCAGCCATCAAAAACCATTAAGGCTGTAGGACTGTAAGAGCCGGCAATCATGAGGTAAATGCAGCAATGGTCAAACTTTTGCCAAAAACGTATCCCGTAATCGGTAGCCGGATAACCATGATACATGGCACTAACACCAAAAAGAATAAAAGTTCCGATGCTGTAAATCCACGCAGCGGTATATTCAATTGGTGTATTGCATTTTTGGAGCAAAAAGTATCCGGCCGGGATTGCTACCAAAGCCGGTATAAAGTGCGTGAAGAAATTAACGGGTTCCCTTAGTTTCCTCACAAAAATTATTCGCTGTCCTCGTCTTTTTGCCTCGGCTCTTTTGCAATCTTATCAAAAAGATGATCCATGCGTTCTACATACTCGTTGGTATCATCCACAAAGAAAGTAAGTTCTGGCACCACCCTTACCTGGTGGCGGATTCTGCTTCCCAGTTTATACCTGATTTCTCCGGCATGCGAATTCACCGTATTGATTGAAAGTGTTGTATTATTGGTATTTAAAAAGCTGAGGTAAACTTTAGCCACTGCCAAATCTGGCGAAACCCTTACCCGGGTAATGGTTACCAATGTATTAGGCAAAAATGCAGCACCTTCACGCTGAAAAACCTGTGCCAACTCCTCTTGTAATACTCCTGCAAATTTCTGCTGACGTTTACTTTCCATAATGTTATAATTATCAATTACCAATGATCAATTACCAGACGATTCAATCCAGGTAATATCGATTGATAAGGTTTTAAAATCATCAATAACCAATGTTCAATTATCAGACCATAACTCATCTGCTAATATTAAATTGGAAGACTATAAAATTTAAAATGCAAACTGATGAAATTGATCAACTCAGTTTTTTGTAAAAATACTTATATTTAATTAATGAGCAACGGAACCAACTTTAATCTCGAAGAAAGGACTTTTTTATTCGCCCAATCCGTTAGGTCTTATTGTAAAAAGGTTACCCATAATATTATCAACATTCAAGACATTAAACAAGTTGTTCGGTCTTCAGGTTCTGTTTCTGCAAATTACATCGAAGCCAATGAATCTTTAAGCAAAGCAGATTTATTTACAGAATAAAGATCTGCAGAAAAGAAGCTAAGGAGACTAAACTCTGGCTCAATCTTATCGATATAGAAGATAAAAAAGATCTAGAACCTATAAAACTACTTTTAGTTAGTGAAGCAAATCAACCCATGTTAATTTTTAATGCTATTATCGAGAAATCCCAATAGCAAAAGATCAAATTACAATAATCAATTTTTATTCTGAAAATTGATTATTGTTGATTAGTTATTTGTGCTCCAGGCTCGTTTGAATATTGATTATTGTTTTTTGGTCACTAATATAAAAGGTTGCTATCATACGGATACCTTGCCACATGTGCAGCCCTGATTTTATCGTATAATAACGTTTTAAATTCTTCTATATTCTCTTTCTGAGTGGCTGAAATAAACAGGACTGGTACTTTGCCATGACTCATCCAGCTGTTTTTAAATTCTTCCAGTGTTAATTTACCGTCGTCATCGTCTCCTTCTACTTCCGGCGAAACGTAAGCGTCAATTTTATTAAATACCAGGATCATATCCTTATCAATTGCACCAATATCTTTTAAGGTTTCATTAACGGTATTGATCTGATCTTCGAAATTTGGATGCGAAACGTCTACCACATGGATCAGCAAATCTGCTTCCCTAACTTCATCCAAAGTAGATTTAAAGCACTCTACCAAATGGTGAGGTAATTTGCGGATAAACCCAACGGTATCAGAAAGCAGGAATGGTAAATTCTCGATTACTACTTTGCGTACAGTAGTATCCAAAGTAGCAAACAGTTTATTTTCTGCGAATACTTCCGATTTCGACAACATATTCATGATGGTTGATTTACCCACGTTGGTATAACCTACCAAAGCTACCCGAATCAGCTGACCGCGGTTTTTACGTTGTGTTTCGTTTTGCCTGTCTATATTTCTCAGACGTTCTTTTAGTAAAGAGATTTTATTTAAAATAATCCGCCTATCACTTTCAATCTGCGTTTCACCCGGCCCACGCATCCCGATACCACCTTTCTGGCGTTCTAAGTGCGTCCACATCCCTGTTAAGCGTGGTAAAACATACTGTAACTGGGCCAGTTCTACCTGAGTCTTGGCCTGAGCAGTTTGAGCCCTGTTGGCAAAAATATCAAGAATTAAATTACTCCGGTCTAATACCTTAACACCCAGTTCACGGTCTATATTCCGCAGTTGCGACGGCGATAATTCATCATCAAATACTACAGTATCAATTTCTTCTGATTTTACATACGCTTTTATCTCTTCCAGTTTTCCGGTTCCCACAAAGGTAGCACGATCAGGCTTAAGCATTTTTTGCGTAAAAACTTTCTCCACCTTCCCACCGGCTGTATCTACCAAAAAGGCCAGCTCGTCTAAATATTCTTTTGTTTGGGCTTCCTTCTCGCCAGGCGTAACCACACCGACTAAAATTGCCCTTTCCTGCACTACGGCAGTATCATAAAATTTTTGTTTTCCCATGTAATTGATACAAAGATACAAAATTTGCGAACGTGTATTTTTTTTGTTCAAACCCCGCAGGTTTTTAAAACCTCCGGGATTTATAAAAGGCTAAATCTGCGCCACAAATTCTTTGATAGAAGCTCCGGGATTATCGGTTTTCATAAAATTTTCACCAATTAAAAATCCGTTAAACCCTGCGGCTTTCAATTCTTTTATGGTCTGCGGATCACTAATGGCGCTTTCCGAAATCTTTAAAAATTTATCCGGAATTTTATTTACTAAATCGAACGAAGTCTGGATATCGACTGTAAAATCAGCCAGGTTCCGGTTGTTTACCCCAATAGCATCTAAATGAGGCGAAATACTTCTTTCCAGCTCTTCATGATTATGCACTTCTAAAAGCACATTTAAACCAAGATTATGTGCAAATTTTCCGAAATCATTGATCTGTTGCGGTGTTAATATCGAAGCAATCAACAGAATAATATCGGCACCCCAGGCTTTAGCTTCAAGGATCTGGTATTCATCGATCATGAAGTCCTTTCTTAAAATCGGAATATTGTTTGCAGCGCGTGCAGCCAGAATATCATCGGTTTTACCACCAAAAAAATCTACATCTGTTAATACCGATAGTGCAGATGCCCCGGCGGCATTATATGCCTGCGTTACTTCTCCAACATCGGCAATGCCATTAATTAAACCTTTTGAAGGAGACCGGCGCTTAAATTCGGCAATAATACCCGTCCGATCTTCAGCTAATAAAAAGTCTTTAAAAGAATAAGGTTTCCGCTTAAAATGGGGCGAATTTTCTAAATCCGTTATGGAAACCAAGGCTTTCGCATCGGCAATTTCTTCTTTTTTTCGTATTACGATTTTATCTAGTATGTTCATTTATCAATCTGTTAAGAGGGGCATCTCAAATATGTAATTTTCATCCTGGCTTATTGAAGAAGTTTTAATAACTTCTTGCGCGGCGTTTCGACAGGCTCAACGTGACAAAATTTTAAAAAAGGTGATATACCTCATCTAAAATTTTATCATTTCAATCAATTGAGACCCTGATGCAAATTCAGCATGAAGACCGGGTGAAAAAAGTGCTAGAACGAAGCGGTTAACCAATTCTCCATCATTTGTTTGCCATGTTCTGTAAGCACACTTTCAGGGTGAAACTGTACACCACGCACATCCAGCGTTTCATGTCTTAACGCCATAATTTCATTCTTATGATCTCTGGCTGTAATTTTTAAACATGAAGGAAAATTATCCTGACTCACTACCCAGCTATGGTAACGTCCAACGTTAATGGTTTGCGGACATTCCCAAAACAAAGGCTCATCACCATCTACAACCGTAACTGGCGTAGCAATACCATGCATTGGCCTGCCTAAGTTGTACAATGTACCACCAAATGCTTCTGCAATGGCCTGTTGCCCTAAACATACCCCAAAAATACTTTTTGTCGGCGCGTAAGTTCTGATTACATCCAGCAATAAACCCGCTTCTTCCGGAATGCCCGGACCTGGTGAAAGCAATATTTTATCGTATTTCTCTACATCAGCCAAATCGAATTTATCATTTCTCCAAACTTCAGCTTCATAACCAACTTCGTTAATTAAATGCACCAGGTTATAGGTAAAACTGTCATAATTATCGATTACCAGAACCACCCCCTTGGCCCCCGAAGGGAGATTACTATTTATATTTTTTTCCATTGTATTCCTTACTATTGGATTTTACTCCAGACTGAAAACTCCAAACTAAATCTGCTCTGCCATTTGCACCGCTTTACGCAATGCGGCAATTTTATTGTTTACTTCCTGCATTTCGGTTTCAGGTACCGAATCGGCTACAATACCTGCTCCCGCACGGTAATGCAGTTCGTTGTTTTTGCTCATAAAAGTCCTGATCATGATGGCATGGTTAAAGTCCTCGTTAAAACCCATAAAGCCAATGGCTCCTGCATAAAAGTTCCTACCCAGTTTTTCATTTTCATCAATCAGCTGCATGGCTTTATACTTTGGTGCCCCGCTTAAAGTCCCTGCCGGATAAGTGTCGGCAACTACCTTAAAAGCGCTTACATTTTCCTGCAAATGACCGCTCACTTTACTCACTAGGTGAATCAGGTGCGAATAATACTGCACTTCCTTAAAAGATTTTACTTCAACGCGGTTACAGTGCCTGCTTAAGTCGTTCCTGGCCAGATCAACCAGCATTACATGCTCAGCACTCTCTTTAGGGTCTTGTTCCAATTTTCTGGCCTGCTCTGCATCTTCAATGTCGTTTCCACTCCTTTTAAACGTTCCTGCGATTGGAAAAATATTCGCCGAATTGTTTTTAATCGTAATCTGTGCCTCTGGTGAGGAACCAAACAATTTAAAATTACCGTAATCGAAATAAAAAAGATAAGGTGATGGATTGATCGAACGCAGACAACGGTATACATTAAATTCATCTCCGGTAAAAGCTTGTTTAAATGCCCTTGAAGGTACAATCTGAAAAACATCACCGCGATAAATATGCTTTTGCAGTTTTTCAACCAGATCCATAAAACCCTGATCAGTTAGATTTGAACTTTCCTCACCACGAAGCTGGAACTTGTATTCAGGATAATTTTTATTCTGGATCAGGTATTCCATTTTTTCCAATCCACCCTCTTCTTCTCCATCGAAAGTATTTTTGAAAAGCGTAATTTCGTTCTTAAAGTGATCAATGGCAATGATGTAACGATACAAGTGGTATTGCATTTCCGGAATTTCTTCTCCTTCGGGTGTTTCGGAAGCGAACTTGATATCTTCAAAATGCTGCACGGCATTCCAGGTAAAATAGCCAAACAGGCCGCTTGAGATGAATTTAATTTCGGGCAGTTCAGTTTCCTTAAATTTACCCTTAAAATCAGCAATTTCATCGATCAGATTTTTGCTCTCGGTAATCTCGACCGTACCATCAGGAAAATAGGTTTCCAGTCTAGAACCTTTTAAAATGATCCCCGCAACCGGATCGGCGCAAACAAAACTCATGGAATTTTCACGACTGTGGTAATCTGAACTCTCCAGTAAAATGCTGTTTGGATACACATCGCGCAAGCGCAGGTAAATGCTTACCGGCGTGGTGGTATCGGCAAGTAGTTTTTTGTAGGTCGTATTTATTTTATACATGATTTTACTATGTTGCTATTGCTTCGTGCATCGCAATAACGTTTAAATTATTTTTAACAATAAAAAGCCCGGCGTGTGGTTCTACGCCGGGCTTTAATGGTTCTTTAATAAGGTTTAGGTTGATAAACTATATTTCTTTCATACGCAGCCAGCGCAATCCGTTTTCGAATTACTTTGCCAAAGCCAGGTATGTATATTGTTGATCATGAGCCACAAAAATATAAAGAATTTTGAAAAAGCAAAATATTTATGAAAATAAGTTTAGTCAGAAGTTATGAGTCCCAATCCCCTTGTCACCCTGAGGGATAATTTATGATATAAAAATCAATATGATTGACGTTTTTTCCTTCGCACAATTCTTGCCTCGGCTCACCGCCGCCGAAGGGCTCTTA
>NZ_FOJM01000005.1 GCF_900111825.1 Pedobacter suwonensis
GTCGAAGATTGGGGAATTCATTAACATTTGTGTTGTCATCCTGAGGGATAATTTATGATATAAAAATCAATATGATTGACGTTTTTTCCTTCGCACAATTCTTGCCTCGGCTCACCGCCGCCGAAGGGCTCTTACTTTTTGGCATCAAAAAGTAACAAAAAATGCCGGCTGAAAATTTTTCTTTTAAAGCCAGTGTTATGGCTAGAACAGTGCAGTCCGAAAAATTTATTAGGCCGGTTTTAAGTAGAACGGTGATACGGTGCTATGGCCTAGCTATACGGAAATGCATGATGCCGCATTCTGCTCATTAATAGGTAATTACAAAATAACGTCAATGGTAGTGCAGCGAAGGATCTTTATAAAATAAATTGTATCATAACAGAGCTCTAAGAATGGCAAAATTGAAGCCCTTATGTTAAGGATTCTTCACTGCGTTCAGAATGACAGATTTTTTAAAAGGTTCTTAAAGAGTACCGAAAGAGATAAATCGTCATTGCGAGGAGGAACGACGAAGCAATCTTACAACGGTCGCTAGTAGCCAGCGCATTAAGATTGCTTCGTGCCTCGCAATGACGAGACGTCGATACTACAAAAAATTATCCTCAACTCTGTAAGCCGAAATAACAGCCATTTCGCCCTCTTTTCCACTTTTAGAATTACCATGCTCCATACCCATTACCCCTTTATAACCTTTGCTATGCAGGTGTTTAAACAGGGTTTTATAATTGATTTCTCCGGTTGTAGGTTCTTTCCGTCCCGGATTATCTCCAATCTGGATGTAGGCAATTTCATCCCAGCAACGGTCGATGGTTTTAATTAAATCGCCTTCCGTACGCTGCATGTGGTAGATATCATATAGAATTTTACAGGAGGGACTGTTCACCGCTTTACAAACGGCATAGGTTTCATTCGTTTTTTGCAGGAAAAGCTCTGGCGTATCGCTCAGGGTTTCCAACACCATAATCAAACCATGGGGTTCAAAAATCTCAGCACCAGCACGCATGGCATCAATTACATTGGCAAACTGATTGCCATAAGGCAGGTTGCGCTCATAAAACCCAGGCACAACGGTAAGCCATTTGGCATTACAGCGTTTGGCAGCTTCTACAGATTTTTTGCAGGTTTCCACAAATTTATCTTTAAACTCTTTTTTCCCGGTTGTTAAAGAAGTTTTCCAGTTATCGCCACCATCTACCACGAAAACGCCCATGCGCATGCCTAGTTTCGCGAGTAAATTTCCGATTTTCTCCTGTTCTTCAACAGAACGGCCCAGGTAACCGTTATCTTCAATAGAGCGGAAACCTTTATCGTACATAAACTGGATCTGATCTAAAAAGCTTTTGCCTGCATGATTTTGGAACATGCCCTGGTGCGGTGCATAATCGAGGTTGAAAGTTTTATCGCTTAATGTATCATTTGTTTTTTCAGCAGCAAAAGTATTGTTCAATCCTGCTCCTGTGGTTATTGCTCCTGCAGTTAACAGGCTATTTCTTATAAACTCACTTCTTTTCATCGGTTTAGTTTTAACAGATATTAGTGTGTAATTAATTTTTTGAGTCCTGTAGTTAGCGTATCAGCTACTGTACCATCTTTTCGGTGGTATACAAAATAAGCTTCGAGGTTTTTTCTGCTTTCTACAAATGCCATGGCATCTTTAAGGTGCATCGCCATTAAGGCATTATCATATCCATCGGCTGTAATGGCATCATTAGCATAAACGGTAACGCTGATCATTTCATTATCTAAAGGGTAGCCTGTTTGAGGATCAATCAGGTGTGAAATTTTTTTCTTTCCACTCTGGTGGAATTTCCGGTAGTTGCCAGAAGTGGTAATGGCACCAGCATTTATCGCGGCGATATGCCTGATTACCGGTGTTCCATCTTTATCCGGACCTTCAATGCCAATTTTCATGGTTTCTCCACTGGGTTTAGGTCCTGAAATGCGGATTTCACCGCCCAGTTCGGCTACATATTGCTTAATTCCTTTTTTCTCAAGATACGCAGCAATTAAATCTACACTATAACCTTGTGCAATTCCATTTAAATCGATTTGAATACAGGGTTTTGATTTAGTCAGTACCCTTTCTTTTAACTTTAGCTTCTGCATACCCACACAAGCCAATATTGATTTAATTATTGCCGGATCGGGTTCATTTTTAGCCTCTTTTGGGCCAAAACCCCAGGCTTGGACCAATGGCGCAACGGTTATATCGAAAATGCCTTTTGTATCTTGATTGATTTCGAAACTTCGTTTAAGCACGTCGTTCATGAAACGATCGGTTTTAATTGCTTTTTCGGCTGCATTAAATTGATTTATCAATGATCCCTTTTTGTAAAGCGACATCGATAAATCAATTTCGTTTAATAAGCTATCTATGCCCGCTTTAGTCGCCACACTATCAATAGCATAGTACATAATGGCATAATCGGTTCCCTGTGCAAAACCATTAATTTTATACTGCTTTAACTCTTTTTTCAGGGAGAAAGCCAATATCAATGGTAAAATAAAAAGCAAAAGCCTATAGCGCATCCATTTAGTTTTAGATCACCTTGGTTTGTCCGGGCATGGCGATAGGATAAAGGCCTTTTTCATCAGGCATTAACTTTGGATTAGCATCCCATGCAAAACGATCTGGCATTAAACTGATGTTCGAAGCTAAAGCCTCATCCCATTTGATCGTCTGGCCAGAGTAAGTAGCATAACGGCCAATAATAGACGAAAATGTGCTGGTTGCAGCATAATCTACATTACTGAATTTATATTCTCCTTTAGAAACCGCATCGAAAAGTTCATCATGTTCAGTTTGGTATGGATTGGCGTTTCCTTTGGTATTGTGGTTATACAATTCTTTGCCGCTGTAATCTTTCATAATGGCCTGGTTACTGCCTGAAAGGTAAATTTTGCCTTTTGTACCCTGAAAAGTTTCATCCACACGGTTACTGATCCCTTCGAAATGGCGACACTGGCTATTGATTACCGCACCATCGGCATAGGTTAATTCGATAGAGTGGTTATCATAAATTTCTCCATAGTCTTTTCCTGTTCTCCAGGCACGGCTACCTGTTCCCTGCACCGAAACCGGATGTCCGTTTTTAATCCAGTTGGCGATATCGATATTATGCACATGTTGCTCCACAATATGATCGCCACATAACCAATTGAAATAATACCAGTTTCTCATCTGGTATTCCATTTCGGTCTGGTTTGCTGTACGCGGACGTACCCAAACGCCACCGCTGTTCCAGTATACCTGGCCCGACATGATATCGCCAATGGCGCCATCGTTAATGCGCTTCATCGATTCGCGATAGTTGGTCTGGTAGCGGCGCTGTAAACCGACTACCACATTCAATTTTTTCTTTTTAGCTTCTTCGGCTGCGGCCAATACTTTTCTGATGCCCGGTGCATCTACAGCAACCGGTTTTTCCATGAAAATTTGTTTATTCTGCTTAACCGCTTCTTCGAAATGGATAGGGCGGAAGCCTGGAGGGGTGGTTAACAGCACCACATCGGCTAATGGAATGGCTTTTAAATAAGCATCGAAGCCTACAAACTGGCGTTCTTTCGGAACATCCATTTTTGCTGCAAATTTAGAACTTAACGATTGATAACTGCCATCTAAGCGATCCTGAAAGGCATCGGCCATGGCCACCAGTTTTAGATTAAATTTAGTGCTTAGCGCCTGGAAAGCTGCTCCGGTACCACGATCGCCACAGCCTATTAAGGCAATTTTAATGGTGTCTGATCCTGAGGCATATGCACCGGCCAGTGGAATACTGCTGATCATGGCCCCGCCGGCCAGCATGGCGGTTGCTTTTAAAAAATCGCGACGATCTTGTTGGTTGATTGGTTTTTTCATGTGTTTAGTTTTTTATTTTGGTTAGATAGTGTAGGGTTAAAAGTCTTTTATAGGTTGTTTGTTATAATAGGCATCTATTTCAGCTTTTGAAGGGGTTTTTACCGGGCGTACCAGGCGCATCCCAACAAAAGGCGCTTCAGGGAACCACCAGTTACTTTTTGGAATCTGCGGATCTAATTGTTTCCATGATGGATCAGAAGCTAATCTTGCTGTAGAGGTTAAATTGTTTGGTGTTTCGTCATAAGAACCACCGCGCACTACATTTGGATATAGTTTTTCGGGTATGGCAACCGGGTTTTCTACTGTTTTATCTTTGCTCTTACTATAAAAATCAGGAAAGTATTGGTCGTAAGTCCATTCGCTCACGTTTCCATACATATCAAATAAACCCCATGGATTTGGTTTTTTTTGGCCAACCTGGTGTGTTTTGTTATCGCTGTTATCTTTATACCAGGCATAATCACCTAACTTAGAAGCATCATCACCGAAAGAATAGTTGCCTTCCGTTCCGGCTTTACAGGCATATTCCCATTCCGCTTCTGTTGGCAAACGATAAAAAACACCTGTACGCATATAAAGCCATTTACAAAACTGGATGGCGTTATATTGTGTCATGGCTACTGCAGGCTGGTTCGCTTTACCCATGCCAAAAGTCATATCGAGATAGGGTTTTGTGGGCCTGGTAACGGCGTCTACTTCAGCCGGAATAGCGCTTGTACTGGCTTGTTTTTCATAATCGCGGTAAAGAAAAGGCTCAAAAATATCCCAGGTTACTTCATGTTTCCCCATCCAGAAGGCATCGAGTTTAACCTCATGAACGGGTTGCTCATCTGGTTTTCCTGTTTTACTGCCCATTTTAAATTTGCCTGCCGGTATAGCCTGCATATCGAATTTTAATTTGGTTCCATTGATGGATTGTGTGTACGATTCGTTGGTGGTTTGTGCTAAAATCTGCGCGCAAGGATAGATGATTAATGCTACGGCAATTAACTTTTTAAACATAATTATTGGTTAGATATGCTTGATCTGCTAGTGTTTATCTGGTGACTTTCTGAAACACTAAAGTAAATAACCACATTTAAAACAAAGAAATTTTATGTAACAATAAAGGTAGGTATAGTTATTTAAAGGTCAATTTGACAATTAAAACCAATGTCAATTCTGAGGGAATTTTTTATAAAAATCAATGACAGGAGAATTTAAATGAATAGTATCGTCCTTTCGACTGAAGCTAACCGATTTTTCATCGGTAGCGTAATGGAGAAATCTTTTAAATCTGATTCAATAATCTGGTTTAAAAGATCTCTCCACTTCGCGTCGCTCCGGTCGAGATGACGATTATTCTATTAGAATCTGTCAATGGTAACTTGCTTCTAGATCTATTTGGTTATAATTTTTAAGTTGATCTTAACTGCACTTATTTAAAGCGTATTGGCGAAAGGGCTTTTACCATATAAGGAATATAAGGTCATTTAGCTCCTTCTTAGCTGGAAAGAAACTGAAATAAATTGAGGGTGACGACCGCTTTAAATTTAAAGCAAATTTAAGCTGCCAAAAAGTAATATAATTACCGGAGCCATGCTTATAATTATTTATCCATTTGATATATTATCATGATAGAGCGATCTTGCAATGGTACTGCTACCTTCTGTCTGAAACTTTATTGCTTAAATTGGTAAAACCGACCAGTGTATCCCAGCGTGCGCCCGGGCGTCGGTAATAAACAAAAATCTGATAACTGTTTTCGGTCTGGAAGAATGCGCCCTCAAAAGGTTTGGTTTCCAGTGTTTTGGTGTCATTGTTATACCAGGCAAATTCATAATCGTAAAGGCCTTGTTTAAGGATCACGTTGCCATAAAACTGTTTCCTGTTTGCATCATAAAGCAGTTTGTTTTCATTGCTCATGGTATAATTGTTAAACCGGCCAACTACATAAGCATCGCCATTAGGGCCAGGTGCAGGCGCATTCAGCGTAAATAAAACACTCATATACTCTGATTCTGTTTTATCATCGCGCCCGTCGGTATTGCGGATAAAAAAGTTTCCGTTTTCATCAAACTGGTTGGCAAAAGCACCTACTGTTCGGGGTGCATCCTGAAAAAGTATCACATTCACGGATGAGTTATCGCGGTAAATATCTTTTACGTTATCTGCTTTGTAGCGTAAACTTCTGGTATCAAACTTTCTAAACTCATTATCACCCCAAAAATCGTTGGTATTAAGGTCGTTATAAGCCAGTTGGTTTGGTCTCACGAATGCTGGTTTCGTATTAACCTGAATGGTATTGGTATTAAAATTCTGCATCGCTACCGCTTTTACATCCTGATAAGGATTAGGAATGGGGAAGGTATGATTAATGGTAAAATTGATTTTTTGTTTGTAGTTCCGGTTCTCCACCTGCATGGAATTGGTTATATCTGCTGCAACCGCCACCTGATTATCGAGGATGTAAAACCGCTGTGAAATAACCGGTTTGTTTTTATCACCATCTAAATAAACTTTTAACACATAATTTCCACCAATTTTAGGCTGAATTTGGGTATTCGGTAAGCTGATTTCGTAATGGGTATATTTTCTTACCGTGTTGGATGAATAGCGGTAATTGATGATACGGTCGTCGTTGAAACTTTCTAAATAATCGATGCTTGAGATTTTGGAAGTTTCCCATTCTGCCGTACAATGCTCAATGGTATACCAGTAGTTTTGGGTGCCGGCAAGTAGATCATCAAAGGAAAAAGTTATCGTTTCTGACGAATTTAGCATAATAACAGGCAAACTCTGCTCTTTATTGCTGTTATAGCAAAGTACAGTTTTAATATTGGGGAGATAGATTTTGTTCTCGTTGGTAAACGTTTTGTCGTTTTGCGCAAAGGCGGATATAGAGATGAAAAATAAAACCGTAAATACTATTTTCTGCATGGCTAAAAGTAAAGTTTTATTGGGAAGGGACAAAATTGGGTTAGCGTTTGGTTGCCACGGAAACACTGATTAACACGGAAGTTTTTTGATGCGTCGGTAGAGGGATTTTATCGTGGTGTCAGATATTACTATCTGACACAAGCTTATTTTCAGTCTGCACATAAATTCTATTTCTAAGAATTTACTTAAGGTCAGATGGTAACATCTGACTGCACATTAATAGGTTGCAGATGCTTCGTGCCTCAGCATGACAGAAAAAACGCTCTCCGTGGTTTTGTGCTTCCGTGGCAAAAAATAAAAAAGAAAGCCGTCCCGATTTTACATCAGAACGGCGTATATCTAAATAAATCTGTGTTTAAAACTAACCTTCCAGCTCCATAATCTCAGCAGCCAGTGTTTCCCATTTAGTTTGGCTGTTATCTAAATCTTGTTTAGTGGCCAGATAACGTTTGTTGGCTTCAGCCAGTTTTTCGGCATTGCCATAAACATTTTCATCAGCCAGTTCTGCTTCAATACTTTTTACGTTTTGCTCCAGTTCGGTAATCAGTTTTTCTGTTTTTTGCAGTTCGTCATTCAGTTTTTTTAACTGGTTGGCCGTGTTGGGTGTAACCGGTTTTGGCTGTTCTTTTTTTTTCTCCGGCATTTTAACCGGAATAGGTTTAGCTGCGGGAATTACCCTTTTGCTGTTCCATTCTTCGTATTCGGCATAAGTACCTGGATATTGTTTAATTTTTCCGTTTTCGATAAACCAGATTTTATTGGCTACATTATCTAAGAAATACCGATCGTGGGATACGGTAATGAAAGTACCTTCAAATTGTTGTAAGGCCTGGATCAGGATATTTACCGATTGGATATCCAGGTGGTTGGTCGGCTCATCCAGAATCAGGAAATTTGAATCTGTTGTTAATGATTTAGCCAGGGCCACACGTGATTTTTCTCCTCCGGAAAGCACTTTGATCTTTTTGAAAACGTCATCACCGGTAAATAGGAAACACCCTAAAATACTCCGCAATTCGGTATCAGTATGTTTGGGTGCAAATGCCTGTAACTCTTCCAAAATGGAGTTCTCCAGATGAAGCGACTCCAGCTGGTGCTGTGCGAAGAAAGTGGTGGTTACATTATGACCGGTTTCGCAGATGCCTTCAAATTTTTCGGTTCCTGCAATCATTCTCAATAAAGTAGATTTACCTTTTCCGTTTGCACCGATCAGGGCAATTTTATCACCTTTTTCGATTACTCCTTCTGCGTCATCTAAAATATGAACATTTGGATAACTTTTATGGGCATGCTCTATCCGTACCACATGTCTGCCCGATGGTTTGGAGAATTTGAAAGCAAAATTTACAGTTGGGTTGTCATCATCCACATCATCAATACGCTCCATCCTGTCTAAAGCTTTCATCCTCGACTGGGCCATTTTAGCTTTGCTCGCCTTGGCTTTAAAGCGTTCAATTAAACGTTCTTCCTGTTTAATTTTGGCCTGCTGGTTCTTAAATTCGCCCTTTTGGATTTCGCCACGCAGGGCTTTTTCTTCCACATAGAAGCTGTAGTTACCGGCATAAACGGTTAATTTACCTTTGCGCGATTCGACAGTACGGTTTACAATCTTATCCAGGAAATATCTATCGTGCGATACAATTACAATGGCACCTTCAAAACTCATTAAATAGTTTTCCAGCCACTTAATGGAAGGTAAGTCCATGTGGTTGGTCGGCTCATCCAGTAATAGGATATCTGGTGTTTGCAACAAGATTTTCGCGAGCATTACCCGCATCCGCCATCCCCCAGAAAAAGTATTTAGCGGTCTTAGCTGATCTGCCGGACTAAAACCTAAACCAGCCAGAATTTCGTTTGCCCTATATTCGATGTTATAACCGTCTAAAGCTTCAAACTCCTGCTGTTTATCACTTAATTTAAATAAAACCTCTTCGCTGTAATCTGTTTCGATTTTTTTTAGCAGTTCTTCAATTTCATCATGCAACTGGTTCTGGCGCTCAAAAGCTTCCATGGCCACGTGCAAAATGCTATGGTGCGATTCGTAAGAAAGTAAATCCTGGTTTAAGTAGCCAATTTTCAGGTCTTTAGACATGGAAACCGTACCCGAACTTGGTGCGTACTCGCCTACAATTATTTTTAAAAGTGTTGATTTTCCTGTTCCATTGGCACCAATTAAACCAGCTCTGTCGCCAGGTTTGATGTGCCAGTTTGCGTCATCGTATAAGGCCCTTGAGCCAATCAGGAAAGTTAAATTATTTATTGAAATCATTTCGGCTGCAAAAGTACGAATTTTAAAGGCTTTTTTCAGGTAGAAAGTCAAATAGGGAAAACTGTTATTGTGATCAATATTAGTGACAGAAGAATCCTAGCGAAATGATCAGCCGCGAAAAGTCGTCATTTCGACCGCAGTGGAGAAATTTTTCTGCATAGTTCAAAGATTTCTCTCCCGAACGTTCGGGACTGCGCTACAGTCGAAAGGACGGAGATTTTTAAAATCAGTCAACGGTAGGGAAGTGAAGAGGCAGTTGTTGTGGAATTGAAAAATAAATTTTGATTTCTATAAATCCTTTCTACCTTTGTACTGTAATAAAAATAATTACAGAATGAGCACCAGCAGGTTTCCGATTGCCTTACACATTTTAACCTTATTAAATGAGGCGAAAGGTAATGTGGTGAGTTCAGCATACCTGGCCGGAAGTATCAATGTCAATCCTGTTCTGATACGCAAGGAAATCATGAATTTACGTAAACATGGTTTCGTGGAGAGTAAAGAAGGTAAGGGGGGAGGCTCGTTTCTGGCTAAAAATGCCAAAGATATTAATCTGGGCGAAGTTTATCAGTCGGTTAGAAGTGGCAATATGTTGTTGGGGCAGCATAAAAATGAACCGAATCCTAAATGTCCGGTCGGCAGGCAGATTAACCAACATTTAGATACGCTGTACAGCGCTGCAGAGCATGCGCTGATCGCAAATTTATCGAAACAGACATTGGCAGATTTTGCGGCCAGGTTTGAATAATTTTTTTTGCATATAACTGTAATAAAAAACATTACAATTTGTAATAATACATAAACTAAAAATTAAATAACATGAAAGTAGCATTAATAGGCGCCTCCGGATTTGTAGGCAAAGCGATTTTAAACGAACTGGTAAGTCGTGGAAATGAAGTGATTGCCATTGCCCGCGATACCGCAAAAATTGAAAGTAACAATGAAAAAGTAAGTAAGACCGCAGTCGATGTTTTGGATACTGAAAAGTTAGCAGCAGTTTTAGCTGGTGCAGATGCCGTAGTAAGTGCTTTTAACGCGGGCTGGACCAACCCAAATTTATACAACGATACTTTAGCAGGTGCTAATGCCATTCAGGCGGCAGTTAAATTATCAGGTGTTAAACGTTATATTTTTATAGGTGGGGCAGGTACCTTGCAGATCGATGGTCACCAGATTGTAGACGGACCGGATTTTCCTGCCGAAATCAAGCCAGGCGCAACCGCAGTAAGGGATTATTTTAACACGCTGAAACAGGAGAAAGAACTGGATTGGTTATTTTTTAGTCCGGCAATTGAGATGCATCCAGGCATTACTACTGGCCGTACCGGGAAATATCGTTTAGGTAAAACCAGTCCGGTTTTTAATGAAGAAGGCCGTTCAATTTTATCCGTAGAAGATTTGGCGATTGTAATTGCTGATGAGCTGGAAAATAACGCGCACCACCAGGAGCAGTTTACGGCAGCATACTAAGTAGTTCATTAGTCATTAGTTCATTGGTCATTGGTTGATGCACAAGTTCGCTAGGAATGATGGTTAACTGGTTAATGGTTTGATCGTTCATGGTTGATTGCCCAATGTTATTGATAAGTGCTCGTATTTATGTTATAGTCAATAACGCGCTGGGTTATAGCTATTGGCTATCAAACCATCAACTATGAACTATTGCCGGGACTAATGAACGAATGGCTATTGAACCAATTAACCTTTTTTCCATATTTACCTATAAGTTCTTATCTTCGTGGCATGTATCGCCTTATTAAACCAATATTCTTCAAATTTGACCCTGAAAACGTACATTATTTTGTAGTCAAACGGTTAAAATGGTTTAATGATAATTTTCCGCTGGGCAAAACCATTATCCGTAGCAGTTTTGATGTACATATCAAAGGTCTGGAACGGGAAGTTTTTGGCATAAAATTTAGAAATCCTGTTGGTTTGGCTGCCGGATTTGATAAAAATGGCGAATACGTAGAGCCACTTAGTAATCTGGGCTTTGGATTTATCGAAGTAGGTACGGTAACACCAATGCCACAGCCTGGAAACGATAAACCCCGGATGTTCCGCCTGCCTAATGATGAAGCCTTAATTAACCGGATGGGCTTTAACAATAAGGGGGTTGATGTAATGGCAGAACGTTTGCGTCTGCTAAAAGATAAACACCCTGATATTGTTGTGGGTGGAAATATCGGTAAAAATAAGGCAACTCCAAATGAAGATGCGGTAAGCGATTACATTAAATGTTTCGACCGTCTGTTTGATGTGGTAGATTATTTTGTGGTGAATGTAAGTTCGCCTAATACGCCAGGCTTACGCGAACTACAGGAAAAAGAGCCCCTTAAGAAAATTCTGAATACCTTACAGGAGCGCAACCGAAAAAATGATATTTCTCGTCCGATTTTATTAAAAATTGCACCTGACTTAACTGACGCGCAATTAGATGATATCATCGAAATTGTCGCAGAGACTAAAATAGCAGGTATTATTGCCACCAATACCACCATCAGTAGGGAGAACCTGGCTACGGAGCAGCATTTAAAAGCCGAAACAGGGGGATTGAGTGGGAAACCAGTTAAAGAACGCTCTACTGAGGTGATCCGCTATCTTTCAGAAAAATCGAATAAAGCTTTCCCGATCATTGGGGTAGGTGGTATACACTCGGCCGAGGATGCACGGGAGAAACTGGATGCAGGCGCCAGTCTGATTCAGTTGTATACCGGTTTTATTTACGAAGGACCGGGGTTGATCAAAAGTATCTGTAAAGCGCTGGTTTAGTCGCAATTCGGCTTTGTCTCTCCTCACAGGGTCGTCATTGCGAGAAGGCTTTTTCAGCCGACGAAGCAATCTTTAAAGTAATATTTTCCGGTATAAGATTGCTTCGTCGTTTCTCCTCGCAATGACGAATAGATTGTAACCAGTAAATGGTAGCGCGTTAAAGAATTTATTTAATGTGATATTCCATTTTATAGCCACCCTTCCGGTAATATGTCCTGATTAAGCTTTGTCAGTCTGAGCCTGTCGAAGACCATTAGCAGCCGTAAACAAAAAAAGCATCCTTTGATCAGAAGGATGCTTTAAATTTTTTAGAAGAATTTCTAAAAACTATTTTGCCAAAGCAGCTAAAACAGCGTTGTTTTTAGCTAATTGATCGTTTTTAGGTTGTGCAGAGCGGCTTCCTAACTCAATGTTAGTTGCTCTTTTTAAAAATGCTACCTCTTGGTGAGCTGTATTTTTATTTCTTCTGTCTTTTCTTTTTAATCTGGTAACTGCCATGGTAATAACCTTTTTAATTATTTTATTTGTACAAATGGAGGTCGAGAGCGGATTCGAACCGCTGTAGAAGGTTTTGCAGACCTCTGCCTAGCCACTCGGCCACTCGACCTTAAATTCAAGGCTGCAAAAATAGCAATTATTAGTTAGCGCGCAAACATTATTTTAATAATTATCTAATTTAATTGCGAACTCGCACTAATTCAGCACAAAAGATTGCTGCACTTACTGCTACGTTTAATGATTCGGCTGCTCCAACTCTTGGAATTGTGACCGGCTTATTTATTTTTTTGATCACCTCTGCCGATATGCCCTTTCCTTCATTACCTAAAATTACCAGTCCTTCCGTTCCCCATTGCGTTTTGTAGATCGATTCGCCATCTAACAGCGCACCGAATACAGGGATGGTATTGTTCTCCAATAATGCCGGTAAATCTGCTTCATGGATATTTATCCTGGCCAAAGAGCCCATGGTGGCCTGTACCGTTTTCGGATTGAATACCTCTACACAGTCAGGAGAACAGATGATATTTTTAAAGCCAAACCAATCTGCCGTACGGATAATAGTGCCCATATTGCCCGGATCCTGAATGCCATCTAATACCAAAGTAAACTGATTTTCTAGCTCTTTTAGTGCCAATTCTTTATTTTTAGGAATGTGAACAAGCGCTAAAAAGCCCTGTGGTGTTTGCAGCGTACTAATCTTCTCTAATTCGGCGTTCTTTACTTCAAATAAGTTTATATTTGCAGGCAATTTGGGTAACAAATGATATTGCTCGCTGTTATAAAATATAGTGTGGATCTGGTAGCTTGATTGAAAAAATTCTTGTATGGATTTTATACCTTCAACAATAAACAAACCATGTTCTTTACGATATTTTTTTTGATGTAACGATTTTATAAAACTAATCTGTGATTTTGAAAGCATACCAAAACTCAATAAATATTAAACTGAAAAGCACTGCAATATTACTATTTATTATTGTTTTAATTCAGGCCTGCTCATCAACTAAGTATATTGCAGACTATCAGTCGATAGTGAAAAAGGTAACTATCGATAGTGTGGATGCTAAATTTGAAGAACAGGCTTACAATTATGTGCAGAAAGATATCAGACCGGCTTCTAAGCTAAGTATCCAGGTACCATTATACAACCTGTTTAATACTAAAGATGGCCGGTATAAAACGAGCGATATCAAACCCTTTGGTACGCCACCCGCCATTCTGGATAGTACGCTGGTCGAGATTTCGAGAACACAGATACAGAAGTTTTTAAAAAGCAAAGGCTACCGCCGGGCCGATGTAAAGGCAGCGATAAAGGTTGCAGATAAAAAAGCCGAAATTGTGTTCACGGCAAAACCAGGACCTGCTTATTTTTTAGATAAAATTTCCGATTCGATACCCAATGCGAACATTAAAAACCTTTACGAATCGAATAAAGCGAAAATAAGCCATCTGCACACCGGGATGCAGTACGATGAAGATTCTTTAACGTATGAAAGGGAACAGATTTACCGCATCATGAAAGAAAACGGTTATTTCTATTTCTTAAGACCATATGTTAATTTTGATGTTTATGGTGCCGAACCTACTTCAAAAACCAATAAAATTGACCTGAACCTGAATGTAACCAACCCTAACAACGGCGAACATAGGCAGTTCAATATTGGATATACGCATATGATTATTGCGCCTAACCCGGATGGCTTCCCGGATTCGGTACGTTATAAGCTCAATAAAGACACCATTAACGGTATCATTTTTACCGATTTTTCTAAGCGCTACCGCAGAAACCCTATTGTAAGGTATGATTTTTTGAAACAGGGCGATCTTTATGATATCCGAAATGAAAACCTTACTTACGATCGGTTGTATGAACTCAATATTTTTAAAAATGTAAAGATTGATTATTACCGTAGAGATAGTACTTCAAACAAAATAAATACGGTAATTCAGCTTATTCCACAAAAGGTGATGAGTAACCGCGTGGAAGGGGAGGTGCCTTTTAATGGCGGTACGGTAGGTTTTACCATTGGAAATACGTATACCAATAACAATATTTTCAGAGGGGCCGAACGATTTGAACTTCAGGTAAAAGGTGGTTTGCAATCAAGGATTGGCAACGGTGCCAAACCCTTTAGCGATATTTATCAGCGTGATTTTTCAATCAGTTCGAGTATCACCGTACCACGGTTGATGATTCCTTTCTATAATCCGGTTTTAGGAGGGAACGGCATGCCGCACACTACTTTTGCATCAAGCTACATTTATGCGCTGCAGAAAGATGTATCGGTTAGAAGGATCTTTATCAATTCAATTACTTACGATTGGTTTGAAACCAAATCTAAATTACATTCGTTTACGCCTTTAAATTTCGAATACCGTTTTGGCTATTTAGACCCTAATGTTGATCAGCAAACCGTATTGAACAACCTTTATTATTCCACCTTATTAGGCCGTAAAGATTTAACACTGGGCATGAAATATACCTATACCCTAAATGCAAATAAATTAAATGAATACCGGTCTTTTGTTTATTTACGGGCCGGAATGGACATCGCAGGAAATATGTTGCAGGGAATATCCGGATTGATCGGGAAAAAAGGTGATCCTGCAAACAACAATCCAGCAAGAATACTGGGCCTGCCATTTAACCAATACATGCGTCCTGAAGTTGATTTAAGGTGGTATAAACATTTAGGCGGTGATCGGCAGTTTATTGCGCGTTTAAATGCAGGCGTAGCTTATGCTTATGGAAATTCAGTATTAACCGGTATACCTTTTGAGAAGCAGTTTTTTGCTGGTGGATCAAGCGGGATAAGAGCCTGGCAGGCGAGAACCATCGGGCCCGGTAACTATGATAGAGGTCTTTTACGGAGTGATACGCTAAGGAGGGCATTTTTTGGACTCGACCAACTCGGAACCATGCGGATTGAAACCAATTTTGAATACCGTTTTACCGTTGCGAAGAAGTTTCTAGGTGCGACTTTAAAAGGTGCTGCATTTGTTGATATCGGTAATGTATGGAACCTGAGGAAGGGCGAGTCAATTCTTGTTGCCAATCCTTCACTTGACGAGCAAACCATATTTAGATTGAGTAAATTGGCGCAACAGTTAGCCGTTGGTACAGGTGTAGGGCTGAGATATGATGTGCAATATTTTGTTTTCAGGTTTGATGTGGGATTAAAACTTAAAGATCCCCAGTTCGCAGGTTCGGATCAATGGGTCATCGGCAAGTTTTTATCCGGAGCAAGGGATTTTAAAAATACTTATAACGCCACGCATGGGCCTGATACCTATCGTTTTATACAATACAATTTTGGTATCGGAATGCCGTTTTAATTAATCAAAAAGCGTTAAAGTTTTAGGTTTTGTATCGGGATCTTTAAAAGGCAATTCTTTAAAGGGTTGCCATCTTTTATCCACGTGCTTATAAACAGAAAAAGATGAAACCTCAAATTCCCGTTTAAATTTGCGGTCTTTAAATTCCGCGCAGATCTGTTTGAAAACGGGTTTTATGTCCCTGAATGCCAAAGTTAAATGTGGATTGAATTTTTCTTTTTTCCCGATCAGTTTTAAAGGTTGTAAGGTTTTGGTTATCTGTTTTTCCAGCAACATCAATCCTTCGTTTTGTTCAACATCTAGGTAAAAGGTATGTTCGGGGAAGGAGTTAAAATTTCGGAGTACCTGTGTAAATGGCTGATTAAAGGAGGCATCTGTCAGCGCTTTGAAAAAACGCTCTTCTGCATCATATCCTGAAAGTTTTACCGGAGGATATAAAGTAATGTGTGGCGGACGCTTTAATGATTCACGCACATTAAATTTATCTGCAATGTAGGTCCTAATCTCGTCGATATCTTCTGCAATAGAAACAGGAGGAACTAGGCATATCAAAAAAAGATTTTCCATAAAGCAAATTTACTAAAAATTTTAGTAAAAATTGGATGGTTTTATGAAATGTTTATTGGCGCTTAAAATAACCAATTCCGTGGTCTGTGTCCTCACAGATTACTTAAGTTTTTAGCCGCGGAAACACGGATTGGCACGGAGAAATTCGATAGCATAACAAACTCAAGTTTAATAAACCAGACCGACAGCGTTACCCCGATTTTATTGGAATTTAATTATAGAACATTTATCGGGGTTAAGCAAAGGGCGGGGCTAGCGAAAACGAAGTGTCACAGGTATTGCTGTTCTATAAAAGATGGAGATTGTATTAGACCTTTTGTAATAAGCAATGAAGTTAATCGTTAAAAGCGATTTGCTATTTTCACACTCGTTGGAAACGAGCGTGAGCATGAATTTTTATTACTACCATGGTTCTTGTCTTCACGAACCATCTTATTTTGAAATAACTGACCTTGATTTACAACCTAATTGAATGCCCAACTTTTTTACTAGCTAATTGCTGCTTTTTGTGTCAGATGGTAACATCAGACACCACGAATATTGCTTTTGTGTCAGTTGGAACAATCTGACGCCACAAATGATTTTTGCCACGGAAACACGGATTAGCACGGAGAAATTTTTATATCAATGGTTTGGTCCCATTCCATGGTTTGTGTCTGCACAAACCCTTTTTATTTCGTTAACTGACCCGTGTTAACTAAACCCGACCGGCAGCGTTACCCCGGTTTAAGCGGAATTTAATTTATCCAAGATTTACCGGGGTTAAGCAAAGGGCGGGGCTAGCGGAACCGAAGCACCATAGGTACTGCTTTTCTAAAAAAAATAGAAACTTTCGTAATAAACAATAATGTTAATCGTTAAAAGCGATTTGCTATTTTCACACTCGTTAAAAGGAGCATGAGCATGAGTTTGTGATGATTATAACTGTTTTTGTGTCAGTTGGTAACAACTGACACCACAAATAAAAACTAAAGTCTAATGCTGTGGTCTGTATGCTCACAGATCACTATTCAATAGATTTTTACCGGAAGGTAATCTCTTTTTGAGCTTGTGATGGTTATAGCTGTTTTTGCGCCAGATGGAAACATCAGCCACCACAGATCGTCAGACCAGATTCTTCAAGCCGTCAAAAATACTTTCGAAAAAAGTAGAAAGATTTAATCCGTTACTATGGTTGAAATATACAAATACCAGGAGCACGATTATCACAAATATGATAAGTTTACGGAAGGCGAAAGCGATGATAATCAGTGCGATAGGGATGATGAATAACCATAAACTGTTGATGGTGTAAGGACTTAAATCGGTATCTTTTTTATAAACATACACGAGTTTGCTATGTGTACCGGCGTCGTTTTGGTGTTTGATATAAACAAAAGTAGATTTATCGATCGGTAAAGGCAGCACCGCTATGCCATCATTAAATTTTAATACCTGGGTAAAGCCACTTACACTAAAGGTATAGGTTCCGTTAATGCTCTCGTTGGGGTTGTTCAAAGAATCGGCTGCTATGATGGCCAGTTTACTGTTTTTTAGCAAATTCTCTTTTACCAGGAAATTATTGATTGATGCGTTTTGTGCAAAGCCGAAAAGGCCGTTTATACACAGCAAAAACAAGAGTACGATTCGTTTCATTCGATAGAACGTTTATTGTAAATTAAATAACCGATATGCAATAATACGCCATTTCTTTTAATAGCATCATTATATAAATTATAACTTAGGCTAACCGGGCCCAGAGGTGAATGATAAACCAGACCAGCGGTACCTGCATAACGTAATTTTGTAATGGCCTTTGCATAACTGATGTCCTGGAAATTATTCAGCTCAAATTCTTTATGCGGTAAAAATAAATAACCCTCTAATCTAAAATCAAGGTTTTTTTTAACATTATAAATGTTTTTTATTCCGCCAGCGGCATAGGTGGTCGCCCTAAATTTATCCAGGAACAGCGAGCGGCTATCTTGCAGTGGGTAAAAGGCCGGAGCGGTTAAAAGCGTTGCGTAATAGTTGCTAAATAAGGGCTGATTCGAAATTACACCTTCAACAATGTAACCCAGCGTATATTTGTTGAGGTGTAAAAAATAGTTCTCCTGCGTAAGCTTAATACTGGCCCAATGGCGTAGCTGGCTACTGCCCGGGATTTTCACAAAACCAGGGGTATTCCGGAAAATGTTACCGGGATTATAATTTTCGCGACCGGTGGTGTAATTAAAACTTAACGAAAAGCTTTGGCCATTGGTGGCGTATTGTTTTCTGTTCAGCGAATTCTTTTCCAGGTTTAACGAGCCCCTGAAGCCATTAAATATAGTTTGATCTAAGAAATCGCCTACTGCAAAGGTATTATTTGGACTGTACCGGTCATTATTGTTGATAAAGTTAGCATGGAGCACAATTTTGGTGTTGTAATTTAATGGCATTCCCATCATCAGATCGATCTTCCGGTCTGACTGTTCGATATAAATGGGGCGTGGGTTTTCAATAAAAATCTGACTGGTATTATAAAAATTCCAGTGGTTATAGGTTAGCTCTGCGGCAAGAAACAGGGGGAGCCTGGTTGGATAATCTACCCGTCCATTCACTTGTACTGATTCGTAAAAACGACCGGAGTAAAAGCTGGTTCCGAAAGTGTAGGATTTGCGGTTGAGGTAATTGTATTGCGCACCTAAAAAAACATTACTGATGGGCCTGGTTGAAATATTGCCACCCAACTCGAGCTTAAAACTCTTTTTGGGCTGTGCCACTACTTCAAAGGTATAGCTGTCTGTTGCAGCCTGATAAGAAATTTTGGGATATACCGTTTCAAAAGTTTGGTCGGCAACAAGTTTGTAATACCCACGTTTAACATCTTGCAGGTTAAAAGTAGTTTTATCGCTTTTGAAAAGCCTTTCTACATATCTTTTTTGCTGGTTGTTTACACCGGTTACGATGATACTACTGAATCTGAGATCTGGTTTTTTCGAATTGAATTTTTCCCTTTTCTGCGCCAGTTCTTCATCGCTCACCCTTCTGCTGATCAAAGCTTTAATCCTTGGCATATCAGCCATGGTGGCATCATATCCTTTTTTGATCAGCTCTGCTACCGGAGCGAAGTTGGTTACGCTGTAAGTGGCTAAATCTGGCTGGATATATACACCGTTTTTACCGATCATGGTAGAGTCTGATTTAGATAAGAACATGTATACCAGAAAGCGGTTCATTAAACGATCGTCGATGTTTTTAGGATATTCGTTATAGGTTTTGGAAGAAACATTGGCCCCAATCATATAATCGGGCTTAAAATCTCTTTCCATTACGTCTGCCGGGAAATTATTGTAAAGGCCACCGTCAAAAACATACTTGCCATCTAATTTAATTGGCCTGTAGATAATGGGTACCGTCATGGTGGCCCTTACGGCTTCAGCCAAACTTCCTTTACTTACCGTGATGCTTTTTTGCGAAAGCACATCGGCAACCATACAGCGATAGGGAACAAACAGGTTGTCGAAATTATCTTTGGAAACGGCTGAGGCCTGTGAAAAAAGCTCCAGAAAAGCAAAATTCAAGGGAATATCATTAATCAGATTGGAACGGAAGCTAAAATGAAAACCCGTATCAATAGCCACTTTTGCGGTAAGCATGGAGGCATTGGGTGTATTTTTCTGGAAATAATACGTATAATCACTTGTGTAACGTCCGTTTACCCAGTTCTGAAAGTCGTTACTCAGGGCTATTTCCTCAATCTGTTTTGGACTATAGCCAGCCGCATACATGGCGCCAACGATCCCGCCCATAGAGGTGCCGGTAATGTAATCGATTGGAATGTGGTTTTCTTCAAGGGCCTTTAGCGTACCAATGTGCGACAATCCTTTAGCACCACCGCCACTAAATACGAGACCTACTTTTTGCGCCTGCAATTGGCTACAACACAGAACGAACAGGATCAGCAAATATCTTTTAAAAGTTACCACCCCTAAAAATAAGTGTTTTTCTTTTAAAATCAGTTCAATATGAAAATGTTATAAGTTAAAAATGTAGCAAAACTTACCCACATGATGTATGGGATAAAAAGTATTCCGGCCCATTTATTGATTTTATAAAAAGTGATGGCATTAATAACGATCACAAGCAACAGTAAAATGATTTCTGCCAGCGCAAAACCTATTTCATGCAGATAAAAGAAAATGAACGACCAGGCGAGATTCAAAATCAGCTGGATGAGGTAAATGGCTACAGTACGAGGGAAATGAACAATTTTATCGCGTCTTACCCAAACGAGATAGGCCGCAATACCTATTAAGATATAAAGGCTGGTCCAAACCGGTGCAAAAAGCCAATCTGGCGGATTAAACGATGGTTTATTTAATGTTGGGTACCAGGTTTTGACCGATTGAGCAGTAGCCCATCCGCCTAAGGCGCCAACACCCAGTGTAATGGCAATGTTAATAATAAAGGCCAGCGGTTTGAATTTCATGTGATAAATTTGAGTTTAAATACGGATAAAACCAAAATATTTTAATTATCTGCCTATACCGGGTACTACGGGTAAACTCTCATTACCATCATTTCCAACACTCTGAACGGCGAATAAATAATTGTCTTTACTGTAGGGCAATCTTAATTCAGTAGCGGAAGTGAAAAATTTCTTTTCCCAGACAGCGCTACTGGTTTCGCGCATTAATACATAATAGCCTTTCACCGTACCAATAAGGGGGGCTTTCCAATATAAAAGGGTAGAGTTGCTCAGGTTTTTAACGTCAACCTTTACTTCGGTTGGGCTTGAAGGGGCTTTGGCCAGATTGGCTAAAACAGCAATATTTACACCTGTGTTTTTGCGTAAATATTCAAAATCCATAAATTCCTGCAGATCGCCATACCGCACACCATTTTCTGTTCTCAGGTCTTGATGCTGGTGATCGAAGTTTTCGTTCATTTCGGTGATGCGTACGGCTGTAAAACCATTTTCTACGAATGGGGTATGGTCTCCGCCACGTAGAAACCGGTCGTTTCTGTAAATTAATTTAACTTCTAACTGATCTACATAACGCTCGCCTATTTCTTTAACATAACGTGCCAACTGACGGCTTTTACCATCGTTCTCCAAGCCAAACTGGCGGATACTTTTGGCATTTTTATCCAGATCGAAACTGGGTAAACCCTCGCTAAATACACGCAGCCTTGTATTATCAATAATTTGTGTTTCGCTGCTATTGTTACTGCCAATCATATCATTGTTCAGCATGGCATCTAAGCTCCAGTTTTCTTTTTTAGCTTTCGATGCCATAAAACCAGAACCCAGTAGAGATTGTTCTTCTCCGCTTACGGCTACAAATATGATGGTTGCCGGAAATTTATACTGACTCATAATCCTGGCGGCCTCTATTACGCCTGCTACTCCGCTGCCATCATCGTTAGCGCCCGGCGCATCACTGGTTCTGTTCATCACATCCGTAACACGGCTATCCAGGTGTCCGCTTACTACATAAACCCGTTTATCATTGGCATCCGTGCCTTTTAATATCGCTACGGCATTGCCTAAAAGTGTAGGCTGATCTACTCTTTTACCGTCAGGTTTGAGGGTAATGGTATCCAGGTACGCAGTAAGCCTGCCATCACTTTGCTTTGCAAACTGGTTAAATTTACTCAGCACCCAATTTCTTGCGGCTCCAATTCCTTTTGTTTTACTTTTAATGTCGCTAAGCGTATTTCTGGTTCCGAAAGAAACCATTTTACTGATATAAGATTTTAGCGAATCGGGATTTACAGCCTTGACCATTTTATCGATATCCTGATTTCGGTTAACCACAACCTGGGCCTGTAGCGATAAACTAATGGCAATAAAAGTAAGTAGGATATAGGCTCTTTTCATTTGAGGAGGCTTTTTTGGAAACTAATGATTTTATTTATAACGAAGATATTAAATGATTGCCGGAATGTGAATGGCTAAAAATTAAAGGCATGTAACAATTCGGCGTAAAAAAGCCCTTTGAAAATGATTCAAAGGGCGTTAACTTATACAAAGTAATGATTTTTCGTCTGAGATATACTATAATATTGTAGATCAGTAATATCAATTATATTCTTTTTTGTCGTATTGAATAACAATTGTGTCCAGATTTAAATACCCTTCTGGATCTGTAGTTATGTTGCCAATTATTTTGGGGATGGCATAAACATCGATCATTTTTGAGTTATTATCTGATGATAAAACGATAACAACTACTTTCACCTGCACACCCTTATAACCTTTAGAAACTATCTCGGAATAATCCAGTTTAGCGATCTTCGTTTTGTCAAGAAATACAGCATCGATAAGAGGATTATTGATATTTACATCCGAATTAATTTTTCCAGCTATTTTTTTTAGCGCCACTGCTAGGGTAAAACTATAAACCGCTGTTGAGTCTTTAAGTTTATTGAATGCGATACAGTTATCAATTATTTTACTAAAACTGGAAATATCTGCTTTACGTTCCTGGGCATTTAATGAACCGACCCCAAGGAATATCGCCAAAAAAAATGTAAGTATTGATTGTGCAGCGGTTTTCCTTTTTGGTTGACGATACATTGCGTACTGTTCAGATTTACAACTTGGTTTTATCATTAATGGCATCACTCCTAAGCAAATGGACAGCAGAATTGCTTAGGCTAATTCTCATCATTTTATGCTTGGATTAACGAAGGATACAAAATACATTATATGTGCAAGTTAGTTAATTAAACCATCAAAAAATAAAGCTTTTTATTTTTAAAAAAGTAGCATTTGGACCTGAAAAAGGCCCTTTGAAACGAATCAAATGGCCTTGACTTAATTTCAATATTACTTTGTAACAGCTGATGTTAGTTCGTGTGTCCGGCTCCAATTGCCAAAAGCTTTTTTTGCTGAAGCTTTAGCTGTATTTAAATCAATATCGCCTGCAATGGTCAGAAATGTTTTTTCAGGAGAAATCTGGTTATAAAAGTTTTTAACATCGGCCAGTGTTAAGGCGTTGATCGAATTTTCATTTACCGTTTGATCATAATCATGATCTTGTTGCTTGATGCTGGCCATCAATTTAGTTTTTGCCACTTCAAAGGTAAGTTGATCAAAGCTAGCGTTTTGAATTACCGAAGCCATCTGTATCAGGTCTTTCTCCAGGTCAGTATTTAACGTAGCCAGCTTACCACTGTTGTCTTTAAAACTGATGTTCGGGCTTTTACTTTCATTTTCATTTAGCACGGCATTTAATAGCTCAACTATACCATCTTTTTTAGTGTCAAATGCTTTGATATCCAAGGTGAAACTGGAATAAGCCTTCGGCGATTTATTATTTTCTGAAATAATAATGTTCATGCCATTCTTAAGTTTGTAACCCACCGGCTCTTTAAAAGTCTGTGCTTCGACTGTAAAAACGGAAAGGACAGCAACAGTAGAAAGTACAATTGTTTTGATTTTGTTCATTTTGTTTTTTTATTGATAATAAGGATAATCGTCAGTAGATCTTTTGGCATGACAAATCATTGATTTTTCAATGAATTGAGCATAAATGGTGAGATTTACAAGAACTGGCCTATATACGTTGCTACATCCGCAATGGATTTTGGCAAACGGATATTTTATTCATTTCGTTCATTATGCTGTTCTGAATTATTTGCGCGCACTAATTATATTATTTCAGACAGCGACCTTTAAGGTTCATAGTTAGCAAAAAGTTGATTCGCCTTTAGAAACTGGTTGACAAAGACGAAATATCAAGAGGACGGGAGGAGTCGGGCTACTATAGCGCGTACTGTGCATCCCTGTTATTGGATAATGGAATATTAACAATAGGTTGTTTTTCCAAAGGCAGGAGGATTGCCTGGTTCATTCAAACAAAATTACAACAATACAACAATTTAGGCGCGCAATATTTATCAATAAAAGTATCTTTGCGGCTATGCAATTGGCCAAAGAGGTTAAATATTTAATTCACAAGGAAGTATTGTTAGAGTGGCGCTCCAAATATACCATTAACGGTGTATTGCTTTATGTGGTCTCTACCATTTTTACATGTTACCTCTCTTTTGTTAGCCTTGGCGATAAATTAACCTGGAACGCACTCTTTTGGATCATTATGCTTTTTGCCTCGATTAATGGCGTATCGAAAAGTTTTTTACAGGAAACCAAAGGTCAGCAGTTATATAGTTATGTATTGGCCAGTCCGGCTGCAGTGTTAATATCCAAAACGGTGTACAATACAATACTGATGTTGGTGCTTACTACTATTGCTTTAGGTTTTTACACTTTGGTTTTTGATTCTTTTACGCCGCCCGATTTATTGATGTATTATGTAGCTGTATTATTGGGTAGTATCAGTTTTTCTACTGTATTTACCATGGTTTCGGCCATAGCGAGCAAAGCGGGTAATGGTGGGATGCTGATGGCTATTTTAAGCTTTCCGATCATTATCCCGGTATTGATTCTGCTAATTAAACTGGCTAAAAATGCGGTTGATGGTCTGCCATGGGAGAATAGTTACGATGAAATAACGATGTTGCTGGTGGTAAATGTACTTGTGGTGGCAACCTCTTTACTGTTATTTCCTTACCTTTGGAGGGATTAATATGGAAGATGGGAAATGGAAGATGGAACAAAGAAACATTAACTAATTCAATCATTTAAAATTCGATAATTAAATATAAATATGCATAAAACTTGGTGGAAAATTTTAGGTTCGGTTTTGGTAATTTATACGGCAATTGCAGGTTTATTACTTCACGTACCGCGTTTACCAATATTAAATGAAACGATTAGAAATCTGTATTTTCATGTGCCCATGTGGTTTTCGATGATTGTACTTTTTTCGATCTCAGTCTTTTATAGTATAAAATCGTTGAGTACGAAAAGTGAAATTGATGATATGAAGGCTGTAGAGAGTGTAAATGCAGGAATTATTTTTGGTCTTTTGGGTTTGGTTACCGGCGCCATCTGGGCTAAATATTGCTGGGGAGAATTTTGGAGCTTTGACCCCAAACAAAATTTTGCCGCTATTTCTGTTTTATTATACTTTGCCTATCTCATTCTCCGGAATGCAATTGACGAAGAACAAAAAAGAGCAAAGATTTCTGCCATTTACAATATTTTTGCCTTTCCGATGATGGTGGTCTTGCTTTTTGTTTTACCCCGGCTAAAAGATTCCTTACATCCGGGCAATGGCGGTAACCCTGGTTTTAACAGTTACGATTTGGATAGTCGCATGCGCATGGTGTTTTACCCTGCCTGTTTGGGCTGGATCCTGATTGGCTATTGGGTATATACCATCCGTTTCAGAATACGTACTATTGAGAACAAACAACAACATAACTAAAATGAAGAAAATATTTTTCTCCCTGATATTAATGATGGCTACTATGCAGTTATTTGCACAAGATAATGGCGTAGAAATGGCCGATAGTCTTCGTAGCAATGGAAAAATTTACGTGGTGGTTATCTGCATCGTAATTATTCTGGTAGGTTTGCTCGCATACCTTTTCTCCATCGATAGAAGATTAAAGAAAATCGAAAAAGAAAACCACATCAGTGATAAATAAAGGATCGTAATTGCGATAGTCCGGATAATTTTTCAGAGGAGATCAATATCAGTTGATCTCCTTTTTTATGTCTTGTTTTTTGGTCTGAAATTATGATATTGATAATTTCAGCTGTTTTTTTGTTTATTGATTAATCAGTATCGTAAAAAAACAGACCTGTGGATATTTTTTTTATAATTTTTTTTCGTCAGATTAAGCCACGAAAAAACCTATTAAATTAGTCGTTTTATTCCTGTCGAAGGATGGGTATATAGCTGTTTAAACCTATTTAAATATCGTTTTTGAACAGACCTTCATCATCGGTATAGCGCCTTTTACATGCGCTATATAAGGTGGTGTTAGCTGTACACTAAGTATTTTTGCATTTGGATATGTGCATTTTTTTTAGGCAATTTTGCACCGAAAACTTATTCAATATAAAAAATAAATAATGGCTAATCTAGCAGACGAGAACAAGTTCTTTGCAGATGTTTGTAAGAACTTTGACAGTGCGGCTCAATTTACCAATCATCCTGAAGGTTTATTGAACCAGATTAAAACATGTAATAGTGTATATCGTTTCCAGTTCCCCATCCGCCGTGGAAATGGTTTTGAAGTAATTGATGCCTGGCGCGTAGAACACTCTCACCACATGAGCCCTACAAAAGGGGGGATCCGTTACAGTGAAATGGTAAACGAAGATGAGGTTATGGCGCTGGCTGCCCTGATGACTTACAAATGTGCTATTGTTAACGTTCCATTTGGCGGTGCAAAAGGCGGTATTAAAATCAACACCAAACAATATAGTGTTGCCGAACTCGAAACCATTACCCGTCGTTATACTACTGAATTAATTAAGAAAAACTTTATCGGTCCCGGCATTGATGTTCCTGCTCCTGATTATGGATCTGGTGAACGCGAAATGAGCTGGATTGCCGATACTTATATGACCATGAATCCTGGTCAGCTCGATGCTTTGGGCTGCGTTACCGGTAAGCCGATCGCTTTGCACGGTATCCGTGGCCGTAAAGAAGCTACCGGTCGTGGTGTAGCTTATGCCGTACGTGAATGTGTTGAAGTTGCAGAAGATATGGCTAAGTTAGGCTTTAAAGCCGGTTTGGGCGATAAAAGGGTAATTGTTCAGGGATTAGGTAACGTGGGTTATCACTCTGCTAAATTCTTGTCTGAATTTGGAGCAACCATTGTAGGCCTTTGTGAATTTGAAGGTGCGATTTACAATCCTGATGGATTAAACGTTGATGAGGTTTTTGCACACCGTAAAAACACAGGTTCAATTTTAGATTTTCCAGGTGCCACCAGCTTTAAAAATTCAATGGAAGGTTTAGAGCAGGACTGCGATATCATTGTTCCGGCAGCTTTGGAAAACCAATTTACAGAACTTAATATCCGCAACATTAAAGCGAAAATTATTGCAGAAGGTGCTAACGGACCAACTACACCAGAAGCTGAAGCCATTTTTACCGAAATGGGTGGTATCATCATTCCTGATATGTATTGCAATGCGGGCGGTGTTACGGTTTCTTATTTCGAATGGTTGAAAAACCTTTCTCACGTAGCTTTTGGTCGTATGGAGAACCGCTATGCAGCTAACTCAAATGCGAATCTGATCAATACGTTAGAAAACCTGACCGGTAAAACCATTCTTCCTGAACACCGTTTGATGATTGTTAAAGGCGCATCTGAAATGGAACTGGTTAATTCTGGTTTAGAAGATACGATGATCCATTCGTACCACGAAATCCGTGAAACGTTGATGACAAAACCTGGTACCAAAACATTAAGAACGGCTGCTTTTGTTAATTCGATTGATAAAATTGCGGTTTCTTACATGAATCTAGGTGTTTGGCCATAAGGGCGCAAAGCTGAAAGACTAAAGCTTAAAGCGAAAATCCCTGCAGATGTAACATTTGCAGGGATTTTTTTTACTTGCCAGTTTTGCTTACTGTTCTTTAACAACCAGACGTTTTCTATTTAGTCGGCTTTTAAAACAAGCACTAAGAAATAATACTCAACTCTTCTAAATCCAGCCTCCATTCTTCTTTTCTGATCACTTCGTCATCGTATTTTTTGTTGCGTTTTAAATGATGTAACTCATCGCGCTGAATTTGAATTAAGGCCAGCACGATTTCCCGGTAGGCTTTTAAATCTTCTTTATCAATCTCGCCTCTTCTATAAGCGTGGATATTATCCCTTTTTTCTTTTAAAGCATGTTGTAACTCTGCTTTTAGGTTAACCATTAACTCATTGTGAGTGCATTGGTGCTGATAATCGGCATTTAATTTATCTAAGGAAAGGTCAATCAATTTTAGTTTAATCTGATTTGTCTGCTCCTGTTCCGTTAATTTGCTCTTAGGCTCCGGAATTTTGAGCCATTTGATTACCAGGGGAAGGGTAAGTCCCTGCAAAACCAACGTAATGAAAATGACCACAAAAGTGATGAATAAAATCAGGTTCCTTAAAGGGAAAGCCACCGAATCAGAAATCATAACCGGAATGGAAAGTGCCGCGGCTAAAGATACCACGCCTCTCATCCCCGCGTAAATGATCACTACATATGAATGCCAGGTCATATCCCGGTAACGTATTCGTGTTTTTTTATTAAAGAGCAGTGTTATCTGAGCGGTTGAAACCAACCATATCATGCGGACAAAAAGTGCCAGTATACTAATCCCGAATCCGTAACCGATAGCTTTGGTTATCGGATAGTCAGGCCCCAAGCCGTTTACAATGTCTGGTAGGGCCAGGCCAATTAATATAAATACAACACCGTTGAGCATAAATATTAATGATGACCATACGTTAACCGTTTTTATTCTGGAACTTGAGGTTAAGATGATATGTGATTGACTGGAGAGTAACAAGCCTCCTGATACAACTGCCATTACGCCAGACGCTTCAAAATGCTCGGCAGTGATGTACATAAAGTATGGTGTAAGTAAGGTCAGTACGGTATCAATATTATCGGTTGTTGGTAACCAACGGTGGATCACATAAAAAATGCCGCCAACAGCAAGACCGATTAAAATACCAAGGCCAGCAACAGTAACGAAGCTTACCGCGGCATCCTGCATTACAAATGTGCCGCTAACTATAGTAGCTAATGCAAATTTAAACACAATTAAACTGGAAGCATCATTTACCAAACTCTCTCCTTCCAGTAAAGTACTTACCACCTTTGGAATCTTCATGCCTTTTAATACCGCTGCTGCGGCAACGGCATCTGGTGGCGAAACAATGCCCCCCAATAAAAAACCTAACGCCAGGGTAAAACCAGGTATAAACATTACAGATGCATAAGCAACAGCCACCGAGGTAATAAAAACCAAACCCACGGCCATTAAAAATATACCACCCTTAAATTCCCAAAAGTCTTTCCATGAGGTAAACCAGGCAGCTTCATAAAGTAAAGGCGGTAAAAAAAGCAGGAAAACAAGATCGGGATCAATTTTGATATGTGGAATACCCGGAATAAAGCCAATAAGTAAGCCGGCCAATACCAAAAAAATAGGATAGGAGATTTTGATCTTCTGGCCAACCATTACCAACAGGGTTACGCCTAAAAGTAAAACCAAAATAAGAATCAAATTATCATGAAGCATTTAACATGTTTTTAGGTGATCAACTTACGAATATACCAACGTTTGATTAAGAAAATAAAGAACAGATACAACAGCGTATATATATGCTTTTATTTCGGGAGTGATTTTACTTGCGTGCCGGAATATCAACAGATAAATTAAAATTTAAAGAGCTGTTGAAGCCATTTTTAAACATTTTTAAAAGTTGAATGAGGGCATTGGCATCCTTGTTTAAAAATAAAAGTTCCGATTCAAGTTTAATTTTGTCTTTCCCTGCGCTTTTTGCTTTAATCTCCAACTGACTAAAAGTACCCAGTTTGTCTGCAATCAATGGTATTGATGTTTGTTTAATTAACTTTTTGAAATCTACTTTAAAATAAAAGAAATCAGCAGATGATACCCTTTTTGAATCAGGTTTAGCATCCTTAACGGTAGTGAATAAAACGTTGCCGTTACCGCCTTTAAAATAAACCTGGTACAATGGAATCATTAAACTGCTAATCTTTCCGGTAGATTGATCCAGCGCACCCAGCGATTTCAGATAATTGCCTACTGCCTGATCATCGGCACTCAGATTGACCTTAACCGAAGGAATCTTATGGTCCTGAAGTATTTTTTTCTCCACTTGCTCAAAGTTTTCATTGTATTCGTAGCCTACGATGGTATCTACCTGTGTAATGGTTTTTGTCCATTCAAAATCCATATAATCTTTGTAAAACCTGAAAAAACTATCCTTTGATAGTAACGAAGGATTTACGGTTTGATTTTTTTTAATTAAATCCGGTCTGATTTTTCCGTTTAACCATATACCCACTGTACTTTCGGAATTTAACTTCCGATGCCTGGGTTGTACAGCAGGCTCTATCCATTTATTCTCGAATTCACCGCTGAAATCAATTTTTCCATCTGTAAAATTAATCCTGCTTAAATTTTCTGCATTTTGAAAAGAGAGGTGATCGGAAAGACTGGTCATTTGTGCAAACTTGCTATCACTAATTTTAACCATATTTTTCTGATCCTGGATCTCGTACAGTATGTTTTTTACCGGCTCCTTCGCCATGGTGAAGGCGAAGCTTACAGTTGTTTTGTTAAACAGGACACAAAATGTTGAGTCTGCAGATTGAAAAAAATGGGCATCCTTTTTTAACAATATAAGCTTTTTCTGAATAAAAGTATCAAATGCCAAACTATCGGCTATTTCTAAACGGGTGTAAAAAGTATTTACAGCTTTTCCTTTTAAGTTGTATAGGTAAATGTTTGCGGGGATTTTTAAACCTGTATTTAAATCATTAATCTTTTCTCTGATCCCTTTCTTGTCCGTTCCGGAATATTGACTGGGATGTTTCAGGTAACTAACAGCCAGGGTCTTGTATAGTTCATCTACATTTATTTTTAATAAAGTCTGGGTAGTAACAGGAATTAATATTTTACCGGCCTGGATTTGCCTGTATTTAAACAAGCCAAAATAAAAAACAAGCAGCAATAGAATTATCGCTGCTGTTATTTTTAAAAATTTCTTCATGAGAATGGTTAACTGTATAATTGGTTAACTGTGTCGTAGCCAACCGGAAATTATTAACTGGCCATTGCCAACTGAAAACTGCCAACTTAATTACTTAGCTGCATTTTCAATTAACGAGAATAAATACTTCAAAGCATTTTCGTGGCCGTTCGGAATTTCTGCACTGATATCTGCTGATACCAGCTTCCCTTTGATCGGGTTAGATTTCATGTATACATTGCCCATTTTTTCCAGAGTGCTGTTGAATTTCTTCGCCGTTTCGTCTCCACCCATTTCAGAAGCAGGCACTTTTCCCACCAGGTTTTTAGCATTAAATAAAAAGCTGAAATTGTTTTTGCTCAATAGTTGCTTATGCATTTTATTTAATTTATAACTTCCGTATTGATTGTTTTGAATGCCCTGCATTTCGGTTAAAGAATTGCCAAAAAACACGATACCATCTTTAATTTGTAAATAAACATCAATCGGACTTTTCTTTTCCATTAGTTTATAAATGTTGCCCTCAGCTGTTACGAAATTTTTGTTTATACCGTATTTAATCAGTTTATTAATCAATCTGGTATCATCAGATGAGAACATGAAAAGGAAATCAGGTAACACTTCATTTTTGGTTTTTGTTACTTCTTTTTGTTTGTAATCGTCGTCATACTCGTAAGCGGTATAAGTAACTTCCTTTGTATTTAATCCATTGATTACAAATAATGCGTCGCCCTTGATTACTTTGCTTACGGCTTCTTCGTCTAGCAATAGCGAAATCAGATCGGCACCCAGGTCCATTTCTTCGTCCATTTTAGCCCCCATAAAAGAACCATAGGTTTGTTTCAATAATTTGGGGAATTCTTCCAGGTATGCTTTGGTATCGATTGAATAGCTCATGAAACCAAGTGCTTTCTCGCTGTTCACATATTTCAGAAATTTTTTGTTTAACTTTCTGTTCAGGATTTTTTTATAAGAATCTGCCTGTTCCTGTGATAGTTCTAAGCCTGTGGAGATGCGAAAGCTCTTGTTGTCCATAAAAAGTTTTGCATTCAGGCTGCCGTAACCTTTCATCAAACCTGCTTTACCATAAGTACCAAAACCCGGCGCGATGATATTGTATGCATCCTGAAGGCTTGAAATCCAAAGTTCTGCAATAGCCTTGTCATCTAAACTTGCTGCGTACGATTTATTGTTTTCGATAGATTGATAATTTCCATTGAAAATTTGATCAGCCTGAGCGGTCATCCAAACTAGCGCGAGCCTTTTTTTCTTGGCATCCTGTTCTGCACGTTCTTGCTGATACGTATCATATTGTGCATCAATATTAACTTTGGCGGTTGCAGTAGAATCAACAACTTCTTCGCTGGGATCTGCTTCCATTTCAAACTCGACGTTCTGCGTCCATGTTACTTTCTTTGGTTTAACAGCTTTTTTCTTTCCTGTTTTTTTCTTTATGCTTCTTTTTTTTGATGTTTTGCCAGGAGACGCTTTTTTCTGAACTCTTGCTTTTTCAATAATTGGGGGGGCAGCTACCTCTACCATCGGTTCGGCTGTGGTGGTGTAAACAGTATCTGACACAACAACACTACTATCTGCAATGGCTACATCGTCATAATTGTTCTGAAACCTGATTTCTTTTATTCCATAACGTGCAGATTTGGTAGAATCGGAAAAGAAAGAACTGTTAATGCTGCCTGCTACAAAATAGAGCATGTCGTTATTCCATTTAATTATGCTCGTGCTATCGGGCAAAACCATTGTACGGATATCACCCTGTTGGGTAAATTTTTTCTCTTTGTTTTGAATCAGGCTTTCAAATTTCCTGGCGTCCTTTATCGGGATCAGAAAACAGTTGTAGGTAATACTATCGCTTAACTGGTTAAAGTAATACATGTTTTTCTCCACGTTAATTCCAAAATCTTCTATGCTGGTAAAATTTTGATCAAGTGATTTTGATGTTTCGGTCAGCAATTTCCTGCCCAGAAAAGATTCGTTAAAATCCTTAACAAACATGAGCTTAAAAACATTATCGCCTTTAATGGTAGCCACAGTGAAAGCATTTAAAGGGATTTTTTTAACCAGATCTTGTGCCCGGGTCACATTAAACGATAAAAAAAGGAAGATAGCAATTAGAATTTTTTTCATTTAGATAGATTTTAGAGATAAGCCCATGCATTGCCTGTTCGACAAAATACAGGGGGAAGTTTATTTAGAAAGTTGGATAGTATTGGATACGTTAACTTTTCCATTTATTAAATCGGTAATGCTGCTTTTTAACATGACTGCTTTTTTAGATTTAGATACATTTGATGCCGGATTGCTGCTACTTGTTACAGCCGACTCGAAACGATAGATGCTGGTGTAGGTGGCGCCGTTAAAAACAGATTTGTCTTTTGCTTTTAACTTATTGAATGCTGTTTTGGCATTGCCGATGGCCTGGTATTTACGGCTAAAGGTTTTGCTGGCCTTATTATAGAGGTAAGGTGAAGTATTGGTTGCCTTTATTTTTTGCCTCGCCAGAATGTTTTTGGTGATGTTGTTGATATTGGAAACATCTTTGAAAGAGAAACTAACGGTTGCAATGTAATTATTAAAATCGCTTGTGCTTTTTACATTAGCAATACCTTCAGATTTTTTTAAATAAGCCACGGCTTCGTTTAGTTCCTGCTGTATTTTTTGTTTACTGGGTACTTTGTAACCCTGTACACTATCTAACAGCATGACCGAAGCTACTTTGGTTTTACTTTGACTTAGGTTGATAGTCAGCACAACATCTCCGGTTCCATCGTTTTTTATCGAAATCTCTTCAATTACCTCAAAGCACGAGCTTAAAAGCGGTATCAAAGCAATAAAGAACAAAAGTTTATAAAACTGTTTCAAGTTCATATTAATCCGGTTAATGTTTTACGGTAAAATGCGCAAAGAAATGGTTATCTGAAAGGCCAAACTTAATAATTTCGATACAAACTTTTAAATGATTTCAAATATTCGTTTAGATTGATTATAAATACCTGGTCCGGAAAAAATATTTAGTCTCAAAAATCAGCTGATTGTCAATATAAAGACAAGAAAAATGTAAAAGAATGCTGGCTAAGCCTATTTTTCTATCTTTGTTGCCAGTTTTTACAACCAGTATAACCATGAAAAAAAGTGCCATCATTGGATTGATTACCATCGCAATTTCTGTAGGAATTTTATTTAGCTTGAATGCGAATACTGATACCTATTCTAATTTTAAACAGGCAGCCCTTTCTGAAAAAGAAGAGCACGTGATGGGCTATTGGGTAAAATCGATGGGTACGCATTATGATGCAGTACAGGATGCGAACCGCTTTTCTTTCCATATGAAAGATGAGAAAGGAGAAGTGAGGGAGGTTGTTTACGCAGGTACCAAACCGCAGGATTTCGAAAAATCAGAAAAATTGGTGCTTATCGGTAAAATGGATAAGGACAAATTTTACGCTTCAAAAATTTTAATGAAATGCCCTTCTAAGTATAATGATAATCTGGTAGAGATTAATAAAGATGGCAAAGTAGACACTGTAGGTAAGTACGGCGAGAAAAAATATAACTAATTTTAATGGATATTCAATTTGTAGGCGAGCACCTGTTACCAGGTAAAATCGGGCAGTTTTTTATTGTACTGGCTTTTAGTGCATCATTACTATCAACTATATCGTACTTTTTTGCCAGTCGCGATAAAAACTTAACAGAAAAATCCTGGCGTAACTTAGGCCGGATAGGATATCTGATTAATTTTGCCAGTATTATCTGCATCGGTGCCGTGTTATTCTACCTGGTACTTGGTCATTATTTTGAATACTATTATGTTCAATCCCATTCTTCTAAACAACTTCCGGTATACTATATCATATCCGCCTTTTGGGAAGGACAGGAAGGTAGTTTTTGGCTTTGGGCTTTCTGGCAATCCTTTTTAGGTACATTATTGATCTGGAAGGCTAAATCATGGGAAAGCCCTGTGATGACCGTTGTTGCTTTCTCTCAGGTTTTTTTAACCTCTATGCTTTTAGGTGTAGAGATTTTTGGCGAGCGCATCGGAAGTTCTCCATTTATCCTGTTAAGAGATGCATTAGATTTAAAAGCACAGGCACCTGTAGTTTTTGCAAATCCTGAAAATTATAAAAACTACCTGAAGTTCATTACCGACGGAAAAGGGTTAAATCCATTGTTGCAGAATTATTGGATGGTGATTCACCCGCCAACCTTGTTTTTAGGTTTTGCGAGCATGGTTGTTCCTTTTGCTTACGGGATTGCAGCCTTGTGGCAAAAAAGATATAAAGAATGGATCAAGCCTGCTATGCCATGGACGCTTTTTGCGGTGATGGTTTTAGGAACAGGTATTATCATGGGCTCTTTCTGGGCTTATGAGGCGTTAAACTTTGGTGGTTTCTGGGCTTGGGATCCTGTTGAAAACGCTTCATTGATTCCGTGGTTAACCTTAATTGGTGCAGTACACGTGATGATTGCGTATAAAAATACCGGGCACGCTTATTTCACTGCAATTGCTTTGGTATTCCTAAGTTTTTTATTGGTATTGTATGCGTCTTTTTTAACCCGAAGCGGAATTTTAGGAGATACTTCAGTTCACTCATTTACCGATATGGGGATGTTTGGCCATTTGGTGTTATACAATGTGGTTTTCGCGGTTTTAGCTGTTGCTTTGATTATCAAGCGTTGGAAAGAATTGCCGATCACGACCAAGGATGAGGAAACCTATTCGCGCGAATTCTGGATGTTTATTGGTGCTTTGGTGGTAACCATTGCTTGTATCCAGGTTATTTTTTCTACTTCGGTTCCGGTATTTAACAAGGCCTTTGGTACTAATTTTACCCCGCCTGTTGATGCTGTTAAATATTATAATCAGTGGCAGGCACCTTTCGCAATGGTAATTACCCTGATTTCGGGTTTTTCTCAGTACTTAAAATACAAGAGAACCGATCCGCGCAAATTTTATAGCAGTCTGGTATCTGTAATTGCTTTTTCTATCGTATTAACAGCAGGTTTAGTGTATGTGGCTGAAATTTACACCAATACCATGTACATCCTGATTACTTTCAGCTGTTTATTTGCGGTGCTTTCAAATGCTGGCGTATTGTACCAGGCCTTTGGTGGCAAGGCAAAGTTAGCAGGCTCGGCGATTGCGCATATCGGTTTTGCTTTCCTGATTCTGGGTGCTTTAATTTCTGCTGCTACGAATAAACCTTTATCTATTAATGCCAATAATTTTATTCCGGTAAAGGATTTTGAAAAAACAGAAAAGCCTGGAGAGAATATCATGTTGTATAAAAATGAGCCTAAAAAAATGGGCAAGTACACGGTAACTTATGTTAGCGATACTACTCAGGCTCCAAATACTTTTTATACACTTAATTTTAAGGTTGTAGATAAAGACGGTAAGATTAAGGAAGATTTTAATTTGCACCCTCATACTCAGGATAATGAAAAAATGGGTTTAATTGCTTCTCCTGATACCAAACATTATCTTACCTATGATGTGTACACGCACATTACCAGTGCAGCAGTTAAACAAACTGCTCATGACGATCATGAAGGACATTCTGATGATGAGAATTATAAAGCACCACGTATTGTTAAGGTTTCGGTAGGTGATACCATTCATACCTCCAGCGGAGTGGTTACGGTTAAAGATTTGGATAGAAAACCAACAGCCAAAGATTTAGCACTTGCACAAGGCGATTATGCTGTGGGTTTACCTTTAGAAATTAACGCTGCAGGAAAAATTTATAACACAGAGCCTATTTTCTTAATTAAAGGCAACAATACTTTTGATTTTGCACGTAAGATAGATGAATTAGATCTGAAATTCCGTTTCTCGAATGTATTACCTGATGAGAAAAAAGTAGAGCTTCAAATTTTTGAGAAACCACAACAGGCTAAAGACTGGGTAGTTTTCAAAGCCATAGAATTTCCTTTTATCAATTTATACTGGGCTGGAACCATTGTAATGGTGGTGGGTTTCTTGCTTTCAATTTTCAGAAGGAGAAAAGAGGCCAAAACTGTATAAACCATGAAAATCGTTTTATTGGGGTCGGGTAATGTTGCCACAAACCTGGCAAAAGCACTTAAAGCAAATGGTGAAGATGTAATACAGGTGTACAGCCCGAATTTAGACCATGCAAGATCATTGGCTGATTTAATAGGGGCTGTTGGTATAAACGATCTCACGGAACTTGAACAACAGGCTGATTTGTATATCATCTCGGTAAAGGATGATGCGATTGAAAGCGTTGCAAAATCATTGAAACATGTTACGGGCTTGGTGGTGCATACCTCTGGTACTACCGATATCGATATTTTATCATCACAAGTTCAGCACGCCGGCGTTTTTTATCCCCTGCAAACTTTCTCAAAAGATAGAGAAGTTTTATTTGAAAACGTTCCGCTTTGTATTGAAGCAAACGGCGAAAAGCAATTCATGATTTTAAAAAATCTCGCAGCTAAAATGAGTCGGGAGGTGTATGAGTTAAATGGAGAGAAGCGGAAAGTATTGCACCTTGCGGCGGTTTTTACCTGTAATTTCCCTAATCACCTGTACGCCCTCGCCAATAAAATTTTAAGCCGGAATGAGTTGGACTTCGAAATCATCAGGCCACTGATTGCAGAAACAGCCAATAAGGTAATGAGCAACCTGCCGGGAGATGTGCAAACCGGGCCAGCAATCAGAGCTGACGAAAGTACATTAAATAAGCATTTGAGCATGTTAACTGATATGCCCGAATTGCAGAACATTTATCAAACATTGAGCAATAGCATAAAATTAACGCTGAAATAGCATAATTACGGCTTTTGCTTATTACTTTTGCAAAATAATTATGAGCATTTTTAAACTGAAAATAAATTTTGAAGAAGCAGATCACGAATCTATTGAATTACCAATAGCCGCAGGAGAATCTGTTTTAGATGTTTGCCTTGATAATGGGATCGAATTACAGCACAACTGCGGAGGCGTTTGCGGTTGCAGTACCTGCCATGTGTATGTAACTAAGGGAATGGATAATATCGAAGAGATTTCTGATAAGGAAGAAGACTTTATTGATAGGGCTGTTCGTCCGAAAATTACTTCGCGTTTAGGTTGCCAGTGTGTGGTAATAAACGGCGATATTGAAGTAACCATTCCAGATCAGTCTGGTTTTATGGGACACTAGTTTTAGTCCTGAGTCCAAAGTCCTTAGTCGGTAGTCGATTAGCCAATTTAAATAGTTAACCGATTAACCAATTTCAACAATTAACCAACAAAACAAGATGAATAACGATAAATTTGCTTTACCTTTTTACTGGAATGATTATGAAGACATTGCCATGTCTTTATATGAGAAATTCGGTGATGATTTTACAGAAGCCAGGATCTACCGCGTTCGCTTTACCGAACTTTTAGAATGGGTTTTATCTTTGCCTAATTTTAAAGGAACCCGTGAAGAAAGCAACGAAGGCCATTTGGAGCAAATTCAATCTGCCTGGGTTTACGAATGGAGAGATAACCAGTAACTTAGTTTGGAGTAAAGAGTTTGGAGTCTAGAGCGCCATTCTACTCTTAACTCCAAGCCCCAAACTCCCAGTTAAATATGTTTCTTCAGAAATTAAAAGAAATCACCACTTTCATTTTTGACGTCGATGGAGTGCTTACAGATGGATCAGTTCAGGTTACTGATAGCGGTCAATCTTTACGCACTTTTAACATTAAAGATGGTTATGCCCTGCAGCTGGCCGTTAAAAAGGGCTATAATGTTTGCATTATATCTGGTGGCGATGGTATCGCCATGGGAAAGCGTTTCTTAAATCTGGGTATCACCGATGTTTTCCTGGGGACGGGAGATAAGGTTGCCGTTTTTAATCAGTATCTTCAGGATAAGAACATCACTTCAGGGGAAGTGCTTTACATGGGCGACGATATTCCTGATTTAAAAGTGATGAAACTGGTAGGCCTTCCAACATGCCCGGCTGATGCCGTGGAAGAAATAAAAGCAATATCCACATTCATTTCTCCTTACAAAGGCGGCAAAACTGCTGTGCGTGATATAATCGAAAAGGTAATGAAAGTTCAGGGCAGATGGCACGACGAAAATCCAAATGCTGCCGATTCAGGAAAATAGAATGATTAACCATTGTTGACTTCAATTTGATCGTTACAAAGGTAGAATGACGCTACCATTATAAATCTCTACATCCAAAATTTGCAATACATCACATTATAAACGAAATTTGTTTAATCAATTTAATCAATCGATTGATTAAATTGTGTTTTAAAAACGTAATTTTTATGATATGAGTAAGTACCTTGTACCTGTCGATTTTTCCAAAACAGCCGATCATGCTGCGAAATATGCGGCCAGATTAAGTTTCGCAATGGCGAACGCTAAAATTATACTGCTTAATGCTTATTATGTTTCGACATACGAAAGCATCCTGCCGACCCCGGATTTAATTGTCACCACAGACGAAAATATTGCTGATGAAACGGCACGCAGGCTTGAAGCGCTTGAAAAACTGAAGTTAAAAATGTTGGAGATTAATCCAGATGCGGAAATTGAGGTTTCTTTAACTAGGGAAACCATATTGAGATCAATCATCAATCGGGTTAATAAGGAAGAAATAGATTTGATTATTATTGGCAGCAATGGAAAAAAAGCCAAAGATGAGAGTGATATAGGTTCTAATGCCATTAAAATCTCCAAATCCAGCCCGGTGCCGGTTTTGGTCGTACCGCCTAAAGCCGATTATCATTCTATCCGTAAAGCTGTTTTAGCCTGCGATTTTAAAAAAGTTAAAGAAGTAATGCCTGTACAGTCGTTAAAAAATATCTTAAGCAAACACGCCCTAAAACTTCTGGTACTCAATATCAACTCTGGTCAAGCTATTGACTTGCAGGAAGAACATATTTTACATGAAATGTTAAAAGATTTTTCACCTGATTACCATTACGCCGATCATCAGGATACCATTAAAGGAATTGTAAAATTTGCAAAAAGCGAAGAAGCGCAGTTGATCATTGCACTTCCAAAGAAATATAGTTTTTTTGAAAGCCTGTTGCACGAAAGTGTATCACAGAAGTTAACTATTAAGTCGCACGTACCCGTGTTATTGTTAAAAGATTAGCCTTTTTTTGCAACAGCTAAGTTACATGTTGTCGTTAAACTTTCATTTTCTTTTCCACTCCAATAAACTCAATTTGAACCAAAAATAACAAAAGAACAAAATGAAAAAATTAATGATGATTTGCGGACTAATGCTAGGTATAGCGGGTTTCGCTAATGCACAACAAGGTGGTGGACCAGGTAGAATGATGATGAAACCTGAAGAAAGGGTAAAACTGATGGATGAAAAGTTAAAGTTATCTGATGATCAGAAAACGAAACTCACCGCTGTTTTTACCGAGCAGGCCGAAACCATGAAAAAAATGCGCGAAGAAATGCAGGGTGGTGGCGATCGGGATGCAATGAGAGAGAAAATGCAAAAAATGCGTGCTGATAATGATGCAAAAGTAAATGCAGTATTAACTGATGATCAGAAAAAGACTTACGAAGCCTGGCAAAAAGAACAACGTGCTGAAATGGAAAAACGTAGGCAAGGTGGTGGAAATAACTAATCCTGGTAAAATATCAAATAAGAAAAGCGGCTTTATGTCGCTTTTCTTATTTTAGCAGAAAAATAAAATATGCCAGTTCAGTTTCCGCCAATCATTTTAGCCTCTAAATCGCCCCGCAGGCAAGAACTTTTAACACTTATGGGCTTAAATTTTAAAGTTGAACTGAAAGATGTGGACGAAAGCTATCCTGGTGATTTAAGCCCGGCAGAGATTGCGGTTTATATTGCTGAAAAAAAAGCAAAAGCCTTTACAGCTGATGGCGAAATTGTGATCACTGCTGATACCATTGTGGCCTTAAACGGTGAAATTTTGGGTAAACCAGCGGATAGGAAACATGCACAGGAAATGTTAACTAAGCTATCGGGCAGTAAACACGAGGTTTTTACCGGGGTAACGCTTGCCAGGGAAGGCCAGATCCATTCATTTTATGATCGTACCATAGTTTACTGCAGGGCCGTTACAGCCGCAGAAATTGATTTCTATATCGATCATTATAAACCTTTTGATAAGGCGGGTAGCTATGGCGTACAAGATTGGTGGGGTATTGTCGTAGTGGAACGCATAGAAGGCTCGTATACAAATGTAATGGGCTTGCCAACAGAAAAGCTTTATAATGAACTCCTGAAGTTTATTTAAAAAGCCTTTGTGAAATTTTCTTGAGATTTCATCATATAAGAAAACTACAGCATGAAAACTATAGATTTGATAAAATGATACGTTCATCAATATATAATTGTAAATAAAGTTAAAGGTCGATTCAGAAGTTTTGGAACGAGTTGTCGAAGTATCTCAATTGAATTGAATGTATCATATCAAAGTACTTTCTCCATCTTGTTCTGCTCACTATAGACTAAGTTTAACGCGATATTATAGGCGGAATTATGACTTTTGATATTTACATCATGCTGGCAAGAATCCCCATTTTTAAATCATAGGAAGAGAGCATTAGCCGGTTTATTTTAGCTCTTCCCAATACATAATTCGTAATTAAGGCCGCTATAACGATCATATCAACCCTTAATGGAATGATACCTGGCATTTCTACGCGCTGCTGGTGTGTAGAGTTGATCAGCTTTAATGAAATATCAATATAATCATCATAGTTAAACAGGTACGTTTTTAACTGCTCAACGGCGATATTTTGGTGATGCTTTCCGGAAACCAATTCGGCAAATGTTTCGAATGCACCTGCTGAGCCAATTAACATTTGTGGTTTATATTTTTCGCAGATTGCGAAAAGATCTGTCAGTTGTTGCTGGATGTGAAAAAGGATGTGCTGTTTATCTGTATCGGAAAGAGGATCAGAATTAAAGAATTTTTGCATTAACCTTGCTGCACCGATGTTATAACTTTTCTTCCAGATTAATTTTTCGCTGTCGCACAGAATAAACTCCACACTGCCGCCACCAATATCCATAATTAATGATGGCTGCTGTATAGCACCGCTCAGTTTTACGCCTTGATAAATCAGTTCAGCCTCCTCATCACCGCTAATTATTTCGATCTTTATTCCGGCCTGTTCTTTTACGGCATTAACAAAATCTTTCCCGTTTTCAGCGCTCCTGACGGCTGATGTTGCCGTTGCCCTCACCAAATCAACCTGATAGTTAACAATGGTTTTGCTGAAATCTTTAAGGCAATCAATTCCCCTTTTAAACGCTGCCGGAATGATCGTGTTATCGTTGATTCTCCCTTCTCCTAATTTGACAGGTACATTGGTTTTATATAAAATTTCTGGCTGCTCTTCTGCCGTTTCAGCAATGAGTAGGTGGAAGGTATTGGTTCCAAGATCGATAACGGCAACACGCATATTTTTTGTTTTATTTTTTAGAAAGCAGTTACAGTAATGCTTCGGTTTTGATAGTCCTGCTATCCGTTAAATTTCGTTAATGTTCGTGCTAAATTAAGGTTTAGTAAAGCGAAATACCACTACTATCAGGTTTATTTTATGCGGGTTTGTGGGTTTTAGGCAAAAATAGCCGGGTACCTTCTAAAATGCTGCTTTATTCATATGATCGAAGGAGCCAAATAGTAACATCTAACGCCACAAACAGGCCTATTTCACTAAGTCTTGCAATTGTTTTGCATTATGCAATGCCCCAAAACCCCAGGTATTGTTAAAATAAACAAATACTTCATTACCATCATTAATCTGATTTTTGAATTCCTTAATTGTGTTCAGATCATATTCAGATTTGTACAATACAGGTTTTCCGTGAAAACGGTAATAAATAGTGTCTGTATTCTGGATTGTCTCGTCTGGCAGGGCAGAAGGATAACTCTGTCCGCTAAAGGTAATGTTGTTTTTTGCTAATTTTTGATAAATTTCTTCATCAAACCAACTGATGTGACGAAATTCTACCACATTTTTAAAATCGGTTTTTAAATTTTCAATTAATAAATTTAACCGTTCTACATTGTACTCAAACTTTGGTGGAAACTGAAAGAGTACACAGCCCAATTTTTGCTTTAGTCCGGCTTGAATCGTCTCGTAAAAATCAATTAAGAGTTGTTGGCATTCATGAAGCTGTTTGTAATGTGTAATTAATCTCGGGACCTTAATCGTAAATAAAAAATCATCCGGACTTTCCTCGTACCACTTACTGAACGATTTTTGAGTGGGCATTTTGTAAAAAGTGGAATTAATTTCTATGGTGTTAAAATGCGAACAATAGTATTTAAACCAATTTTTTTGTGCCAGGCCTTTTGGATAAAAAACCTCTTTCCATTCACGGTAATAAAAACCTGAACAACCAATTCTCCATTTCATATGTAGAAAACAGGCTTTAGAAAGAAAGGTTTATAAGCCGTTAGATATAGCCATAAAAAGGGCAGAACTGATACCAATATAAGCAGATAGTTTTAAATAAATGTTGTTTTTTTTACCTGTAAAACCTAAAGTAAGATTGATAAGGAAGTAAAATACAGATACTGTAAATAGTCCTGCAGTAGGATTGTGCTGACCTTTCTGATACGTAAATTTTTCTGATGGTGCATCAAGAAAAACCATACCGGCTAAGGGTAAAAGCCATCCAACAACAAAAATTATAAATAGTGTCCAGGCAATGGGATGCTTTTTAAAGGCTTTGCAAAATTCTTCCATATTCATTAATACCCTCTTGCCGTTTTAGTAACCTTAATCGTAATCAATTTAAATAATTGGAAGACAGCAACAAGATACCAAAATCATAAAACTCTTGATTTTTTACAGCTTTTTGGTTTAAAAATTGCTTTGATCGGGGATCAGATTTATGAAAACAATTTATACTATGAAAACGATCTTAAAATTAACAGCGCTTGCGCTTACCCTTTCTTTTACGGCCTGTAAAAATGATAAGAAAAAAGACGATAATGCTAAAACTGCTTACGCCGAAGCAGATGAAAAAGATGTAAATGCCATTATTGAATATAATAATGTAATGGTAAGTTTTACCGATAAAAACAACGATTACATCAAACGTATCGAAAATAACATCGTTAAAATTGAAAAAGGGCTGCAAAATCCAGGCGATCATTTTGCTTTCATTGGTTTAATCCAGCCTTTTTCGATACCAACAATCAGCAGCAACAAGCTAAAGCCTGATACCCCGCCTAATGCGCTAAATAAAGATGATCAGAAATTTTTTAAGGAAAATGTAACCGCGATGACCAGTTTATTGGATAAGATCAAAGAAACGTACAAATCTTTAGATGAATACATCAAGGCAGAAGACTGGAAGGATGATAAAGGGACTAAGGGAAAGACCTTGGTAGATTCTATTTACAGCATGGGTAAAAAGTACTATACATATGATGATTTGGTTTTGGCCAAGCTAAACCTGATCGGAGATGATGCAGAGCGGGTAATTTTAAAAACGCATCCCTTAAAGGAATATATATATGCGCTGAAGGACGACCGTAGTGCGACCGCTGCGTTTACCAAATTAATGGCAGGCACTAAAAATTATAAATCCATAGAGGCCAGGGCTAAAGCCGCTTATCAGGCCCTTGAGGAACAGCATCAAAAACATGCTGCTATGGCTGCACCAGATGCAACAAAATATCCTGGGAAGGATGGCTATTTTAAAAATTTTAATGAACGATTAAATGACTATTTAATTGCTGCACGAAAAATGATGCGCGATGCTTCCGCTTCTGGTCAGCTAACTGATTACAATATCGAAGAATTGGTTCGCCACCAGGATAATATGCGTTCTGCTTACAACAATTTTGTGGATTAGCCTTTAAAAAAGATTGGGTAATAAATCCTGCTTCCTGATAACTTTGTTATGTTATCGTTAGATTACACTGAGCTTGAAGAAAAATTTAAAACTCTTAAAAATGAAGTTAAAGCAAGCTACGAATGATAAACTTAGATGGGATCGTCCTCTCGATCGGGCAACGCGGAGTGGAGAGATCTTTGTACTGAGTTATCCAACGAATTTAAAAGATTTTGCTTCGCAGCGTCTTCCGGCTTACAATAAAACTTTTAAACATAATTTAAAAACAAAAAGCCGATGCTAAAAACATCGGCTTCTCCATTATATTGGATTAATTACTCAAAGTATTCTTTCATTCTTTCGAAAAAGCTCTTATCATTTTTACCTGGCTGAGGCTTAAAGTTTGGCGATTCGCGTAATTTCTCCAGAACATTCCGTTCATCGCTGCTTAAAGCTTTCGGTGTCCAGATATTGATATGGATAATCTCATCGCCTCTATGGTAAGAATTAACCTCTGGTAAACCCTTGCCTTTTAAACGCAATAATTTTCCGCTTTGGGTACCAGGGTCGATTTTAATTTTGGCTTTACCATCAATAGTTGGTACTTCGATGCTCATACCTAAAGCAGCATCAACAAAACTTAAATGCAAATCGTAAACTACGTTATTACCTTCGCGTTTTAAAGTTTCGTGTGGAATTTCTTCAATTAAGATAATTAAATCGCCCGGAATGCCGCCATTTGGTGCCGCATTTCCTTTGCCGCTCATGCTAAGTTGCATACCTTCACTTACACCTGCAGGGATATTGATGGTAATGGTTTCTTCGCCACGCACAACACCGTCGCCATGGCATACATTACATTTGGCAGTAATTTGCTGGCCGCTTCCGTTACAGGTAGGGCAGGTAGAAGCAGTTTGCATCTGACCTAAAATGGTATTGGTTACCCTGCGTACCTGGCCGCTGCCACCGCAGGTGCCACAGGTACTTACAGACGATTTATCTTTTGCTCCGGAACCGTCGCAGGTTTTACAAACGATCAGTTTATTAACCTTGATTTTCTTTTCCGCACCATGGGCAATTTCTTCAAGCGTTAATTTAACTTTGATGCGCAGGTTAGAACCTTTAGCTACTCTACGTCCGCCACGTTGCTGGCCACCGCCGCCGCCACCAAAAAAGCTCTCGAATGGGTTATGGCCACCAAAAATATCTCCAAAATTACTGAAGATATCATCCATGTTCATGTTTCCACCGCCGTAACCGCCCGAGGCACTGCTGCCTACACCGGCATGGCCAAACTGATCATAACGCTGTTTTTTTTCAGGGCTGCTTAACACTTCGTATGCTTCTGCAGCTTCTTTAAATTTATCCTCAGCAGCTTTATCTCCCGGGTTTTTATCCGGGTGATATTTGATCGCCATTTTACGGTAAGCCTTCTTAATCTCGTCAGCACCTGCGCTTTTGGTTACGCCCAATACGTCGTAATAATCTCTTTTACTCATCTTTTTTTATAAAATGATTGAATGATTGAGTGATGGAATGAAAGAATATCAATTCAATCATTCAAATTCGGTCATTCAATAATTATTTTTATGCTCCAACTACTACTTTCGCGAAGCGGATCACATTATCATTTAAGGTATATCCTTTTTCAACCTCGTCTATAACTTTACCCTTTAAATCTTCGGTAGGAGCAGGGATATTGGTAATAGCTTCATGGAAATCCGTGTTAAAAGGCTGGTTAATGCTTTCTACATCTTTTAAGCCTTTCTGTGCTAAAGTGCTTTTCAATTTATTGTTCACCAATAAAATACCTTCTTTAACAGGAGCCACTTCCGTAGCGCTTTCCATTGCCTTTAATGCGCGGTCAAAATCATCTAAAATAGGTAAAAGCGAAACAATTACATCTTTACCGGCAGTTTGTAACAACTCTACACGCTCTTTTTGTGTACGGCGTTTGTAATTGTCGAATTCTGCATATAAACGCAGGTATTTATCGTTAAGCTGTTGGACCTCCGCCTGCAATTTCTCTTCGGCGGTCAATTCCGGTGCTTGCTCAGTCTCATTTGCGGTGGCATCAGTATTTTCTACGTTTTCCGTAGCATTTTCTGATGTGTTTTCAGGATTCATTATATTTTCTTCTTTATCGTTATTTTTCTTCTTATTAAACATAATATAAGGCTGAATTTTTTTGTGTTAATCTCAACTATTTTGCCATAAACGTAAATCAGCCAAGCTGTCAGATTTATGGATGATTATCTGAACAGATTGGCTGATTAGCTGACGGATGTCAGAATTTTTATGCTATTTGTGCATCTTCATGTACTATGCCATTTTCGCATTTGATGATGCGTGAAGGAAAAGTGCGGATGATGTGGTAATCATGTGTGGCCATTAAAACCGCCGTTCCGGCCTGACTGATCTGTTTTAAAAGCGTTACGATTTCTTCGGAAGTTTCTGGATCTAAGTTCCCCGTTGGCTCATCTGCAAGGATAATTTCCGGATCGTTAAGCAAAGCCCTTGCAATTACAATACGCTGCTGTTCGCCACCAGAAATTTCGTGTGGCATTTTTTTGATCTTAGAACGCAGGCCTACTTTGTCTAAAACATCTTTAATACGCTCGCTAATCAACTTTTCGTCTTTCCAGCCGGTTGCTTTAAGTACAAACTCAAGGTTTTTTTCTATCGTCCGGTCGGTGAGTAACTGAAAATCCTGAAAAACAACCCCTAACTTACGACGTAAAAAGGGTACCTGGCTTTCTTTAAGGTTTTTAAGATCAAACCCCGCGATATTGCCATCGCCATTACCAATATGCAAATCGCCGTATAATATTTTAAGCAGGCTGCTTTTTCCAGAACCTGTTTGGCCAATCAGGAATACAAATTCATCTTTTTCGATGTGTAAATTTACATTGGAGAGGACTAAATGTTTTTGTTGAAAAACATCAACATTACTTAAATGAATTACTGAGTTGCCTGCCATATTATATTTCTAATTTTGCAATCTGCCCGAAAGGCAAATCTTTAACCATTTCCATAATGTATTCTTGCTTGTCGCCAAGTCCCAGTTTTTCCAGCGATTTATCAGGTCTGTCTACCCTAAAATAAGCTAAAAGTGTAAACTTGTCATCTCTTAACTGTACGTAATCCGGAATTTTGGCTATGCCTTTGACTTTTACGATATACATTGTGCCCAAAAATAGCATTTCCAAATGATAAGCGGAAGTTTGAATCCTTTTTTATCTGACTAACATAAGCCACCCTGTGTAGGTTTGAAATTTTTCATTTAAATAAACCGAATAATAATACACCGCAGGCGGAAGGTCTTTTCCGTTCATTTTGCCATCCCATGGTTTAAAAGGGCCGGTACTTTGGTACACCACGCTGCCGTAGCGGTTAGTAATTTTAATTTTGGGGTTTGGAAATAATGCCGCTGCCGGGATATTCCAGGTATCGTTTACGTTGTCGCCATTTGGAGAAAAAGTATTTGGAATAACTACTTGTGGATAAACGGTTATATTTACCTCGTCGCTACTGCTGCTACAGCCTGATTTGGAAGTGGCCTGTAAGGTATAGGTGATATTGCGTGGTGGCGTGGCAATTGGATTCAGTTTGGTAGGGTCGTCCAGATAGCTGGCAGGTGTCCATGTATAAGTGACATCGCCTGATACTTTCCCATTTAAGGTTATTTTTTGTCCGCTTACGATTTCTTGGTCAGCACCAGCATCTGTCGTCGCATTTTTATTGACCTTTACCGTGATTTGTGCGGTTTTGGAACATGCACCTTGACTAACAGTTACTGTATAGGTAGTAGTTTCGGTCGGGGCAGCAATGGGATTGGCGCTTTTGCGATCTGAAAGACCATTTGCCGGCGACCAAAGATACGCCGTTCCACCTGATGCACTTAATTGCACTGATTTACCTTCACAAATGCTAATTTCCTGAACATTTGTGCCAATCGATATCGGGTCATTGACCTGTACATGGGTTATTGCATTTAATGAACAGCCATTTGTAGTGACGGTAACGATGTATTCACCTTCCATGGCTTTAGTTGCATTGATGATTGTTGGGTTTTGGGCTGTAGAGTTATAACCGTTTGGCCCTCTCCAGTTATAGCTTGTTCCTCCAGATGCCTGTAACTGAATATTGTTGCCTACGCAGAATGGGCCAGAATTATTAGCTTCTGCAAGGGGTAAGGGAGTTACGTTTACGGTGATGGGGTCTGAAACTGCTCTGCAGTTAACTTTGTCTATATTACCGTTAATGGCCGTAATTAAACGATATAGATAAGTACCTTTAGGCTGGTTTAAGAAGTTGATGGTTGCCTGCTTTGTTGTTGCCCCAACGATATCAACCCAACCGGTACCTTTGTTTTCCTGCCATTGATAAACCGGATTGATATACTCCGGCAAAATATCAGCGTTTACTATAAAGCTTTTGGTGTTTCCCTCGCACATATTTAGTGATGTATCATCCAGGTTAAAAAAAGGTGTGATGTAAGGACCACAGGCCTGTACCGTAATGTCATCCAAAGCAAAATCGTTACCGCTGTCGGTAGAGGTATCATTAACGAGTTGCAGGGTCACAGTAGAGTTGTTTCCGTTGCTAAAATCAAGCGTGTATTGGTGCCACATCCCATCTGCTGTTACATTGCCGGTTGATGTATTGCCAAGGAAGTTACCATTGGGGTCAATCACCTTTAAAATCATCTTTGGAGGTGGGGCATTTGCTGCTGCTGAGTTGGTGTTCAGTACCCAGATCGATAAACGCAAAATTGTATTTGGGCAAAGATTGTCCATTTTCTGTTCGAAAAAAACAGTAGGGGTCGAAATGCCATCTATCAAAAGCATTAAGCCATTGCTATCTCCGGTATGATCTGTATGGTGCTGCCAGTAAATGGGGTAGGGATTGTCAGGTGTAGCAGGCGTTTTAACTAAGCCCGACTGGTTTGGTGCTAAAGCTCTTGGGTTTTGCCCCGGAGGCCCCTTAAAAGTGGTAAAGGTAGTTGCACCCGGAGCATATTGTGCTAAGGGACCATACCAGTTATCCGCATTGTTGCCCTGCCCAAAAGTCTGGTTAATTAAAGGTTGTCCGAAAGTGCCGGTACATACCTGCGCCCTAACAAAATTCGCAAAGATCACGATATAAAGAAAGGATAGCGCTTTTATTAAAGGATACATTGGCTGCGTCAAGTCAACACGCTAATATCCAAATAAAAAAAGTGTAATCCAATTGCTTATGGCAATCAATTTAGCGAGTTTAAAAAACTGATGGTATTTACATTATCCGCATAATCCCAAAGTTTTGGGTGCTGGCTTTGGCCAAAATCAAAACTCATAATGTTTATTGGCGATTTGGTAACCACACACTGAATATCTGCTGTTTTATCATTCAGTTTATTTTCTACGTCTTTCAGGTTTTCGTATTCTTCATAGTAAAGTACAGCCAGTGGCGAAGCTAAACTCTGATCTTCTTTTAACAGCAAAAAACCATTATCAAAATGTTTGGCAGCATTTACCAGATAAATGGATTTATTGTAATCGTAATTATTCTGATATTTGAAATGGTTAATAATGGGCTGAAAACTTTCTATGCCCTCGTAGAAATTAGCAATCTCATATCCTTTTGGAAGATACAGCTTGGAAACATTTCTGCAGCCCAGTCCAAAATAATCAAAAATATCGTTTCCCAGGCTTTGGATTTCCTCTTTAGTTTCTGTACCATCTAAAACTGCTACACTATTTCTGTTTTTCCGTATGATATTGGGCACTTTACTAAAATAATAGTCAAAATACCTGGATGAATTATTACTTCCGGTAGCAATTACAGCATCGAAATCTTTTAAGCGTTCCACGTATTCAATGTGATCTGCAAAAGCCGGTTCAATATTGATCAATTCAGCAAGAACAGTTTTAATCAATTGATCATCTGAAGACGAAAGTTTGATTAAGGCTATGTTCCCTGTCGCTAAAACGCATAAAACATCATGTAGGCCCACCAAAGGAATGTTTCCTGCTAAGATCAAACCAATCTTTTTTGGAGATGTATTGAATTGAATTGATTTGAACCAAAGAAGCAAATCGGTCTCATTTAACATTTCTGCAAATGATAGGATAGACTTTTTAATATTTTCTTCAGTGAACCATGCATTAGCGTTTCCGGCACTATAAAGTATATTTCCTAGTATGTCAGCAGGGCTTGTAAGCTTTTGGCCGAGTTTACCGAATGCAATTATTGCTTTTTCTTGAGTTAATGCTGACATATTTAGAATTATTATTAATGGATTATATCTTATATTTGCAGGCGCAAAGGTAAACTAAGCAAAAGAATTAGACGAAAACATGGCAATTAAAATAACAGATGAGTGTATAAATTGTGGGGCATGTGAACCAGAATGTCCAAATAACGCGATTTACGATGCCGGAACTGCATGGCGTTTTTCTGATGGTACGAATTTAGAAGGTATCATTGATTTTGGTAATCAAAAAATTGAAGCTGATGCTGCTCAGGAGGCAGTTTCAGATGAGGTATATTATATCGTATCCGATAAGTGTACTGAGTGTAAAGGTTTTCATGATGAGCCACAATGTGCGGCAGTATGCCCGGTTGATTGTTGTGTAGATGATGAGGATATCCGCGAAACAGAAGAAGAATTATTGGCTAAGAAAGCCTGGTTGCACCAGGAAGGATAGTCTTGACCAGATATTAAGAAGGAGGTCTCGCTTAAGGTGAGACTTTTTTTATTTGTGAAGTTTTGGTTTGATGCTACAGACTCCACTGGTTTGCTCGTCATCTTGACTGTAGCGCAGTCCCCACATTAAGTCAGAAGAGAGATCTTTGAACCAAATTATTAAACGCTAGTTTAAAAGATTTCTCCACTGCAGTCGAAACGATATTTCGAGAAGATTCTAACTCTTTATACCCTGTAATTTATTTTTTTGTAAACTAATTTTTCTTAATGAAGACAATTGTTTAGGTTAAACCAATTAATCAACATCGCTCTTATTAGGAATAATCAAAACCGGGCAGGCAGATTTTCTCGCTACGTGTTCGGCTACGCTTCCCATTAAAAAGTGGTATAAACCAGTTCGGCCATAAGTGCCTATCACGATTAAATCCGATCCCCATTCGTCTGATTGTTGGATGATACCATGTGCAGCGGTATCAATAACGCTTAGGTAAGTGGTAGCTATCCCGTTTCCGTATTTAGTCTCCATTTCTTTTAGTAAAATGTGGCTGTTCTCTTCGCTGTTATCATAAGTTTCCAGGAAAACAGGGGCCAGCGTTAGGTCTGCATTCACATTGGCTGGTACAGGCTCAATAATGTTAACCAGTGCTACTTCCGCCCCAAATTTTTCAGCCATATCGTAACCGGCTTTTGCCGCTTTTTCTGAGCAGGTACTATTATCAACAGCAATTAATATTTTTTTAAAATTCATGGCGGGCTTATTTAAAAATGAACACCATAAAAATAACAAATTTGTATGGAAAATGTTAGGTAATAGCGGTAATTTATTAGTTTTACATCATTTCACGAGCAGATTATATGGAAAATCAATATGGTATTTGTAGAGTAGCAGTAGCCCCTTTAAGAGCAGATGCATCAGACCGAGCAGAAATTGTTTCACAATTGTTATTTGGTGATCATGTTGAAATTATCCAGAAAGAAGAACGTTGGTGGCTGATTCAGAATGGCTATGATGGTTATCAGGGCTGGATAGATTTCAGGCAGCTGGCCGCCATTAACCAGGACCAGTTTGCGGAAATGCAAGATTGTCATTTGTTGGCGCCTTTAAGTTTCAATAACGTGTTAACCGCCAATGATGGAAGTTTATATCATTTAAGTCCGGCAAGTAATCTACCCTTTGTAAAAGATGGATATTGTTATGCGGGAGAAGAAAGATTTAAACTGAATTTTGAACCATACGATAACAATACGGTGAATTTTACGGATAAAGTAACCGAAACAGCCAAATTTTTTCAGAACATCCCCTACTTATGGGGCGGAAGGCATTTATTTGGCTTAGATTGCTCAGGTTTTACGCAAACCGTTTTTAAAATGTTGGGTGTAAAGTTAAACCGCGATGCTGCTCAGCAGGCGGAACAAGGTGAACTGGTTGGTTTTCTCGCCGAGTGTAAGCCAGGTGATGTTGCGTTTTTCGATAATGAGGAAGGCCGGATTACACACGTGGGTATTATGTTGAGTCCAAGTGAGATCATCCATTCCTCTGCAAAGGTTAAAATTGATCCAATTGATGATCAGGGGATTTTTAATAAAGAACTGGGAAAATATTCTCATAAATTGAGAATTATTAAACGTTTTGTGGAATAATGGCTAAAAATGTATCTTATTATAAGCAATACATTTCTTTATGCCATCTAAATTTAAAATTAAAATCCCTGATCCTTGCCAAGAACAATGGGAAGTGATGCAACCACATGAAAATGGTAAATTTTGTGATTCCTGTCAAAAATCAGTTATTGATTTTACCAATTTCTCTGATCGCGACCTACAGGAGTGGTTTACCAAAAATCAGGGAAATAGCTGTGGAAGGTTAAAACCGGAGCAGCTTGACCGGTTAATACACGTGAAATCGAATTTTGCAATTTGCCGATTTAAGCCAAACCTGATTGCAGCGTCTTTATTTGCTTTTTTGAGTTTTCCGAAATTTGGTAATGCAAATATTTTTTCCTCGTATCCAACCTTTCAAACCTATAATAAAAAATCTTTAACAGATAATGTTTTAGAAGGAAATTCTGAAGATGGATTTGTTACGGTACAAGGCATGGTTACTGATGGGGATGAGAAACTTCCAATTATAGGTGCAACTGTAACGATTACAGGTTCGAAAATTACAACCGTTACAGATCGAAATGGAAAATTCGAGTTTAAGCTGAATAGAAAGGAATTTAAGAATAAGATTTTCCTGGATTTAAGATATATTGGCTATGAAACTAAACATGTAAAAGTAAAGCTGGTGAGAGATGGAGTTATTTTTATAAAAATGAAGATGGATAGTTATGTTTTAGGAGGATTGGCCATTATTGAGCAACCTACATTTTTAGAGCGAATAAGTCAGTTGTTAAGTGGCTAGTTAAACCTACTCCATCTCCCAAACCATTATCTGTCGGTCATCACCTGTAGAAATGAGGTGTTTACCATCATGGCTCCAAATAATTTTATTGATAGAATGGGTATGGCCTATACCCGCTTTTTCCAGGCTTAATATTTTGTAGAGTTTAAAATTCTCTGCATCCCAAAGTTTAATGCTTTTATCTTGGCTGCATGTTGCAAAATAGGGTAGAGAAGGGTGGAAAGCAATATCATAAATGGTAAACATATGTGCCGGTACGGTTTCCCTTAACTCGTAATTTGGTATATCCCATATCTTTAATTGTGCATCCCGGCTCCCTGAAATCAGGTATTTACCTGTTGGGTGATAGGCCAAAGACGTAACCGGAAGTTTATGTCCTTCGAGATTTTGCTTCAGGCTATAATCTTGGAGATTATAAATTTTAATCAGTTGATCTTTACAGCCAAATGCAATTTCCGTTTCGTCAGGAGACAAGGCAATGGTTCTTACAGTGTCGTAAGCTGTCTGAAAGCGGTAAATTTCCTTAAAATCATTTAACGACCAAACCGCTACGGTTCCATCTTCGCCAGTGGTTAAAAGCTCATTTTTACTTTTTACCGTTTGTATATCGAAAATAGGTTTGATGTGTGCATTAACCCTTACAATTACCTTTTGTTCTTTCAGGTCGTAAACACTAAAAGCACCACTTCTTTCGCCAACAAATAATTGATCTTTATGGTAATGCAGACAATAAACGGAGCTTTGTACGGGCATTTTAACCTTAACAAAAGCCATTTCCGCTAACGACCATTCTACAATGCCTTTGTCGTTACCCGCACTAAAAAATAATTCATCCTGATCCGAGTGGGCAAGGGCATAAACAGGGTTTTGGTGGCCAGGAAGTGTTTTGATGTGTTTGAGCATGTGAAGAGGGTTGGAAGGAGTGGAGGTGGAAGGTTGGAAGGCCGATGGATATTCATACCCTCAACCTTCCTGCCTTCTACCTTATTTATGCCTTTTCTCTAAATTTTTTGCGATGTCTTGAATCGACAGTCCTTTTTCTTTCAATAAAAATAAGAGGTGGAAAACAAGATCTGAAGCTTCTCCGATAAGTTCTTCTTCCGATTCTGCCAATGCGGCAATTACCGTTTCTACACCTTCTTCGCCAACCTTTTGAGCAATTTTATTTAAACCTTTGTTGCGCATTTTGTTGATGTAAGAACCTTCAACCGGATTTTCATAACGATCATTAATGATGTTTTCGAGCTCGAAAATGAAATTCTGGTTGAAATCTGTTTTGAAGCAGCTGCGGTTACCGGTATGACAAGTTGGGCCAACAGGATCTGCCTTAATCAGGATGGTATCATTATCGCAATCCACAAAAAGCTCCTTCACATAAAGGAAGTTATTGCTGGTTTCGCCTTTTGTCCAAAGGCGGTTTTTGGAACGTGAAAAGAAAGTTACTTTACCCTCAGCCTGGGTTTTTTCCAAAGCCTCTGCATTCATATAACCCAACATTAAAACTTCTAAAGTTTTGTGATCCTGAATAATTACAGGTAGTAAGCCTGCAGTTTTATCCCAATCAAGGGAATTAATATCAATTATCATTTTATTTTTTTATTTCGGAAAAAGCAGACTCATTGGCATGGACTGCTGACCCCGGACTTATTTATATCCTTACCGGAATTTGGTTTCTTTTCAATTCTTGTTTCAAATCAGGAATCAGGATTTCGCCATAATGAAATACGGAAGCGGCCAATGCGGCATCAACATTTGCTTTCTGGAATACTTCAGTAAAATGATCCATGTTGCCGGCACCGCCCGAAGCGATGATCGGAATATTAATCATTTGGTTTACTTTACCTAATAATCCACAATCAAAGCCAGCCTTGGTGCCATCGTGGTCCATTGAGGTTAATAAAATCTCACCAGCGCCTAAATCTTCAGCCTGTTTAATCCATTTTTCGGTTTCCAGTTCGGTAATTAACCTTCCTCCATTTAAATGAACCATATTTTTGCCGTCTACCTGTTTGGTATCAACGGCCAAAACCACAAACTGTACACCGAAGGCTTTGGCCAGTTCTTCAATCAGTTTAGGATTGCGTACGGCTGCAGAGTTAATACTGATTTTATCGGCACCTGCATTTAAAAGTGCATCAGCATCTGCGATTTCGGTGATCCCACCACCAATGGTAAAAGGGATGTTTAGCTGCCTAGCCACCGATTTAATCATTTCGATCATGGTTTTGCGACGCTCGTGTGTTGCGGTAATATCGAGGAAAACCAATTCGTCCGCCCCTTGTTGCGCATACTGCGCAGCCAGTTCAACCGGGTCCCCTGCATCGCGTAAATCAACAAAGTTTACGCCTTTTACCGTACGGCCGTCTTTAACGTCTAAACAGGGGATTATTCTTTTTGAAAGCCCCCCGCCCCCTGAAGGGGGAGTAGCAAATTGATTTGCCGATATGGCATCTTTTATCTTTTCCAAAACTGAGTTTAAATTATTATATAGTTCAGTATTCTTAAATCTAATTACCGTTATTCCAAATGCTTCGAGTACCTTTTGTCTATTAATGTCGTTATTCATAACCTCTGGTAGATCATGTATACTTCCATCTAATTCAATAATTAATTTTGCTTCATGACAATAAAAGTCAGCTATAAAACATGAAATCGGGTGTTGTCTTCTAAATTTAACTCCTAATTGTTTATTGCTAATTACTTGCCATAATAAACTTTCTGCCTCGGTTACCTTGATTCGTAATTTCTTAGCATTTTCAAAAATTATGGGTGATGCTCCATAAAACATATTAGGCTCGTTGAGTTCAAAAAAGTCTGAATCATCCCTATCTATTTTATAGTTCATACGCCATTATTCTGATTAGCTCCCCCTTTAGGGGGCGGGGGGTTATATGCTACTTAGCGCCTTCAAATTCCACTCTTTAATTTCTTCAATAGTAATCCTGTCTTCGTAAATGGCTTTTCCAACTACTACACTTCTAATTGGATATTTGGCCAGTTCGTAAATATCTTCCATTGAGCTTACACCACCAGAAGCAATTAATTTGATCATTGGTGAGTGTTCCAGTAATTTTTGATATAATTCAATCGCTGCGCCACCTAATTTCCCGTCTTTACTGATATCGGTACATAAGAAGCGGAAAAATCCCAGCGAAAGGCATTTATCTACGTAATCCATTAGCTTAATAGGTGAGCTTTCCATCCAGCCCGAGTACTTAATCACTTCGTCTAAAACGTCAATTGCAATAACAATGCGGTTGGCATAATCGTCTTTTTTAGCAAAAGCCTCGCTCAACTGAGGCAAGAAATCAGGGTTGGTAATGGCTTGTGTACCTACAATTACCCGATGGATCCCGGCATCAAGCAAGTTAGTCACTTGTTCAATTGTTCTGATACCACCACCATACTGCACCTTCATGTCGGTTTTTTTGATGATTTCAAAAAGTGCTTTTTGATTGCTAAAATCACCTTTAGCCCCGTTTAAGTCAATAATATGGATAAAATCTGTACCATTAGAGCGGTATTTTTCTATCATTTCGGGAATGGAAACATCATATTCCGTTTTCTGGTTGTAATCTCCTTCACGCAGACGGACCACTTTTCCATCCAAGATATCAATAGCAGGTATTATGTACATTTTATAAGCTTAAGTTTGAAAAATTTTTTAATATTAGTTCGCCGGCTTTTCCCGATTTTTCGGGATGAAATTGAACGCCGTAAAAATTATCTTTTTGTACCGCTGCCGAAAACTTTAAACCATAATCAGCAGATGCGATATCAAAAGTAGGGTTATATTCAATAAAGTACGAATGCACGAAGTAAAATTGTGTATTATCTTCAACACCTTCAAATAAAGAATTGCTTTTTGGGGTCACGGCATTCCAGCCCATGTGTGGGATTTTGATGTTCAGCGACTTATCGAATTTTTTGGTTTTAACCGGAACGATATTTAGAAGCGCGGCATCACCCTCTTCAGAATGTTCGGTAATAAGCTGCATGCCCACACAGATGCCCAGTACAGGTTTGGTTAGCTTTTTTATGGCTTCAACCAGGCCGGTACCCTTTAATTTTTCCATGGCCGCAGCCGCATGGCCAACACCCGGGATGATGATGTGGCTGTATTTTTCGAGGTCATTTTCTCTATTTACCATGCCGTAGGTCACACTTAAGCGGTCTAAAGCTGCGGTAAGAGAGAAAATATTGCCTGCTCCATAGTTTATAATTCCAACCATAATTTAATAATTAACATTCTTTTTTTATAGGTTTGAAAATGAAAGTCAGTTTTTCATCGCGCCTGTAGTCCCGTTATCGCTTATAGTCCTCGCTACGCTGCGGGCTATTCCGCTCTATCGGGTTTATTTAACAGCGGATGGGCGTTACCCTCCGCCTTAAACCTTTCAGCCTTCCACTTCTCTTACAACATTCCTTTGGTACTCGGCAATACCATTTTCTCTGCATCACGTTTTATAGCCATTTTAATGGCTTTTGCAAATGCTTTAAAAATGGCTTCAATTTTATGGTGCTCGTTATCACCTTCCGCTTTTATATTTAGATTGCATTTTGCAGCGTCACTAAACGACTTAAAGAAATGATAAAACATCTCTGTTGGCATATCACCCACTTTTTCGCGTTTAAATTCAGCATCCCAAACGATCCAGTTTCTTCCACCAAAATCAATGGCTACCTGTGCCAGGCAATCGTCCATTGGTAAGCAAAAACCATACCTCTCAATGCCGAGTTTATTCCCCAGTCCTTTAGCAAAGGCTTCTCCCAGTGCAATACCGGCATCTTCTATCGTGTGGTGTTCATCAATATGTAAATCACCTTTAGCCATTACTTCTAAATCAACACTGCCGTGTCTGGCGATCTGATCAAGCATGTGATCGAAAAAGTTTAAACCGGTCTCGATTTTGGCTTTCCCGGTTCCGTCCAGATCAAGCTTGATGGTGATGTCGGTTTCATTGGTTTTGCGCTCATGATGGATTTTCCTGCTCCCTGCTTTAAGCAGGTTATAGATATCTTCCCATTTTTTGGTTTCCAAAATGATAACATCTAAGAGTGTTTCATGCTTATCCAGCGCTTCTGTAGAGCCTAATGCATCATTCTGGCGAAGAAAAATGGCTTTTGCACCTAAATTTTTGGCCAAAACTACATCATTCAAACGGTCGCCGATAACGAAAGAGTTTTTCAGGTCGTAATCTTCGCTAAAATATTTTGTCAATAAAGCCGTGCCTGGTTTACGGGTAGGAGCATTGTCTTTTGCGAAAGTTCTATCAATTACAATCTCGCTAAAATGTACGCCTTCACCTTCAAAAGTCTCCAGCATGAAATTATGGATCGGCCAGAAATTTTCTTCCGGATTTGAAAGTGTACCCAAGCCATCCTGGTTGGTAACCATTACGAGTTCGTAATCCAGTTCGGCTGCAATTTTCGATAAATAATATAACGAACGTGGATAAAACTTAAGCTTTGCAAAACTATCTACCTGTTCATCATCTGGCTCGATATTTAAAGTGCCATCCCTATCTATAAATAATACCTTTTTCATTTTAGAAATTTTCTAGAACAGTTAATAGTTTGTCGTTTTCTTCTTTTGTACCCACAGTGATCCTTAAACAACCTTCGCATAAAGTTACTTTAGAACGGTCGCGTACGATGATGCCTTGCTCTACTAAAGTATCATAAATTTTTAGCGCATCTGTAACTTCTGTGAGAATAAAATTTGCATCAGAAGGATATACTTTTTTTACAATATTTATTGCACTTAATGCCTTGCTTAAACGATCTCTTTCTGCAACAGATTCTTTAATCCATTCGTTTACTTGTGCAATGTTTTTTAAGGCTTCAAATGCTAAATCCTGGGTGGCCTGGTTGATGTTATAAGGTGGCTTAATTTTGTTCAAAACATCAATCACTTTTGTGGAAGAAAAGGCCATGCCTAAACGTAACGCAGCGAGTCCCCAGGCCTTCGAAAAAGTTTGCAAAACCACAAGGTTTGCGTACTCAGTTAACTCCTGAATAAAGGTCTTCTGACGGGCATAATTAATGTACGCTTCATCCACTACAACGATGCCGTTAAAGTTGGCTAAAATGGTTTCAATATCTTCCCGGTTTATCGAATTTCCGGTTGGATTATTTGGCGAGCAAATGAAAATTATTTTCGTGTTTTTATCGATCGTTTCTGCGATCTTTTCCATGTCTAACTGGAAGTCCGGAAGCAGGCTTACTTTGCGTATTTCTACATCATTTATGTTGGCCGAAACTTCGTACATTCCGTAAGTTGGAGGCAGCACAATTACATTGTCTTTTCCGGGATTACAGAAAGCGCGAAATAACAAATCTATTGCTTCGTCACTACCGTTTCCTAAAAAAGTATTCTCAATTGGCACGCCCTTTATTTTACTGATGGCATCTTTCAGGTCCAGCTGTAAAGGATCTGGATAGCGGTTATAATTGGCGGGCAGCGGTGAGCCATAACTGTTCTCGTTTGCATCTAAAAAAACAGATGCCTGACCTTTAAATTCGTCCCTTGCGGTAGAGTAGGGGCGAAGGTTTTTTATGTTTTCTCTTACTAAATCGTTAATGTCCATTATTATATTTTTATTCGTCACCCTGAATTTATTTCAGGGTCTTTTACTGTTATAGATGCTGAAATAAATTCAGCATGACGTATTGCGAAGATGTTTATCTAATTTTTAATTCGTATACTCACAGCATTTTTATGCGCTTCTAGACCCTCTGCTGCTGCAAGGATCTCTACTGTTTTGCCAATATTGTTCAAGCCTTCCTGAGATAAGTGCTGGAAAGTGATTTTTTTCAAAAACGCATCTGTTGATACGCCTGAATAAGCCTTTGCAAAGCCACTGGTGGGTAAGGTATGGTTGGTTCCCGAAGCATAATCGCCCACACTTTCTGGTGTAAGATTGCCTAAAAAAACAGATCCTGCATTTACAATCAGGGGGATAATACTTTCAAAGTTTTCCGTGGCCAATATTAAGTGCTCTGGTGCATATTCATTTGAAAATAACATCGCTTCATCCAGGTTTTTAGTTAAAACAGCATAAGAATTAGCAATGGCCTTGGCTGCTATCTCTTTTCTAGGAAGAATAGTAAGCTGACTTTCAATTTCTTTTAATGTTTCAGCTATGATTTGATTAGAGGTAGATACCAAAATAGCCTGGCTATCAGTTCCATGTTCTGCCTGTGCAAGTAGGTCTGCAGCAATAAATGACGGATTGGCAGTCTCATCTGCAATGACCAGTACCTCCGATGGTCCGGCAGGCATGTCAATAGCCACCTTATTTTGAACCATGGTTTTCGCTGTGGTTACGTAGCGATTGCCGGGGCCGAAGATCTTATATACCTGTGGCACACTTTCCGTTCCAAAAGCCATAGCTGCTACAGCCTGTGCGCCTCCAATCAGAAATAATTTTTCGATACCCAATAACACTGCGCAGTAAGCCAGGTAACAATTTGTTTTACCATCACTTTGCGGTGGAGAGCATACGATGATTTCTTTACAGCCTGCAATAAGCGCTGGTGTTGCCAGCATTAAAAAAGTGCTTGGTAATACTGCAGTTCCCCCCGGAATATACAATCCGACCTTTTCAATTGCCCTGCTTTCGCGCCAGCAAACTACGCCTGGCATGGTCTCTACTTTATCTTCTTTTTTTAACTGAGACAAGTGAAAATTTTTAATGTTTTCATACGCCGTATCAATCGCTTTTTTTGCTTCATCAGGGATAGTTGCTGCAATAGCTTTTAACTCCGCTCCATCTAGAAAAAGTTTTTCCAGTTCCACCTTATCAAAGGTTTTGGCAAAATCAAAAAGGGCTTTGTCGCCATCTGTTTTTACTGATTTTACAATGTCGGCAACACGACTTTCCACCAACTTATCATCCTCAATCTGTCTGGAACATAGTTCTTCAATTTTTGATTTAGATAAATCTGTATAATTATAGATTTTCAATGATTTATATTTTTAAATTAACTAATAGTTAATATGAAATTTTAAAAATTTATCTGATTATTTTCTCAATAGGCATCACTAAAATACCTTCGGCTCCGGCAGCTTTTAAACTGTTTATTTTATCCCAGAAATCTTCTTCTGCAATTACCGAATGTACGGCTACCCAGTTAGGTTCGAAGAGTGGAACTACCGTAGGACTTTTTACGCCGGGCAGTAAATCAACCACTTTTTGAAGGTTATCTTTCGATACATTCAGTACTACATATTTGTTTGATTTTGCACTAAGTACAGAGCGGATGCGTTGCAATAATTCTGCTACCTCCGGATTGTCGGCGATAGATTTGTTTCCGATTAAAACAGCTTCAGATTGCATGACATCAGCGAAAGGTTTTAAGCCATTACTTTTTAATGTTCCACCTGTTGAAACGATATCGAAAATGGCGTCACTTAATCCCAAACCCGGACCAATTTCTACCGATCCTGAAATGGTTCTGATATCAGATTGTATTCCTTTTTCCTGTAGAAATTTTTCGAGAATTACCGGATAAGAAGTTGCAATGGCCTTGCCGTTTAACTCTTCCAATTGTTGGATGTTGCTGGTGGCCTGAACGGCGATTTTTAAGGTGCATTTTCCAAAACCTAATTTTTGAAGATAGTCTACCTCGGCTTTGGTTTCTACAATCACATTTTCGCCCACTATACCTAAATCGGCGATGCCGTCCTGTACGTATTCCGGAATATCATCATCGCGCAGGAAAAGAATTTCTAAAGGAAAATTGGTAACAGTTGAGATGAGTGAACTTTTGTAGTTTTCGAAAGATAAACCACAATTTTTAAGTATTTCTACAGATTTTTCGTTTAACCTACCCGATTTTTGGATAGCAATTTTAAGTGTTTTCAAAGTATTGAATATAGAGTGAACAAGAAATTATTTTACGGAAAAAAGTTTTGAAGTACAAAACAAACATATCATATCGCCTATCGGCGATGGTGTAAATGTAAGTGATGGTTCAAAGTTAAGTTCATAAATTATTTCTGCCAGTATCAATACGTTAGCTGATAAGCGCTGGCAAATATAGTGTTTGATTTGTGAAAACAAAAAATAATGGCACTTAATTTGCCATTATGCTGTTTTTATTGTCATTAACCGTTAATTTATATTAAAATTTTACGCTTTTGAAAAAGTTTCACCTTCTTATTCTGCCATTTATTTTATTTATATCTGCTTGTGGGTGGTTTAAAAGCCCGCCTGAGATTGGGCAAGTGCTATCTGAACATTTCAAGAATAAAATCTATAAAGATTTTGATACTGTAGCTTACGATAGTGTTTTTGTGAAAACAATGGACAGTCTTTCAGGTAAATTCGTAAATCCCAAAGCCATAAAAGCGTTTTATAAGAATAATAATACTCAGCCTAAACTGGTTACACAATTTTACATTAATGGCCAGTTAGACTCACTGGTGAGTTATTTAGATCAAAGCACGGTACATGGCTTTAATCCAAAAATCTTTAAGGGAGATGAAATTAAAGGTTTATTGACTGTGTTAACGGCCAATAAGTTTAAGAAGGTAGAGGAAAGTTATCCTATAATTGCTAAACTGGAACTTCTGTCTGCAAATGCTTATCTAAATTATAACAATTATCTAAAATATGGAGTCGTAAATCCGCGGACCATTTTTTCGCGTTATTACATTAAAGTGAAGCGTCCGGATAGCTTGGGTATGATTAATCTTTTAAAGGGCAAAAGCCTTATAGATACCCTAAAATCCGTTCAGCCAAAGTCGGCTCAATATAAGGCTTTACAAGCTGCTTATTTAAATACAGATTCGCAAAGTGAAAAGCGGATTTTATTGTTGAATATGGAACGTTTCCGCTGGAAAATGCCGGAGACAGGAGACAACTATGTACAGGTAAATATTCCTGATTTTAGGTTGACCTGGTTCGATAAAAAAGATACCTTAATCACGATGAAAGTATGTGTGGGCGGCAAGCGTGAAAATAGTTACGAAGAGAAGCTTAAAGCCTTTTCGAAATCACGCAATTTAGATGACAAACCGAAGAATCATGAGACACCATTATTGTTCAGTAAAATCAACTCTATTCAGGCCAATCCGGTGTGGAATATTCCGGTAAGTATTGCTCAGAGTGAGATCTATTGGATGGCAAGAAAAGACCCTTATTATTTATCGAACAGTAACATCAAAGTTTACTATAAAGATCGGCTGATTGGTGAACCTGATACCATCAACTGGAGCAGGTATTCACGAGATAAATTACCTTTTAAATTTAAGCAGGGATCTGGTGGTGGAAATGCCTTGGGAAAGTTTAAATTTATCTTCGATAATAGCTCGAGTATTTACCTGCACGACACCAATAACAAGAACGGATTTAACTTAACCAACAGGGCCATCAGTCATGGTTGTGTACGCATCGAAAAGCCACTTGAATTTGCTGAACTTTTGGTGAAAGATCCATACACTTATGATAAACTTAGGGCAGAGGTTGATCTGCCACCAGTAGATAGTACGCATATAAAATGGTATAAAAAACGTATGGCCCAAAAGGCAGATACCACCAAGGCTTTTCAATTAAAACCTGCCTGGTTCGGACCAAAGAAACCAGTTCCTTTATTGATTACTTATATTACAGCCTGGTCTCAGAATAATCAGATTGAATACCGTCCCGATGTTTATGGTATGGACGATAAACTTTGGGCGGCAATGAAGAAGTTTAGGTAAGAAATTAAGTATAGCATTCGGTCTTTTACCTGAAAAGCATTAATTTTGTGTTGTTTTTACACAAATTAAGGGATGATCGATCAAAACATTAAAATTGCCGTTGATGCCATTGTATTCGGCTATGAAAAGGGAACACTCTATGTGTTGGCCGTTCAACAGCGCTTTGGTAAACTCGCCGACCGGTGGGTATTGCCCGGTGGATTTATTTTGAATGACGAACCTTTAATAAATGCAGTGGAACGTGAGCTTAGGGAAGAAGCAGGGATAACAGTGAATTATCTGGAGCAATTAGCAACATTCGGCGACAACGTTAAGCGCGACGAACGTTTCAGGGTGATTTCTGTAGCCTATTTTGCCTTGGTAAATCCTAAGAATTTTGTACTCAAGGCTGATACCGATGCCAAAGATGCCAAATGGTTTGATGTAGCGCAGTTGCCAGTATTGGGATATGATCATAATGAAATGATTAAACTTGCTCACCAACGTTTAAAAAGTAAATTGACTTATCAGCCTATCGGATTCGACCTCCTGGACCAGGAGTTTCTGTTCTCCGACCTCGAAAATTTATATTGCTCTATTTTGGAGCGGGATATAGACAGGAGAAATTTCAGAAAAAAAATATTAAGCTTTGGGATTGTTACGGAAACCGATAAAGTGGTCAAAATAGGGTCTAGTGGACGTCCAGGAAAACTTTTCACTTTTGATAAAGCAAAATATAATCAGATTTTAAAAGAAAATTTTCAGTTTGATATTAGGTTTGCGTAAAATAAACACAAATTATTTTTTGTATTCTAATAATGATTTTTATATTTGTGTAAATAATACGCAAATATATGTTAAATCTTCATCCAAGTTTTACTCCGCTAGGCGAAAATAACTTAATCGAGCACAAATCTTTCTTATTTGCAGGTGGGGAGCCACATGTAAAAATTTCAAATAATTTTGATGTAACCAAACCTGTTACCATCACACATCGAATAAATTCCTTTAATGATTTAGGTCTGATCTGCATTACCGTTGATGCCTTGAAAAGAATGGGCGTAAAGGAAATTAATCTTTTCATTCCATATTTTCCGGCGGCGAGGCAAGATCGGGTAATGGTTCCCGGAGAGCCTTTATCGGTAAAAGTTTATGCTGATCTGATTAATGCAATGGCGTTGGCAAGTGTTACCATTTTCGATCCGCATAGCGAAGTGACTCCGGCATTGCTGAATAACTGTGTGACCATTTCTAATCATGAATTTATAAAACAGGTGATTGGGAAAATTGGGAATGAGGTAAAGCTGATTTCCCCTGATGGAGGGGCTTTGAAGAAAATTTATAAAGTTTCTGAATTTTTAGGCGGGACAGAAGTAGTAGAATGCTCCAAAAGCCGCGACGTAAAAACCGGAAAACTTTCTGGTTTTAAAGTATATAGCGAAGATCTGGCCGGGGCAGATTGTTTAATTGTAGACGATATCTGTGATGGTGGTGGGACCTTTATCGGTTTGGCAGAGGCACTAAAGGCTAAAAACGCAGGAAAATTATATCTGGCGATCAGTCATGGCATATTCAGTAAAGGCTTTGAGGTGTTTGATCCATACTTTGAGCAGATTTTTACAACAGATTCGGTCAAAGATGTTGATCATGCCGGCGTAACGCAGATAAAATTAATGGATATTTTATAGAATAATATGAGAACGGTACTACCTCCAGAGATTATTTCGCCGTATGATGTGTCGGTATTTCTTGCCGGAACCATTGATATGGGACATTCGGTTGATTGGCAACAAGAATTTATTCATCAGGCAGAGATGGAAGAAGCCTTAGATGATGTAGTCGTTTTCAATCCACGAAGAAAATTCTGGGATCACAGCTGGACACAGTCGATCGAAAATATATGGTTCAGCGGGCAGGTAAACTGGGAACTGGATGCGATGGAAAGTGCTGATGTGATTTTGTTATTCCTTAAAGCAAATTCCAAATCACCCATTTCGATGATGGAGTTAGGTCTGTTTGCCGACTCGGGAAAGCTGATGGTTTGCTGTGAGGAAGGGTTTTGGAGAAAGGGTAATATCGATATCGTTTGTAAGCGCAAAGGAATCGATCAGTACGATACCTTCGATAAACTTAGTGCTGCTGTAATGGCAAAGCTTAAAAATTTGGTAGAAAGTAAATAAAGCGAAAAAGATGAAAGACATGATTATTCATAGCGCAATGTTCGGACTGGTAATTGGCGATGCTTTAGGCGTTCCTGTGGAATTTAAAACCAGGGCATATTTAAAACGAAACCCAGTTGTTGATATGATGGGCTTCGGTACGCATCATCAGCCCGCAGGCACCTGGAGCGACGATAGCTCGCTTGCGCTTTGCCTTGCCGAAAGTCTTTGCGGTGGTTATAATTTGGATGATATCTCACAAAAATTTCTCCAATGGTATAATGCTGAAATCTGGACGCCTCATGGAAAAGTTTTTGATATCGGAATTGCTACAACAGCGGCAATTAATATGATAAAACATGGGGCCGATCCTGTTTTATGTGGCGGAGCAACTGAAACAGATAATGGAAATGGATCATTAATGCGGATTTTACCCTTATCGTTTTATCTGCATGATGAAAAAGACCTGAAGATGGTTTTTAAATGCGTAAAAGAAGTTTCATCTATCACCCATGCGCATTTTCGTTCCGTTTTTGCCTGCTTTATCTACATCGTTTATGGTTTGGAGCTATTAAAAGGAATTGAAAAACGAGAAGCTTACACCAATATGCAGCTCAAGCTTAAAGATTTTATTGCGGATCATGATTTTGAACAAAAGGAAATTGATTTGTTTAAGAGGGTTTTAATAGATGATATTTCAACTGTTGGTGAAAATGATATTTATTCTTCAGGGTATGTTTTGCATAGCCTGGAAGCTGGTTTGTGGTCTATCCTAACAACCGGATCTTATGAAGATGCTGTTCTAAAAGCGGTTAACTTGGGCGAAGATACCGATACAACGGGCGCAATTACCGGTGGCCTAGCCGGTTTAATCTATGGTTTTAAATCTATCCCTAAAAATTGGATCGACTCCATTGCAAAGAAAGCTGAAATTGAAAAACTTTGCGAAAAAATGAATACTGTATTGAAGAACGTAAGTGAAGAATTTTAAGTAAAAGGCGATGATCATCGAATTAATCAAAGCGGATATAACAACAATCGAAGCCGATGCCATTGTTAATGCAGCGAACAGTTCGTTATTAGGTGGTGGTGGAGTTGATGGCGCTATCCACAGAAAAGGCGGCAAAGCGATTTTAGATGCATGTATGGCCATCAGAAATAAACAAGGGAAGTGCGACACTGGCAATGCGGTAATTACAACTGCAGGTAATTTACCTGCAAAATACGTGATCCATACCGTTGGGCCAGTTTGGAATGGTGAAAGTGAAAGAAATAATGAACTGCTTGCAGCATGTTACCGAAACAGTTTGATGCTTGCAGTAGAAAATGACATAAAGGTTATCGCTTTTCCGAACATCAGCACCGGGATTTATCATTTCCCGAAAGATAAAGCAGCAGAAATTGCCATTAGAACGGTAAATAATTTTGCTCAAAAAGAAAAAATAGAAAAGGTAATCTTCGTTTGTTTCGATGATAAGAATTACGATTTATACCTACAAAGATTAGGGAGGTAATAACTTAATAGTTATGGATAATAAGATAACAAAAGGCATCAGTAAGTCGTTAAGTTACATTTTGAGGCATTCACCAGAAACCATAAAGCTCAAGCTGGATGAAAATGGCTGGGCTGAGGTGGATGAACTGATTGCCAGATTTGACCTTTATGATTTAAAATTAGATTTTGAACTGCTTGAATATGTTGTTGAGCATAACGATAAAAAAAGGTTTGCATTTAACGCAGATAAAACCAAAATAAGGGCAAATCAAGGGCATTCCATTTCAATAGAGCTGGACCTTGATGAGGGGGAACCGCCATCATACCTATATCATGGCACAGTTGAAAAATTCCTGCCTGATATTAAAGCGCAGGGATTGCAGAAAATGAGCAGACAGCACGTGCATTTAAGTGCCGATAAAGAAACCGCCATTAAAGTAGGAGGCAGGAGAGGAAGGCCGATTATCCTCATTATTAACAGTAAAGCAATGAACAAAGCAGGATATAAATTTTATTTATCAGCCAACAACGTATGGCTTACAGCTGTTGTACCTGCTGAATATATCACATTTTAACATGGGCAGGACATTGGTAATAGGGGATATTCATGGCGGATTAAAAGGCCTGATCCAGTTATTCGAACGTGCAGGCGTTTCAAAAGAAGATAAGCTCATCTTTCTGGGAGACTATGTGGATGGCTGGAGTGAATCTGCACAGGTAATTGATCATTTGATCCGCCTGGACGAAAGTCATCAATGCATCTTTATCAAAGGCAACCATGATGCCTGGTGTATAGACTGGCTCGAGAAAGGCATTGTAGATGAGGTTTGGTTTGTGCATGGAGGTAAATTAACCATGGATAGTTATCGTAATTTATCTGATGGCGCGAAGAAAGAACACTTAAATTTCTTTAAGCGAATGAAAGATTATCATGTAGATGGGCAGAACAACCTTTTTATCCATGCAGGTTTTTCTTCCATGCACGGACCAGAAAAAGAGCGCTACTCATCAAATTATTCGTGGGACAGAACGCTTTGGGAAATGGCCCTGGCCATGGATAACCGGATTAAAAAAGATGCAGCAATTTATCCGAAACGTTTATTGTTGTATCACGAAATCTACATTGGCCATACGCCAACGCTTTATTATAACACAAATTTGCCCATGCAGGGCTGTAGCGTTTGGAATATTGATACCGGTGCAGCATTTACCGGAAAATTAAGCTGTTTAGATATCGAAACTAAACAATTTTGGCAAAGTGATACACTACAAAGCCTGTATCCAAACGAAAAAGGAAGAAATAAATAAGATCAAAATACATCAAACCATGAATCCATTATTATTAACAGATGGTTATAAAGTTGACCACCGAAGACAGTACCCTGAAAATACCACATTGGTTTATTCTAACTGGACACCTAGAAAAAGCAGGCTCGAAAACGTAAATCATGTTGTACTTTTTGGCTTGCAATATTTTATTAAAAAATACATTATCGAAGATTTTGACCGAAATTTCTTTAAACAACCGAAAGATGAAATTTTGAAAAAATATGCCCGTAGAATCAATAATTACCTTGGCGAAAACCTGGTAGGCACGCAGCACATTGCCGATTTGCACGATCTGGGTTATATTCCTATGGTTTTTAAATCACTTCCGGAAGGGGCTGAAGTACCTTTGCGCGTACCGATGTTTACGATGTACAATACCAAACCTGAATTCTTCTGGCTGACCAATTATTTTGAAACTTTACTATCGGCTGTGGTATGGTTACCATGCAATTCGGCCACCATTGCCAAACAATACCGTAGCATTTTAGATCAATATGCAACAGAAACTTCATCCGTTCCTGAATTTGTAGATTGGCAAGGTCACGATTTTTCTATGCGCGGTATGGGTGGGATAGAAGCGGCAGTAACCTCAGCAGCTGGTCACTTGCTAAGTTTTACAGGTACAGATACCATTCCGGCGATCGATTTTTTGGAAGAGTATTATAAAGCAGATTCGGATCAGGAATTGATCGGCGGCTCTGTAGCGGCTACAGAACATTCGGTAATGTGTATGGGTACGAATACCGGAGAACTCGAAACTTTTAAAAGGTTGATTTTAGAAGTTTATCCAAAAGGAATAGTTTCCATCGTTTCTGATACCTGGGATTTGTGGAAAGTGTTAACAGAATACCTGCCTGTATTGAAAGATGATATTGTTGCCCGACCTGGTAAGGTGGTTATCAGGCCTGATTCTGGTGATCCTGTTGATATTATCTGTGGAAATCCCGACGGCAAAAATGAAAATGAAAAAAAAGGTGTAATCGAACTGCTTTGGGATGTTTTTGGCGGAAAAACTAACGATAAGGGCTTTAAAGAACTCGTGCCTCAAATTGGTGCCATTTATGGCGATAGCATTACCACTGAGCGGGCTACACAGATCTGTGAGCGTTTAAAAGCCAAAGGTTTTGCATCTACCAATGTAGTGTTTGGCATCGGATCTTTTACTTACCAATATAATACACGCGATACTTTTGGTTTCGCTATGAAAGCCACCTATGGCGAAGTAGATGGTGTTGGTCGTGAAATATTTAAAGATCCCATTACCGATGATGGTACCAAAAAATCAGCAAAAGGTTTATTACAGATTTTTAAAAATGCCCGGGGAGAGTATGAACTAAAAGATCAGTGTACCTGGGAAGAAGAAGCGCAGGGTGAATTAAAAGAAGTTTTCAGAGATGGCAAACTGTTAATTGATTATTCTCTTGCCGAAATTAGAGAAAGGCTAAAGAATAGTTAACTTCGCAAAGTTTTTGAGGCTGTATCAATACTATAAAACTTTCACGCTGAGCCTGTCGAAGGGCAATAATAAAGGGTTTCGACAGGCTCAGCATGAAATATTAGTTGTTAGCTACACCTCATTCAATGAAAGACATCAAAGAAATGCAGGAAACACCTATTTTTAACCATCAGGCTGATATCGTAAATAGTGCCATCAGGTTTATGAACGCATGGTTTAAACAATCAAAGGCGATTACAATGGAACTGAACGATTTTTTTATCCTGCCTGGAAATAAAATTATTGGCAAAGATGTGATCATTGGGCGTTTGAAAGGTATTTTCGGACAATCAGACGGATATGTTGGGGGGCGTTATGATATTATTGATGTTAATTTCGAATTATTTGATGAGGTTAAAGGCATGGGCTTTGTGGAGGGCGTTGCAGGTTACCGGGATGTGATTCAAAAACAATCTAAAATTATAAGCGGACCTTTTAAATTGTATTTTGCATTAAGCAATGGCCAATGGAAAATTGTAAATATCGAATTTCCCGGGTTTAGTTATTAGGTTGAAAAGTTGAGAATATTTTTATTCCACCAAACTTCATCTTAAGGGATAGTTTATCCCATAAACTCTCGTAAGTGCCGTCCTTTAGAGCGGAGTGCAACGCAGTCGAGAACCACGAAGTGCTCAGCGAAGCTAAATCTATCTCGCTAGATCTCTCCATTCCGCGGTGCTCCAGTCGAGATGACGCAACTTAATAATTAAGGAGGAATATTATCCCCAATTCCATATTTTTTCTATCTTTGGTTTTTAATGAATTTCCTTTATCCGGGCTTTCTTTTTGCACTACTATCGGTTGCCATTCCGGTTATCATTCATTTATTCAATTTCAGGAAATTTAAAAAGGTTTATTTCTCTAATGTTCAGCTTTTAAAAGAAGTAGAGCAGCAAAATTCATCAAGAGAAAAACTTAAAAACCTGCTTATTCTTGCATCGCGGATTTTAGCGATCATCTTTTTAGTGCTCGCATTTTCCCAGCCTTACATTCCTGCTCACAACCAAAAAGCTACGGCATTAAACAATATAGTTAGTATTTACATCGATAACTCTTACAGTATGGAAGCCGTTAATAAAGACGGCAGTTTATTGGACGAGGCAAAACGTAGGGCAAAAGAACTGGTTAAAGGTTTCGGAGTGAACGACCGGTTTCAGTTATTAACAAACGATTTCGAAGGGAAACACCAGCGTTTGTTAAATGAAGAATCATTTTTAAAAGCACTGGATGAGGTGAAAATCTCGGCAGCGAGCCGCAATCTCCAGCAGATTTTAAACCGTCAGGAAAATGTTTTATCAGGCGCTGAAAATAAATACAGCTTCTTAATCTCCGATTTTCAAAAAAATATCCTATTCACCAAAAAACTCGAAACCAAAACGGATATTCAATATTCATTTTTAAAATTGAATGCCAATACCTTAGCCAATGTTGCGGTAGATAGCGTTTGGACACTTTCACCAAATCATCAGCCAGGTGCAAATGAACGTTTAGTAGTACAGCTAAAAAATTATTCGGAAGAAGATGCAAAAAATATTCCCTTAAAACTAAGCATTAACAACCAGCAAAAAGGATTGGGTTCTGTAACCATTCCTGCGGGTAAAACAGTGAAAGATACCCTGAATTTCTCTGGACTTAATGCCGGGTGGCAAAAAGGTGTAGTGAGTATTAAAGATTTTCCTGTAACCTTTGATGATACCCTTTCATTCAGCTTTAAAGTGGATAGAAGTTTTCCGGTTTTAAGTATTAACGGGCCTGATGCGGGTAATTATATCAAAGCCTTATTTGCAGCTGACGGATACTACAAATTAGCTGAAAATGTAGAAAGCAACATCAACTATAGCAATTTTACCAATTATGGCTTAATTGTATTGAATGGATTGAAAAATCCTTCCAGCGGACTGGCACAACAGCTAAGAACCTATCTCAAAGCAGGGGGTACAGTTGTGCTTTTTCCAGATCTGGATGCCGATATCCAAACTTATAATTCATTTTTAAGTGGATTGTCGCTTCCCACCATTCAGGGGCTAAATACTACCCCAAGTAGAGTTGATCAGATTGATCTTCAAAATCCAATTTTCAAGACTGTTTTTGAAGAAATTCCTAAAAATCTGGATCTACCAACGGTTTCGCGTTATTATTCTTTTGTGGAGAAAAACACATCCAATAAAGAAGATATCATGTCATTGGCGGGTAGAAGAATTTTTTTTGCTAAATATGGGTTAGGGAATGGGCAGATTTATTTGTCGGCCACCGGTTTGAATGCCAATGACGGAAATCTGGCACGTCATCCGGTTTTTGTACCGTTAATTTATCGCTTAGCCCTAAGTGGGGGGAATGAAATACCACTCTATTATCATATTGGTAATGATAATACATTAGCCAGTAAAAAAATTGCGATAGGCAAAAACCAGAGTTTAAAAATTACGGCCGATCATTTTGAAGCCATACCTGAGATACGACAGGTAGATGGAAAAACATTGATCTATATCGCCGATCAGGTTAAAAATGCAGGCTTTTATAACTTGAAACTTGCTGATTCGCTGCTTGCTGTTTATAGTTTTAACAATGGCCGGACCGAATCTGATTTACATTACCTAAGCAAAACAGAATTGGAGCAATTAGCCGGTAAAAGTAACCTGAAAATATTCGATACCGATAAGGATGCTGTTAAATTAATTGCCGGTGGCAATAAAATCGGACAAACTTTATGGAAACTTTGTCTAATTTTGTCGCTGATTTTTATTGCATCAGAAATTTTGCTCATCCGATTTTTTAATAACACAAAGAAAACAATATGAATCTCCTGGTTAAAAATGTAACCATTGCCGATCCGCAAAGTAAATTCAATAGTCAACAATGCGATGTAAGAGTAGAAAATGGTAAGATCACGAACATAGGTAAATTATCTGCCGATAAAAATGAAACCGTTTTTGATGCTCAGGGTGCTTTTTTAACACCAGGGTTTTTCGATTTAAATTGTGCCGCAGGAGATCCGGGTTTTGAAACGAAGGAAGATCTTGATACGTTAACACAAACGGCGAAAGCCGGTGGATTTACAGGATTGGCCTTGTTACCGCAAACCAATCCGGTTGTACAGTCGAAATCTCAGGTCGAATATATCGTTAATAAGGCCAAAAATAATCTGGTTGACGTTCTTCCTGTGGGGGCCATCAGCCAAAACCGGGAGGCAAAAGAATTAGCTGAACTTTTCGATATGCAACAGGCGGGTGCTGTAGCCTTCTCTGATGGCGATAAAGCCCTGCAAGACGACGGCTTTATGAGCAGAGCCTTACAATATGCCAAAGGTTTTGATGCATTGTTAATGGTTTATCCCGAAAATAAATCAATTGCAGGTAAATCGCAGATTAACGAAAGTAAAAATTCAGTGCTTCTGGGGATGAAAGGTTTGCCTGCATTGGCCGAGGAAATGCACATTGCACGCGATATTTTTTTAGCAGGCTATAACGAGACCAAAATCCATATCAGTAATATTTCAACCGCAGGTGCAGTTGCTTTAATCCGTAAGGCAAAAAAAGATGGTGTTCAGGTTTCATGCGATGTAACGGCACATCACCTCGTATTTACAGAAGAACTTTTAACCGATTTTGATAGCAATTATAAGGTTAAACCACCCTTGCGTGGAAAAGCTGATGTAAAGGCATTAATTGCAGGTTTAAAAGACGGAACCGTTGATGCAATTACTTCCCAGCACCGCCCGGAGGAAATAGAATTTAAAAATGTAGAGTTCGAAATTGCCCATTACGGCATTGTGGCCCTACAAACGGTGTTGCCGTTGTTGTTAAAAGCTGGATTGGATATTGCTTTAATTGCCGAAAAATTAGCCATTAATCCGCGAAAATTGTTAAATTTAACAGTTCCGGTAATTGAAGAAGGGGCATCAGCTAACTTCGCGGTTTTCAATGCAAGCGAAAAATGGCTATATAATGCAGCCAGTAATTATTCCAAATCGGCAAATAGTCCGCTGTTGGGTAGCGAGCTTACCGGTAAAGTAAAGCTGGTTTGTAACAATGATCAATACTGGGAGAGTTAAGGTTAAAGGTTAGAAAGTTGAGGACAAAAGGTTTTTAATGATCTCAAATGATATAGTATAAAAATTATTGATAAATTAACAGGTTATAAGGACTTAGACTGAAGCAAGAAATGATAATTTTGTTGTTCAGGTCATACAATCTTATCATCCTAAAATCTTAATCATGGATAATAGAGTAAAAAAAGCATTAAGTGCTTCAATTAATAAATATGCTGAGATTTCGGCAATCAATGTTGAAGGTTTTGAAACAGAATTATTGTCTGCTTTTGAACTGGATGTTAACTTTTTAGATAAGGCTACCGCTTTTGATGCTGTTTTTGATTCGCATCCAAAATTTGAAGAGCTGAGAGAAGTATTTTTCGATTTACTGATGGTAAATTTCTTCAGCAGCGACGTGCAAAAACTGGAAGATGATTATTTGGAAAGCGATGAATGGGCCAATATTGAAGAGGAAACCATTGACAGGGGAACCGAACTTTTAAATCTCTTGTTATATATTAAAGAGTGCAAGGATGAAGATTTGGATCCTGAACTGGGTGATTTCCTGAAAGAATTTTTGTTGGTAGAAGACGATGAATTTCAGGATGAGTTTGAGATTTACGAAGAGCTGATCAGCAACCAGCAACTGGCCGAAAGCAGTGTAGAAGAAATCTGTAAAACGGCTGCAAAATTAAATATCAGCGAAGAAATGCAGGAATTGTTCGTTCCTTTTATGGTTTTCTTCCTGGATGTTGAAGGCAGTAAGGAAACTGAAAAAGAATTAATTCAGTTTAGCCGTAACAAAGCTTTCGACGCTGCATCTTATACATTGATCACAACAATCAATAACTAAAAAATTAAAAAAAATGGACAAGAGTGCTCTTATTTCCAAATTAGCTTTAAAAAATGGATTAATGTTGGCTGCGGTTTCAATCGTGTTATCATTAACCCTGCATTTTATCGATCCCGTTTTAATTTACACCAGTTTTATGGCGCAAATATTAATATTTGTTTTATTTATCGTCTTATTGGTAGTAGTGGGGATTAACATTCGTAAAGAAATTGGTGGTTTTTGGACATTTGGAGAAGCTTTCAAAGCTTTTTTGATTGTTTCGTTAATTTTGGCATTAACGGCTACACTTTACAACGTAGTACTCATGAAATTTATTGATCCAGATCTTCCGGCGAAGGCTGCAGATGCGATTGAAACTGCGCAAAGAGCGATGATGGAAAAATTTGGAATGGCCAGTGAACAAATTGATGAAGCGATGGCCAAAGCGGGCAATATGCAGGAAAAACTCGAGCCTACCTTTAAAAATATATTTACCAGTTTTGGCGTTTCACTTGCCTTGTATGGTGTGCTTTCGCTCATACTTGCCGCTATTTTGAAAAGAAAAGAACCAGTTACCTTTAACTCGTTTCCAAAAGAAGACTAATTTCTTCTCTAAAATTTTGAAAGTGCAGGTTTTATCATTATTTTGATGAAATCTGCACTTTTTAGTTTAACTAGCTACTGGTAATGCATCATTTATATATTATTTCGGGTTGTAATGGAGCTGGTAAAACAACGGCATCATTTACTGTCCTCCCTGAAATTCTTGATTGTAGGGAATTTGTGAATGCCGATGAAATCGCCCGTGGAATATCTCCGTTTAAGCCTGAAAGCGTAGCCATTCAGGCAGGAAAAATTATGCTGAACCGGATTGATGAGCTGCTATTGCAAGAGGTAGATTTTGCTATTGAAACTACGCTCACTACTAAATCTTACTTGAATACAATTAAAAAAGCAAAGGCTTTAGGTTATCAGGTAACGCTTTTATTTTTTTGGCTAAATGATGTAGAACTTGCTATTGAAAGGGTTAAAATGAGAGTGTCTGAAGGTGGACACGATATCCCTGAAGATGTAATCAGAAGAAGGTATAATAAAGGAATACAAAATTTACAGCAGTTTGCCAATGTTGCTGATTACTGGTTAATAATCAATAGTTCAGATAGGGAATTACAATTCATAGCAGAAGGGAATTTGACGGATGAAATCACTATCTTTGAAAAAAAGACTTGGTTGAAATTTAATTTTTTACCTAATGGAAAATAAGAACAATGTTGAATTGCGGGATAAAATACGTCTGGGCCTCAATTTAGCATTCAAAAAACTTGTCGCATATAAAGCGAAAAACGATGGTGTTTTGGTTTTTTCCGATCAGGGAAAAATTATAAAAGTAAAAGCTAAAGACATCAAATTATAATCAAATCAAAAATTTTCAACGTGCAGGTTTTATCATTTAATTTGATGAAATTTGCACGTTTTAATTTAACAAACCTTGCAGGTTTCTAAACGGCGTAGCCCTCAATGAGACTGTTGAAAACAACATACAAAACGAATTAAACCTGTGAGGTTTATGCTTAAAAATGGATATATCAATTGTAGTACCCTTGTTTAATGAAGATGAATCCTTGCCGGAATTAACGGCCTGGATTGATAAAGTGATGATAACCAATAATTTCAGCTATGAAATTATACTTGTTGATGATGGTAGCACCGATAGATCCTGGGCTGTAATTGAAGATTTGAGACTTCAAAACCCTGCCATAAAAGGCATTAAATTTAGGCGTAATTACGGTAAATCTGCCGCTTTAAATGTCGGTTTCGAAGCTACGCAGGGTGATGTGGTGATTACCATGGATGCAGACCTGCAGGATAGTCCGGACGAAATACCGGAGTTGTACCGACGTATTAAAGAAGAGAAACTGGACCTGATTTCAGGCTGGAAAAAGAAACGCTACGATCCGATTACGAAAACCATTCCCACGAAACTCTTTAACGCGGCTACCCGTAAAATGAGCGGTATCGAACTAAACGATTTTAACTGTGGCTTAAAGGCTTATCGGAGTGATGTAATCAAAACCATCGAAGTTTATGGTGAAATGCACCGTTATATCCCCGTTATTGCCAAATGGGCCGGCTTTGGTAAAATAGCTGAGCAGGTGGTAGAACACCGTGCACGTAAATATGGCACAACCAAATTTGGTTTCAGCAGGTTTATCAATGGCTTTTTAGATTTACTTTCTATTTTCTTTGTGGGTAAATTCGGCAAGCGCCCAATGCACTTTTTTGGGTCGTTGGGAGTTTTAAGTTTTCTTATTGGTACTTTTATGGCACTATGGATGATCGGTGAAAAACTCTATCACCTTGCCGCACATATTCCTTACAAAAGAGAAATTACTGACCAACCGTTATTTTATATTGCGTTGGTTGCTATTATTGTAGGCTCGCAAATGTTCTTGACAGGTTTTGTGGCCGAACTGGTAACCCGTAACGCACCAGAAAGAAACCAGTATTTGATAGAAAAGGAATTAAGGTAGAAGGTTAGAAGGCGGAAGGTTTTATCCGCTCAAACCCTCAACCTTTAAACCCTCAAGCTTCAACCTCCAAAAAATGTTTTTCTCCATTATCATCCCCCTTTACAATCGTCCGCAGGAAATTGACGAACTTTTATACACTTTAACTAAACAGACTTATTTACAGTTTGAGGTTTTGGTTATTGAGGATGGCTCTAAAAACGATGCGAAGGAAATCGTTGCTTCTTATGCAGATCGACTGGATGTTAAATACTATTTCAAGGAGAATGCGGGACAGGGTTTTGCCCGTAATTTTGGCTTTGAAAGAGCTAAAGGCGATTACTTTGTTATTTTCGACTCTGACATTCTGGTTCCGGCCAATTACTTAGAGATTGTTAAAAATTATCTGTACGAACATCATTTAGACGCCTATGGTGGTCCTGATGCAGCGCATGACAGTTTTACACCTGTACAGAAAGCAATCAGTTACGCCATGACATCGCCTTTCACCACAGGCGGCATCCGTGGAAACAAACAGCATGTAGGGCAGTTCCATCCCCGCAGTTTTAACATGGGCGTTTCCCGTCAGGCCTGGGAAAAAGTAGGCGGGTTTATTTTAACGCGTTTAGGCGAAGATATTGAATACAGTATCCGCATACATGAGAACGGTTTTAAGATTGGTTTGATTCCCGATGCAAAGGTTTATCATAAGCGCCGCACCAGCTTTAGCCAGTTTTATAAACAACTGCATTTTTTTGGCAGGGCCAGGATTAATATATATAAACATTTTCCAAAAGAGTTAAAGCTCGTTCATTTTTTTCCTGCCTTTTTTACATTGGGCTTTGGTTTCACTATTTTGTGTAACTTTATATATCCTCCATTGGCATATGTTTGTAACTTCTTCTTATTGATTTACTTTATGTTGATATTTTTTTATTCATGGTCTGTAAATAAATCGTTAAAAGTTGCATTTTTGAGCATTGTATCCTCATTTATCCAATTAACTGCTTATGGTTTAGGGTTTATACAGGATTTATTTAAACGTGTGGTATTCAAATAACATGATCAATTATTTAAAAGAAAGTACTTTTGCCGTTAATGATGTGATGCAAAAAGCCTGGGGCATCACCAGAAAACACTATTTCTCAATTGCTACATTATGTTTTTTGATGTTTATTACCGCCAGTGCATCAAGTTTAATGGCCTTTTTTATTAAAGATGTGAGCAAAGCTTTAAGCGTGATCATGGTGATCATTTTCGTTCTGCTTTATTTTACCATAAATCTCTCATTGTTTAAGTACATCTTTCATTTAATGGATGATGAGGAAAACGATGTGAAGATTGTTGATACACTCCCAACCAGACAGCAGATTATCAGGTTTCTGATCGCTACCCTTTATTTTGTAGGCTGTATCCTTGGTGTTTATCTTGTTGTCATTCTGGTCGCTTTTCCATTTATTTATACCGGGATTAATTTATCGATCGTTAAAAATGTAGCCATCTCGGTAGGGATTATTGCCATTTTCATCACCTGGTTAAGGATTTCATTTTTTCCGTTTTTTATTATCGATAAAGGTGCAACACCATTTGATTCTATCAAATTAAGTTTGGCTACCACCAAAGGAAATTTCACTAAGATATTATTGCTATTGGTTGTTTTGGGTGGTGGATATTTAATTTACCTGTTATTAAATTACCTGCAATGGCCTTTAATTGCCTTTATTGTAAATATTTTAAGTTCATTCATTATTGTTCCACTATCAAGTGTGGCCTTAACCGTTGCATACCGTAAAATTTCAAGCGAGTATAAAGGTGATCAGCATCCTGATATTTTACATAATATAGTTTAACCCCCAACCCCTGAAGGGGGGTAAATCAGATTAAATTTATGGAAAGAGAACGGAACGGTAGAAAGGAAAAGTCTTCTTCAGGAGGCTGGGGATTAAAAGCAGCGTTAAGTAAACCCTTTGCGGCATTTGCAGTCTGGCAGATCAACAAATGGAAATATAATGCCGTTAATGCTCAAAATGATATATTAAAGCGGCTGGTTAAAGCCGCCGAAAATACAGCTTTCGGGAAAGATCATCATTTTAATGATATTAAAACCTATGCTGACTTTAAAAAACATGTGCCGATTCATGATTATGAAGGTTTAAAGCCTTATGTGGACCGTGTTGTGGCCGGAGAGGCTGATGTGCTTTGGAAAGGAAAACCGCTTTATTTTGCTAAAACATCAGGTACTACATCAGGTGTCAAATATATCCCGCTTTCTAAAGAATCGATGCCTGAGCATATCAAAGCTGCGCGAAATGCCATTTTAACTTATATCAACGAAACGGGCAAGGCTGATTTTGTAAACGGAAAGATGATCTTTTTACAGGGGAGTCCGGTGTTGAATGTAAAAAATGGAATTAATGTAGGTCGTTTATCTGGCATTGTGGCCCACCACGTACCAGCTTATCTGCAAAAGAACCGGTTGCCTTCTTATGAAACCAATATCATTGAAGATTGGGAACAAAAGGTAGATGCCATTGTGGAGGAAACCATCAATGAAAACATGACTTTGATTTCAGGCATTCCGCCCTGGGTACAGATGTATTTCGATAAGCTTTCAGAAAAATCCGGAGGAAAGAGAATTGCCGAAATATTCAGGAATTTCAGTCTCTTTATTTACGGTGGTGTAAATTTTGAACCTTACCGGGCAAAAATTGAGCAGAGTATCGGTAGGAAAATTGATGCCATCGAAACCTATCCGGCTTCTGAAGGATTCATCGCTTATCAGGATTCGCAGAAAGACAAAGGTTTATTGTTATTGACTGATGCTGGTATTTTTTACGAATTTGTACCCACTGATGAATATTATAATGATCATCCAACACGGTTATCGCTTGGTGAAGTTGAACTGGATACCAATTATGCATTAATTTTAAATACCAATGCAGGATTATGGGGTTACAGTATTGGTGACACCGTTAAGTTTGTTTCTAAAAACCCTTACAAAATTGTGGTAGCAGGGCGGATTAAACATTTTATTTCTGCTTTTGGCGAACATGTAATAGGAGAAGAGGTAGAACAGGCCATTTTAAGCGTAGCGAATGAAGAGCAGGTAGAAATTACAGAATTTACAGTAGCGCCACAGGTTAATCCGGAAGCAGGGCAATTGCCTTATCACGAATGGTTTGTGGAATTTTCAACTGTACCAAAAGATCTGGCTTCCTTTAGCAAAAAGGTGGATGAGGCTTTGCAAAAGAAAAATATTTATTACTTTGACCTCATTGAAGGAAATATATTGCAGCCGTTGATTATACGTACTTTGCAAAAAGATGCCTTTGTAAACTATATGAAAAGTGAGGGAAAATTAGGCGGGCAAAATAAAGTACCGCGGTTGAGTAATGACAGGAAGTTGGCGGAAGGGCTGGAGCGGTATATTGTTTAAAGAATTCATCATTGCGAGGAGGAATGACGAAGCAATCTTTTTTGTAATAATAGCTTACGATAGATTGTCATTTCGAATCCAATGCAACGCAGTGGAGAACCCGAAGGCTCAGCGAAGCCAAATCTGTTTACACGGATTTAAAATTTCAGTTCGTGCCTTCACGAAACGAAACTATAATGGTTTGTGAGGATACAAACTATGGCAGAATAAAATAAAGCTTAATTGATTTAAGCAAAACGGTATTAAATAATTGAAAAGAATAACTGATCGCCACCGCTCGTGCCCTCACGAAACGAAACTTTAATGGTTGGTGAGGACACGAACCATGGCGACTGTAACTATATAAAACGATTTGAAAAGAATAACCATATTAGGTTCTACAGGGAGCATAGGTACACAAGCTTTGGAAGTGGTCAGGGATCATCCTGGAGTTTTTAAAGTAGCGGTGTTATCAGCACTGAAGAATTCTTTATTACTCATTCAGCAAGCAAAGGAATTTAAGCCTGCAGTTGTTGTAATTTGTGATGAAAGCAAATACAACGAAGTTAAAGAGGCTTTGCATGGCCTTAATATAAAAGTTTTGGCAGGCGAAGCCGCCTTGTCCGAAGTTGCGGCTTATCCGGATAGCGATGTTGTGCTTACGGCGTTAATGGGGTCGGTAGGGCTTAAACCTACTATTGCAGCTATAACAGCGGGAAAAAATATCGCGCTTGCAAATAAAGAAACCCTGGTGGTCGCAGGCGAACTGATTACCCAACTCGCAGCTCAACACCATGTTAAAATTTTACCGGTTGATTCGGAACATTCGGCCATATTTCAATGTTTGGTGGGGGAGGAACAAAATGAAATTGAGAAGATTTATTTAACCGCATCCGGAGGGCCATTTTTAGGTAAAACAAAGGGTTTTTTATCAACTGTAAAAAAAGAGCAGGCCTTAAAACATCCCAACTGGGTAATGGGTGCAAAAATTACCATCGATTCTGCCTCGTTAATGAACAAAGGTTTGGAGGTAATTGAAGCTAAATGGCTGTTTAATCTCGAGGTAGATCAAGTTGATGTAATTGTTCATCCTCAGTCAATTATTCACTCCATCGTTCAGTTTACCGATGGTTCTATGAAAGCCCAGATGGGCGTTCCTGATATGAAACTGCCGATCCAGTACGCATTAAATTATCCCGATAGGCTAAAAAACAATTTTAAGCGTTTTAATTTCTTAGATTATCCGACTTTCAGCTTTGAAAAGGCAGATATGGAAACATTCAGGAATCTGAACCTGGCATTTGCTTCCTTAAAAAAGGGAGGGAACATGCCCTGTATTTTAAATGCGGCGAACGAAATTGTGGTCGCGGCATTTTTGGAAGATAAAATCGGTTTCCTCCAGATGAGTGATGTAATTGAACAGTGTATGGAAGAAATCGGTTTTATAGAGAAACCACAATTGAACGATTTTTTAGAAACTGACAAACATAGCCGTATCTTAGCCGGCAGATTAGTAACAAAAAGTAAAGTTTAACATCTAACATAAAAATTTTATAAGCGAATATGAACGGATTGATTATGGCGGGGCAACTGCTGCTTGGATTGTCTTTATTGGTAATATTACACGAATTAGGACATTTCTTGGCAGCCAGAGCATTTGGTATTAAAGTAGAAAAGTTTTATTTATTTTTTGATGCATGGGGTTTTAAACTTTTCAGTTTCAAAAAAGGTGATGTTGAATATGGGGTGGGGTGGTTGCCACTTGGCGGATATGTGAAGATTGCGGGGATGATTGATGAGAGTATGGATACCGAACAGATGGCGCAGCCTGCACAACCTTGGGAGTTTCGTTCTAAACCAGCCTGGCAGCGTTTAATCGTAATGCTTGGGGGGATTATCGTAAACGTAATTGTAGGTATTTTTATCTTTTGGATGCTTACGTTCAACATCGGGCAAAATTATACGGTCAACAGCAAACTCAATGATGGTATTTCTGTAGGCACAATTGGTAAGGAAATCGGTCTGAAAAACGGAGATAAGATTTTAGCCATCAATGGCAATAAACTCATACGCTTTGAAGACGCGATATCAAGCAAAGTATTGTTTGATGGGGCACAATTAACTATTTTAAGAGATAATAAAACCCTTTATATCTCCGTGCCGGATACCATTCTAAATAAAATATCTAAAAATGATAAAGAAAATTTTATCTCTCCAAGGTATACCATGGAGCGTGTGGAAAAGGTAAGTGCACCTGATGAGAAAGCAGATAAGCCATCATTTTTTGATAATTTATTTGGAAAAAAATTCGAGAAACCTGTATATCCGGCATATACTGCTGGTATTAAACCAGGTGATAGTATTTTAGCTGTGAATGGAAAACCAATCACTTTTTTCGATCAGTTTAAAGAAGAAGTTTCTGCGAATAAGTTAAAACCCATTACGGTTAAAGCCTTGCGTAAAGGAAAAGAAATCACTTTCAATCTTAAAGTAAGTAAAGAGGGTACAATCGGAATTATTCCTAACCTGAAAATGCCTGAAACTGCACATGTAGATTTTGGCTTTATAGAATCGCTTCCTGTAGGCGCTAACATGGCCTGGAGTACATTTGTAGACAATGCTAAAGGTATCGGAAAAATGATTACCGGTAAGCTAAGTGCACGTAACATCAGCAGCCCGATCGGTATTGCAAAGGTTTATGGCAGCACTTTCGACTGGGTTAAATTCTGGACGCTGACAGGATTGATCTCTATGGCTTTGGCATTTATGAATTTGCTGCCTATCCCAGGCTTAGATGGTGGGCATGTGGTGTTTCTTTTGATCGAGATGGTACAGCGTAAGCCTGTAAGCGAAAAGGTGCTTGAAAGGGCTCAGATTGTGGGTTTTGTTATCCTGATCTGTTTAATGGTATTTGCCTTTGGTAATGATATTTTAAAATCTTTCGGTAAGTAAAAGCAAATTGATATTATTGCCGCAGATGAGCAGGTCTTTTAGCTGCTCTGTACATCTGCGGCTTTTTAATTTTAACATACATCATGAGTGTAGCAGCATCAGATATTAATTATTTCGATTTCTACGAATTACCAATTCAATTTTATCCGGATCAAACTATAGTAAAAGCTAAGTTTTATGCTTTGAGCAAACAGTTTCATCCTGATTTTTATGCCAATGAAAGCGAAGAAAAGCAGCAGGAAGTACTGGAATTATCTACATTGAATAATAAGGCTTACCAAACGCTAAGCAATGCTAAGAAACGCTTAAAATACGTATTGGAATTGAAGGGTATCGTAGCAGCTGATGAATCCTATCAACTGCCGCAATCTTTTCTAATGGAAATGATGGATATTAATGAGGCTTTAATGGATTTGGAATTTGAGCCAGATGCAGAAAAGCGCACACAGGTAAAACTTGATGTTGAGACGATAGGAAAAGATTTAACTAATGAGCTCCAGGAGCTGACGAGGCAGTTCGACAGCAATCCAAAGGAAGCTGATGCGCTGTTGCCTGCTATAAAGGATAATTTTTATCGTCAAAAGTATATCGACCGGATTAGGGAGAAATTGGCTTAACAGATGAGTAAAAAGTCCGGGGTCTGGGGTCCGGAGTCCGAAGATATGTTGTAATAGCCAGATGACTGGCTCAGTGTTCTCTGCGCCTTCACTTAATGTGCTCGGTGGTAAAAGATGAGATTGGTCTGAAAGTCCGGGGTCCGGGGTCGGAAGTCCGAAGATATGTTGTAATAACCAGATGACGGACTCAGTGTTCTCTGTGCCATCACTTAATGTACTTGGTGGTAAAAGACGGGGGGTGGTCTGAGAAGTCCAGGGTCTGGGGTGCGATTTCCGAAGATTTGGTGTAATAACCGGAAAATGCGCTCGGTGTTTTTGCTTTAACTCTTTGATTGTTGTGGTTATATACAATTGATACGCAACCGAGTTTCGGAAAGGTGATTGTCTAAACCCTAAACCTTCTACCTCATAAAACACTTTATTGTAAAATCATTTTTTACTTTTTGTTAGACAAAAGCTTTGTTTTATTTTCGGAACAAACAATCAGATCAATGAACAGTTCCCTTTCTATTTTTCGTAAAGTAGCCGTAGCAGAAGGAATATCATACCTGCTTCTATTATTTGTAGCCATGCCTTTAAAATACTTTGCTAACCTTCCCTTATATGTTAAGTATACCGGATGGGTTCACGGCTTGTTATTCGTATTATATGCAGCTACATTGGTTTTGGCCTGGCAGGAGCAAAAATGGAAGTTTGGTAAAGCAACCCTGATTTTTTTGGCTTCCTTGCTGCCGTTTGCCCCGTTTATTGTAGATCGCAAGCTGAAAGACGAACGGCCGGAAAATGTAAATAGCATAAAGTAAAATAGTTATAGATTAATTGAAAATATTTTTTGGATTTTAACTTTCAATTTCTACATTTGCAACCCCGTCCAACACGAATGCCCGGATGGCGGAATTGGTAGACGCGCTGGTCTCAAACACCTGTGGGAAACCGTGCCGGTTCGACTCCGGCTCCGGGTACCAAGCCGGAAAGAGAGTTTTTCGAAACATTCTTTCCGGTTTTTTTATGCCATAAATTCTTGTTTATAAGGTGTGTCAGGCCGGCTGGGGTCAAGCAAAAAAATGCGGATTAATTTTAGGCATAAATTTTAGATCATCGGAATAGGAAGAGTTTCACATTTCTTACGCCGCTGAACTCCTTGATCTCGCATTGAAGATTCAGTATGATAACCCTGCAAACGGCCTCAGCTAATTTTTTTAACCTGAACCAGATTGCTGGTTTTAATTGTATCTGAAAAGAATCTACCGCGACGACCTCTCCACTTTTGTTGATCTTATTAACTGGTGGGTAAAGCCCTTGATATCAAATCATTTATTATAGTGACTTAAGTCATACCTTTTTTTTTGTTCAAGTGATAAATTTGAGATGACATACCATTTGCCTTAGGCGGCTAAACGACATTTCAATAGAAAATATGATGAAAAATGACCAGGCGCTGCAAAGCTGTTAGTGTTTTTTGTTATCTGGACTGAAATACTGTGTAAAACGTTGCAAAAATAATTCAACGGTAATGGAGATAAATACTTTTGGGTTTAATGGTTTGAGCGATATCCAGGTAATGGCTTCCCGGGAGAAGTACGGCGCAAACGTCTTGTCCTACAAAAAGGAAAATCCCTTCCTCGATGCTCTCAAAAAAATTATAAAGGAGCCAATGGTGATCTTGTTGCTGGCTGCGGCCCTGATTTATTTTCTTACAGGGAAAACCGGCGATGGTATTTTTCTCTCTCTTGCCGTATTAATTGTTGCTGCCATCTCCCTCTATCAGGATTCGCGGAGCCGAAACGCTTTGGAAAAATTAAAAGATTTTTCGCAGCCCAAATGCAGCGTGATCAGAAACGGGATGGTGATGGATATAAACTCAGGAGATCTTGTCATAGGGGATTATCTGATTGTTGAGGAAGGAAAATCAATAACGGCTGACGCAGTAATTGTTCATTCCAATGATTTCTCTGTCAATGAAAGCGTGCTCACCGGCGAGTCCCTGGCTGTTTATAAAGACAGTTCTTCAGACGAGAATTTAATCTTTCACGGAACCACCGTGGCAAGCGGCCTTGCTATTGCCACCGTACAGGCTATAGGAAATAAAACCCGCCTTGGCAGAATCGGGAAAAGCCTGGAGTCGATAAAAGAAGAAAAAACACCTCTTGAACTGCAGATAAACAATTTTGTTAAAAAAATGGTAATGGTTGGTGGTATGGTATTCCTCGCCGTTTGGTTAATAAACTACCTCCGCTTTCCGCATATTCTCGACAGCCTGATCAAGGCACTGACCCTGGCAATGAGCATTTTACCGGAAGAAATCCCTGTAGCATTTACAACATTTATGGCACTGGGTGCCTGGCGCATGATGAAAATGGGGATTGTCGTCAAACAAATGAAAACCGTTGAGACCCTTGGCAGTGCTTCAGTAATCTGTACCGATAAAACCGGAACCCTGACCGAGAACAGGATGAGCCTGACAAAAATATATGCCCTGCAGACCAATCAAATCAGTAATGTTGAAGGTCATGTTTTCGATTCGGCCACTCAGTAAATCTTAACCCTGGGTATGTGGGCCAGTGAACCTATACCCTTCGATCCAATGGATGTTGCCCTGCATGATGCCTACCTTAAAATTCATCAGAAGACGAGCGCCATGCCTTCCATATGATTCATGAGTATCCGCTGGGAGGGAAGCCCCCATTATGACACACCTGTTTGAAAACTCCCATGGCCATCGAATTATCTCAGCCAAAGGGGCACCAGAAGCACTTATGATGGTAAGTCATCTTAGCGAATTTCAAAAGCAAAACATCAATGAAGCGATTTTTCCTTTGGCCAAAGAGGGGTATCGGGTTTTGGCAGTAGCAGGCAAGTTTTGAAGGGGATAATTTTCCGAAAAACCAGCAGGAATATGAGTTCTCATTTAAGGGGCTCCTGGCCTTCTATGATCCTCCTAAGAAAAATATCAGCGCTGTACTGGATGCCTTTTATGCTGCAGGTATCGCTGTTAAGATTATCACAGGAGACAATGCACAAACTACTGGCGCCATCGCAAGGCAGATCGGCTTTAGGGGTGCTGAAGATTGTATAGGCGGTGATGAGCTGATGCCACTATCTTTAACCCAGCTCGGAAAAAAGGTTAAATCTGTAAATATTTTTACCCGGATGTTTCCTGAGGCCAAGCTAAAGATCATAAATGCAATCAAAAACAATAAAGAAATAGTAGCCATGACCGGTGACGGGGTGAATGACGGACCTGCATTGAAAGCTGCTCATATCGGCATCGCTATGGGCAAAAAAGGAACTGAGATTGCCAAGCAGGCCGCTTCATTGATATTGCTTGAGGATGATTTATCCAAGATGGTTGATGCGGTGGCGATGGGCAGGCGCATTTATACCAATTTGAAAAAGGCCATACAGTATATTATATCCATTCATATTCCCATTGTATTAACCGTATTTATACCGCTGGCCATGGGCTGGATTTATCCTAATATTTTCTCACCTGTTCATATCATTTTTTTAGAGCTGATTATGGGGCCAACCTGTTCGATCATTTATGAGAATGAGCCGATCGAGAAAAATACAATGCTGCAGAAACCAAGACCGCTGACTTCAACCTTCTTTAATTGGAAAGAATTATCTATGAGCATCATTCAGGGATTGGTAATTACCGCAGGGACACTTGCAGCATATCAGCATGCGATTAATGATGGAGCGGATGAGCTAATCACACGCACCATGGTGTTCAGCTGCCTGATATCCGCAAATATATCGCTCACGCTGGTCAACCGCTCTTTTTTCTACTCGCTTTTTACTACCACAAGGTACAAGAATAACCTTGTTCCCATCAAGATAGGCATTACCGTTGTCATTTCAGGTGCGTTGATCTACTTGCCACCCCTGGCATCATTTTTTGGATTTCAGTCACTTAGTTTAGTTAGACTCTTGATTAGCATTGTCTTGGGATTTGTTTCTGTCGCGGGGTTTGAACTTGTCAAATGGAGAAACAGGACATATCAGCAACCAAAATAAAAAGCCTCGGTTAAAACTGTCCGGAACTCCCATCATGCCTCTTGCTTGTAGGATAAGAAAAAAACGATGAGCAGGAGCTAGGTTGTTTAGCAGACTTTTTGAAGGTAATCAGCTATATCGGTACTGAATCTGCTCTGCTGATCGAAAACATATTTATATATGATCAATATCATCGCCGGAAAAAAGGGAAATTCTGAACTTAGGTGCATACATGGTTGTGCAGTTGCCCGGCCAGCGAAAAATTGATAAATATCCGGATCATGAAAACAATACTTGCTTTGACCGATTTTTCAGAATCTGCTGAAAATGCGTCACGCTATGCATACGAACTTGCAAAAAGGGTTAAGGCTCACCTGATGCTTTGTAATGCCATCACCGTTCCGCTTTCACAGCCCATCCCGGCGGAATGGTTTGGCCAATGGATTATGATTCGGTCATTAGCAAGAGCAAAAGAGCGCTGAAAGACTTTGCCCATCTGATCGTTGATTCAAACGGTCTTCCAGATAAAGCCTTTCCCAAAGTTTCTGTAAAAGTAAAGGTTGGCGATATCTCTGATCTCGTGCGGGAAGCCGTTCTAACCACCGAGGTTAATCTGGCCGTGATGGGGCTTTCCGGTGCCGGAGATATGCGGAGGTTTTTTCTGGGTAGCAGTACCAGGGACATGATAGACGCGGCGCAGCTACCCCTGATGCTTATACCGAAAACTGTAAAATTCAGTCCCTTTACTAAAATCGCGTTCGCAACCGATTTGAGTACCGCGGACTTTGAGGCCATCCAGTCCCTGGCAGTGTTGGCATCAGCATCCAATGCAGAGTTGCTTATCGTCCATGTTGTAGAGAATGGGATGGGGCCCGAGAGAACAGGAAAGATCAATGACTTTATTGCCCGGCTGAGGACAGACATCAACTACGATAAGATATATTATAAAAATGTATACAATAAGGATGTTGAGGGTGGACTGGAATGGCTCAGTGAACACGGGCAAATAGATTGCCTTTCTATGATTCATCGTCCGCATGATTTTCTCGACGGGGTGCTGAAGGGTAGCCATAGCCAAAAAATGGCCAGGCTTACCGAACTCCCGCTGCTCGTATTTCCTCAGGGCCATAAGGATGTTGTTTCCTAAGAATCTCCAGACAAGATATATCCAAAATGATCCTAAAACGATGAAAGCCGCTGTGATCCATGGTTTGTGATCATCCCCAGCGTATTGAGTGGGTAAAGGTCAAAAAAACAAAAGGATCCTTCGCTAAACGCATGTCGATTTGTTATCTCTCACAAATGATTATGGTTTATGCAACAAAATTTAATCAATTAAAATGTCAGGTTTTTCGTTCAAAGTTTCCCAGTCAGGATATTTTTGATACGAAATACTTAACCTGGGTTTGATATTATTTTATAAACCCTTTAGCTTTCAAATCATCAACCATAGGCTAAATAAGCATTAAAAAGCTTTTAACATATTACGTGGGCCTTAAACGGAGCAACGCTTTGCCTGATCCATCTTTTTTGTAGTATCAAAATTATGAGGAAGTCAATAAACTTTACCCGCACTAAATAATAGTTGGTCTTTTTTTGATAATACATTCATTTCGTAAATTCATAGCTTTTAACTATCTATGTCATTCATTAAGTTATTAATGGAAGGAGAGGAGAGTAAAACACTTAATATCGACCAATTCGAAATGATGTTTCGCAGAAACCATCAATTTCTATGTGCTGTGGCTATGGAATACGTTCATGATCAGTTTACAGCGGAAGATATGGTGCAGGACTTTTTCCTTGACTTCTGGCAGAGGCGTCATACCATTCAGTTCACCACAAGTTTCGAAGCCTACGCACGAAGAGCTGTAAAATATAAATGTATCGATTTCCTGCGTAAAAGTGCAGTAAATGAAAAGAGGAATTCGATGTTGGACACGTTAGATCAGGAGCAAGAAGATATTAATGAGACAGAATATAGCGAAGTCAGGCATCAGCGTTACCTAAAAATTGTTGAATTGGTTCAAAAACTTCCGGAAAGCAGGCAAAATATTTTTATCATGCATGCGGTAGACAAAATGACCTATGTAGAAATTGCAAAAAAGCAAAATATTTCTGTAAATACGGTTAAAACACAATTAAGCAGAGCTTATTCTGCGCTTCGCACTCATATAGTTCTAGTTTGCATTACTTTTACCCTTTTTCAGGGAGTATTTAAATTTATTTTAGAGAAAAAATAAAAATTTATCCATTGGCTGTCACCCATTTTCAATACATCTACGACAGTGTTGTAATATGGATAAGAAATTCAGCAATTTTACTCCTGACTGGGACAAGCTTTTAGATGAACTAGAAGCTGATGAGCAGTTATCTAATTCCCTGAGTGCCGATGAACAATTACTTTTGGCAGAACTTCGTACCATCAGGAATGCATCTGCTGACGCACTGAAAGCTTATTCTTTTTCTGATACCAATAAAAAATGGGCTGAATTAAGGGCTCAGATCGAGCCAACAGTGGCTGTACGGCGTAAGGTTGGTGTGCGTAAACTTTGGTTCAGCATCGCAGCTGCTGCGGTGCTGTTTATTATAGCCATTAGTTTTATTTATAACCGCTATCAGCAGGAGCCGCAGCCACAAAAGCTGGTCAATATGATCAAAAACGATATTGCACCTGGCAAAAATGCTGCTACCCTCACCTTAGATAACGGCAAACAAATTATCTTATCTGCTGCTAATAACGGTAATCTGGCTCAGGAAGCAGGAATTGTGATCAGTAAAACTGCAGATGGGCAGCTCATTTACACCGCAACAGGTGCTAAAACAGCTGCAGGTACACACATTCATACCTTGTCGACTGCCAGGGGTGAAACTTATCGCCTGCGTTTGCCAGATCAAAGTGAAGTATGGCTGAATTCATCTTCCTCTATCAAGTTCCCCGCATCATTTGCATCGGCGAAATCGCGTAAAGTGGAACTTACAGGTGAAGCTTACTTTCAGATTGCAAAAGATAAAGTACATCCCTTTATTGTAAAAACCAACCTTCAGGAGGTACAGGTACTGGGCACACATTTCAATGTGAACAGTTACGCTGATCATCGCAAAGCAGTAACTACGCTTATTGAAGGAAGTGTGAGGGTGTCCAATCGTTCACAACAGACAAAAACCATTAAACCTGGAGAGCAATCTACAGTACTGGACGGGCAAGACATTGCCGTTGCGCCTGCCGACATTAAAAATGTAATGGCCTGGAAAAATGGTTATTTCCGTTTCAGAAATGAGCCGATTGAAGAGGTGATGGCAAAGATCAGTCGTTGGTACGATATCGATGTGGTATACGCCGGGAAAGTATCGGGTGAGCTATTCAATGGTAACATTTCGCTTCATAAAAATATAAGCGAAGTGCTGAATATGCTCAGCTATTCAAATGATGTAAAATTTAAAGTTGAAGGAAGGAGGGTAACCGTTATACAATAGAAATATACACAATCTAATCTATCGGAAATTCAAATTCGTCCCCCCGGGACCACAAGGGGCTGCGATGCAGAATAAATTTAAATACCAGTCCGACGCCAATCGAACTGGTAATAAAAGTCCGGTAATTAACCAAACAGTTAACTAACCGCTAAAAGCCGCGAACTCGAAATACAAGGCTTTAAGCAACAACCAAACTTATCAAATGTACCAAATTTGCACTAAACCAGTGCGCTTTCTTAGCGCGCAACACAAACTATGGAGAGTTATGAAGCTAACCACTTTACTCATACTTGCTTTTATCATGCAGGTCAGTGCGGCCACCTACGCACAAAAAATTACCCTGTCGGCCAAAAACGCTGGACTATTTACGATTTTTGATCAGATCAGTGACCAGACAGGATACGATTTTGTGATCACAAATTCTGTGTTAAAGGGTTCTAAAAAAGTTACGATAGATGTTAAAAATGCTGAACTGAACGACGTTCTTGATCAGATATTCAAAGACCAATCGCTGGAATTTACGATTACCAACAAATCAGTACTTGTAAAAAAGAAAGCGCCTGCATTATTTGAAAAAATTATTAATCATTTTCAGGCGATTGATGTTACCGGTAGGGTGCTCAACGAAAAAAATATGCCTCTTCCCGGCGCTATTGTAAGTTTAAAGGGATTGAAAAAACAGGTAGTAACCAATAGTGATGGTGAGTTCAAACTGGAGAATGTGGATGAAGATGCTGTACTTGTAGTTACGTTTTTAGGTTATCAGACCAGGGAGATCAAGGCTTCGCAAAATCTTGGCAACATCGTGCTTGCTATTCAAACCAGTCAGTTGGATGAAGTGACCGTTTCAACAGGTTATCAAACGCTTTCAAGAGAACGCGTTACCGGCTCATTTTCGAAGGTATCATCCAAGCAGCTGGATCAACAGCGTCTAAGTAGTATGCAGTCGCTACTGGAAGGCAGGGTACCAGGTTACAACAATGGTCTGATCAGAGGAACAACTTCAATGAACAACCAACTGGTACAGCCTTTATATGTAATCGATGGCTTCCCTATAGAAAACCTGAAGCTGGATGCCAACAATAATGTAGCTCAAGGCATACCGGGACTAAACCTGGAAGATATTGAAAGCATTACGGTACTTAAAGATGCTGCTGCGGCATCTATCTATGGAGCACGTGCTTCCAATGGTGTTATCGTTATTGTAACCAAGAAAGCAAAAATGGGCAAGCCTCAAATCTCTGCCTCCAGTACATTCACTGTATCACCTTACAGGTTATATACCGATAACCTGACGAGTTCGTCAGACATCATAGAACTGGAAAAAGAATGGGCGGCGAATAACCCGAATTTACGGGGTGCAAATGCTGCTAATTATGCGGCCAACCTATTGCAAAATATGGCCTATCCGAGCCAGGGTATTAATGCTATTCTGAAAAATGCTGCCGGTACGCTATCACAAGCAGATCTCAACAGCAGATTAGCACAACTGGCATCCAGTGGATACCAGTATTATGATGATGTAGAAAATTACAGTAAACGTAATCCCTTTTATCAGCAATATAACCTGAGTGCCGGCAGTGCAACCGAAAAAAATGCTTTATATTCATCTGTCACTTACCGTAACAATAAAACACAGGATAAATTTGCAGGTGATGAATCCGTTGGTGTTAATATCAACAACACCACCCAGATCACCAAGTGGCTGAGCATGGAACTGAGTACATTCTTGTCTTACGTTGAGGGGAATACCCAGCCTTATAATACCTTATCACCGGGATATGCCTATTTACCTTACGACCGTTTGGTGAATGCCGATGGAAGCAACTTTACTTCTACTGCAGCGTCACGTTTATCTGCCAATACCATGGCACTGATCAATAATAACCGGCTGTACAATATGGACATTACGCCATTGGATGAACAGGCAATGAACCTTGGCAAAACAAAGAACTTTACCAGCAGGTCGTTTGTCCGCCTGGGTGCAAAAATAACCGATTGGTTATCTTACAAATCAAGTTTTCAATATGAGTATGCAACCAGCAGGCTCGATCAGCTGTATGATAAAAATTCCTATTTTGTTCGCAGTAAGGTAAATAGTTTTGCTTCTGGTAATCCTGTAGCTGGCGGAACCGCAATCTTCAATCTTCCCTATGGGAATATCAATTACAAAGAAAATCAGTTCAATAATGCATATAACTTCCGCCAGCAGTTAAACGTTGACAAAACTTTTGGGGAGAAACATAGCTTTACCGCAATTTTAGGTTCTGAGATCAGGAACAGAAAAATTGAATATTATAACCAGTCGCTTTACAATTATAATCCAAATACATTAACCTACAGCTTAGTCAACCAGCCTTTATTGGGCAGCTACCCCGGGAATATTCTCGGAGGGGGAAATTTTACTGCAAGAGATGCAGCATTTAATAGGGTCAATATAGAGCGTTTTGTCTCTTTCTACAGTAATGTTGGCTATGCCTATGATGAAAAGTATCTCTTTACAAGTAGTATCCGATGGGATAAGTCAAACCTCTGGGGTACCAGTTCAAAATATCAGCATACACCCATCTGGTCATTTGGCGCAGGCTGGAATATCAACAAGGAATCTTTCTTTAATGCAGACTGGGTAGACCGGTTGAAATTACGTGCTTCACATGGTATCGGCGGCAATGTTTACACTAATAGTGCACCATTTACCACTTTTAATTTTAACCCTAACTACAATGTAGGAGGCTTGCAGGCAACAGTAGGCAGTAGACCAAATCCAATGTTATCATGGGAAAAAACAACAACCACCAATGGCGGTTTGGACTTTGCTGTATTGAATAACCGTTTGTCGGGTTCAGTAGATTATTATCGTAAAAGAGGTACCGATTTACTTGCCAATACGCAGGGCGTGCCCACAGAGGGATTTGGTTACTCAACCTATGTCATCAATAACGGAAAGATGCTGAATAATGGTATTGAAGTGAATCTGTCTGGCGATATTATACGCGCTAAAGATTTGAACTGGAACTTAAGTGTACAGTATGCTTATAACAAGAATAAAGTTACCTACGTGAATGTCGAGGCTCCTTTCTATATTCTTCAGCTTGATTATCCGCAATCATTTCCGCGTATCGGAAATCCATACAATGCCATTTACAGTTATCAATGGGCTGGTTTGAGTGATAAAGGATTGCCACAGGTTTATAATGAAAAAGGAGAGAAGGTGTTGGCTTCGCCAACTACGCTACAATCTATTGTGTACAGCGGAACGACTGTTCCAAAATACAGCGGATCATTTAACAGTACGCTGGATTATAAAAACTTCACTTTATCTTTTCTGTTGACTTTCGAGGGCGGTCATAAAATGAGGAATACATTTTTACCTACACTTGGAGCCGGCTATAATAGTGCGCTTAACGGCTATGTAACGCAAATCAGTACCGTAAACAAAGATATTGTAAACCGGTGGAGAAATCCTGGTGATGAGCTAACAACCAATGTGCCTAAAGTGGTTTTTGCCGAAGATCCTGCGTATAACAGCCAAAGTGCCAGTATGTATGGTTATGCTGATATCAATGTGATTGATGCGAGCAATATGCGTTTAAGAAATATTTCACTTGCATATAAAGTACCGCAACTGGTGGCTAAAAAGGCAGGAATGAGCAATATACGTTTCCAGTTTAATGTGGAGAATGCATTTACACTGGCCAAATCTCAAACGGCGAAATACCTGCTTAATGGATACAGCATGCCGAATTATGTATTGGGAGCTTATCTGACTTTCTAAAAACAGTTTATACTGCACCAGCAGTAAAAGAACATTTAAAGACATAAGTGATGAAAAAAATACTTTTAAACACCATAAAATTAGCGGCTATTGCTTCAGTACTGAGCCTTAGCAGCTGCAATAAATTTATTGATATACTTCCTGTAGGGTACGGACAGATTCCTACCGCACTATCAGATTATGAAGCCCTGTTGCGCGATGAATATGGCAACCACCGCACAGATATTACCCAGGCTGTACTTTTGCTGAACGACAAGTTTGAAACCAGCGGCAACCTGAATTACTATCCCCTGTACAAGGCAAACTATAACTGGAATGAATCGGCGGATCGAATTGCATTAAACAATGCCGATGAAGGTACCTATTACAACATGTACACCGGAATAAACACCAGCAACCTGATTATCGGAAAGGCAGCCGGTACTACCGGTGGTACCGATGCACAGAAAGCTGAACTGATTGCTCAGGCGAAAGTGCTGAGGGCGTTTGATTATGATATCCTTGCCAATTATTACGCAGATACTTATGAAGAAGCAAATGCAGGCACCAAATTATCGGTGCCGCTGATCCTCAGTGCTGATATTGGCGCTCCTTATACGCAGGTATCGATCAAAGAGTTATATGATTTTATGTTAAAGGATATCAATGAGGCCATTCCAGCTTTGGGTGCCACCAGTGCAACAGTACTTCATCCTAACCTCGGATCAGCAAATGCGTTGAAAGCCAGGATACTTTTACAAATGGGAAGATATGCAGAAGCTTTGGCCGCCGCGAACGAAGCGTTGAAGTACAATGATAAACTGTTCGATTGGACAACTTTTTATAATACTTACAAAACGCAGATAGAGGCAGTTAATGTATATTCAAATGCGCCTTCGCCAATGGGCTTTAATTATGTGGAAAATTATTATTTCCGTCATGGTTCATCTAGTAATGCCGGCCGGGAACAGTCGATCCGCGTGGACCGTGCAACCCGTTTTGAACAGGGAGATGCAAGGTTTGCTTCACGCTGGAAACTCCGGACAGTTGGTGCAGATACTTATTATACCAGCATTACCACCGGATATTTCAACGTGGGTGGACTAACCACCACTGAAGTTTACCTGATTAAAGCAGAATGTCAGGCACGTCTCAATGATGTTCCAGGTGCAATGTCTACCCTGAACATGGTGAGGGTAAAAAGAATCTTTGCTGCAAATTATGCACCGCTAAGTGCAACTAACACGATCGAAGCGGTAAAACTGATTCAGCGGACCAAAAGAAACGAACTTATTTTAGGCATTACACCATTTGCTGATACACGTCGCCTGAATAAAGATGCTAATTATGCTGTTACGCTAAGCAAAACGGAAGGTGGGCAAGCCTTAACGCTTACTCCTAACTCACGTATGTGGACGATGCCATTTCCACAGGGTGCCTCAAAAAATCCGGGTAATGGCACCATCAAACAGAATGTAGATAAGTAAAGAAATACCAAGTTAAAAGCGATATAACATGAACATTTTATTTAAAACCGTATTCACCCTTGTACCTGCGACGCTGATGTGTTGTGGAGGCCCGCTATTTGCACAGAACGGGAAATATGTAATAACCGGTAAGCTGCCTGCCGCTAATGAAAAGGTATATCTTGGTCACGAAGCTGGCGACAAATATGTCATCACAGATTCAACCAAAGTTATTAATGGCAGTTTTATGTTTAGAGGAGCGGTTAAACAACCGGGCTTTTATAAACTGGAAAGCAAACACCTTAAAAACCCAATCGTTTTTATATTAGAAAACGCGGCCATCAATGTGTCTAAACCTGATAGTGTATCGCCCGTGGTGATTAGTGGTTCTCCTGCGCACGATGTGTATATGAATTTTTATAATGGCCCATGGAAAACAATCACTGCCAAGGCCGGAGGTATTTACGGAAGACTTGATCAGGCAGAGAAAGCTGGCAAGATGGATACCGCCACCCGTGCAGGCTTAGACAGAGAATTTAGAGCCCTGGATACTTTGAATATCGCAACTGTGAAGCAATACGTTTCCAGGAATCCAAGCTCAGCCGGATCGGCAGGTATCATCTATGATCGCTTCATCAGTTATCCGAATTTCCCGGTAGCTGAAGAATTATATGGGATGCTCACGAAAGAAGCACGGCAATCAGATATTGGCGAACAAATTAGCACCGCAATAAAAACGAATGCGAAAACGGCCAAAGGGAAAGTTGCTCCGGCAATTGCCATGCCTGATAAAGATGGTAAAATTGTAAAGCTTTCTGATTTTAGAGGGAAATATGTACTCGTTGATTTCTGGGCGAGCTGGTGTGGACCCTGCAGGAGAGAAAATCCAAATGTAGTGGCCGCTTATAAAAAATATCATGACAAAGGCTTTGAAATTTTGGGTGTATCCCTCGATTCTAAAAAAGATGCCTGGTTGAAAGCCATTGCAGCTGATGGCCTCACCTGGACGCATGTTTCAGATCTACAGGCTTGGTCTAACGCTGCTGTTAAGGAATATGGTGTAAAAGCGGTACCAGCAAGCTTTCTGCTTGATCCCGAGGGTAAGGTGGTAGGTAAAGATTTGAGAGGAGAGGAACTGAACAAAACCCTGGCTGGTATTTTCAAATAATAACTATACAAACATCAGTTTATAAATAGCTGCGGCCCCCGGGCTTGCAGCTATTTTTGTTTGAAATGAGGTGAATTTTGTTTGCTACATTACAATTTAGAAACCACTGCGAATTATAACATAAAATGGGAGCCCACAATTTTTAAATTTGCCAATCTCAACTGGAATGAACTGGCTAGGAAGTTAGTCAAAACTTAATCTAACAATTACCAGAAGTCACTGATCTTTTTAAAACCGTATTGACCGATCATTTATTAGCCTCCATCACATTAGCACCGATATCATGATAGGAGCCTTTTATTCCCAGCATGTCTTTTTCCAAATTATATTAGCTTTCTTAGATTATTCTGAACTTTCATGTATCGGTTTCATAATTCCATGGCTACTGAATGTATAGATGTTCTTTGCGATTCGATCCACCTACAAAGTGTCGCCCTTTTTAGGTCTAATCATCAGTCTGGTTGGCTCGATGCTCTTCTCTTCGTTTCACTTCTAAATTTTTATTCCTCTCTACCAATGCACTAAATTTTTCTGATATCGAATGATATTGTTCCTCGTCAAAATCTTCTAAATAAATTTTCTTGAATTGCATTTTCGCTTTAATAGTCGGGATTTTAACCAACATGCCTTTTTCGTTATTTGCCAAATGATCAAAATAATGCCAGTTGCTCACGTATTCGCCAGTAAGTAGATTTATACTTGCTTCACCACTACCGTCGTTTGTTGCGCTCCCCAAAGCGTACTCACTTACGCCGATTAACCTTATTCGCTTTTCATTTTTCTCATACCTAAACTGGCAGGCATAACCCGAACGCATCCAATTCGTATTCATTTCGAAACCGGTTTTTTTAGGTTCAATGAGGGTATTATCTCCAGCCGTTTCTATTTTTTTACTTTTTATTTTTTTAAAGTTTTGGGTAGATAATCTACAAGTAATTTTATGATCGTGTTCATCCAGGTAAACAGTATCCATCTTTCCATCCAAATCAATGTCTTTTACCAACTTTTTCTGCGCATAGGTTGATAAATTTAAAGTTAATATACCTGCGATAATCATTAGTTTTTTCATGTGTGCCTGCTAAAGTTGTACCTCCTGATCGTTAGTTAAAGCTGAAATTTACATATCACTGTTTATTTTTTAAATGTGCTTTACCATTGATAGGTGTTTGTATATTCTTGCCATTTTTTAAGTGACTCCTAATGGTTATGTCGTTAGTCCTCTTTGGTTATTTTAACATCAGTAAAGTGACCTAAGGTTCCCGGGCCTATCCATAATCCTATACTTCCGCGGAGATTTTTACCCTGTTTCAGGTCATTTACAATTAAAGTGGGTTGAGCTGCACCATTTACATATAGTCTGGCCGTTTCATCCTTTACCACAATTTTTATTTTGATCCATTCTGCCGGCAAGATATCTACATAAGCTTCATACTTTCCTGGTGTTTCTTTTCTTAATTTTTCCCATGGATATCCTGGAATAGAAATATACTGGCTGGAATGATTCCTCCGTAACTGGTCATTTGCACGACCATTGGTGGGACGTAAATAAAAAACTTCCGTTTTTGACGCGTCAAGAGCTGCTCTGAATGCTATTCCTACAAACCCACGTGCTGTCTCACTAGCGTTTGCAAGTGTTTGTCCCGAAATGGAGGCTTCAATTATTCCGTTATGAAAGTCAGTATCTTTTAAGATCGCAAGTGTATTGTCTCCATCTGCTTCGCCTTTTATTTCGAGGGCTAAAGCATTTTTACCTTTGAAGACAGCGGCTTTAACCGTTACCTGAAATGGAACTACATCAGATGGACTCTTTGCAAAGTTTTGTGCCTTTAGGTTCAAGCTGAATATTGTGCTTAAAAACAAGACGTATAGTATTCTACTGATCATAAGAGAAATATTTTAAGTGACTTAATTCATCTAAAATAAAGAAAATGGTTTTTCTCTTAGAATCTTTTGATAATCTTCTATTTCTCGAAATCTTTTAGCGGATGACTACAACTCAATTATCATTTCTATTGATGATATGCTATCATTTATTTGCTCCTTAGATTCAAAATACCACCACTGAATTACTAAAATAATGTACTTAAAATCACTGTACTTTTGGAAGCCCATCTTGATGAGGAATGAGATTGCAATTTAATACACTGTTTTTGCAATTTGTAAAGCATTTTATTTCCAGTTAAGCAACCCTATAGCGGGATAAGCTACCTGATAAACGGGACGATTTCTCCAAATGGAGTGCTGGTTAAACTTCCATAAAGAGACAACAGAAATAATATACCGATTACCAAAAGAAATAAGGGTTTGTATCTAAATTCTTTTTCTTTTTTTACTGTGTATCTGTAATAAAGATAGGTGCTTGTCAGATAAATTGTTGTAAAAACCAACATCATGTAAGTAACAGTCATAATTGTATTAGCTTAAGTTTTTTAGTGATATTAGATTAAATTTAAAAATCAATTTTTTATGATTTTTATGCTAACTGACATTCGTTGAATATGGTTCATTATTCGTAGGGAACTGAGCTAAATCCGTTTATGCAGGTGCTGTTCAACGCCCCCAAGACAGTTAACGCTCAACAAAAGCGGAGCGGATGATCGTTGGTAATTACAATTAAAATATTTAAAATTTGGAACAAATTAATTTAATGTTGGATACCTGACAACTTCTATATCCGTAATTAGCCATGCAAATGGAATTAAACTGTAAATAAAGGGATTCGCACGTGCTTTAATGTTAATTTTAGCCAGCTTAGGTCAATCTGGTAATCTATAGCAGGACTGCAACTACCATAAATGCCGGAGTTTTAAGGTTTAACTTAGTTTCCCACTTTATTGAAAGCATTGGTCATGATCTTACCTGGATCGCTATCTTTGAATAATACCGTTGGTATTTTGTAGTTTTTGGTATCAGTAGTGCTTGGCATATCCTCCTTCATGGTGTTAATATCGGTTTGGGTGTAAGTGCCTTTCAACAAATCAATTTTCTGTTCTGTATGCCCTCCGGCACCCATACTAAAAGCACTAACCTGTGTTAAAATTAAATCTTTGTTGATGTATTGATAAGTACTTTCAATGCTGCCTGCCGGACCGGTTGCCTGCATAGAAATAACCAGTTTTCCACTATCAATCTTAATATTTTCATAGTCGTAGATGGAGTAACCATTTTCACGGTATTTAGGCTCCACTGCCGAGAATGATTGATCATAGCGTTTATATTTTTCACCTTGTTTAAAAAGTACTAAAGTAGGGCGAAGTGCCGTGCTATCCTGCTGGCTTATGAGTACGATAACTGCATCTTTTAGTCCATCGTTGTTCAGGTCGCCTGTGGCTTCTAAATCTATTTTATAGTTGGCCGGAACAAAATCGTTAATGGTATTACCCGTACCGGGAAAAAAAGGATCTGCACTTGTGGAGTCAGCTTGTTGAGAAAGTTCCGGTTGATTTTTTACAGTATCTGCAACTATTTTCTCCGCTTGCTGTTTTTTATTTTGGCAAGCGATAATTGTTAATGAAATATTAAAAAAGAATACAAATTTTTGAAGCGGTTTTATCATGATATTTTGATTAACTTATGGAGACGTTATCATTTAAATGTTTCTGATTACGAGGCTTTAAGAGAAATGCTTTATTGTTGCAACACTTTCCTTTTAAAAGCGATGTTTAAGATATTTAATCATACTTGCTGAAAATTAAATTAGTTTTTTTTTAAAAATGCAGCGGCTTCCACCTTTTCAAATTCTTTCTTACCCTCATCCCATAAATAAGCTCTGTAGTAAACTTTTTTGTCTTCCGGATTTTCTTTGCAAATCCCGGCGATAAAAAGCCTGCTTGTTAGGTTGCCGATTGCTCTATCCTCTGCAAAAAGACATGAATTCTCTTCACCCAGCGGCAGGTCGTATATTTTTCCATCTCTTACATCAATCATAAACCCCATGATACAACTCGCGCCGCAGCCAAATACAGAAACGACATAGTATCCTGCAAAGCTGATTTCGTTGGTTTGGTAAGCTTCCGTAATTCTGGTTTTAAAATCTTTAGCATTGGGGTAGCTTGCCCAGTTTATAGGCGCATATTGGGTTACTTTTGCAGCATCTACATGATATCGTTCGAAATCAACGTTATCATGATCATCAAGCCGGACTTCTTCGGGCTTTTCCTTTGGCAGCTGAACTGAAGGTAATGAAGCGGTAGGCGTATCAACGATGACCTTTGCTGTATTATCTGCAGGACCAACTTCCACGGCTTCGTTATTACTTTTGGTTACGTTGTTACAGGCGTATGTCGTTGCCAAAATACCCAGAAACAGGCAATTGATCAGTTTTGTCATTTTCATAAAAGTTAATGCGGTTTAATCTAACTAGCAATGTCGATTCTCTTAAATTTTAGGTATTTGCCATCAATAACTGCAAAGCTGTAAATAATATTGTATTCACCTTCGCTTACAGCATTGCCTTCTTCATCTTTGGCATTGTTGGTATAAGCTAAGTTTAAACTCAACACCTTACTGGTCTTATTGTATTCGGCAATCAGTTGATATTTCGTTTCGTTTGTTGTAACTTCTGGCGTTTCATTATAACCTGTTTGGTATAGCTGATCAGCATTAATTTTCAGTAATGTTTTAACAAAATCTGCATTAAAAATTCTGCTATAATATTGTTCCAGGTCTTGTTCGTAAAATAGATCGGGATTTTCGAATTTGTTTTTTCTTTCCTTTATTTCAGCTTCGGTCAAATTGCATAAACTCCAGATGGAGGCACCATCATCTGCAACCGGGAAATCAAAATATGTTTTGAGCTTTTTGAGATCTTTTGAATAAATGGTTTCTCTAAAATTCTTAAAATCATCTGACCAATCCTTAACTTCAACATCATTTTTTGCTTGAGGTATAAGAATAGTGCCTTTTGCCGCCGTTCGAGATGTTGGTTGCTCTTTTGCCTTTTTTTGCGAGTTATTGCAGGCTGATAATAAAATAAATGCGAGAATTAGATGTATAGGTTTCATAGTAGCGTTTTCAATTTGTTTGTATAGGTTAACGCTAAAAGCTTATAATGGTTTTGACGTAAAGGTGTTGCGGTGGAAAAATAAGTATTTCTGTAAGTTCCAAACTGCTGAGTTTTGACACTTTGATTTCCGAAAACAATAGATCTGCTTCATTGGATCGTATGAAACTAAGTGAATAGGTTGCGTTGAAAAACTATCCATTAGTTTAGCATTCGGCTAATGAAAATAATGAGGTGAAGAGTGAGCGGATCTTCATCTACACAGATACAATGAATACTGAAATCATTCTTGTTTTAATAGAATGCTAAAAGGGATAGCTCAGACCTAAATTGGAATAGGTTGAAACAATACTTTCCGCTAATACGATTTTGTAAGTTCTAGAGAATTCTTAAAAATACCGTTAAATAAAAAACAAATTTCTACATTTGCAAAAACATCAACTGTTCAAAACCTTGAGTCATGTAATATCATTTCGCATATCGTGTTAAATGATCTTCTCCAATCGGGAAGGAAGTAATCTCTATTTTTAATTTTACTTATTACAATATGGCTATTTCACAAAAATATGGTCGTACTTTTCATTATCCGTTTTCGCCGGGGACAATGAGCGATGATAGAATTCAGTACGATTATTGGAAATATTTACAAAATATACCAACGCTAATACATACCGAAAAACTAGACGGGGAGAATAACTGTTTGTCAAAGAATGGTGTTTTTGCCCGTTCCCACGCTGCTCCTACAGTATCGCCCTGGACGCAGAGCCTCAGGCGCTTTTGGGAATTGGTGAAATATGATCTCGGCAATCTGGAGTTTTTTATAGAAAATCTGTACGCAATCCATTCGATCGAATATCGTAAGTTAGAACATCATTTTTATGTGTTTGGCATTCGTGAAAATCAACGTTGGTTAAGCTGGGAAGAAACTAAGTTTTATGCCAACATACTCGATTTGCCAACAGTTCCAATTATTAAAATCGAACACACTCCCGAAAATCAAATACAGTTTGAAAAAGAAATATTGTTGTTAGCCAACAACGCTGGTGCTTTTGATCCTTACGACATTGGAGAGAAATCAAAAGGCATTATGGAGGGAATTGTAACCAGAAACGCTGAAGGGTATGCCGTCGATGATTTTGCAAAAAATGTCTTCAAGTACGTGCGTAAAGGGCACATTAAAACGAATGAGCACTGGACGAAAAATTGGAAACGCGCAGCCCTAATCAATGAAGGAGGTAGATATGTGGACTATTAGTGAAAATAAAGAGTGGTCTTATCTTGAAAGCCGATTTGATTGGGTGAGGCGTATGAAGGAAGTACCTCAAGATCCTCATTATCATGCAGAAGGCGATGTTGCAACACATACGCAAATGGTGCTGCGAGCTTTGCAAAATGAATCAACTTTTCAACAGTTATGTGGGCAAGATCAGGAGATTTTGTGGGCTGCAGCTTTGTTGCATGATGTAGAGAAATATAGTACTACAGTTTTCGAGACCGATGGGCGCATTACTTCTAATGGACATGCACGGAAAGGCGCACAGTTTGTAAGGCAGTTGTTTTACGTTAATGGCCCTGTACCTTTTGCCATTCGCGAGCAAATAGTCGGTTTGGTCAGGCTTCATGGCTTACCTATCTGGTTGTTTGAAAAAGCAGATCCCTTAAAAGCTGTTGTAAAAGCAAGTATGGAAGTTAATTTAAAATGGTTATGCTTGCTGGCAAAGGCTGACATGTTAGGGCGTATTAGCAGTGATCAGGAAGAGATGTTGTACCGAATCGCTTGTTTTGAGGAGTACTGTAAAGAAAATCGATGTTGGGGCAACGCCAGAGCCTTTGAGGCAGATTATGCAAAGATGTACTATATGCAGAAGGAAGATGCTTATTTGGATTATATTCCATTTGAAAGACCAAATGCAGAGGTGATATTAATGTCTGGTTTACCGGGCGCAGGAAAGAATAGTTTTATTAAAGCACATTATAATGACTGGCCAGTCATTTCCTTAGATGATATTCGTAATGAAAAGGGTATAGCTCCAACCGATAAAGTGGGTAACGGACGTGTGATACAAGAAGCAAAAGAACGCGCAAGATATTCTTAAGAAAAAAACAATCTTTTGTGTGGAATGCGACTAATATAACCGGTCAGCTGCGTTTGCAACTGATTGATTTATTTTCAACTTATAAAGTAAGGATAAAGATCGTATATATTGAAGTCCCTTATCATAGTCTGCACCAACAGAATAAAAATAGAAATGATAGAGTGCCAACGGCAGTGATAGATAAGCTCGTTAGTAAACTAGAAGTGCCGAAATTGTGGGAAGCACATCAAGTGGCTTATCAAATTAGATGATATCTGATTATAGCACATTTGATCAGATCATTGATTAAGCCTAAATCAGATAGCGAGTAGCTTGATAAGTTTGCAGCTGGACCCACAACGCCATCCATTCATTTGGATGGCTTTATCACTCTTTTTGGCGTATTTCGTAATGCTAATTCTTAACTCGATTCCTAAGAAGCGATCTCAATTTTTTTAGGGATCTTCTTAACCTTTGGATCAAATGATAGAAGCGATGGAACCAACAATTCTAAAATATTAAGTATATTTAATGCCGAATCAGCTATGCAGGAACTTAAAAATTTGATACGTTCCAACGTTTGGTTGGAAGAAGAGGACCTTAATAAGATATTAGGGTGTTTTAATCTGAAAACGTTACAAAAGAGTCAGCTGCTGCTAAAACGTGGCCAGATCGCTTCACACTATTATTTCTTAAACAAAGGAGCACTTCGCTTTTTCTATAACGATGAACAGGAGCTTACTGCCTGGATCGTTCAGCCTGGCGAGTTTTTTGCTGAAATTTCCAGCCTGAATCCAGGATTACCTTCACGCTTTAATATAGAGGCGGTTGTAGATACTGAACTATACTGTATCCATAAGAACGATATGGATTCGCTTTACAAACAGATTCCGGCCTGGCAGGAATTTGGACGAAAACTCTGGGAAGGTATGTGTGTGCGTATGATCAGTGAGATCATTAGTTTCCAGACCATGACTGTAGAGGAACGTTACCTGGCATTTCTACAAAAGCCCGGCTTCATGCAATTTATTTCTGTAAAGCAACTGGCTTCTTACCTTGGCATAACACCAAACGCCCTAAGTCGCATTCGTAAAAATCTTCGATAATTGCATTATCTACCAAATGGTAGTTCTATTGACTTTCTATGGGCCTAGCTTTGTGAACTCAATAAGAAAGAACAATGAACAATATTATTTTAGTTGCCGGTGCTACCGGCGATCTGGGAAGCAGGTTATGCAAACACTTACTCAAAAATGGCGCTAGTGTAAGGGCTTTGGTAAGAGAACAAAGTAATCAGCAGAAAGTGAATGAACTGCACGAATCAGGAGTAGAGGTTATAGCGGTTCACTTTGCTGATGAAAAGGGACTGGTGTCGGCCTGTAAAGGTGTTTCCTGCGTAGTGTCTGTACTTGCAGGCTTGCGTGATGTGATTGTAACCGCACAAAGCCAGTTGCTTCATGCTGCCGTAAAAGCGGGCGTTCCCCGTTTTATTCCATCCGATTTTTGTACAGATTTTACTCAGCTACAGTTTGGCGAAAACAGGAATTTTGATCTGCGTAGGGAGTTCCAATCCGTGCTTGAAACCAGTAACATCCGGGCTACCTCGGTATTCAACGGTGCTTTTGCCTATGTTTTGCAGTATAACATCCCACTTTTGGATACCAAAGCGCAGACCATTACCTACTATTCCGGAAAAGCTGATTGGCAGATCGACTTCACCACTATAGAAGATACGGCAGCTTTTACGGCATACGCTGCATTGGATGATAATGCGCCGCGATTTCTCCGCATTGCAGGCTTCCGGTTTAGCCCGAACGAATTGGAAGCGCTGACCGGACGTGTTTTTGGTGAACATTTCAAACTAAAAGAACAAGGCACACTGGAGCAATTCTCGGCTTACATCCAAAAGTTGCGGACAGAAAATCCAGATGGGGAAAACCAGCTATACCCGCAATGGCAGCAGATGCAATATCTCTACAGCATGTTTGCGGCACATCATCATATGCTTGATAATGATCGGTATCCTGGTGTAAGCTGGCAAACCGCAGAAACAACACTTAACGAAATAAGTAACAACAAAATAGCGTAGTATGGAACAGGTATATAGTGATGAGCAGCTCATAAAACATTGGCCGGGCTTTACCAGCCATGTAATGGAAGTGAACGGAACACAACTGCACTTTGTAGATGGCGGCGGCGAAGGTCAGGTATTGATCTGCCTGCCCGGCTGGCCGCAAACCTGGTATTCTTATCGTTCTGTTGCGCTGCCTTTGGCTGATCGCTTCAGGGTTATCGTAGTCGATATTCGTGGTATGGGCAGTTCGGCAACACCGGCATCAGGTTATGACAAAAAAACAATGGCTACTGATGTGTACGAGCTGATGCGCTTATTGGGTATTGGTAGGGCGTATGTTATGGGCCATGATATAGGCGGTATGGTGGCCTGCAGCCTGGCGCATAATTATCCGGAAGTGGTAGAACGCCTGATCCTTGCAGATGGTCTGCATCCTAATGAAGGAATGATGCAAATGAAACTGATGCCGCCTCCTGAAACTTTTGGCGAAAAAATAGATCACCAACAACCTTACACGTGGTGGATGAGTTTTAATCAAGTTAAAGAACTGCCTGAAAAATTGCTGGAGGGCCGCTACCGTTACCTGCTAGACTGGCTTTTCGATTACGTGATGGTGGACAGTTCGAAAATGCCTGATTTTGATAGGGAGGTATATGCATACGTTTACAACCAGCCGGCGCGTATACGCGCTTCCAATTGCTGGTACCAGGCTTTTAACCAGGATATAGCCGATGCCAGAAATTATTCGAAGTTAAGGATGCCTGTTTTAGGTATTGCCAGCAATGTTTCGTACGGTTTTTATCAGTATACTTTAACAACGATAGCCGAAAATTATCAACTGCTTAACCTGGAGAATACCGGTCACTATATGTTTGAAGAGAATTCTTCAGGCGTTTGTGAAGCCATCATGGCGTATTTAACAAATAGCAACGAAGATAACGACTGAATTGCTCCAATAGTAAGTTTTTAACTATTTATTAATCATTTTTTTATAAAAAAAAGAGGCTGTATCATCTTTGTAAGTTCACATCTATTTCGTTACGTTGAGCTTCCAGAAACTTTGGGGAGGCTACCGTTGACAAAATCCGCTAGGGCGGTCGAGATCAGATAGCAATCGGATCTCGAGTATGCGGGAACCACGCAGTGCTTAGCTAAGCTAATCTTAATACATTTACGTTAAGATTATCTCGATGAGTACTCCGTGGTTCCTAATCAAGTCGTGAATGACGATCTTAGGAATATTACATAATCAAAATTTATTTGTCAATCATATATTTTGCGATACAGCCTCTTTTACTCACTCATACATTTACATTTGAGGCTTTTAAAGAATTGCTTTTTGCGTTATTGCGTGTCAATCTTCATTAGCAGGTCAATTTTGTGCAGGTAATGCAGGAATTAACCGGTTATTTTCAGTGATTTAACATATCCATCAGCTAATTGAAAATGATATTTCAAAATAACCGGACTACCCGGAAAGTTTCCTGAAGTTTTCGCTAACAGGATGTTTGCTTCTTCGTCATATCCTACCGGCTCAATAGTAGCGTGATATTCTTTGTTTGCTTTATCAATCCAGCTTTCAATTTCTGCTTTTCCGTTATGGGTTTTGCCTTCATCAAATACTTCTGCATTTTCAGTAAAACAATTTGTGTACGCAGCACTGTCAAATTCGTTTTGTGCTTTTACTAATTCGGAGATCATTTTTGGTAAATTCATCGTATTATATTTTTAAGAGTTTTAAATTGTTGGTACTGTACCGCCGTCTATTATAAATTCGGTTCCTGTTAAATAGCTGGCTCTTGGCGAAACCAGAAAGCCGACCAGTTCAGCTATTTCTTCAGGTTCGGCAGGTCTGCCGAAAGGTATGCCACCCAGGGCATCCATTACACTTTGCTGCGCTTCAGCTATGGTACTATTTGCGTTTCTTGCAATTTCACCCAGCCATGCCTCCGATGCTGCTGTATTGATCCAGCCTGGCGAAACGGTTAGCACCCGGACACCCTTAGGGGCAACTTCGTTCGATAAACTTTTACTGTAATTTCTCAATGCTGCTTTTGCGGCGGCATAGGGCAAAGTAGATTCATACAGAGGCAGTTTACCCTGTATGGATGCAATGTGAATAATGACACCGCTTTTCCTGTCGATCATTTGTGGCAAGAATCCCCTGTCCAGCCGTACCGGCGCAAGCAAATTAGCTTGTAAATTTGATTCCCAATCTTCATCGGTCAATACAGAAAAACCACCGGCCGGTGTTGATGAACCACCAAGGTTATTTACTAAAATATCCAGTCTTCCATATTTAGAATGTACTTCGCTGACTACTTTTTGTGTTCCTTCTGCCGTGCTCAGATCGGAAGCAATAAAATGCATATTGCTGTTTTCTTTTTCAGGTGCATTTCTGGCGCTGATAATCACTGTTGCTCCGGCTTGTAGTAGTCTTTCGGCAATTGCTTTTCCAGCTCCTTTTGTTCCACCGGTTACCAGGACCGTTTTACCCTGAAGTTCATTATTGTAATTAAATTGATTTTCCATTTTTCAGATTCTTTGATACAAATTTCGCAAGTATCACTTTTTCAGGCAATAACGGAAAACCGAATTGCATAGGGATAATTTTTTCCCCTATTGTACGATTTGGTACATTGGATTAAATTTGTATATGCACGAAAGAAAAATACCTTTGAATTTAAATTGCGGCCTCGACCTGATCGGCGAAGTCCTTTACGGCAAATGGAAAATTCGTTTGCTGTGGTTTATCCATCAGGGACATTTGAGGCCAAGCGAATTACAGCGTAAAATTCCGGATGCTTCAAGGCGCGTTTTAAATATCCAGTTGAAAGAACTTGAAGATCATGAGCTGGTGACAAAGAAAATTTATGCTCAGGTACCGCCAAAAGTTGAATATTCCCTTACAGATTTTGGTAAAACCTTGGTTCCGGTAATTTCTGCCTTAGGATTTTGGGGTGATGAACATGAGAACAGGCTGAGAAGGGTAATTTTAAAAAGAATGGAATCCTCACAAAACCTTTCAGAATATACTGTACTGCCATAAGGATCATGAAAAACAAAATAAAGAAGGCTTATCCCATAATTCAATTCCATTAACAATAACATTGGATTTTTAACCTTTCATGTCTTGACTCCTGATGTATTTGAGGGAAAAAGCCCTGGTGGGTTCCTGCTGTTCTTAGCTATCTTCTATTCTTGCTCTAAATGTACATTTTCACTGTGCTGATGTACCTTCAAAATGTATCCAAGGCCGTATACATTTTCAATACTCACCTGGTTAGATGCCCGGAAAAGCCTGCGCAGTCTTGAAATGAATACTTCCAGACTTTTTCCATTGAAATAGTCATCATTTCCCCATAAGGATAAAAGCAGGTCCTTTTTTTTAACCACCTGGTTAATATTACCTGCCAGCTGATCCAATACCTCTGATTCTCTTACCGTGAGGGAAATTTCTTTACCATCGGGCATTAAAACCAATAACTGATCCTTTTGGTACCTGATATCTCCCAGGTTGATATAGTCAGATTTTACAGCAGCTGGTGCTTTTGGATCAGGTGAAAATTTATTAATGATGTTTGCGATTCTCAGTACCAGTTCTTCAATTTCAAACGGTTTTGATATATAATCAATGGCGCCAATTTTAAGCCCCCTGAGCCGGTCTTGTTTTTCGCTGTGTGCCGTTAGGAAAAAGAAAGGTTGGCTGGCGTTAATTTTCACCAGTTCAGCAGCCAGTTCAAAACCGTTAATGTCAGGTAGCTGTACGTCAACAATCACCAGCTTGTTGTTAAACGGGTTTGCAGCATAATACGCTAACGCTTCTGTAGCAGTATTAAACCATAATACGCTAAAGCCACGTAATTGCAGGTATGCTGTGATAACGTTGCCTAGATCCGGTTCATCTTCAATTATTATGATATCATAAGGCATAGGATTGCAGTTTAGTTGATGTTAATCTGATTTACAGGTATGTGTACCAGAAATTCGGTTCCTTGTTCAGGTGTTGTTCTTATACTGATTTTCCAACCGTGGATATCAAGGCATTGTTTTACATAATACAAGCCAAGCCCCAGGCCTGAAACGGTATTGTCTTTAACTCCACGGAAGAATTTATCGAATATTTTTTCTTTCACATCCGCTTCAATTCCCTTTCCATTATCTTTGATATGCAGGGTATAGCCATCCTTGCTTTTTGTGATAAAGATCATCGTTATTTTAACGTCGCTTTGATTGTGTTTAAAGGCATTGTCAATGATATTCTGCAGCATGGTGGTAAATACAAAAGGATCCAGCATCACTAGTATTTCCGAATCGTAAGGATCGAATGTCAGCCTGTCTGGTGCCTGTATTTTTATTTTATAGTCGTTTACCAGCGTTAGCACAATATAGTTGAGATCTGTTTCTTCTAAATTGATATGGTTGTTCATTTCCGATACTCCAAGCATTTGGTTGATGTGGGAGTGAAGTCTCCTGGCTTGTCTCTCCACAATATTTACCAGTGTATTTACACGATTCCGGTCGCTGAGTACCTCATTTTCGTGCAGGCTTTTACTCGCCAGCAGAATGGTGGTAATAGGGGTGTTGAATTCGTGTTTGATACTGTTTAGGAAATCGGATTTAATATCCGTTTCTTTTTTCTGCCGCATCCAGCTGATATAAGTGTAATAATTGATGCCTACGATGATCAAGATGCAAAGTGCCACCAGCAAAAACGTAGGCAACATCTGATACGCCACTTTGAGTGTGCGGCCAGGCTGGTCAACAAAAAGGTTAAAGGTTATCCTGTAATTGTAAACCAGGTTACCACTGACAGAAAGATTGGTAATTCTGTTCTGCACCGTCGGATGAGTTAATGTGCCATCTATAATGATACCGAACGGTGTCTTTTGGTCTGCTTTAAAACCGGTAGGGGTATGGTTGTTAAATATGGTGATGTCTCCGATTTTGGTATCGAAGTTGATGTCTATCTGCTGAAAGGTAAGCAGGTATTGTAAGTTGCTGTCCAGGCCATTTCTTTTTACTATCGATTGGAAAACACTGTCCATCGTACTTTCCTTTTGAAGCTTCTTCAATAAGCTGTTGCTAACGCTTTGCGAAAGTTTAATAAATTCATGCCGGTTACTGAGGTAAGCATTTTTAAGTGCAGGCATATTTTTGATGAGGATGGAATCGATAATCTTTCCTCCGCCCTTATAAACCTTATCTTCAGGTATACTGCGTCCGTATTCATCATTAATCAGTGTTTTTTCCTTTAAACTATAGTCTCTATCTCTGAGTACGTAGGAGTTATAGGTTAACCTGAATTGCACAAGAAGCAATATCAGAAAGCTAACCAATACAACTGCCTTATATATCCGATCTTTCATTTTATTCTTTAAAAATAGTCCTATTATTCCATAAATGACATATCGTTAAGCTTTTGTTAGGTTTCTGTTACGTTTTTGTTCGGCAAATTGTTGCGGGGCGGGATGTAGCTTTGACAATGGATCTGGATGACCTTTTAAATCAGGTTTATCAAGCCATCTAACTCGGGTAAATAGGTGCGTAAAGCCTATTATTCGAAAAATTCACAATAACAATTAAACTAAAAAAAAGGAAAAATGACCTTTAGCAGGATTTTATCATTATCACTTATCGTTTCGGCTGTAATAGCGATGAACCCGGTCAGGGCACAGCAAAAATCTGCCAGCAAACCCCTGGCAGAGCTGCAACAAGATTTCGTTGACCTCGGATTGGGCATGTTTATTCACTACGGTATGCCAACTTTTATGGATCAGGATTGGTCTGATCCGGATGCAGATCTTTCCCTGTTCCAATCGCCAAAACTTGATGCCGATCAATGGGCTAAAGCTGCAAAATCTGCTAATATGACTTATGGTTGCCTTACCACCAAACACCACAGTGGTTTTCCGATCTGGAATACCAAAACAACGGCTTACAACGTCATGAATACACCATTAAAGCGCGATGTGGTAAAAGAATATGCAGATGCTTTCCGAAAAAATGGCTTAAAGGTAATGTTGTATTATTCTATACTGGATACCCACCATGGCATCCGCCCAAATCAGATTACACCCGAAAATGTGAAAATGATTAAAGATCAGATTACCGAACTACTGACCAATTATGGTGAGATCACCGCCCTGATTATTGATGGATGGGATGCACCATGGTCAAGGATTTCTTATGATCAGGTACCTTTTGAAGATATTTATTACCTGATTAAATCGTTACAGCCGAATTGCCTGGTCATGGATCTGAACGCGGCCAAATATCCTGCTCAAGCGCTATTTTATACCGATATCAAATCTTATGAACAGGGGGCAGGACAGTTTATTTCAAAAGAAAACAATAAACTTCCGGCGTTAGCCTGTCTTCCGCTGCAGGCCAACTGGTTCTGGAAAACATCTTTCCCTACCACTGCGGTAAAGAACGTACCCGAACTGGTGAACAAATTCATTATCCCGTATAACGGTGCATACTGCAATTTTATTCTGAATGTAGCACCTGGTAAAAATGGTTTAATAGATGATAATGCTTTAACTGCCTTGAAGGAAATGGGGCAACTCTATAAAAAACCTACTGGTATTCCACGTATTCCACCGCATGCTGCTCCGATTATCTCCAGTAATATGGCTAAACATATAAAAAGCAATAGCAGCTGGAGTGACGATATGAACATCATGGATTTTGCCAACGACGATAATTTTAGCTCTAGCTGGTCATCCAATTATACGGTTAAATCGCCTTGGTACGAGCTAAATTTTGAGAAGGCAGTGCCATGTAACATGGTGGTGCTTACCGCTGGAAATAACCAAAAAGCATCCTATCATTTACAATACTATGCAAATGGTCGATGGAATGCACTAGCCGCAAATAATGAAGGAGAAAAAAAAGTTGCCATTTTCCGGTTCGAGCGGATCTGGTGCGAAAAAATCAAAGTTACCATTACCGATTTCGATAGTCCGCCTGCTATTGCTGAACTAGGCGTATTTAACGAAAGAAAATAAAATGTGCTTAGCCGGATTGGATGTGGTCCGGCTAGGCTTTTAATACGCTAATGGACAATTTTGATACTAAGCTATCCGATACTGTTTCAGGTAGGTTTTCAAGATCTGTCTCGCCTGGTGGATATGGGTTTTTACTGTTCCTAAAGGAATACCCCGCTCTTCAGCAATTTCTTCATATTTATACCCCTCAAAATACCGCTGGAACGGAATCCGGTACTGTTCAGGCAAACTCTTCAATGCTTTTTGGATATCATCCATCACAAACTTTCCTTCCGAAGAAATCTTGGTTGAACTTTTGAGTAGGTTAGGACTTGATAAATCTTCATCCCTACTAATTACTGAATGCCTTTTTTGAGCTTTACGGTAGTCGTTGATAAAGGTATTTCGCATAATTACATAAAGCCAGCCACGTAAATTGGTGCCTTTATCAAACTTTGCGCAAAATCGAATTCCTTTAATCAGTGTATCCTGCACCAGGTCTTTCGCATCATCTTCATCTTGGGTAAACCGCATCGCATGGGAGAGGAGGGCAATAGCATGCCCATCAGCCGCCCTGCTGAATTCATTTTGATTCATAGTTTTTCAATTAGGTAGATAGGTTATTAAAGAACAGGCTGAATTAAATTATGTTTTGATTAATCTTGAGCAGCATAATAAGCCATAGCATAATAACAGACCTGTTATAGATCTAAGCATCTGGTTTAGGTATGGCCAGGCGGCTTAATGGAACTTTTTTTGTAAAATAAAATGGCTAGCCATAATCATTCAGGTGAATTTAATTCTGTTAACATCTATGTGATTGTTACATTTAAAAATAAATTTGAAGAACATAACAAAACTATTATTGTAGCATACAGGTTTTCTTAATTAAGGCTGCTTACAAACAAAAAATATTTAAGATGAATGATTGTTTAAAAATATCTTCAATAAATTTGAAGGTTCTTTCAAATGGATTTAATTCCTAATCACTATGATAAAGTCAGCTCATCTGCCTGATCTCTTCGCGCTTCAATCCATTTTTGAAGGTATTCAGGATGCCATATATTGTCATGACCTCGAATTTAGAATAACCAATTGGAGCCCTGCGGCAGAACGGATGTTTGGCTATACCGCAACAGAGATATTAGGACAGTCTATTTTTCTGCTGATTCCGGATGACAGGCATGCAGAGAAGATAAAGCTGATGCAGGAAATTTTAAATGATACACGTATCAGCCATTTCAGAACCGTCCGGCTTGACTGTTCGGGTAAGAAAATACCTGTTTCCTTAAGCTTTTCGCCGATCAAAAATCAGGATGGGAAAATTATTGGTACGTCGCAAATTGCACACGATATCTCCTTCGAACACCAGGCAGAAGAAAAACAATCCATGCTTGCTGCCATTATAGAAAGTTCTGAAGATGCCATTATCAGTAAAACGCTTGATGGGATCATTACAACCTGGAATAAGGGAGCAGAGCATATTTTTGGCTACACTGAAGAAGAAGCCGTTGGGCAACCGATCAGCATACTTCTCCCTGCCGACCGCTTGAGCGAAGAAGAAGCCATCATTGCAAGCCTGCGGCGGGGTGAGCGGGTAGGCCATATACAGACCATCAGAAAAACAAAAGATGGACGCTTATTAAATATTTCACTCGCAGTATCTCCTATCAAAAACCGCGATGGCGTGGTTATTGGGGCGTCGAAGGTTGCCCGTAATATTACTTCTCAAAAGGAATCTGAAAGGTTAATTGCCAAGCACATAGAGCGTCTGGAGCTGTTGAATGTAGTGGGCAGGAGCATCAATGGATCTTTGGATCTTCAGCAGATATTACAGCAGGTAACTGATTCGACAACAAAACTTACAGGTGCAGCCTTTGGGGCATTTTTTTATAATCAGGTTAACCAGAAAGACGAATCTTATTGGTTATATACGCTATCGGGTGTTCCTAAAGAGGCTTTTGCTAACTTTCCGATGCCACGTAACACCACTTTATTTCATCCGACCTTTAGCGGTGCGGGCGTAGTACGATCAGATGATGTTACCCTGGATTCCCACTACGGCAAAAACGGACCTTTTTTTGGAAAACCATCAGGTCATTTACCAGTGGTGAGTTATCTGGCTGTTCCGGTTAAAACCAAATCAGGCGAAGTCATTGGCGGGTTGTTTTTCGGTCATCAAGATAAGGCCGTTTTTAAAGAAGAACATGAGGAACTGGTGTTAACAGTAGCTTCACAAGCGGCTATTGCCATAGAAAATTCCAGGCTTTTTAAAGAGGTACAGGAACTAAGTGCCAAAAAAGACGAATTTATTGCAATGGCTTCCCATGAATTAAAAACACCAATGACCTCTCTTTTCGGCTTTTTGCAGCTGGCCAACCGTCATGTAGTGGAAGGTGTTTCGAAAAATCTGATTGAAAAGTCGATCAAACAATTGCAGAAAATGATCGTTTTGGTTACCGATCTTTTTGACGTTTCCAAGATCCAGGCCGGAAAATTACAATTGAACATGGAATGTCTCAATCTGGGCCTACTGGTTCAGGAAATAAAAGAATCTTTTTTACAAGCCCATCCCGACCATAACTTAACTATCGAAATGCCCGAAGAAAGTTTTGTTCATGCTGATCGCATGCGTCTTGAACAGGTACTTACCAATTTATTGAACAATGCAGTTAAATACGCACCTGAACAAAAAACAATTGAATTAAAGGTGCTGCATGTGGATAAAGTGGTACATACATCGGTTAAAGATTTTGGTCCGGGGATTAGCGAAGAAAACCAACGGCACATATTTGGCCAGTTTTATCAGGCTAAGGAAAATAGAGATAGCTCATCAGGGCTGGGCTTAGGGCTTTTTATATCAAAAGATATTATTGAAAGGCATGGTGGCCAAATCTGGGTAGAAAGCAAGCCTGGTAACGGCGCTACCTTTAATTTTTCTTTGCCATTGGCATAAAAATTCAGGCTTGCAGCAGCTGTCCATGGGATTTACTGGATAAAAAATGAGATGGCAATAGAAACGCTAAACCAACATCACGGCGGCAAACCATATAGGTAAATACCTTTTGATAGGCACCCCTGCCGTTGATCAGGTTTTTAACTCTTGATTGTTGAAATGTTACAAAGTAAACCCTACCGTATAAACCTGTTTCTTATAGGTACTGGGCGACATGCCCGTAAGTTTTTTAAAAGATTTTGAAAAGTAGGAGAGGTTGTCAAAACCGGTTTGTGTTGCAATTTCTGAATAGGCAAGCCGGCTGGTAGCCAATAAATACTGCGCACGTTCGATCCTTTTTTCAAGAATATAACTAACAGGGCGTTGCCCGGTAAAAGTTTTGAATAAACGGGAGAAGTAATCGGGATGCTGATTAATACGTGAAGCTAAACTGGTGACAGATAGTTCCTGGTGCAGATTGACGAGTATGTAACCCACTGTTTCCACGATCTTCGCGGGCGCATGCCGTTCTTCCGGTTTGCGTTGTAATTGTGGTTGGAGCAAGCGTCCCATCAACTGAAGCAGTATCCCCTGGGTTTCCAGGTAGCTGGCTAAACCCTGCATGTTGTTCAGCTCCTGATATTCTTTATAGTAAATATTTTTCTCATAAATTTTCGGATCATCAGACCGGTTAATGCCACGGCCCGGATTTATTTCGAGCAATCGTTTAAAAAGGTCAATATCCATCTGCTTTGCCTTCACTTTCGAAGCATTACGGCTTCGTGCAAAAAGAGAACTCCCATCTACAGACTCTTCAAAAAACTGCACAAAATACTGGCTTAAATATCCGTCGCAATGTAAATTACAAAGGGTAAAACTGGGTATAATATACAGGTATCCAGGTTCAAGTTTTAAAGAACCCGACTGGCCGGATATCTCACCGCTTCCTTCGTCTATATAATAAATCCGGAAATAAGGACTGATGACGTTTAGGTAATTCCATTTTTCCGATAATTTCACATAATCTACATTGAGTAGTGAAAAGGTATTCTGCAGTACTCGCTTAATCATTTTTAAATGTCGGATTTTTACAATAAATAGTCTAATTTATTTAAAAATAGACCGGATAACATGTTTATTTTTGAAAATAGTAACCAGATATAAAAATCGTTATTACACAAATGAGAAAAAAAATATCCATAGGCATTATTGCAATTTCCATGTTGCTAAATGCACAGGCTCAGCAAAAAAACACCAGCCCTGAGCAGGGTAAATTCAAACCTACAGACGAATCTTTAAAGCAGTATCAATACCCCGAGTGGTTCCGTGATGCTAAATTTGGTATCTGGTCGCACTGGGGGCCTCAGGCAGTTCCCCGTCAGGGCGATTGGTATGCCCGGGGCATGTATCTGCAAGGCAATGATCAGAACAAATATCATGTAGCACATTACGGACCACCATCTAAATTTGGTTATAAAGATATTATTCCACTCTGGAAGGCAGAAAAATGGAACCCTGAACAATTGATGGCCCTTTATAAAAAAGCGGGGGCAAAATATTTTGTGAGTATGGGTTCACACCACGATATGTTTTTCTTGTGGAACTCGAAAATCCATAGATGGAATTCTGTAAAAATGGGGCCTAAAAAGGATGTAGTTGGCCTTTGGCAAAAAGCAGCAAAAAAAGAAGGCCTCCGTTTTGGGATTTCTGAACACCTGGCTGCAAGTTTCAACTGGTTCCAACCCAGCCATGGAGCCGATAAAACCGGACCGTTTGCCGGGGTTCCGTATGATGGACATGATCCACAATATTCAGATCTGTACCATTTGCCAGCTGATTCAAGCAACATTAAAGAATGGCTGACCAATAATCCGGCATGGCATAAAAAATGGTTAACCTACGTAACCGAACTGATTGATAATTATCATCCCGATCTGCTTTATTCTGATAGCAAAGTGCCTTTTGAAGAATATGGCCGTAAAATGGTGGCGCATTACTACAACCAGGACCTGGCTAAAAACAAAGGTAAACTTGAAGCGGTTTATACCCCTAAAGAACCTTCTGAAGGTAAATGGGCGCAGGATGTGGAGCGTGGTGTGCTCGATTCGATCAGTCCTTTCCCGTGGCAAACCGATACTTCAATTGGCGATTGGTATTACCGGACAGGCCAACGTTACAAAAGTACAAATGAAATTGCCCAGCTATTGATTGATGTGGTTAGTAAAAACGGAAACCTGCTGATTAATGTGGTGCAAACCCCTGAGGGCGATTTAGAGCCTGATGTAATTAAAATTGTAACGGAGTTAGGCGAATGGACCAAAACTTATGGAGAAGGAATTTACGCCACAAGGCCCTGGAAAGTGTATGGAGAGGGACCATCTACTATCAAATCGAACCAGAAAAAAGGAGATTTTGGCGGATTGGCCGATACACGTGATTACCAAGCTACGGATATCCGATATACCACAAAAGGGGGTAACCTTTTTGCGTTTTGCATGAGCATGCCTGAAAAAGAGATCAAAATGGAATTATTAGGAAAAAATTCTAAATATCTTGAAAAACCGATTCATTCGGTTACCCTTCTGGGCAGTAAGGAAAAACTAGACTGGACACAAACCGACGATGCACTGCTGATCAAAAAGCCTAAGAATTACCCTGCCTGGGCGGTTACAGGATTTAAAATAGAATTTAAAAAATAAAAATGTACTCAATCTTCTTTGATGGAAAATAAGCGCTCCACGCTGGCGGTAATATTAATTACCTCACTGTTTTTTTTATGGGGATTTGCCCATAATCTTGACCCTATATTAATTCCGCATTTAAAACGTTCATTTACGCTCACTACGGTACAGGCTACGCTTGTAGACTCGGCGGTTTTTATCGCCTATTTTGTAATGGCGTTGCCGGCAGGTATCATCATGAAAAAATACGGCTATAAAAGTGGGATAATCATTGGCCTTTTGATATTTTCAGTAGGCTGTTATTTGTTTTTGCCTGCGGCCCAGGTACAATCCTACAATTTCTTCCTGGCTGCACTTTTTATTATTGCATGCGGACTCACTATTCTGGAAACAGCAGCAAACCCCTATATTACCTTGGTTGGAAAACCGGAAACCTCTACTTTCAGACTAAATCTTGCCCAGTCTTTTAACGGGCTTGCGGCTTCACTTGCACCAATCATTGGCGGTAAACTGATCTTGGTAGAGGGCGTATCAGATAGCGCGCTTGCAAAAATGGATCTGGCTACTCAAAAATCGGTACTGGCATCAGAAGCTACCTCTGTACAGGGACCATATTTTGTGTTAGGGACCATATTGGTTATATTGGCTGCTGTATTTTATTTTATCAAATTACCCGATATCAGAACAAATAATGAAGGGACGGCTAAACAAAGTTTTTGGCAGGTTTTTAAACATAAACATTTATCGTGGGCAATAGCTGCACAGTTTTTTTATGTTGGCGCACAGGTATCTGTATTTAGCTTGTTTATTCTTTATGCAACTAAATCAGCGGGTATTACAGATAAAGAGGCAACTTATTACTTAGGTGTTTGTGGTTTTGCATTTCTGATCGGACGTTTTTTTACTACTTTCCTGATGCGCTTTTTTAAGGCCCAATATTTATTGGTTACCTATGCCTTTATCAGTGCATTGCTTTGCTTTGTTGCCATCATGGCTTCTGGCATCACAACGGTGTATGCCGTTATTGGCATTTGTTTTTTTATGTCGGTGATGTTTCCTACTATTTTCTCTCTGGGCATTAAAGACCTTAAAGAGGATACCGAACTGGGAAGTAGTTTAATTATCATGTCAATTGTTGGTGGCGCAATATTACCACGTTTTTTTGGATATTTGAGTGACGGAACGGGAAATATCCAGAATGGATATTACGTGCCCCTGGTTTGTTTTGTTGTGATTATGCTATTTGGCTTAATGGGGCAAAAAACAACAAGAAAAGACATCATTAATCAACCGAATGAAATTTTATAATTAAAAATGAAAAGATACTGTTTAGCCCTCGATCTGGTAGACGATGAAAAACTGATCGCAGAATATGAAGCGTACCATGTTAATGGATGGCCTGAAATTAAACGTAGCATTATCGACTCGGGCATACTGGATATGCAAATTTACCGTGTTTCCAACCGCCTGTTTATGATTATGGAAACAGAAAACGATTTTAGCTTCGACAAAAAGGCACTGATGGATGCCTCCAACCCGAAGGTAGAGGAATGGGAAAAGCTGATGTGGAAATACCAACAGGCATTGCCATTTGCAAAGCCCGGAGAAAAGTGGGTACTAATGAAAAATATATTTCAGTTAAATGCTTAACGAAAATAAACAACAAGAGCCGGTACTAAATTTGCCTCCGGTTGTTTTCGGAACCAGTAGTTTGGGAAATCTTTATCTGGCAATAGATTATAATGTTAAACGGGAAGTTGTAAAAGCCTGTGTAGACTCATCAAAACCGGTTGCCTTTTTTGATACGGCAGGTAAATATGGTGCAGGTCTCGCATTAGAATCGCTGGGAAAATGCTTGGCGGATTTGAAGGTAGATCCTCAACAGGTAGTCATTAGCAATAAGCTGGGCTGGTACAGAACACCTCTTTTAACTCCTGAACCTACATTTGAGCCCGGTATCTGGAAGGATATTGAACATGATGCGGTGCAGATGATCAGTTATGATGGGATATTAAAGTGTTTTGAGCAAGGTAACGAGCTTCTGGGCCATTACAAGGCACAGATGGTGTCGGTACACGATCCCGACGAATATCTTATTGCAAGCGAAGGTGAGGAAGATTATAAAGAACGTTATCAACAAATTCTTGATGCTTACATGGCTTTGGCCGAACTAAAATCTGCCGGCTTAGTTTCTTCCATCGGGGTAGGTGCAAAAGATTGGAAAATTATTCAGGCTATCGCGGCAGATGTTGATCTTGACTGGGTGATGATTGCCAACAGCTTAACCATCAAATCGCATCCCCCTGATTTGATCGCATTTATAAAAGAGCTAGACCAGAAAAATATTAAAGTAATTAACTCGGCCATATTTAATGGCGGCTTTTTAACCGGCGGAGATTTTTATAATTACCAGCCGGTTGATGGGAATAGTTTGACGGGGAAAGCGCTTTTGGAATGGAGAGATAAGTTTTATCAGGTTTGTAAAACGTTTGAGGTACTTCCTGCTGAGGCCTGTTTTAGTTTTTCTGCAGGTTTTCCCGGCGTAAAAAGCATTGCTTTAAATACCACACGGCCTGAAAAGGTGGCTGTTAATGCTGCGCTGGCCCAAAAAGAAATTCCTGCCGGGTTTTGGCAGGAAATGAAAACACAGGGATTAATTGAATTTTTATAATAAGGATGAAAGCATTAGTTTGTAATACACCAGGAGAATTTACCTATATCAATAAAGAAATGCCATCAGTTGAAGACGGGATGGTATTGCTCAAAATGAGGAGACTGGGAATTTGTGGCACCGATTACCACGCATTTGAAGGTACACAGCCATTTTTCGAATATCCAAGAATCCTCGGCCACGAAATTGCTGCTGAGGTAGTAGAGGCTGGGGGAGGAGCAAACTTTAAAACCGGAGATCTGGTTACCATTAGTCCATATTTTTATTGTGGAAAGTGCATTGCATGCCGAAGCGGCAGAACCAATTGTTGTGTAAATATTAAAGTTTTCGGGGTTCATATAGACGGTGCGATGCAAGAGTATATCACGGTTCCTGCAACTGCAATTGTTAGTGGGGAAGGATTAACTGTAGATGAACTTGCACTGATAGAGCCATTGGCCATTGGAGCGCACGGCGTTGGCCTGGCACAGTTGAACAAAGGCGACACCGTGGTGATACTCGGCGCCGGACCTATTGGTTTGGGGACTATTGCCTTTGCCAAAATAAGTGGAGCTGAGGTTATCGTTATTGATGTAAATGATAACAGGTTATCTTTTTGCAGCGAGCGTTTGGGTATCACACACACCATAAATCCATTAAAAACCGACGTTTTAGAGCAGCTGTCAAAAATTACCGATGGAGAAATGGCGAAAGTGGTAATTGATTGTACCGGAAATTTAAATGCCATTAACAATGCTTTCAAATTTTTGGCACATACCGGTAAATTTATCATGATAGGCCTTCAGAAAGGTACGATTGAGGTGGTACATCCTGAGTTTCATAAGCGCGAAGCTGTACTGATGAGCAGTAGAAATGCCTTGCCGCATGATTTTGCCTATGTGATTGATTGCATTAGAAAAGGGTTGGTTAAACCGATGGATTTTATCACCCATAATGTTCCATTTACGGAAGTAAAAGAAAAGTTTAATCATTTGCTCCAGGCCAATGAATCGCTGATCAAGGCATTGATCAGTTTTGATGAATAATGTCAGGTATTTAATTTAATTCTAAAAAAGGAATTCCAGTAATTAAAGAGCAGGACTAGTTTTGTATATCAAATCTGATCCTGTTTTTTTATAATATGATATCGTTTTCTTATTACCGTTTTCTGTTTAACCCTTAATTTCAAGCTTATATCCCTTAGCGCGGACCACAGTAATATTGATGTTTGGATCAGGTGCCAGTTTTTTTCTCAGTTTCGATATAAACATATCCAGGCTACGGCCAACAATAATCCCTTCATCTTCCCATATTTCTTTTTGCAGCCGGCTTCTCTCTATGGTTTCGTTAGGAGACTGGGCGAAGATGAGCAGTAATCTTGTTTCCGTACCAGTTAACGCTATTGTGTCTTCATTTAGGGTGAGTTTACGGTTTTTAGCATCAAACAGAACTGAACTTAAAGTTATCAGGTCGTTATGTTCATCATCATTGGGTAAAGCCTTTATGGGTTTAACCGATCTAAAGAAGATAAAGCCAACAAACGCTAAAAATGGCAGGCTACCGAGCAGATACCCATTCTTTTTGGTGATTATGCCTGTAGGTTTCAGTTGAATGTTGATCATATATTGTGCTTTTGGTTGTTTTCTTCCTATGCAGGCTATAATTTCATCTTTTTTGTTGTGGGCTATTGCGTAGCCATAAACAGTGCTTGAATCGTTAATATTCAGCACTTTAACTACGTAGTTGTCTGTCATTGGGTCATTTGCTAGCAAACGTTTAGTCGTATTCACCAGGGTGATGGGGTTGAAACTAAATTCATGCTCAAACTGAATTTGATATTCATTTTCCGCAACCTTTTTTATCGGAAGCACCCTGGATATACTATCGCCCGATTGTAAAAGTAGTTCATCTCCGATGCGACGAAATAAGACCTCTCTTCTTGAAAGATGAAAATCATCATTATCCGAAATACTGAAAGCTGCAAAAATCATGATGAAAGATAAAAGCAATAATGCACCGAAGAGGTACATGCTTTTACCCGTGAAGAGGTTTCGACTAAGTTGCATAATGTCAATGTTTTATTTACAAAGTTTACATTTTTATTTACAATCCTGCTTCTTCAGACGGATAAATATCAAAGTAAGTTTGTTTCATTAATTTTTAAAAAGATATGGAAAATAAACAAAAAGCCTTAAACAAATCTGATTTATCAGCAGATAGATCGATGATGATCAAACCTGCAAAAAAGAGGAACAAAATGATGTATGTGCTGATTTTGCCGCTGGTGGTGGTAAGCGGATTAGCATTTGCTAACCGTGAAATTAAAAATGAGAGTAAAAGGCTCAGCTCAAAACCCCTTTCTGCTGCTCAAAGAGACGCCGAGAAGAAAAAATGGGAGGTTAGCCCTGATGGTATTAAATTTAGAAAATGGGAATCGTCACCAACAGGAAAAAATGTACATGTCAGTGCTGCTAAGATAAAAAAAGATATAAGTGAATTTACAGATATGGAAGCCGTGGTAACGGCATTAACGCTTCCGCCCGGATCAAGATTGGGGTTCGGTGTAATGGCCCGCATTAATGGTGCCGATTACATTGTAAATTTTGAGGCAGAAAAGTCTCAACTTGCACCATTGTATAGCTTAAAGATTAACGATAAGATCATGGTCAGAAGCCGTAATATGTCATACGCACCTAAGTATTCATATCCAATAGTATCTGCTGAATATGTAGAACGGGATAATAAGGTAATTTTTAAACGTTTACCCCGCAAAGGTGGTTGCTAAGCAAATTAATAACGTCGTAAATTTAATGAGGCTATTATAGCCTGTTATAAGGTTGATAACAAGTTATGCCTTCAAGAAGAAAATGGAAAGGAAGTATCTAAACTTTTCCATTTTCTTACTCATAAGTTTTATCAATCAAAAACGAAATGGCATTTTGAATTTCCGATCGTCCATCTGCACTTTTAAGGTCCAATCCACAAAATGTACAATCGTTCGTGGTGGCGTAAATGTCAAGGTAGTAAATTCCTGAAATCAGCAATGCAATAATGGCCCGGTATCTTTTGGCATTTTTCTCGAAATGAGGATCAGTAATGCCTTCAAATAAGCGCGCTCCGTTTTCTTCGCGATCGTTCGCCAGTTTTTTCAAGGATCTACGGTTGTCTAATAATCCCCAAAGCAGAATTTTCTGGATATTTTTATTCTTGAAAACATAATCGAATTGAGAGAGAAGCATGTCTTTAGAAAATTTTTTTCCTCCATCTTTTATCACAGTTCCACCCGATTCATCTTTTACATTGCTCCAAAAATCCTGTGATCGGATGTATTCATCAATCAGACCGTCCTTCCCACCAAAATAATTATAGATTAATTTTTTGTCCAAGCCTGCAGTACGTGCAATATCATTGACCTTTAGGCCTGAAAAACCTTTGGTATGCAGTATTTTTTCTACCGCATATAAAAATTTCTGTTTGCTTTTTTCTTTGTTCCTAAACGGTTTGGCTTCTGTTTCCTCTTCCATATCATATAAATAACCAACGGGAAAATTACATAATCATTTTAAATATTTTTATCACCAATTGGTGATATGTTGTATATTTGTCTAGTCGGGGCGATTGGCAAAAGAATGACGAAGCGCTCTGCAAGACCCAAACTACATTAATCTGAGCAAACGATATGAAAAAGGAAACTTCCATTTCGGCAATACCTGTAGAAGAATTGTATAAAAAGAAAAAAAGTCTGCAGGGTGCACTGCTTGGGCTTGGCTTGGTATTGCTCGTTGCTACTGCAGTTATTATCTATCTGGCCTTTTCATCTAACATGCCCAAAGTACTGATGATCGTTCCGTTTTGCAGTTCGCTAACACTATTGCCAGCTTTTATCAGCTTGTCGCAGATTAATACTGAACTTAAAAACAGAAACGCCAAATCATAGCCAGCCATGTCAACAGATTGCCTGAATTGTGGCGCTCCGGTGATGCAGAATTACTGTGCAAACTGTGGGCAAAAGTCTACTACACATCGTTATTCCATTAAACACTTTATTGAACATGATTTTATTCATGGGGTTTGGCATGTAGATAAAGGCATTTTATTTACCCTGAAAAGCCTGTTCACCCGGCCGGGGCACAGTGTCCGCGAATACATTCAGGGCAAAAGGGTTCCTTATTTTAGTTTTATTACGCTCATCCTGCTCATTCTGACGGTATCAGGTCTCATAGCGCCCTATGCACATGGCAATATGTCCGATCTGATGCCTAAGAGTGGCAAAGCAATGATGAACGATCTCGAGAAATTTATTTCTCATTATCCCAAACTAGTACTCATTATCACAATTCCTGTTTATTCTTGCTTCAGTTTAATCTGGTTTAGAAAAGCGAAGCTTAACTTCTCAGAACACCTGGTTTTAAACTCGTACCGCGTTATTGTAGAAATGATTATCGGGCTGCTTGTTTCGGTCCTGACCATATTCTATCACAATACCCAGGTGCTGTTATTTCTATACTTCGGTGTATTAAGTTTTTTAGGTCTTTTCTATAGCATTTGGTTTTATTATCAGTTTTTTTCGGCCTTTAACTATCGTAAAATCGCTTTGATTTTAAGAAGCATCCTCGTTCCGGTATCGTACAGTTTACTTGCCCTTCTACTTGGCATTGTTTACGCTGTCATTGCAAAACGTTGATTTTAACAGGCGAATACCGTTGAATAAGGAGTTTTATATTTCATTTACTAATAAAATAGGTGCTTAATTCGATTTTTTTGGCCCGGATCTGGCGTTGCGTGGTATAAAAAAAATTGATTAGGTGTGCAAATGTATCGAACCAGGTTTTGCAGGCAGACAAAAATATTGTGGTTATTGCGGGCCGCGCTGCTGTGATGGAAGATTTTATCAGAAATAATTTAATCAGGATTAATGAGGTTTTGAAGAGATATATTCTTTAAACCAAGTCAAAACCTATCTTTTCTTTCCTTGGATACCACTTTTAAAACAGACAGATTATTATGAAACATTACTCTTCGTTCAGAATGAAAGTAAGATCTGTTGGCTGCTGATATTTAAACAGCGTAGCGGAGTGGCAAAAGCAAGGTAGAAATCTCATTTTTCGGAATACATTTTGCTAAATTAAAAGTGATGATTAATGTTAGTCCCGAAACAAAACAACAAGCCTTATTATTCCTCGCAAGGGATCAGAAAGTGGCAGCCGTCAAAATAATTAAAGATCAGAGTAAATGCGGTTTAAAAGAAGCTAAAGATTATGTAGATGCCTTAGAAGTTGGAGTACAGCAACCAATAACCAATCTCGGCAATCTGGACGCTGAGCTATTGGCTATTTTAAATCAGGGCAATAAACTAAACGCCATTAAGCATTATAAGGATGCCACAGGTTCGGGGTTGGCAGAAAGTAAAGATTATGTGGAAAAGTTGATCCGCTCTGAGGTTACCGGCAATGTGATGCAGCGAAGCAGGGATACGGAGATCAAAGATATCATTTCTGACCATGTAGGGGATAACCAAAATCCCATTCAAAAATTTTTGATAAAACTATTGATTATTGTTATGGCTTCAGCAGCTTTAACTTATATTCTGTTTAACATGTAGTAAAAAGTGATGCAATATTTCTGATAGAATTAAAATGCGTGAATTAAAATCATTAATTTGATTTCACACACAAATAAATCTTTAGAATATGAAAATTACATTGGATTCCAAATCCCTTTTATTGGGATTTTTTGGCGCTGGCATTATGTTTACCGCCATCAGTTTTAAAAATAGTCAGGATCAAACGGGCGGAAGGTACCGTACGGAAGTAAATGCCACTAACATGGTTGTGATCCTGGATAGCGAGACCGGAAATTACATCATTGCACCAGAGATAAAGGATTTCGGTAAAGTACAATGGGTAAAGGGTGAGTTTAATAAGACTTTTGATACTGCGATTGATAATAGAAAGGAACTGAAATAACAAAAGGAGTATTTTTTATACCATTGTGTATCCTGTTTTAAATTGTCATCCTGGGCGCAACGAAGGATCTTTCTAGTGTGATTGACTACCTTATAGAAGGATTCTTCACTGCGTTCAGAATAACAGCAGGGCGCCTTCGTGTAAGGGACGCGTACGAAAAGCATAGCTATTCAAGCGCAGATTCCACTGCTGTTTCTCAATTTTCAAACCTGAGTGTAACGAATGATTTTTTAAAGTCAGGCTATATCTGTCAGCGATAAATCTACCCCAGCTTCCTGCCGGTATTAATTACATTAACGCCATTAAAACGTGTGGTTGCGCTACCATGCGAAACGGCGCTTACCTGCCCTGGCTGACCTTTACCATCCGAAAATGTCCCACCCAGGCGATAATCGTTTTTGTCGCAGCGCTGTACGCATGAATTCCAGAATTCCTGGGTATTGGCCTGATAAGCCGCGTCTTTTAACATGCCAACAATTTTGCCTTCTTTAATTTCATAAGCCAGCTGTGCGCTAAACTGAAAATTATAACGCTGCTGGTCTATAGAGTAAGAGTTCCGGCCAAACATATAAATACCTTTTTCTACATTTTTAACCATGTCGGCTGCACTTAATGCCGTATTTCCAGGCGCCAATGATACGTTGGGCATCCGCTGAAACTGGATGCTGTCCCAACTGTCGGCATAACAACAACCTTGCGATTCTTTTAGTCCTAAAATATGCGCCTGATCGCGGATGGTTTGATAATTTACCAAAATTCCATCTTTAATGATGTCCCATTTACCACATTTTACGCCCTCATCATCATAGCCTACTGCACCTAACGACCCTGGTTCCAGTTTGTCGCCGATGATATTCACTTCTTTACTGCCGAAATTGAATTTTTTTGATTCCCACTTATCCAATGTCAGGAAACTGGTTCCGGCATAATTGGCTTCATAACCTAAAACGCGGTCGAGTTCTGTGGGATGGCCGACAGATTCATGTATGGTTAGAAAGAGGTGTGACGGATCTAAAACCAGGTCGTATTTACCCGGTGCTATAGGTTTCGCTTTTAATTTCTCGTCAACATGTACTGCGGCTTCGCGCACATCGTCTAGCATATCGTACCGTTTTTTGTACATGGTAACCGGCCCGCCTTTTATCTTTTCTTCATCTTTGGGCTTCAGGTACTCGAAACCCATACCCATTGGTGCGCTTAAAGCATTTCTGGTTTCGAACTTGCCGCTGGCAGAATCGGTTTTTGTCAGGGTAAAGGTTGGCCATATCCTGTGGATATCCTGATCGATGTAAGATCCGTCAGTAGAGGCAAAATATTTTTGTTCATTGACCATGAAGAGATTGGAACTGATATATTTAGCGCCACCTTTCATGGCCTCGCTATTTACATTTAAGAGGAGATCAACTTTGTCGGCAATGGGCACTTCAAAGGCATTGATTTCAATGGGTGTTTTCCAGTTTACCTCGCCAAAACCCTTTTGCGCGGCTAGTCTTACAGGTTCTTCCATTAATCTGGCATTTCCTTTAGCTATGGCCACGGCAGCTTCAGCAGCCTTGGCAATGCTGCTGTCGTCCATGTTGTTTGTTGCGGCAAAACCCCAGCTTCCGTTTGCAATCACGCGAACACCTAACCCGTAGGATTCAGAATTGGAAATGTTCTCTACCCGTGTTTCCCTGGTGGCCACAACCTGGTTCAAATATCTTCCTATACGAACATCAGCATAAGTGGCACCTTTGCTTTTGGCTGCATTGAGCGCAACATCGGCCATTTTTTTCTTTAAAGCAACATCAACAGGCGTTAAAGATTCTTCAACAGAAATCATTTTGCCGAAGGCCGGGATATTTGGCATCATACCGGCGGTAAGGCCAACACCCGTCATGTATAGGAAATCTCTTCTTCTCAATTTTTGGATTATTTATTAATAAAAAAAGGGGTGTCATCTCGACTGCAGCTGCCAATTTTTCATCGGTTGTGGAATGGAGAAATCTATTAAGTTGTTCAACTATTAGATCTCTCCGTTCCGTTGCACTTCAGTCGAGATGACGATTTAACTTATGCCCTTCGACTCCGCTCAGGGTGACCTTCTGAGGGAATGGTGGTTGTTAAATAGGTATTATTCTTAAAAAATATCGTCATTTCGACTGTAGCTGCTGATTTTTCATCGGTAGCGAAACGAAGAAATCTATTTAAAGAGATTTACTGTTATAGATCTCTCCGTTCCGTTGCACTTCAGTCGAGATGATTTAACTTATGCCCTTCGACTCCGCTCAGGGTGACCTTCTGAGGGAATGGTGGTTGTTAAATAGGTATTATTCTTAAAAAATATCGTCATTTCGACTGTAGCTGCCAATTTTTCATCGGTAGCGAAACGGAGAAATCTATTTAAAGAGATTTTCTGTTATAGATCTCTCCATTCCGTTGCACTTCAGTCGAGGACGACACTACTTAAACCGCGTCTGATAATGAAGTGAATGTAAAATCCCTGATTTTCATCGGTGGGATCAATCCGCTTCCTGTTCTCACCGGCTTGCCCAAAGCTTCTACATTGTTCAGCATAATAACAGGACTTTCGTTGAACCTGAAATTCTTGATCGGGAATTTGATCTCGCCATTTTCAATGTAAAAAGTACCATCACGGGTTAATCCGGTCAATAATAAGGTTTGCGGGTCTACTGATCGGATATACCAGAAGCGTGTTACCAATATCCCTTTTTCCGTGCTCTTGATTAAATCTTCCAATGATTGATTGCCGCCTTCAATGATCATGCTGCGGCTAAAAGGAAGTGGTTTGACATTTTTTTGCGCGGCCCAGTATCTCGAATAAGACAGGTTTTTCACCACTCCTTTTTCTACCCATTGCGTTCTGGTTACCGGCAAACCTTCTCCGGTAAATGTAGCAGATGGAATTTCAGCATTCATCGGGTCAGAATAGATATTCACATTTTCGGAGAATAATTGTTCGCCTAAACGTGTACCGCCGCCTTTTTTGCTCATAAAACTCCGGCCTTCATCAGCACTGCGGGCATCAAAGCCCCTAAACATATTGCCAATAATATCGCTGGCAGCAAGCGGCTCTAAAATTACAGTATACTTGCCTGGCTCAATGGCTTTTGCCCCTGCCGAGCCATTGGCTTTGCTTGCCGCAATTTTACTGAGTGCAAGGGTATCCATTTTATCCAGATCATTAAAATCCTGCTCTACATAACCAGAACCTGTTCCCTGTTTGTTTCTTACTGTAACAGAAAAGGAAACATTTGTCCCTTTATTATAAGCAAACAAACCTTTCGAGTTCATAATGGCATTGAAACGGGTAGCATTTTCAAGGAAACCAGCAGCATCCAGGTTCGCAGCTTTAGATACGCTCAAACTTTTACCTACCATTTCAGCCCGGGTATCTGGGGTAATAGCAGCTGTTTTATCATTATAGGTATTCGATTCTGCAAAGGTTTGTGGACCTAGGGGTGGCATAAATTCGGGATTCTCTGGCGCCAGCATGGCCAGCTCTTCTGCTCTCTTTATTACTTTTTGCAAAGAGGCATCATCGAATTCATTGATAGTGGCAGAACCGGTTTTCTTTCCAAAAGTGGAACTTACGCCTAAGCTCATGGTACTGATCTGGCCTGCGGTAGAAACGGCATTACGGGCATAACGGATGTTACCTCCATCAGCGCCGGTTAAACTTACCTCACAAAAATCGGCTTTCGAATAACCGATGACTTTTTTTAATATCGCTTGGGCTTCTTCTTTACTTAATATGGCCATAATTATATTTTTCTTGCTGTATTGATAACATTAACTCCATTAAACCTGGTGGTGGCGCTGCCATGCGAAACAGCACTGCTTTGAGAAGGCTGGCCTTTTCCATCGTTAAACGAGCCACCCAAACGGTAATCACTTTCATCGCAAATGGCATTACAAGAGTTCCAGAATTCTTGTGTATTGGCCTGATAGGCCACATCATTAAGCATACCTACAATTTTGCCTTGCTTAATTTCATAGAAAATCTGTCCGCCAAACTGAAAATTATAACGTTGCTGATCAATAGAGAAACTTCCATCGCCGATGATGTAAATGCCTTTTTCAACATTTTTGATCATCTCATCCACACTTAGTTTTTCTTTGCCCGGCTGTAGTGAAACATTTGGCATACGCTGAAACTGAACATCATCCCAGCCTTGTGAGTAACAGCAGCCGTTCGATTCGGTTAAACCAATAATATGTGCCTGATCGCGGATGGCCTGGTAACTGACCAAAATGCCGTCTTTGATCAGATCCCATTTTTTGCATTTTACACCTTCATCATCATAGCCTACAGCACCTAACGATCCAACCTGCGTTTTATCGGCCACAATGTTCACTTTATCGCTGCCAAATTTGAATTTTTTCGATTCCCATTTATCCAATGTCAGGAAACTCGTTCCGGCATAATTGGCTTCATAACCTAAAACGCGGTCTAATTCTGTCGGATGTCCAACCGATTCATGAATGGTTAACCATAGGTGCGAAGGATCTAAAACCAGGTCGTATTTGCCCGGTTCAACGGATTTTGCTTTTACTTTTTCTGTAGCTACACGGGCTGCTTCCTTTACGTCTTCGAGCATATCGTAACGGCCTTTATAGCGCGTAACAATACCGGTAACTTTATCTTCAGGTCGCGCGTGCATGTATTCGTAACCCTTGCCAGAAGGAGCACTTAATGCGTTACGGGTTTTAAATTTACCCGATTCACGGTCGACTTTGGTGACGTTAAAAGTGGGATAAATGCGGTGCACGTCCTGATCGATGTAAGAGCCATCGGTAGAAGCGAAGTATTTTTGCTCATTAACCGCGAAAATGACGGAATTTACAAAATTGGCGCCGTTTTGCATGGCCACATCATTAACATTTAAAAGCAGGTCTACCTTTTCTTTTACCGGCACTTCAAAGGCATTAATTTCAATGGGTGTTTTCCAGCTTACCTCTCCATAACCTTTTTGGGGCGCCAGTTGAACCGGTTCACCCTGTATTTTGGCATTGGCTTTTGCAACCGCAACTGCTTGTTCAGCTGCTTTGGCAATGGCATCTTTAGTTACATTGTTTGTAGCGGCAAAACCCCAGCAACCATTAACCAATACACGGATGCCCACGCCATACGATTCAGTATTGGCTACACCCTGAACCCGTTTTTCACGCGTGGCTACAAATTGGTTAAGATAACGCCCGATGCGGATATCAGCATAACTTGCACCTTTTGATTTTGCTGCATTTAGTGCAACATCTGCCAGTTCTTTTTTAATTTTTACATCTACTCCGTCTAAGGCCCGTAAAGGGTCTATCGGAGTTCCGAAAGCAGAAAGGTCGGGCAGAAGCAGGGCACCCATACCCATTCCGGATAAATAGAGGAAGTCTTTTCTTTTCAATTGGTCGAGTTTAGTTAGTTTACGATTTCAATATAGCCAATTGTGTGGCTAAAAATGGAAATTTGATTATAACATTTTAGTTTCAAAAGCAGAATGGGGGGAGATTTTATAGGGAAAGTGTTCTTAACCACAGATAGGGCAGATCCTTCACTCCGTTTGGCGGCTGAACAAATTATTAACCAGCCAAAATCCTGGCTTCGTACCATAAAAAGACAGCAGCCAGTAAAAAACCGATAAAAAACCACCAAATCGAAACCTTTTCTTCTAAAACGACATCTGCTACTTTGCTTTTAGTTTCTGTCGTGTTCAGGTTTTTTATAAACTGATGTGTTTCATCCAGCTTTTGCTGGTTTTTGAGTACTTGCCAATCGGTTTTTTTATAAATGTATATGGGCTCAACATTTTGATTTACTTCCAGATAAGTCCAGCCCGGTTTTTGAGGCCAGTAAAAAGCATCCCACTGGAAAGGAAGCACCATGTTTTGCCGTGGACTTAGCAAAATACTATCGATTTTTAGTATTGGTACCTGGCCGGATGCTGCCAGATCTGCGATAATCTTCATCTTTTGATTAATTGCGGGGAATTGAGGAAAAATGTCGACGGTTAGCACATTATTTCTTTTTCTTGCCGCACTGGCTAAAAGTGCTGACCAATAGGCGGCATAATCATTTTTTTTTCCTGAAAGTAACCAGTGGAAGGTAGACGAAAGTGTAGAGGCCAGTACTTTGCCATAACCGTCGATATTACTGTTGACCAGTGTTTTTCCACTGGCATCTACAATAAGAGGCTTATCTGTATATTCAGGCTTTAAAAATAATCCTTGTTCAATTGGTAAGGCAGTAAGTTTAGAATTATCTTCAGTAAGTTTTAAATTGAGCAGTTTCCCTTTCAGAGCGGGTGATTCAAATCTGCTAAACCTGCTGCCAAGTGTTGTTGAAGATTTTAAATTAGCCACCCTGATCAATAAACCCAGTCCGTTTTTAACCGCAAGCGCTATTGATGATCTTTCATCAGGACTGATAGCAGCTAATTCTTCTTCATCAATAATCAGGATGTCGAATTTTTTTAAGGATGAGCTATTGATCCTTGTCAGGTTTAAACTATCAAGATTGAGAAAATCGAAGGCATATTTGTTTTTACTGATCTGACTTCTGAAAGCTACAGGATACTGATTTTGATAGAGCCAGTTTTTTAGAAATTTATACTCAAAATCTGGAAAAGAGGCCATGATCAATACTTTCATTGGTGTTTCATCACCAACTTGCATCGGAACCGGTTCTTTTGCCAGTGTATCGGTTTTCTGCAAACTAACCAGTTCATAAACAGCTTTTCCAGTGTGTTTTGGCGTAGTTTTAAAGGAAAAGGGTTGGCTCGATTTTGCACCGATTTCGATTGAATCTACGGTTTTGCCTAAGCCTTTGAACAAAAGTTTAACCGGCTCCATTCCTGAGTTCTGGTAAGTACCCTGAACCTGCCATACTTCGGTTGTTTTTAATTTGCCAGGCCAGTTGGCAGCGATGATTCCGGTGGGATTTGCAGCAGGATGGAAGCTGACCCGGTACCCTTTTAGTTGTGCTAATTCGGCTTTGTTTAACCCATAGCCATAAAGTTTCAGTTTCCGGATATTTGGATTTGATTTTAGGAAATAAGGAAGATCTGGAATGGTTATAACATTTGTGTTTTTCGGGTTCGCGGAGGAAAGTGCGTATTTCTTCCCCTTTAGGTTGGTAGTCGAATCCGGATGAGTGCCTTGGGTGATTAAAATAACTTCGTCTGTATTTTGTGGCCTGCTCGTTTTGTACCTGATGGGTACAATTAAAAGCACAAAACAGCTTACCGCAATAATGTTAGCCAAAATCCGCCAGATCAATCTTGCTTTATTAAACCTATGTGTCTCTTTATAAAGTAAAAAAGCCAGTAAACACAGCCCAGTCAGTATAGCGATATATTTAAATTCCATAGCTATCAGTCTGTTTTATTGAGGTTTTTAAAATAGCTCTGATACAGAGCCGAGGCTGCACCGGCATTTTGCATCTGTGGTTTTGCACCTTCGGGACCGATCATTTTTTGTATGGCTCGTTGCACCAGGTCTATATCATTAATTATCAGTTTATTACCTGTGCTTAACTTCCTTAAACTGCTAAGTGCAGTTAAATAAGTAGCAGGATGATCTGCTGCCGCGCCAATCAGGTATTTTCCCGTTTGGTTAAGTAAGAACTGATCTTGTTCAGTAAATTTCCTGCCTATTTTTCTGCTTTCCAACCTTGCAAGTGCTATTTTGAGTGTGGCAATTCTCTTTTCCTTTTGCTCAAAGGTCATTTTTTGCACGGGCTGGGTAATTTTATCCAGTTCACCACTTAAACGTTTTTCGGGTTTCAACGCTGCCGTTTTTACGGTTGTTTTGGCCACATAAGCGCGTGATTTCTGTTGGAGATCTTTCAGTAACCTGAGCGCTTTATATTCATAAGGCAAAGCTTCTTGTGGCTTATAAGTTCTCAAGCGCAGTTCAGCATTCCACATTTCAGTTAAAACAGCTTTTAGTTGTGCTTTTATTTCAGGTTCAAAAAAGGTAGCGTCTTCTGCAATATCATGTTTATGGGCGTATTTGTCCATAATGCTAGTTACATCACCAAATTTTTCACCCTCAGCCTTGTGTTCCGTATGGCCATCGTGATCGTCATGGTCGCCACCAATTTCAGTTTCGTTTTCTTCGCCCAAAAACTGCCCGTAACGCAGGCGCAAAAGCTTTTGGTCAATACCTATTTCATTACTTTTGTTTTTAAAAGTTTGTACAGGTATCGATGATTGTTCTTTCAATAATTTTTCGGTATCAATAATGATCTGCCTTTCGCTTCTGAAATATTCAGGAACCAGGTTGACACCATTTGTCATTCCAGCTAAACTCATTAATTCAGTAGTGTCTACAATGGAAACGAAATACACATCCGAACGGCTCGATTGGCCATGGTTGTCCATTGCTTTGATAAAAAAGTAAAGTTCATCGCCTGGTTTCATGCCCAGGTTTTTCAAATCAATCAATTTTGCCAGTGCGATAGTCTTCCTACTACCAAAATTGGTGTCAAATGATAGTTTTTTCTCGGTAAAACTCACACCCTCGCCTTTGCCGCTGGCCATGGTAGCCGATATAAAAGCATCGTTAATGCCATAATCATCAGTAAGCAATACTTTTAGATTGATTTTTTGTGGCTGACCAATGTCGATTGTGGTGTGCTGTTTTGGTTGGATAATTTTGATCGTAACCGCTAGGTCTGGAATCGCTTCAATCTGATAGAGATCTGATTTTTTACCATCAAGATCCAGCTGATAAAAACCAGATTTGCTGATGGTTTTGCTGACAGTCCATCGTGTATGTGCCTTGTTCAAAGCCTTTAATGGAATAATTTCAGTATTGTTAAAAATAAGGCTCAACTTTTTGATGCCAATATTCGTTTCTATTTTCCAATCTATCTGGGCACCGGTCTCGGCAGTAATGGTAAACTGTTTTTGATTCCTTTCTGCTTTTCCGGTGTAAGGTGGCGGAATAACGATGGCGCTGAAATCGGAGATTTCTGCGGGTATATTTTCTTTGATCGGCTGAATTTGATTCGCCTTTTCGCGGTCTTTTAAAGAATCATTATCGCGTAATGGGATCTGAGTAATTGCAAAACTGATCAGTAAGCCTGCTAAAAGGATGAGCAAGCCAGCATATAATTTCTTTAAAGGTTCTTTTGGCTGCGCTAATTTAGGAATGATGTTTTCGATTTTGCTGCGTTGTAATTGTTGCAGTAGGGATAATTCAGCCTCGTTTTGCAGCAGCAGATCAGCGCTTTCTTCCAGCTCGGGATATCGGTTATTCAGAAAACGCGTAATATCCTGATCGGTGGTTCTCCAAATCGGTTTGATGTACAGTAAAATACCGAGTACAACAGGAAAAATAATCGCAAAAAGCCATGGAGAATAATGCAGCGGGTAAACGCAAATAAACGACAAAACCAAAGCAGTGGCCAGGGCAATAGAAACCATGCCAATCAGATAAAAGCTAATCCATTTTATCCTTAAATTAGTGATCCAATTCCTATCTTCAGTGTTTAACATCGGCTGTTTTTTTTCTGAATGATAAAATCCGTTCGGTAACAAAGATCAATAAGGCAACTGCCCAGAATAAAGGTTGAAGCAACACATTCTGAGTATTTTCTGAAGTGGATTGGATGTCGCCGGGTTGAAAGTCAACGGTTCGCCTGGCAGATAGACGTCGCTGATCGGCAGCGTTGTTTTCAAAGCCAAATTGCGCGGTGTTTTCTGTGCTGATTACCATTGGCATTAACGCTTTTACAAATAAACCATCCCAAACCAAACCATTCCACTGCGGATTAAACCGACTGTAAAAGTGGAAAGTATGTGAATTTTTGGTTTTTTCTTCTGTTAAAATAGCATTTCCAAAACTATCCGTCCATATTTTTTCAGCGCTACCCGGCGAAGCCATTCTTTTACTCAATTTAATATGGCGGCCATCAAGTTTGATAAAGGAAGGCTCTTCAATTATTTTCCCGTTTTCATATTGAAATAAGGTTCCATTTGTTGTAATGGAAGATTTGAAATTTGCAGCTACTGCATCACCTGATAGCCAAAAACCAATGTCAGCTTTTTCTGCGGGCGGATTGATGACGATTTTCCGGTTGGTAAAACTGCCAATTGCCTTTAAGGCTGCAATAACATATTTTCCATCTGGAGTTCCGGAAGCCTGATGTATGGCAATTTTTAAAGGTACTTCGTCTCCTGAATGTAAATCCTGGTAGGTGGTATTGGATGGATTCGATTTTGCTTCATATTTCTTCCAGGCATATCCGGCAATCCAGCTGCTTAGGGTATCGGTTTGATTTAAGGGGATCCAGTTCAATTGGTAATGAAGGATTGGTAATTCATCTCCAAAACGGGTCAGGCGCCGATCGGCGAAGAGATAAACGCTCGCACCTGCAGGGATAAACTGATTGGCAGCATGAAGTAAATCACTATAGTCAATATTATCGAACTTTTCAGATTGATGTTCAGCAGTGTCTTTTAACGTTAATGCTTTAAAACCTACATTAAAATCGTGGATTTCATAACCCTTGTTGAGCAGTGAATCGATTGTATTTTTATTTGATTTGAAAACCTCTTTAAAAGTAGCGCTATCAATCAAAATCCAGCCGGTTTCCTTTTCAGTCGGGATTATTTTTTTCAAATACGGCTTTGCAAGCGAAAAAGCCAATATTCCCAAGAGCAAACAGCGAAGTAAGAATAATAACCAATCGTTGATTTTAAAGCTTTTAGCGCTCGCCTTCGAACTTTCACCAAGCAGTGCTATGCTACCAATTTTAAGCGTTTTGCCTTGTTTAACATTCCACAGGTGTATAATGAGCGGAACAATTAGTCCGGCCAGTGCCAATAAACCTATGGGAGATAGAAAATGCAATGTTTAAATTCTTAGTTTACTTCTTTGTTTTAAAAAATCTCTTAAAGCCTCATCTAAAGGTTCGTGGGTAGAAATGGTGCGGTAAAAAATTCTTCTGTCGAGCATTTTAGCTCTGGTTTCGGCTAAATAAGTTGCAAGTTTGCTCTTATAGCGCTGTCTTGCTTTTTCCTGGTCAATCTGAATCGTTTCGCCCGTTTCCAGGTCTTCAAAAGTGCTATAGCCTTTAAAATCAAGCTCAAGTTCATTCCTGGCTAACACATGAAAAACTACAATTTCGTGCCGAAGTGTACTTAAGGTGTCCAGCAATTTAATAATCTCATCATTAGTTTGATAAAGATCGGTCACAAAAATGAGCAATTCGCGTTTTTGAGTACTGGCAAATAATTCGGTGTAATGAATGGGTTTGGTAAAGTGGCCTTCAGCTTTAATCTGCTCCAGCTGATAAAACAACCTGGACAAATGTTGGTAATCCTGCTTCGCTGCCATAGCATAAATGCCCGCACTTTTTAATACGTATAAGCCAACGGCGTCGCCTTGTAAACTGGCTAGGTAGGCTAAAGAAGCCGTGAGATAACGGGCATAGTCTATTTTACTAAAATCGCCATCACTATGGCTCATCGAGGCGCTTGCATCTATTAATATACGCAGGGCAATATTGGTTTCCACTTCCGATTCGCGAATATAATAGCGATCTGACCGGGCAAACACTTTCCAGTCGAGCGAGCGCAAATCATCGCCGGGCTGATAACTTCTATATTGGCTAAACTCCAACCCTGCACCTTTTACGGTGCTTTTGTTAATGCCATTCATAAAACCATCAATCGTCATTTTTGCCGATAAGGAGAGGTCTTTAATGGCCATCAATATTTTAGGATCGAGCAGTTTACTCATTAAATATTGGCTTTTGGTTTCGAAATGGCCTTGATCAGTTCGTCAGTTACGTTGTCTGATGAAACATTTTCAGCTTCTGCTTTAAAGTTCATTAATACCCTATGACGCAGTACGGGATAAGCCATCGTTTGTAAATCTTCCAAAATCACTGCATACCGGCCTTTAAATAATGCTCTTGCCTTAGCAGTTAAAATTAAGGCTTGCCCGGCACGCGGACCTGCTCCCCAGCGTACCCATTCCTTCACGAAATTTACCGTCGTGGTTTCTGGGCGGGTAGCACGGATCATTTCGCTGACATAGGTAATCAGGTCATCGCTAATGCTTACATCACGGGTAATGGCCTGAAGTTCTTTGATTTCTTCTGCACCGATAACCGGATTGATTGTGGCCTTTTTGCTACCTGTGGTGCTGCTTAAAATCTGTGTTTCTTCTGCTGCGGTAGGGTAGCCAATCTTGATGTATAACAGGAAACGGTCTAACTGTGCTTCAGGTAGTGGATAAGTACCGGCCTGTTCAATAGGGTTTTGGGTAGCGAGGATAAAAAATGGGCGATCTAAAGGGTAAGTTTGTCCGCCAAAGGTTACTTCAAATTCCTGCATGGCCTCTAATAAAGCCGATTGGGTTTTTGGCGGAGTCCTGTTTACCTCATCAGCCAGAATAATATTGGCAAATAATGGCCCTTTATTAAATTTGAAGAACCGTTTTCCGGTGACATGGTCTTCTTCCAGTATCTCGGTGCCCACAATATCAGTCGGCATTAAATCGGGCGTAAACTGTATTCTTCTAAACGAAAGAGCCAGCGCTTCCGATAGGGTTCTTACCATCAAAGTTTTCGCCAAACCCGGTACACCTTCAAGTAAACAGTGGCCGCCTGCCATCAAGGCAATCAGGATTTCTTCAATAATTACATCCTGACCAACAATTACTTTCTGTATTTCGCTTTTTAACAGGGAGATCTTATCGATCAATATTTTTAGGTTGTTTTCTGAACGCTCCAAAATGGTTGATTTTTTTAATACAATGATATTGTGCATCAATATAGCTCATATTGACAGATAGTTTTAAACTTGTGAAAAGAATATCAAAAAATTTACAAGATAATTTGGGCAGAAAGCACAAATAATGAAAAATGAAGGTAATTTTAGGCTGTGCGAAGAGCTAAATTTACATTTGCGAGGTTAAAATATAATTCAGGCGACTGGGATACGGATCAGCGCATGCCATCTAATCTATTAAATTCGCTGTTGGAGTATACCACCATTCCATTAGATGAGGAAGAGAAAATTGTTGAATTGAGCAGTCGCGATGTGTTTAAATATCCCTTTTGTTATTTAAGCGGACATAAGCTGGTTCAGTTTACACAGCAGGAAGCCCTAAATTTTAAAACCTATGTACACAACGGGGGCTTCGTTTTTGTTGACGATTGCAACCACGATATTGATGGCTTGTTTGCCCGCTCATTTGAAACGCAGATGGGTAACCTTTTTGGACCTCAGGCTTTAAAGAAAATCCCCAATAACCATGGTATTTACAATGCTTTCTTCAAGTTTGAAAAGGGACCGCCAACAACATCTTTTGAGCTGAATGGCTGGGGTGATGATCTGGTACATGATTACCTGAAGGCCATTACCATTAACAACAGGATAGGCGTATTGTATAGTAATAAAGATTATGGTTGCGAGTGGGATTATGATTTCAGGAACAAACGTTTTTTAGCTGAAGACAATACGAAGTTCGGGGTAAATATTATTCTGTACGCTATGGGGATTAACAGTTAGTGCTTGACAGTTTCCAAAGTTTAAATAGCCGGTAATATCCATGCGGATTTTCATAAAGAACACATAACTGTTGTCATTCTGAACGCAGTTAAGAACCCGGAGGCTCTGCGAAGCAAATCTTTTAAAAGATAATAATTCAATAAAAGTTCCTTAGTTGCACTCAGGATGATATTTCAAAAACAGTGTTGGATTCCAGGTTCGCTGTTTTTGTATTAACATCTGACAGGTTTAGTTCATTCAGTAATTAAAGCTTGGAAGCAGCAGATGCTAACATCTGCCGCCACGAACACCTTTTCTGTGCTGCCAGATGTTACCATCTGGCAGGTGATATGTCTTTACATGTTTCCAAAACACCCCGTCCTGCGGACACCCCTCTGGGAGAGGGGAATGGATATGCGGATACCATATGCTCCCACGCTTAACAAATGGCAAATAATCTAAAGGCAAATAAACTATAACGCATATGCGGTTTCAGCTTTTGATTGATTCAGTACTAAAAAACTCTGTATGTTACCTACATAAGCCAGAGAACCGATATTCTCCCTCAGGAAATGGTTATAAGAAACCATATCGGGCATAGCTACTTTAAGCATAAAATCAAAATGCCCGGTAAGATGATAACATTCCATCACCTCGGGATATTTATCCATCTCCATCTTGAATGCTTTCACAATATCTTCCGAATGCATGGTAAGTTGAATATGCGGAAAAGCGATAAAATGTGACCTCAATTTATCAATGTCTACCAGGGCAACTGTTGATTTAATATAACCATTTGTTCGCAGTTTTTTAATTCGTTCTACAATATGGGTCATGCTTTTCCTGAGCTTTCCGGAAACTTCTTTATAGGTTAATAGTCCATCACGTTGTAAAAGGTTAAGGATTTCGATATCTGTCTGGTCAACTTTTGGAGGTTGCATGTTAATGCTTAGTGTATATTTTTTTTGTTTTGTTTGCTTTTGCAAAGCTTAAAAATAGTTAAATTAAGTTGTATTTAATTGATTTTTAATATTTATTTAAAAAATTACTTAGTGTATTTTTTACAATAATATTAAGGATTTCGGAGGGTCAGTAAAAATTATATTCTGTTCGTTTATTCAATGAACAGGTGAAACCAAATTTTAGCATGTAGAGGGTTAGGTAAAAAATAATTTTTACCAAAAAAACAGCTTATTGCCGTATAATGTGCTTAACTACTGATCTTTACAGTGTAATTGATCCTAACCGAATATTCTTCTTTTATGCACAAAAAACACAACTTTGGTGCCGGCCCATGTATATTGCCGCCATCTGTAATGGAACAAGCTGCCAGGGCAGTAATCAATTGGAGAGGGATGGGTTTATCTATCCTGGAAGTTTCCCATCGGTCGCCGGAATTTGAAGATGTAGTACTTAAAACCCAGCTTTTGGTTCGCGAGTTATTGGCTGTTCCCGATCACTATTCGATACTGTTTTTACAGGGCGGGGCCAGTACGCAATTTGCTATGGTTGCGATGAATTTTTTGGATACAGGAAAAAAAGCGGCTTATTTGGATACGGGGTATTTTGCACAAAAAGCCATTAAAGAAGCGCGTTTGTTTGGTGAAGTAGATGTGTTCGCTTCTTCTGGAGATAAAGATTATACCTATATCCCGGTTGATTTTAATTACGATAAGCAAGTGGCATACCTGCACTGCACGTCAAATAATACCATTGAGGGAACTGAAATGTTTGATTTCCCAAAAGGAGGTGCACCGCTCATATGCGATATGTCATCCGATATTTTTTCAAGAGAAATCAACATCACCGATTTTGATCTCATTTATGCAGGTGCCCAAAAAAATATGGGTCCTGCTGGTATGACATTGGTTATCGCAAAAAATGAGTTTATCAACCAGGCAAAAAAAGAAATTCCTTCCATGATGGATTACCAGATCTTCCGAGATAACATGAGCATGTACAATACCCCGCCGGTTTTTTCGATATATGTAGCCATGCTTAATTTATTGTGGCTTAAAGATCAGGGTGGTGTAAGTGGAATTGAACAAAAAAATATAGCAAAGGCAAAATTGTTGTATGCTGAAATAGACCGAAACCCACTGTTTCATGGAACCGCCGATGTTGAACATCGATCGCGGATGAACGTTACTTTTTTGGCGGTTAATAAAGAAGTGGAAGCCGGTTTCTTAAAATTTGCTGCAGACCAGGGAATTGTGGGCATAAAAGGTTATAGAACCGTTGGCGGATTTAGGGCTTCGCTTTACAATGCACTTCCGCTATCAAGTGTTGAAATATTGGTGGACGCCATGGCCACTTTTGAAAAAGAATACAGCGGCAAGATAGCGCTTGAACTCGAATAATCTATTAAAGATGATAAAAATCGCTCCATTAAAAGCACTACAGCCTGGTAAAGATCTGTTTGAGCTATTGATTACCGATCAGGCAAACGATAAATTGCATAAAAATGAACAGCCGTCATTTGAAGACCTGCTCAATCTTTTCGGATGTGCTTTAAACGATCTGCCTGCAATTTATATTTATGAGTTCCGTGGTGAAAACGGTGTGATGAGGGGAATTTGGGCGGCAATTGATCTTAGTCTGACACCAGAAAACACCATTAAAAGGCATGAAGAAACCTTATCATCAAAAGTAGCGTCGATTATGGTCGATCGGAAAGGTAAGCCCATTCAGAAATCTCCGATTTTATTGGTACATAAAAAAGATAAAACCTTAGATGCGCTGATCGATTTTGTGGTGCGTACAAGAAAACCTCTGGAAAATGAATGGTCGCAAATGGGCCATTTCCTTTATCAGGTATCGGAAGACCAGCTGATTGAACAATTTGTTGAGGAATTTAAAAATGTTAACTCGCTTTATCTGGCCGATGGGCATCACCGTTTGGAAGCTGCCTTTGCTTTGCAGCAAAGCAGGCCTCAGCAGATCAGTTCGCTATTGGTTTCTGCTGACATGATTTCCATTAGTGCCTTTCACAGAATGATTACAGGTACAGATACTTCTTGCTCCTCGTTTATGGAAAAACTGAAAACACATTATTATATCTCCAAAATTCCAAATAATAGACCTTACAAGCCCGATCGGAAAAATAGGATAGGTCTCTTTTTTAAAGGACAGTGGTATCAATTGGATCTAAATGGCGTCTCTGCTTTGTCTGCAATGCCCGATACGGTGATTTTACAGGATTACATTCTTGCTCCTGTGCTGGGTATTCATAAGCCCAAGGAAGACGAGAGGCTGATTTGTTTCCCGGATTGCAAATGGGCGCAATTTCTTGCTGAACTGGAGGGCGATGAAAACGCAATTGGTTTTTCACTTTTTCCGATGACCGCCGATGCATTTATAACGGTGGCAGAAAAGGGCGAATTTTTACCGCCCAAATCTACCTGGATAGCACCAAAGGTTCCGCAGGGCTTGATGGCCTGTAGTTCAGCAGCTATAGAGGCAAAAGGCGAACAGTTAAAGATAAATTAATGGTTAAACTTATACGATAAACAATATGTCAGATCTCGACTTAGAAAATATAGCACAGGTAGGTGCTACTTTTCTGATCATTACATTCTTTTTAGTGGCTTTTTTGAAAAAGCGTCTTAAAGTTAACAAGAGAAAAAATGATACAGAGCAAGATTACATGCATTGGCTCTGACCTATTTTAGCACTTCAATCGCGGCGAGTATTTTTGTTTTTTACATCAGTTTAGCTTGATAGAGAATCGGTTTTAGGATTAAAAGTATGTTTATGCGCTCATCATTGCAGTTTTGTTATCGTTAAATTTTATACTTTTGGTTGATTACAATTAACCTGATATATTTATGAAAATGCTTTTTAGGGCTTGCATACTTTCCATTTTAATTTTTTCTTCTATCAAGGCAAGTGCACAAACAGTTACTCTAGATTATTTTTTCAATCGTGAAACCCGTAAAGATAAGGACGATAAAGAGGTTCGGTTTCACTATCTGTGGGGTGAGCGGGCAATGAGTGGTTTTTCTATTTTAGGCAGTATATTTAAAAAGGAAGGATTTAAGTTGGATTCGCTTGAAACTGCACCAACTGCAGCCAGGTTAAAAGGAAGCGAAGTATACTTAATTGTAGATCCCGACCGGCCTAAGGAAAATCCGGAACCAAATTATATTCGGGCTTCAGATATTGCCGAAATTGCTGTTTGGGTAAAACAAGGAGGTGTATTGGTCATGTTTGCCAATGATAGTGCCAACGTAGAATTGCCGCATTTTAATAAATTGGCAGAGGTGTTTGGCATGCATTTTACCAATGATATGCAAAATCATGTTATTGATGACAATCATTTTGAGGATGGCGCTATTGTTATCAAAAATAATCCGGTGTTTAAAACGGCGCAAAAAATATTTATGAAAGATATTTGCGCTATTGAAACCAAAGGCGCTGCTAAGCCGGTATTAAAAAATAAAGCCGGTGCAACGGTTATTGCCCATGCTAAATATGGTAAGGGTAATGTGGTGGCCATTGCCGATCCGTGGTTGTACGACGAATACGTTAATGGCCGTTTGCCAAAAGAGATGGGTTTTGAAAATGATAAGGCTGCTGTAGATCTGGTAAGATGGTTAAAAATGCTTTCGCGGAAATAGTTACAGCTTATCCAGTTTAAAATAGCCTAAATGAATTTCATCTTCAGGTAAATGTCCTGATGATGGTTTGATCTCTATATGGTATTTTTGTTTCGATTCATCGCTTAAAATGTCTTCAATTTTATAAATATCGTCTACATCAATGCCATATTTTTCGTCGATATGCGAATTGGCGCCTTTTATAGAATTGGTTTTAAAAAATACCGTTTTCTTTGCTTCCTGTATGGCTTTGGCCCTTTCATCATGTACCGATAGTACAATATGATGCTGCTCATATAACTGATTAGTTAGATAGCCGCCAAGGTTAATAAAGAACAATTTGTGGAGCGAGGGTAAGGTATGCACGTCACGTAACCCGATGCTGATTTCATAATCATCCACCTTATTAACTTCCCTCCAGCCATCAATATGCAGGCTGGTGCCCGTCCCCGGCCAAAAAGCCTTAATCTCGGGCACCAGATCTTTTAGCGAATGGGCAATGCCGAAGAAATAGTCGTGCTGTTCGACATTTCGTTTCGGGGCTTTTGAGCCCAGTAAAATCATATATAGTTTTAATTCGTTCATTGGCGTATTAATTCATTAATGCCTTCCGGCAATCTATCATTCAAAATTCAATCTGTTAATAAAACTCACCTTTTTTAACAGAGTTAAGCTAAATAGGTTCTTAAATTTTAGGATTTTCTTCATTTCTAACCACAGCGCGCATCGAGCAGGCACGCAGGACAAGATTTGAAGAGAGACTTTAACTGTATTTTCTTCATCTTTACCGTAGCCCTGAATGTTGAGGAGAGAGATCTATCATAGCAGGTTAAAAATTTTCCATTGCTGTCTAAAGGACGTCCTAATTTCAGAACCTAAATCTCCGGACCTCTGAACCCTGACTTGTTAACTTATTAACAAACAATCCAAACAATTTTCTTTTTTTTAGATTGTATCTGTTACAAATGGATACGAAAACTGCAAAAAAGAAAATTGCCATCATTGGTGGCGGCCCGAGCGGCTTGTTCATGTATAAAAGATTAATTGAATCTGAAGTTCCCAATTTCGAAATAGAAATATTCGAACGCAAAGGCTACTTGGGGGCGGGTATGCCTTATAGTGCTGAAGGGGCAAATGTAGAACACATTACCAACGTATCCGACAATGAAATTCCGATTATATTCAACTCTATTGAAGATTGGGTAAAAATTGCACCAAAAGAGATTTTAAAAAAGTTTGATATCGATGAGGACAAATTTAACGAATACAAGGTATTGCCAAGATTGTTTTTTGGAGAATATCTTTCTGCCCAGTTTAACTTATTAAAAGAAGTTGCAGAAAATAAAGGTATTAAAACTGATGTACACTTAAATTGTGTGGTTGATGATATTGTTGATGTTTCTGAAGATCAGCAGGTTGTGGTGAGCATTAAAGGACAAAATAAAATTCGTTTCGATCTTGTAATTATTTGTACTGGTCATAATTGGCCTCAAAAATATGAAGGAAAAATTCGTGGTTATTTCGATTCGCCATATCCACCAAAAAAGATTGCATTAGAAGTGAACCACACCGTAGGTATTATGGGTTCATCATTAACTGCCATTGATGCCTTAAGAACCCTGGCGCGGCAAAACGGAAAGTTTACAACTAATGAAGATGGTACCTATTCTTACCAGTTAGCCAGCGAAGGTTTTAAAATCGTAATGCACTCACGCAGTGGGTTATTGCCAGCGGTGAGGTTCCATCTGGAAGATTCCCATTTGGGCAAAGAAGAGACGCTGAGTAAGGCCGAAATTCAGGAAAGCATTAAAGAAAATGGAGGTTTTTTGCCATTGGATTATGTATTTGAAAAGAATTTTAAACAAATGTTCGTTGAAAAAGATCCTGTTTTTTATAAAAAGATCAAAGACATGAACCTTGAGGAGTTTGTAGGTGCCATGATGGATTATCGTGAAAAAATGGAACCATTCGATCTGTTTAAGAAAGAATATGAAGAAGCAGAAAAATCCATTGAGAAAAGGAAATCCATCTACTGGAAAGAAGCACTCGCCATTTTAAGCTTCGCCATGAATTACCCTGCAAAATACCTTTCGGCAGAAGATATGGAACGCCTGCAAAAAGTTTTGATGCCACTCATTTCTATTGTAATTGCATTTGTTCCCCAAAGTTCGTGCAGAGAGCTTTTGGCCCTTCATGATGCGGGCGTATTAAGCATTGTTGCCGTTGGCGATCAGGCAGAGGTAGAGCCTTTAACAACTGGCGGAGCAGATTATCATTACAAGGTTGATGGTAAAAAGGTAACCGTCCATTTCGATACCTTTATCGACTGTATTGGCCAGCCACATCTTTCTTTTGACGATTTTCCTTTTAAAAGCTTAATCAGCAATAAGACTATTAGTCCGGCGACACTAAAATTCAAAACTGCCGAAATAGGGGAAGAAGAAATGAAACACAATGATTTAGTAACCAAAAAGGGCGATGATTATCTTTTGACTGTTCCCGGTATTACCATCAATGATCATTTTCAGGTGGTTGATGAGGCTGGTGAGGCGAATGAAAGAATTTATATCATGGCCGTTCCATACATCGGTGGTTATAATCCGGATTATTCAGGAATCGATTTTTGTGAAGCCGCTTCTGAAGCGGTATTGGATCGTATCTTAAGCTAGAGTTTTATTTTTAGGTGGAAGTAACTTGTTATTTACGCGGTAAAATTTACAAAGAAATCTGAAGTAGACCGTTCACAATATCTTTATTTAACATATTCCTTCATAAACTTTTGGGGATTGTAAAACCGTTCGTTCAGTTGTAGCTTATTAAAGGTTAACCAGCTGGCACAGCCATAATCATCAAATTTTTTCCTGATTTCTAAATGGAGGTGGTGATAATCGCCTCCATACTTTTTACTTTCCTGCGGTGTAAATAACCTGGCCAGTTTGGTATTCTGATCCACCTGCTGACCATTGCTTACATAAATCTCTTTCAGGTGTTTATAAGAAGTGAACATCGTTTGGCCATTAGGCAGTTTATGTTTGACCACTACGGTACGTTGGTTTTCCCCTAAATGTACAGAACAAACTACTCCGTTGGCCATGGCATAAACACCAACAAGTTTACTTTTTGGTTGAGCAGGATTGATATCAATAGCCGTGTGAATATGGCCTTTAACATAACTGTCGCGGTGATCGCCAAAAATGCTGATGATTTTAATGTTGATTGTCTTTTTACGGTTAGCTACATCAAAGGGTAAAAACCATTGATCTGCAGTTTTTGCAGGAGCGACATTGGTGTAATAAGGCTTCCAGCGGTCGCGGTCTTTCTCAATGGTTGGCGTTTCAAATAATAGCATTGATAAAAAAATAAATAATAATGTTTTCATGCCATGAGGTAATTTAAAGCAAGATAACGATTTTAATAGATAAACTATCTTTGTAGTTAAAATAATATTATGGTTATTTCAACTAAAGCGCAGTAAAACGAAGAAATCGGTCTGAACAGATTTAACTTCAAGGGCTTTTGGGTTTTTAATTGTTTTGCAATCCACTCAAACTGGGCGATCCATATTATTTTTATGGCCGATATTAATCTGGAAAAGAGAAGGTTTATTTGATTTCATCAATCGCTCGATTTACCCAAAGTCAGATGGCAACGTCTGACTGCACCTTCAAATGAATTCCTTGGTTGGTGTCTCACCGACCGATCAAGATGTTTATTCCGAGTGGTCTGTGGGGACACAGACCACGGCGTTTGCGTTCGTTATTCCCAACTTGATTGGGAATCGTAATACTTTAGCTGGACTTGTTACTTGCATAAGATTCCCGCCTGCGCGGGAATGACGATTGCGTAGACAACAAATCCCCCATCCCGGGGCATTTGTTGTTTATTTTTTCTTCAACTCTATCACCGTAATCTCTGGCCAGATCCCGATCCGGCCTGAAAAACCCAGAAAACCAAAACCCCTGTTTACGTTTAAAAACCTGCCATTTTCGGTCTTAATGCCTGCCCAGTGTTTGTAACGGTATTTCACCGGACTCCATTTGATCCCGAAAGCTTCTATGCCAAACTGCATGCCATGGGTGTGCCCGGCAAGGGATAAGTTAATTTTAGACGGATAATTTTTTACCTGTGCATCCCAGTGCGAAGGATCGTGCGAGAGCAAAATCTTGAAATCGGTAACACTGGTATTCTGTAAGGCCTTATTCAGATCACCACGTTCTCCAAAACCAATTCCCCAGTTTTCTATTCCAGCTAATATAATTTTTTCGCCGTTCTTATGCAGTTCTACATGTTCATCCAGTAAAAGTTTAAAGCCAAGTTCATTGTGGTACGCTTTTAATCGGTTCAGGTTCTGTATTTTATCTGCTTCTGTAGGCCACTTGATATAATCGCCATAATCGTGATTTCCTAAAACAGAAAACTGTCCGAATGGTGCTTTAATCTGCGAAAAATGGCCTATGTAAGGTACAATTTCTGATGCGGCATTATTGACCAGATCGCCGGTGAAAACAAACAGATCACTTTTTTGCGCATTAATCATATCAATCCCTTTTTGAACGGCTTTTGGATTGGTAAAACTTCCCGCATGTACATCAGAAATTTGCGTTAACGTAAAGCCATCAAAACTTACAGGCAGATCATCAAAGTATAAAGTATTTTTAATTACGCGGTAAGCATATTTTCCCTTGGTAATGCCATAAGCAAACAGGGCAATGGTTAAACAGAACATTATAAAAGCAAAATCTACCCAGTAGTTGTTTCTGGCAGCGATATGAAATCCACCTGATTCAAAACTAATAGCAACTGCCATCAATAATCGGAAAACATCGCCGAGCAGCAGAAAAAAAGCGAATACAATTTCTGCTGCAAAAACAATCAGGAAAGTGTGGCTGACGATCTGGAAAAATTTATTGATGCCCTGAATCCGCATTTGCTGAATGGCAAAAAATAAGGCAAAAGTTAAACCGGTAATAAATACCCAGAAAATGGGGCTTAATAAGCTGGATTGACTGATTGCACCCAGGCCAGATAAAACATAAGCGTTAAAGGCAAAAAATATAATTGCAACGATGATGAGCGGCAATAGATTGAGTTTTCTTTTCATGATTAGATCTGCAATTCAGAATAGTGCGCAAAAGTAGATTTTAAACGCTGATAATTGACTTTCTGTTAAATGATGAAGTTATTTTTACGCCCGTTTGATTAAAGCAATGATCATTATTCTGCGTTATATTTATCAATATGATAGCAGGAGGAATTAAAATCAACTTCCTGTTGCATATTTTATAATTTACTTTCTTTTATTAGCTTTGTACAAATATGCTATCCAAAAAGACAAAATATGCCATAAAAGCGCTTGTGGCGTTGGGCAAAAATTTAGATAAACCACCCATGCAGATTTCGAAAATTGCAGAGGAGGAGCATATCCCTAAAAAGTTTTTGGAGCAGATTCTGCTCGATTTGCGTAACGCAGGCTTTCTATATAGTAAAAAAGGTGCCGGAGGCGGTTATAGCCTCAACAAAAAACCTGAAGAAATCTTTTTGGTACATGTAATGCGTGTAACCGATGGACCGATCGCCATGGTTCCCTGTGCGAGTTTAAACTTTTACCACAAATGTGATGAGTGTGTAGATGAGAAAACTTGTGGAATCAGGAGTGCTTTTATTGATGTTAGAGATGCTACGCTCAAGGTTTTAACCGAAACCAGCATTGCCGACGTAATTGGCCGCGAGGATAACCTAAAAATCGGTATCGTTAATTTATAGTTTTTAGAACTTTCTCCTAATGGTCTGTTACCCTGAACCGCGTAAAAACCTATCAGGTTTTTTAAACCTGATAGGTTTAAGCATACTAAATCAATTGGCAGTTAGCAATTTGTAGTTTTCAGTTACCCTAATTTAAGAATTTAATTTACAGATTTCTCCATTTCGCTGCGCTCCAGTCGAAATGACGTTCTTCTATGTAAATTTTTTTATAATAAATTACTACTATTCCTATATACTTTATATATTTGGCATATAAATTTCAGTTTTATGCCTGAAAAGTTAACTGCTGTACAGATGATGTGCTGTTGCAAAACGCAATAATTGGAACCTACAGATCACTTTTAGTATAAAACATGGAATGCTTCCCGGTGAAAGGGAGGCATTTTTAGAATTAGCTAACAACACATATGCAAAGTTTCAGAACAGAACTCGAAAATCCGATTGTCGAGCAGGACATTATCGATTTGGAGAATAAGATTAAAGCTTTCAGGGATGGAACCATTCACGACGAAAAGTTTAGAAGCCTGCGTTTGGCCCGTGGTGTTTACGGACAAAGGCAACCGGGTGTGCAGATGGTGCGTATTAAGTTGCCGTTTGGCAAGGTAACTTTTAAACAGTTATTGCGTATTGCCGATATTGCCGATGAGTACGGAAGTGGTAACCTGCACTTAACTACCCGTCAGGATATCCAGATCCACTATGTAAGTTTAGACCGCACACCAGAACTTTGGGCAAAGCTCGAACAGGATGATATTACCCTTCGCGAAGCCTGCGGAAATACGGTGCGCAATGTAACCGCTTCTCCAAATGCTGGAATAGATGCAGAAGAGCCTTTTGATGTTTCACCTTATGCTCAGGCAGTATTTGCCTACTTTTTACGTAATCCCATCTGTCAGGAAATGGGCCGTAAGATTAAAATTTCTTTTTCATCCAGTGATAGGGACACCGCATTCAGCTACATTCACGATTTAGGTTTTATTCCTAAAATAAATGAAAAAGGCGAACGTGGCTTCAAGGTTTTATTTGCCGGTGGTTTAGGAGCACAACCTTTTCTGGCCAATGCCGTTCACGAATTTTTACCTGAAGATCAGTTAATCCCTTTTACTGAGTCTGTTCTTCGCGTTTTTGACCGTTATGGCGAGCGTAACAATCGCAATAAAGCACGCTTAAAATATCTTGTTCAAAAACTGGGTCTGGAAGAGGTTTTGCGTTTGGTTGCTGAAGAACGCACCGCCAACAAAGTAAAAACCTTTAAAATTGATGTTAACGCTGTTCAACAACCACTCTTGCCTTTAGAACAAGAATACCCTTCGGTAGAGATACTGAATGAAGCCCATTATAAACACTGGTTAGCTACCAATGTAATTGAACAAAAGCAAGCAGGGTTTTATGGTGTTTATGTAAAAGTTCAGGTAGGAGATATCAAAACAGATAAAGCAAGGGCGTTTGTTGATGCCATCAGGTTATATGTGGCTGATGAAATCAGGATTACCCAAAACCAGGGCTTATTGTTGAAATTTGTACGGAAGGAAGCTTTGCCTTCTCTATACACCGCTTTAAATAAAATTGGTTTTACGACAGCCGGTTTTGATAGTTTGGCCGATATTACGACTTGTCCAGGTACTGATACCTGTAACCTGGGTATTTCCAACTCGATGACACTTGCTGAAGTTTTGGAAGAGGTTATTTATACCGATTTCCCCGAGTTTATTTACGAAAAAAACATCAAGATCAAAATCAGCGGCTGTATGAACTCTTGCGGTCAGCATGGTTTAGCTGAAATCGGTTTCCACGGAAGCTCGGTAAAAGCCGAAGGAAAAGTGGTTCCTGCCGTTCAGGTGATGCTTGGTGGAGGTACTGTAGGTAACGGCGTAGGCCGCGTGGCAGAACGGGTAATTAAAGTGCCCTCAAAAAGGGCAACAAGTGTTTTACACTATATTTTAAATGATTTTAAGGCCAATAACCTGGCTGATGAAAACTTCCATCAATATTATGATCGTAAAGGTAAAGACCATTTTTATCAGTTGTTGAAGCCATTGGCCGATTTAACCAACCTTAAAACAGAGGAGTTTGTAGACTGGGGGCATGTGGAAGAATTTGTAACAGCCATTGGTGTAGGCGAGTGTGCTGGTGTAGTAATTGATCTCGTAGCTACCTTATTATTAGAGGCTGATGAAAAATTTGAATGGGCAAAGCAAAACTTAGATAAAGGTGCTTATGCAGATTCTATTTACCATACCTACAGCACTTTTGTAAGTGCTGCAAAATCGCTGTTGTTGGATAAAGGAGTAAATAGTAGCACACAGGTTGGGGTAATTCGCGAATTTGATAGCCACTATGTAGAAACCGGCGAATTTAATTTGCCTACCAATTTCTCAGACCTGGTTTTACAGATCAATAAAAATGAACCAACTGCCGAGTTTGCAAAGAAATATTTTGAAGAAGCCAATCAGTTTCTAAATCAAATTAAAGAGAAAAGAGCGGTATTGGTGAAATGAGATTTGAGATGATAGATGTGAGAACTGTGAACGCTAAGCGTCAAACAACTCTTTATCCAGTTTTTCAAAATAGAATAATTAAAAAGATACATGGTTAATCAAAATATAGAATCAAAAATTACCCTTTTGGGGGCAGGTCCAGGCGACCCGGATTTATTAACCTTAAAAGGCGTAAAAGCATTGCAAACTGCTGATGTGGTATTGTATGATGCTTTAACCAACGAGGCATTATTAGAGCATGCTCCGGCAGCCGCCATTAAGGTATATGTAGGGAAACGTTCTGGAGAGCATTCCTACCCGCAGGATACCATCAACAAATTAATGATCGATTATGCTCTAAACTACGGTCATGTAGTGCGTTTAAAAGGTGGTGATCCATTTGTTTTTGGCAGGGGATATGAGGAATTGGACTATGCTGCATCGTATAGCATTCCGGTTAGTGTTATTCCGGGTATTTCAAGTTCGATCGGCGTACCTGGCCTACAACAGATCCCGGTTACGCACCGCGGTATGAGCGAAAGTTTTTGGGTAATCACCGGAACGACGACTTCCGGAGAAGTATCTGCTGATATTTACCAGGCAGCACAATCAAAAGCTACGGTACTGGTACTGATGGGACTCAAAAAACTAGCTAAAATTGTAGAGATCTTTAAAGCTGCAGGCAAGCAAAATTTACCAGCTGCAGTAGTGCAGAATGGATCTGCAGAAGATGAAAAATTGGTTATCGGCGTGGTTGAAACCATAGAAAGGTTGGTGCTACAAGAAAATATTAAAGCACCTGCATTATTAATTTTTGGAGAAGTTGTATCATTACATCCGTCATTTAAAAAATTAATTAAACAATATGCAAGTATTGCCTAACCAATCTGATAGTGCAGCGTCTTTTTCTGAAGAAGAAAAAGGTAACCAGCTTTTTCCTGTTTTTGTAAAGCTGAACAAGCTGCGTACATTATTAATTGGTGCGGGCAATATCGGGTTGGAGAAGTTAACGGCAATTGTAAATAATAGCCACAGCGCTACCATTACCATCGTAGCAGAGCAGGTATCGCCAGAGGTTTATGCACTTGTTGCAAATTATCCGCTGATAAAAGTTAAACAAAAAACTTTTGATGTAAATGATTTAAATGATATTGATATCGTTTTTGCTGCGACCAATAATTATATTTTAAATGACGAAATCAGAAAGGTAACGCATGAGCGTGGTTTGCTGATCAATGTGGCCGATAAGCCAGAATTATGCGATTTTTACCTGGGGTCAATCGTTCAAAAAGGTGATTTGAAGATTGCCATTTCTACAAATGGAAAATCGCCAACCATTGCTAAACGTTTAAAACAAATTTTAAATGAAGGTTTACCTGCAGAGCTGGATGAAACGCTGCAGAATATGAGTGCTTTGCGCCAAACGTTAAATGGCGATTTTTCTGCAAAGGTTAAAAAACTGAATAAGGTTACCCAAAGTTTAATTAATCCGAAAAAAAGCTTTGCCGAGCAGAATATCAAATGGTTAATCTGGGTAGCATCGGTTTTACTCATTGTCGCTATCGGATTTTCTCTGTGGAATACCGAGCCGGAATTCCAGCAATTTTTAATCAATATCGATCCGTTGTTTTATTGGTTTTTAGGTGCCGGATTTGTATTCGCATTAATAGATGGTGCCATTGGGATGTCGTATGGTGTGACCACCGCATCATTCTCGCTTGCGATGGGTTTGCCTCCCGCATCCGCAAGTATGGCCATCCATATTTCTGAGGTAATGAGTAACGGAATTGCAGGATGGATGCATTACCGGATGGGGAATGTAAACTGGAAATTATTTAAAATTTTAATCCTTCCTGCTATCATCGGAGCCGTTTTAGGCGCTTACATCCTATCTTCATTAGAACACTACAGCAGTTATGTTAAACCGGTTGTTGCAGTTTATACACTTTTTCTGGGGGCTGTTATTCTAATGAAAGCGTTTAACATCAAAAGGAAAAAAGCGGATCAGAAAATCAAAAAAATTGGTTTATTAGGTTTTGTAGGAGGTTTTATAGATGCAGCCTTTGGTGGCGGATGGGGATCGATTGTATTATCCAGTTTAATTGCAGGCGGCAGGCATCCCTTGTTTTCTTTGGGCACTGTGAAAATCAGCCGCTTTTTTATCGCCACGTTGAGTTCGCTTACCTTCTTTACCATGTTAGGTGGCAAACACTGGGAGGCCGTTGTAGGTTTAATTATCGGTAGCGCAATCGCATCGCCAATAGCCGCAAAAGTATCCAACAAAATTTCGGCAAAAACCATTATGGTTGCCGTGGGGATTATTGTGATGATCGTAAGCTTAAGGAGTGTAATCATGTTTATTTTAAAATTAATATAGTGATGGGGAACTTAGAGGAGATAAAAGCAACACTGGAAGGCTTAAGTACAGTAGATAAACTGAAATTTTTGGCAACTGAATACGCCGGGCGTATTATATTTTCAACCAGTTTTGGCTGGGAAGACCAGGCAATTACCCATTTAATTTTTGCCAATAATATTCCGATCAAGGTTTTTACTTTAGAAACCGGACGTTTGTTTCCGGAAACCTATTATGTTTGGAACCGTACCTTAGAAATTTATAATAAACCCATTCATGCCTATTATCCGCAGAACGGACTCTTAGAGGATATGGTCAACACAAAAGGCCCTAACAGTTTTTACGAATCGGTAGAGAATAGAAAAGAGTGCTGTTACATCCGTAAAATCGAACCCTTAAAAAGAGCATTGAAAGGTAATGATATCTGGATAACAGGGATCAGGGCCGATCAAAGTGCCAACCGCGAGGATATGCATGATTTGGAATGGGACGAAGGAAACCAATTGATCAAATTTCACCCTATTTTTGATTGGACTTTGGATGACGTAAAAACCTACATTAAAGAAAACAATATTGTGTACAATACTTTGCATGATAAGGGTTTTCCTAGTATAGGATGCGCACCCTGTACACGAGCAGTACAGCCCGGCGAAGATTTCAGGGCCGGTAGATGGTGGTGGGAAGACCAGAGCAAAAAAGAATGCGGTTTACATGCCGCAGGCTGATGGAAGAAGTAAAATGGTAGATATGGAATGGAATTTAAGCCTTCCAACTTTTCGAACCTTCCGACAATTAACAACAACAAATATAACTTTGAGTGTTTGGAACATTCAATATTTAAACATTCCAACAATTGAAATGAGTACATATAATTTTGATTATTTAGATGAGCTGGAGGCCGAAGCCATTCACATCTTACGTGAAGTTGCAGGTCAGTTTGAAAAACCAGCCCTTTTGTTTTCAGGGGGGAAAGATTCGATTACTTTGGTTCGTTTGGCAGAAAAAGCTTTCCGTCCGGGTAAATTTCCTTTTCCGCTGGTACACATAGACACCGGTCATAATTTCGAAGAAACCATCACCTACCGTGATCAAATGATAGAAAGGATTGGTGAGAAACTTATTATTGGCTCTGTTCAGGAATCTATCGACCAGGGTAAAGTAGTAGAACAGACCGGTAAAAATGCCAGTAGAAATGCATTGCAAACCGTAACCTTGCTCGATACCATTGCCAAATACCAGTTCGATGCCTGTATTGGCGGTGCCCGTAGAGATGAAGAAAAAGCCAGGGCAAAGGAGCGTATTTTCTCTGTCCGCGATGAGTTCGGACAGTGGGATCCGAAACGCCAGCGTCCCGAACTCTGGAACATTTACAACGGTAAAATCCATAAAGGCGAAAACATTCGTGTATTTCCGATCAGTAACTGGACAGAATTAGACGTCTGGAATTACATCCGCAGGGAGAAAATAGAACTTCCGAGCATTTATTTTTCGCACGAACGAGAGGTAATTACCAGGAATGGCCAGCTGATGGCCGCTTCGCCTTTTTTAAATATGGATGAGGAAGATGTGGTACAACGTAAACAGGTGCGTTTCCGTACGGTTGGCGATATGTCTTGCACCGCCGCAGTAGAATCAGACGCATTTTTGATCGACGATATTATTTCAGAAATCAGTGCCTCAAAAATTTCAGAGCGTGGTGCACGTTTAGACGACAAGGTTTCTGAAGCCGCAATGGAAGACAGAAAAAAGGGAGGGTATTTTTAAAGGAGACGTGAGATTTTAGATGTGAGATTTGAGAATCTTGCATCTGTCTAATCTCATATTTATTATTTTTAAGGGTAGCGTGAGATCTGACAATCTTGCATCCGTCTCATATCTATTATCTCATATCTCAAATCTCAAAAAAATGAACATATTAAAATTTTTCACAGCAGGCAGCGTAGATGATGGTAAAAGTACCTTAATTGGCCGTTTGTTATACGATACAGATTCTATTTTGGCTGATCAGTTAGAAGCTTTGCAGCGCTCCAACCGCAAAAATGACGATGGGACAATAGACTTAGCCATTTTAACTGATGGTTTAAGGGCAGAACGTGAGCAGGGTATTACCATTGATGTAGCCTATAAATATTTTCAGACAGAAAAGCGTAAATTTATCATTGCAGATACCCCGGGCCACATTCAGTATACCAGAAATATGGTTACCGGAGCTTCTACTGCTAACTTAGCCATCATCTTAATTGATGCCCGTAACGGTGTGGTAGAGCAGACTATCCGTCATTCGTATATCGTTTCTTTACTGGGCATTAAACATGTGGTGGTCTGCATCAACAAGATGGATATGGTGGATTATAGTGAAACCGTGTATAGTGCCATTGTTGAAAAATACAAAGTTTTGGCGCAGCGATTAAAGTTGGTTGATGTAACCTATATCCCCGTGAGCGCATTAAAAGGCGATAATGTAGTACAAACATCAGAAAATATGCAATGGTATGAAGGTGAAAGTTTGTTGCATTTTCTGGAAAAGGTAGATACCGACCACTTAGATCAATCTCAACTGGCGCGGATGCCAGTACAATGGGTAGTTCGTCCGCAAACAGCAGAGCTGCATGATTACCGGGGTTATGCTGGGCGTGTGTTAAGCGGAACTTTCAAATTAAATGATAAAGTTACGGTCCTTCCTTCAGGAGCAAGTTCTGTTGTAGAGAAGATTGAGTTTTTTGATGAAGAACTTGATGCTGCACACGCTGGTCAATCGGTTATCATTCACTTAAAAGACGATGTCGACATTAGTCGTGGTGATACCATTGTAAATGCATCGGCTTTGCCACAGGAAACAAAACTGATTGAAGCAGATCTTTGCTGGATGGATACGCGTGCCCTTGATACTTCCATCATGTATAATATTCAACATAATAGCAAGGTTACCAAATGTAAAATCAGCGAAATTCTACATAAAGTAGATATCAATACTTTAGAAAAGCATGCTGCAGAAGAATTTAAACTGAATGATATTGGCCGTGTAATTGTGAAAACCGCTGATGCGCTGGCTTTTGATTTATATGATGATAACCGGGCAAATGGTTCTGCTATTTTAGTTGATACCCGGACCAATTTAACCGTTGGCGCACTCATGTTTAGGGCGGCAGTGGAGTAGGCGGTAAGATGGAAGATGTTGGATGGAAGATTTGAAATAGCCAATAAGCAATTTTCAATGATCAATAATGGATAGTGTTGTAGGGTACGGCTAAAATCTTGATATTCTTAACGCATTAATGATGGAAGAATGGACGATGTGAAATGTAAGATGGAAAATAAAAATTAATAAATCGCTAAATCAGTTACTGATCCTAAAATCTCGTAATCCAGAAAACCTTAGCGTGGAGAACCACAACCAAATATAATAGTGAAAGCTTTAGATTATTCTAATGCGAAAGCAATTTCAGCGGGGCACCAAATGGTGCCCCGTTTTTCTTTACAGGTTTTTTGTATATTTAACTTATGGAAACGATTCAGATTTTTCATCTCGTTATTACAATATAAACGGAAACCCAAATTCCAAAACATGAAAAAAAATCTCTTGTATTTCGCTTTAGCGGCTATGCCCTTCGTTTTTGCCTGTAACCAATCTCAGAAAAAGACTGATACTGCAAAAAAAGATTCGGTAGTCAATCAAACCTGTTATGCCGCTTTCTTCGAAAAAGACAGTGCTGCTATGATTGTAAAAACAATGGCATCTGGCAAAATAACCGGTTCACTTTTGGTAAAATATGCTGACAAGCCTGAAAATAACGGCAAAATAAGTGGAAAATTTAACGGCGATACTTTACTGGTTGATTATCGGTTTAATACAGGTAAAGATACCACAAAGGCATTTACCAACCCACTGGCTTTTTTAAAGAAAGATGGTAAACTCATTATGGGAGTTGCACAGATTGAAACCACGCTGGGAAGATCCTATTTTGTAAAAGGAAAGCCCATTAATTACGAAGCCGGGAAATTTACTTTTTCAGAGGTGGATTGTAAATAAACGCTTGATCTTACATCCTGAGGGATAATTAGTTTGTCATTGCTCCAAAGACGCTGGTCTTAGCGTCTCGCTAAGACCTTGTTCAATTTTTTTGCCACGGAGGCGTAAAAGCACGAAGATATTTTCTAACGCTATCCGTCACCCTGAATTTATTTCAGGGTCTATCATATCTCCCGTTTTTCTGTCGCTCCGGTTCAGATACACAAATGAAGTTTGCCCTAATGTATCGATTATAGTTTATTTTTGCCACTGATGCAGAGAAAGCACGGAGATTTTTTTCGCTTGTTAGGCTCCATTTGCGGTACTATCATTTCGGGCGATAGTTATAAGATCGAGTGGTAGCTATACAGATATCCTTCAATTTGTTCTGAACGACAGTTATAAAATTATTTTAAAATAAATTACTACAATTTCTATAGACTTTATATATTTGTATTGTTAACGAATGGATAATGGACATAAACTTTCAGTTATGATTTTGAATAAAGTAGAAAAAGCGAACATTGAACCAAAAATTACATTAATAGGTGCTGGTCCTGGTGACCCGGATTTATTTAGTTTAAAAGGGGTTAAGGCATTAAAAACAGCTGATGTTGTTTTGTATGATGCAAATGTAAACGAAGCTTTATTGTGTCATGCACCAGATGGTATCCCTAAAGTTTATGTAGGCAAACGTTCTGATGATGAATCATTTTCTCAGGACGCAGTAAACAGGCTCATCATTGACTATGCTTTAAATTATGGTCATGTTGTACGTTTAAAAAGCGGCGACCCGTTTTTCTTTGCAAAAGGGTATGAAGAAATAGATGCAGCAGAATCTTATAGTATCCCTACTGAAATCATTCCTGGGATTTCGAGTGCCACAGGTGTGCCAAGTTTGCAAAAAATCCCTATGATTTATAAGGACATGAGCGAAAGTTTTTGGGCAGTAACTGGAACCAATTCTAAAGGTGAAATTTCGGAGGATTTGTACATAGCTGCAAAAACGAAAGCTACGATAGTTGTTTTAAACGGCATTGAAAAAGTAAAAGAGATTGCAGCCATTTTTCAGGCAGAAAGTAAAAATCTGTTGCCAGTTGCCGTTATCCAAAATGGTTCCACACCTGACGAAAAGATTGTGGTAGGTATAGTTGAAACCATTGCTGAGATTGTGGAAGATAAAAGAATAACGGCCCCGGCTCTATTGGTTTTTGGCGATGTGGTTTCATTACACCCTCAATTTCAACCCATCCGCGATTTCTACGAAATTATCGCTGAAGAGTACTAGATATTTTTAAGAAATATATTTGTTTTGTTGTTAAAAACCGCTTATGGATTTAAGCGGTTTTTTTATGTTTGCATTTTCATATTATATGATGTGGCTTCACGCTCAAATTATTTCAGGATCTCTGGCGTAAATAGCTGTTTTGAAAAATCTCCGCGTTTATCTGCGAAATCAGCGGGAAGTTATCAGCCACTTGTTCCCGCAGAATTAAAAAGATCACCGCTGAAAAGTCTAAATTAAAACCATGCGAACAGAGTGTAAGATTTCATCGTTCCGCATTGCTCCAATTTAGAACTCAACAGAAAATTGTTCCCAATACCACATTTCCAGCGTTTGACGGGAAACCAACTTTGTTTATAAGCCTGATTGTAGCGGTAAGCCCGGAACGCAGTGAGGACTTATAGCGGAAAGCAGGGCTGCAGGCCGCCACAGAAAACAGAACATTCACTTTCAAAAAAACACAGAAGTAAATTTATATGAATTAGATCTCTCCGTTACGCTTTGCTCCAGTCGAGATGACGATATTTGATAGAATAATCAACTAAAAATATAATTTTCATTATTTGCAAAACTCAAAACAATTAGTAACTTACTTCAGTTATCTACTGCAAATATTTGATGGAAATTATACATATAAGTGCCGAGTGTTACCCAGTTGCAAAGGTTGGTGGTTTAGCCGATGTAGTAGGGGCCTTACCAAAATACCAGAATAAACTAGGCCATATTGCCAAAGTGGTTGTGCCTGCTTACGATACCAAATTTATCCGCGAAAGTGAATTTGAGGTCACTTATGATGCCTGGGCAAATTACGGGAATAACCACTTTCAGTACCGTATTCTAAAAGAAAAAACCAATAAACTGGGTTTCGACTTATATATTGTCCATATACAGGGCTTAACAGACCGCCCAAATGTATATGGTTACGGCGACGATACGGAAAGATTTATGGCTTTTCAGATTGCTACCCTCGATTGGATGGTGCAATGGGAGCATCGCCCGGACGTAATACATTGTCATGATCACCATACAGGATTGATTCCTTTTATGGTTTCAAATTGCATAAAATATAAGCCTATAAGCATTGTGCCTACGGTGCTAACCATTCATAACGCCCAATATCAGGGCCAGTTTGGATGGGATAAATTGTACTATTTACCCGCATTCGATTTATGGAAAGGTGGTTTACTGGGCTGGGATGATGCCATAAATCCCCTTGCTTCTGCTATTAAATGTGCCTGGAAGGTAACTACGGTTTCGCCAACTTACCTGGAAGAAATGATGGGCAATGCGCGCGGACTGGAAAGTTTGTTACGACAGGAACGTTGGAAATCAGTTGGGATATTAAATGGAATTGATAACGAAGTATGGAATCCTGAAACAGACCCCATGCTGAATAAGGGTTATACTATAAAAACTGTAGAAGCTGGGAAATTGGCAAACAAAAAAGCACTTTGCGATGTTTTTCAATTAGATTCATCTAAGCCCCTGTTTACTTTTATAGGAAGATTGGTTGACGAAAAAGGTGCCGATATTTTACCGGACATTTTTTATACCGCTTTGCAACAGCATGGCGACAACATCAATATTTTGGTTTTAGGCTCGGGAGATAGTTGGGTGGAAGGAAGGTTAAACCAGTTGAAGGATTTCTTCGGAGGCAGATACAATGCTTATATCGGTTATAATGAACAGGTTTCGCATCAAATATATGCAGGTGCGGATTTTCTGATCATGCCATCAAGAGTGGAGCCTTGTGGACTGAACCAGCTTTATGCCTTACGCTACGGAACGGTTCCGATTGTGCGTAGGGTTGGAGGGCTGAGAGATACTGTGATCGATATTGGCGACAATGGTTTCGGGATCTGCCATGACCAAACGAGTATTTGGGATGTTACACATTCTATTAACCGTGCAGTTGGATTTTACAATGATAAAAAAGCCTTTAAAGCTGTAAGAAAAACCATGATGAAAATTGATCATTCATGGGATAGGGCAGCCTTGAATTATATAGAATTATACCAAAATTTAAAATAAGCTTAAGCATGACTGACAAAGTTTTAGGCGTTATCCTTGGCGGTGGCCAGGGCTCTAGATTATCGCCACTAACACAAACACGTTCTAAACCGGCAGTTCCGATAGCTGGTAAATACCGTTTGGTAGACATTCCAATCTCGAACTGCCTCAATTCGGGTATCCACCGTATGTTTGTGTTAACCCAGTTTAATTCGGCATCCCTAAACAAACACATTAAAAATACCTATCACTTTAGTCACTTCAGTACGGCTTTTGTTGATATCTTAGCTGCCGAGCAAACGGTGCAAAACTCTGGCTGGTTCCAGGGTACTGCAGATGCTGTCCGTCAGTGTATGCATCACATCGTTTCTCATGAATTTGATTATATTTTAATCCTTTCGGGTGATCAACTTTACCAGATGGATTTTAAAGATATGATTGAGAAACATATCGAAGCTGCTGCAGAAATTACCATCGCTACCATTCCGGTAACGGCAAAAGATGCAACTGATTTTGGTATTTTAAAGGCTGATGAGGAAAACATGATTACTTCTTTCATCGAGAAACCTAAAACCGGATTAGAGGATTGGGTTTCTGATACGGGGGAAGAAATGCAATCGGAAGGGCGCAACTTTCTGGCATCGATGGGGATCTACGTTTTTAACCGCGATTACCTGATCAATATCTTAAACGAAAACGAAGAGGAAAAGGATTTTGGTAAAGAAATTTTGCCTAGAGCTATTAGGGAAAGCAGGGTTTTAAGCTTCCAATATGAGGGTTATTGGACCGATATCGGTAACATTTCATCTTTCTTTGAAGCCAATTTAGGACTGACAGATGAAATACCGAAGTTTAATATGTTCGATAGCAACCATGCTATTTTTACCAGGGCAAGGATGTTGCCACCTTCGAAAATTTCGGGTACCACTTTAGATAAAACCATTATTGCTGAAGGCTGTATTATTCAGGCCAGCAAGGTAGAACATGCTGTTTTAGGGATCAGGTCGAGAATAGGAAAGGATACGGTGATTACCAATGCCTATATTATGGGTAGCGATAGGTACCAGACTTTAGAAGAGATACAGGAAGAAAACAGTAAGGGAAATTCTTTGATTGGAATAGGCGATCGTTGCTTCATCAATAACGCCATCATTGATAAAAATTGTCGTATTGGTAACGATGTTAAAATTAATGGCGGCGATCATTTGGAAGATGGCGATTTTGAGCTTTATGCTGTAAAAGATGGTATAGTGGTTATTAAAAAAGGTGCTGTTGTACCAAGTGGTACAGTAATTTAAGATATATTGTCATTCTGAGCGAAGCGAAGAATCTTTCAAGACCTTACAGATTTCAAAAATCTGTGAGGTCTTTTCCGTTTATTCCAGCGAAAACCCTGGATATATCAGGTCTTTTTATCTTTCTACCCAACATTTTCCCGGTAAGCTTGTTAGTAAATAAACAAAAAATAGTTTATGACCGATCATCAACACCTTTATCAAACAGGAATTATAGGGAATTGCGCTTTTATCGCTCACGTAAATAAAAATACTGATATATCCTGGCTTTGCTGGCCACGTTTTGATAGCCCTTTTGTATTTGGCAGTTTATTGGATGAAAAAAAAGGAGGTGAATTTTCGATTTTGCCACAGGGCGAATTTACTTCTCATCAATATTACATCGAGAATACCAATGTTCTAAGAACGGAGATTAGCGCTGAAGACGGAAAATACCGGATTACCGATTTTGCACCCCGTTTTCATTTATACGATCGCTATTTTAAACCACTGATGTTTATCAGAAAAATTGAGCCTTTGGAAGGTAACCCGCGCATTACCATTAAGTGTGAGCCGGTTTGCGATTATGGAAAAGGTAAAATGAGATCAAGCAGGGGAAGCAATCACATCGACTATTTGGGCTGTGATGAAAATATACGCTTAAGTACCAATGTATCACTTACCTATATTTTCGACGAGAAAGCATTTGTGCTGAACGAGCCAAAGTATTTGGTGATGACTTATGGACAAAATTTAGAAGCACCGATCGTTAGTACAGCCGAGAATTTTTTAAGGGAAACCATTTCTTATTGGCGTTTATGGATCAAACATTCATCAATAGCAGGTTTTTACCAGCCATTTGTAATCCGTTCGGCCCTCGTTTTGAAAATCCACCAATACGAAGACACAGGTGCCATTATAGCCGCAAGTACCACCAGTTTGCCCGAATCACCAGGTAGCACAAGAAACTGGGATTATCGCTATTGCTGGCTTCGCGATTCGCACTATGTGCTCACATCCTTAAACCATATCGGACATTTTGAAGAAATGGAACGGTATTTTAATTACCTGTCCGATATTTCGCGTGCTGAAGATGTGCGTTACCAGCCTTTATACGGTATTGCGGGCGAAAGACAAATTACCGAACGCACTCTTGATCATCTGGATGGTTATAGAGGAGAACAGCCCATTAGGATCGGAAATCAGGCATACGAACACATTCAGAATGATATTTATGGGCAGGTTTTGATTTCTATGCTGCCACTTTATACCGACCACCGTTTTGTTTTTTCGGAACGGGGTGATTCAGTAAAGTGGATTGAAAGTGTACTTTCTAAAATTGAACGTACCATTGATGAAAAGGATGCCGGAATATGGGAATTCAGAAACATTGCCAATGTACATTGTTATAGTAACCTTTTCCAATGGGCAGGTGCACAGGCTGCTTTAAAAATGGCTAAAACCATTGGTAATGAAGATTTCGAAAGACGTGCAAATCTGCTGATTGAGAAAGCTTCAGCACATATTGAAGCCTGCTACGATCCGGAAAGAAAAGTGTATACCAATGCTGTAGGAAGTCCGCATTTGGATGCCAGCACACTACAGCTGATTATGATGAATTATCTTGATCCCGCTTCTGACCGGGCAAAGGACCATTTAATTGCTTTAGAAAAGGAACTCAAAACTGAAGATGGACTTTTTTACCGATACCTGCATGCTGATGATTTCGGTAAACCCAAAACCACATTTTTAATCTGCGCATTTTGGTATGTAGAGGCTTTGGCCTGTGTGGGACGTACTGACGAAGCGATAAAGGAGTTTGAAAATATCGTTAAATACTGTAACCACCTGCTATTGTTTAGCGAAGATGTTGACGCCAAAACAGGTAGTCAATGGGGTAACTTCCCGCAGGCTTATAGTCATGTAGGTTTGATGAACGCCGCTTACCGCATTGCCATTAAGCTGGATAGGCCGATATTTTTGTAAGATTATAGATTAAACTTTGACAACTATGATATGTAAAATACATATTTGACGTTGTCAAAGCTATTTTCAAAAAGGTCTGTGGTGACACAGACCCTGGCTTAGGGCGGGAGAGATTTTTCCTGTAAAAAAGACCCTGAAACAAGTTCAGGTTGACGTTGCAGAGAGATTTAATGGATAGGATAAAATTCAATAGAAAGCATCGCCATCTCTACTGAAATGCAGAGGAATGGAAAGATCTATTTGAAAATATATCTCTAATAGATTTCTCGACTGCGTTTCACTCCGCTCGAAAAGACGATATCTTTCATAAGAAATAGGTCTGTTAGGACAAACACCTTCGTATTAGATTAATAGATTTGGGCGAAAATCTGCGAAAATCATATTGAAATCTGCGGGATTCTTTAAAATTATAGTTGAAAAAAGGTCTGTGGGGACACAGACCCTGGCTTCGGGGCGGGAGCGATCTTTCCTGTAAAAAAGACCCTGAAACAAGTTCAGGTTGACGTTGCAGAGATTTAATGGATAGGATAAATTCAATGGAAAGCATCGTCATCTCTACTGAAATGCAGAGGAATGGAGAGATCTATCTGAAAATATCTCTCTAATAGATTTCTCGACTGCGTTTCACCCCGCTCGAAAAGACGATATCTTTCTTAGGAAATAGGTCTGTTAGGACACACACCTTCGTATTGGACTAATAGATTTGGGCGAAAAATCTGCGAAATCATATTGAATCTGCGGGATTCTTTAAAATTATAGTTGAAAAAAGGCCTTTGGGGACACAGACCCTGACTTATGGACGGTAGAGATCTTTCTTGTAAAAAACACCGTGAAACGAGTTCAGGGTGACGTTGCAGAGAGATTTAATGGATAGGATAAAATTCAATAGAAAGCATCGTCCTCTCTACTGAAACGCAGAGGAATGGAGAGATCTATCTGAAAATATTTCTCTAGTAGATTTCTCGACTGCGTTTCACTCCGCTCGAAAAGACGATATCTTTCATAAGAAATAGGTCTGTAAGGACAAACACCTTCGTATTGGATTAATAGATTTGGGCGAAAATCTGCGAAAGTCATATTGAAATCTGCGGGATTCTTTAAAATTATAGTTGAAAAAAGGCCTTTGGGGACACAGACCCTGACTTATGTACGGTAGAGATCTTTCTTGTAAAAAACACCGTGAAACGAGTTCAGGGTGACGTTGCAGAGAGATTTAATGGATAGGATAAAATTCAATAGAAAGCATCGTCCTCTCTACTGAAACGCAGAGGAATGGAGAGATCTATCTGAAAATATTTCTCTAGTAGATTTCTCGACTGCGTTTCACTCCGCTCGAAAAGACGATATCTTTCATAAGAAATAGGTCTGTTAGGACAAACACCTTCGTATTGGATTAATAGATTTGGGCGAAAATCTGCGAAAATCATATTGAATCTGCGGGGATTCTTTAAAATTTAATTGAAAAAAGGAGGCTGTCTCAGAAATGATTTTGGAGATTTTTGGCAGAATAATATTTTGAAAGGGCGTCATTCCCGTGAAAACGGGAATCTTAATGCGATAGAACGGCAACTAAATAAGTCCTTAACAGAGCATTAAGATGCCCAGTCAAGCTGAGCATGACGACATACCCAAATTTAATTCTACTGCTATTATTTAATCTGTTATTTTGAGACAGGCTCTTGGCATTATGGTATTAATTAACTATACATTTATTAACCCCGTTCAATAAACTCCTCTTTTACTAAACTCCAAAGTAACTTTCTTACCTCTTTAAAATCATTTAAGTAATACTTTGCTTCTGAAATATTATTGCCAACTTTTATGGTAAAAGCATTATCTGGCAGTACTTTGAAAATGTCTTCATCGGTATGGTCGTCGCCTAATGCCAGAATGAAATCAGGGTTTTTATCATATAACCAGTTTAAAGCAGCTTTTCCTTTATTAACTTCTATATTTTTAAACTCGATTACTTTGTTCCCTGGCATCAACTGTAATCCTTTATCAGCAGCCAGAATTTTCATGTGGCTTACGATTTCATTGGCCCGTAAATCACCTAATCCATCTTCTGCTTTTCGATAGTGCCATACCATTGAATAGCTTTTTTCCTCAATGAATGATCCTGGAGTACGGTCGGTATAGGTTTCTAATAAAGTCTTTATTTCCTGTTTCCATTGGTCGGTAAGCAGGGGCAGACTATTCCACTTATCTCCATACGACTTTTGCCATGCGCCATGTTCAGCAATCAGATCTACCTTTAAATGCCCAAACCACTGCTCCAGCGTTTCATGTCGCCTTCCGCTTATAATGATCACTTTATTGGCATGATCAAGGGTCAGGTTTTCGATTAGATCATAAAGTTCGTCGTCAGGAGAGGCATCATCAATGTTCCCGGTAAAATCTACCAGTGTGCCATCATAATCTAAAAATAGAACCCTATCGGTTGTTATTGCATATTTAGCAGCAATTACTTCATTAATCGAATTTACTGCGTGTTTAGTTAATAATGATTTTTGAGAATCTTTCACTTCGTTTAATCTTAAAATAAAATTGTTAACCCAATGTTTAACGTTAAATTTTTCCACTATAGCCCGCATGGCTTTCATGCGTTGCTGTTGTTCTTCCAAAGGCATTTTTAATGCAGTTACGATGGCTTCCATAATGTCGCCTATATTATTTGGATTAACAATTACAGCATCAGTTAATTCTTTGGAAGCACCTGCCATTTCGCTTAAAATCAATACACCATCTTCGTGGTTCCGGCTAGCTACATATTCTTTACTTACCAGATTCATCCCATCGCGCATCGGCGTTACCAGGCAAATGTCGGCAGTTGAATAAAGTGCAGAGAGTACTTCAATGGGGAAAGAGCGATAAAAATAATTTACTGGAATCCAGTTTATGGAGCGGTACCTCGCATTTAAATTTCCAACAAACTGGTCAATCTGGTCTCTTAACTCGCTATATTGTGGTACGGTATCCCTTGAAGGGACTACAATCATGAAAAGTTCTATTTTACCAATATATTCGGGATGTTCCTGAAGTAGTAATTCCATGGCTTTCAACCTTTCGAGTATACCTTTACTGTAGTCTAACCGGTCGATAGAAAGGATTACTTTCATCTCTTCTTTACCAGTCCTGAAATAATCAATTTCTTTTTTTACTTTTTCAGTGACAGGTAGATCAGAAAATTTATCGAAATCAATTCCCATTGGAAAAGCTTCTATCACAATTTGTCTTTCGTGACTATTAAGTACGTTTGATGATGAGTTTACGGGTAGCAAACGTGTGGCGGTGCTGATAAAATGGCGTACATCATCGTAAGTATGGAAACCAATTAGATCGGCACCAATCAGGCCATTTAATAGTTCTTCCCGCCAGGGGATGAGCCTGAAAATTTCGTATGACGGAAAGGGAATATGCTGAAAAAAACCGATGGTAGCATTCGGGAGTTTCTCTCTTAAAATACCTGGCAACAGCAGCAATTGATAGTCTTGAATCCAGATTTTATCCTTTCGATCCAGTACATGCATGGCACTTTTGGCAAATTTCTCATTTACCGATCGGTAGCAATCCCAATAACTTTGTTCATAATTTGCGTAGGTAACCAGGTAATGAAATACAGGCCATAACACTTCATTTGAAAAGCCTTCGTAATATAAATTAATTTCGTTTTGGGTAAGAAAAACCGGATAGAGGTTTAGTTCGGCAAGTTTTTGCGTAACTTCTTCCTGACGTTCTTCCGGAACCTCAATTCCGGGCCATCCGATCCAAATGGAGTTGCCTGATTTATATACATCGCCAAGGCCGGTGGCAAGGCCGCCCTCGCTGGGAATAAACGTGTATTCGTTGTTCTCTTCAATGATTTTAACGGGTAGTCTGTTCGATATTATAACTGTCTTCATGCTTTTATTCGATGTATCTATATCTTAAAAGCATTATCATTCTTATTTTGTTTGAATTTTTAGGTCAAAAAAACATTCAGATGATTAAACGTAGTTAAATACCAATGAAAAAGTTGTACCACTTTCGGGAGTAGAAATAACTTCGATACTGCCTCTGTGCATTTTCATGATGTTACGGCTGATGGTTAATCCTATACCCGATCCATTTTTTCTGGTGGTATAAAATGGAACGAATATTTTTTCAAGATCATCAGCCGCTATACCTTTTCCATTATCACTAACATCGATATATAGCTTGGTGTTTTCTAAACGGTAATTTACATTGATATGAGGCATATCCTTATTTTCGACCGCATAAATACTGTTGGTAATCAGGTTAATTAATACCTGTTCTATCAATTTCAGATCCAGCTGAATGGTGATTTTTGATGAAGTCTGTTCTACATCCAGCACCACATTTTTAACTTTAGCAAATGGCTGCATCAGTACCTTAATGTGCTTTAATATTTCTCCAATGGTATGCGGCTCAAGGTTTGGTGTAGGCAGTTCGGCAATTAAACGGTAATCTTTTACGAAATCCAGTAAACCGGATGAGCGCCTTTGGATCGTATGAAGTGCTGTTTTAAGGTCTTCCATTTCATCTTCAGTTAAGTCCTTTTTATCGGTTACCATTTTGTTGATAGTATCTGATAAGGAGCTGATAGGCGTGATGGAATTTAAAATTTCATGCGAAATAACACCGACTAACCTGTTCCAGGCTTCAGTTTCTTTTTGCTCAATTTCATCTTTAATGTTCTGAAAACTAATGATGATGTAGTTCTTCCCGTAAAGGTTTAAAGGAATCACTTCAGTAGATAACTGGGTTAGTTTATCCTGAATCTTAAGTTCCAGAAACCTTTTTCCACCTGTTGAAATCTGCTCTATTTCTGCTCCGAACGCTGGCAAATGCTCTTTTAACCGATGCCAGTATTTATAGGCGGGCACACCTAAAAGGTTAGAAGCAGCCTGATTGAAAAATGCAATCTCGTTATCTTTTTCTGCTGTTGTATTGCTCACCACGATTACCCCAACCGGAACCTGCTCTAAAATGGTTTTGATCAGCTGAAACATGGCTTCCTGTTCCAGTTTAATCTGTTTGTGAACCTGTAAAATATCAGTAAACGATTCGTATAGCTCCGGGAAACTGCCTCTGGTTGTTTTGTTTCTGAAGTTTAAGGTATGATCTCTCGTTTTTACGGCCAAAATGAAACGGTTAATATCGGACCGGATCTGATTGATATAGTAATAAAGGGAAATAATGGTACCCAATAAAATCAGTGCAACGCCTGTAATGGTAAACCAGAGTTCGGTGTTTTTAATGAGGTAAAATAAAAGATAACCCAGCAGATTGATGGTCAGCAGGCGGAATATTAAACGGAAGGTAAAGCGTTGATAGAACATTGTTAAGGTTTAGGGTTTAAGGTTTATGGGTATAGGGTTGAAGAAACGGTATTATAACCTTACGCCTTAAACCCTATACCTCAAACCTCTCTTAGATTCCAAATTTTTCAATTCTTCTGTAAAGTGCTGCGCGGGTTAAGCCTAATTCTGCTGCTGCTTTTGATATGTTTCCTTTGTGTTTATCAATGGCCTTCTGCACCATCATTTTCTCCATATCTTCCAGAGCCATTTCATCTGGTAGTGTGTTGTTCTGTGCGTAACGTTGCGGACTTAGCTGCAGATCATCTTCGGTAATATCAGCTCCATCGCTCATAATAACGGCTCTTTCCAACACGTGCTGTAATTCGCGTACATTGCCTGGCCATTGGTACTTTAATAGTGCTTCCTGCGCCTTATTGCTTATTTTTTGCAAATTTTTATGGTATTTGGCACTAAAGACCTGCAAAAAGTGATTGGCCAAAAGTAAAATATCTTCGCCACGTTTACGTAATGCCGGTAATAAAAGTTCTACTGTATTAATGCGAAACAATAAATCCTGCCTGAATGTATTTTTTGCGACCATTTCGTTCAATGGCATATTGGTTGCCGTAATGAGGCGTACATTTACTTTACGCTCTTTGCTTTCGCCCAAACGGGTAACCGTTCGGTTTTGCAAAACACTTAATAATTTGGCCTGAAGTGGTAGTGTTAAATTTCCAATCTCATCTAAAAAAATCGTCCCCCCATCAGCTAGTTCAAAGCGGCCCGGTTTATCTTCTTTGGCATCGGTAAAAGCACCTTTAGCATAACCAAATAATTCACTTTCAAATAGATTTTCGTTTAGGGCACCTAAATCCACATGCATAAATACCTGGTTTTTCCGGTGTGAATTTCCGTGGATCTCATAGGCGAATACCTGTTTTCCGGTTCCGTTTTCACCCAGGATCAGCACATTTGCATCAGTAGGGGCAACTTTTAATAGCGTGTGCTGTAATTGCCTTATTTCAGTAGCTTGACCAACAATATTCTCAAATCCTCTTGCAAGATCTTTTTGAAGCGATGTGTGTATCTTTTCAAGCTTTTTAACCTTTTTGGTCGATTCTCGAAGTTTTGATGCCGATGAAATGGTGGCAAACAGCTTTTCATTTTCCCAAGGCTTAAGGATGAAATCGGTAGCACCTTTTTTTATTGCTTTTACTGCAAGTTCAACATTACCAAAGGCAGTCATTAGTATCACCACATAATCTTTATCAATTGATAAAATATGTTCTAACCAATAAAGGCCTTCTCGGCCATCACTGGCGCCTTTTTGATAGTTCATATCCAGCAAAATGATATCAATTTCATTTTTGCTCAATAAAACGTTAATTTCTTTGGGCGATTTACATGTAATTACCTGCTTTACCTGTTGCTTTAAAAACAAACGGGCACTTAGCAGGATATCGTCATCATCGTCAATAATTAAAACAGTGGCGTCTAACATAACCTTGCCTCTTCCAAGTTAGTATTTCTTATTTTTTGCTAATGTTATCCCATCAATAAGGTGCTGAAAGGATGGGGCAAATTTAATAAAACTGTCCGCTCCCGCACATTAACTGTCCGATAACGAACATATCAAAAATAAAATAATTAATTAGTGTTTGGTAATCAGCGTTTTAAGTATGATTTGATGTTTTGGCACAAGCTTGGTTACTAGCAGACCAAACAGTAAACCAAACAATGGACAAGAAAATAGAGAAGAAGAGATTTAGCACTAAAACCCTGTTAATAATGGGTGGCACAATTGCTTTTGTAGCAATTGTAATTTATGGCTATACTTTGTCACTCAAAAAAGTTTATAGTGCCGATGCAGATAAGTTGACCATCAGTAGAGTAGAATATGGTGATTTTGAAGATGTAGTGCTGTTAAATGCCAGTGTAGTTCCCTTAACCTCGGTAATTGTAAGTTCATCAGAAGGAGGGACAGTTGCGGAAATTTTTACTGAAAATGGCGCATCTGTAGTGAAAGGTACACCACTGTTACGGATTGCAAATTCGAATGCCATGTTGGGGTATACTTCGCAACAGACAGCTGCTACCGAACAAATTAATCAACTACGTAAATCGAGGTTGGATTTAGAACAAAATCAAAGAATCCTGAATCAGGATGTATTGGATGTGGAGAATAATTTACGTACTGCAACCCGCCAGTATCGATTGGATAGTGCACTTTTTGCCAAAAAGGTAATTACACTCCAGGAATTTAATAAATCTAACCAGGATTACGAATATTACCAGGGTAAATTGAAAATCGTTCGCCAGGCGATTAAACAGGAAAATCAGAGCCGTAAAATGCAACTGGCCCAGATTGACCAATCGATGGGGCAAATGAATGAAAGTTTGGAGATGATCCGCAAGAACATTGAAAATATGACCATTAAAGCGCCGGTTTCCGGTAAACTTTCGTCTTACGATCCGGTAATTGGTAAATCTTATAATGCCAACGAAATGATCGGAAAGATTGATGTGTTACAAGGTTACAAACTGCAGGCAGGGGTTGATGAGTATTACATTAACCGTGTAAAAGAAGGACAAACCGCCAACTGTGAATTTAATGGTAAAACTTATAATTTAACCGTAAGCAAAGTCATTCCTGAGGTTACAGCGGGTCAGTTCCAGGTAGAAATGGTTTTTAAAGGTCCGGCACCTGAAGGTTTGCGACGTGGATTATCTTTACAAACAAAGTTAACTTTGTCTGATAATAGTAAATCATTGCTCCTTGCCCAGGGACAGTTTTTCCAGAGCACAGGTGGCTCGTGGGTTTTTTTAGTAAAGAATGGAAAAGCAACTAAGAAAAACGTTAAAATCGGGCGAAAAAACTATCTGTATTATGAAATATTGGATGGTTTGCAGAAAGGCGACGAAGTAATTACTTCATCTTACGATCAGTTTAATCAATACGACCAGGTGGAGATTAGTAAGTAGGGCGTTTGGCGTTTGGCGTTTGGCGTTTGGCGTTTGGCGTTTGGCGTTTGGCGTTTGGAGTTGGAGTTTGGAGTTTGGAGTTTGGAGTTTGGAGTTTGGAGTTTGGAGTTTGGAGTTTGGAGTTTGGAGTTTGGAGTTTTTTAAGAAAATGGGTTTAAAGTTAAACAAAAAATATAATCAGGTCTTGATACTTGCTACTAAATACTTGCTGCTCAATACCTGATACTAAATACTTGATACTAGAATTATGATTAAAATAGAAAATCTGGAAAAAGTTTACAAAACAGAAGAAGTAGAAACGACAGCACTCAATGGCATCAATCTCCATGTAGCAGCAGGAGAGTTTGTTTCCATTATGGGGCCATCAGGCTGTGGGAAATCTACCTTGTTAAATGTAATGGGTTTATTGGATAAGCCCGAAAGTGGAAGCTACAAATTTATTGATACAGAGCTTTTAACCCTCAACGACAGGGAGCGCTCAAATTTCCGAAAGAGAAACATGGGTTTCGTTTTCCAGAATTTCAATTTGATCGATGAATTGACCGTTTTTGAGAACATTGAATTGCCCTTAATTTATAACAAGGTTCCTGCCGGAGAGCGTAAGAAACTGGTAAACGAAATCATCGAGCGAATGAATATTGTAAACCGTAGCGGGCATTTTCCACAACAATTATCGGGCGGACAACAGCAAAGGGTAGCGGTAGCAAGGGCCTTGGTTACCAAGCCGAAATTGGTTTTGGCCGATGAGCCTACCGGAAACCTGGATAGCTCACATGGTAACGAAGTAATGGAGTTGCTGTGCGAACTGAACGAAACCGGAACCACCATCGTAATGGTAACCCACTCCAGCCACGATGCCAGTTTCTCTAACCGGATCATTAACCTGAAAGATGGTCATGTGATTTCGGAAAAAATAAATAAGAGTAGAAACGAAGAACTGATATAGAGGTTTGAGGTAAAAGGTTTAAACCGTAGGGCTTAGGGCAACTTAAACCTTCAGTCCTAAACCTTACACCTAAAAAAAAGATTTTAGTTTAGTTAATGATAGCCGCCCAATAATCTTCCCGGATGGGAAGATCTGGGATTGGCAAATAAGGTAAAAGGTTCATAGGTAGAAGGCGTATGGTTTATGCGCTGAAACCTTCCAACCTTTAGCCTTCCAACTTTCAACCTTAGCAATATGTTCAAATTAAACCTGAAAATAGCCTTACGGAACCTTTGGAAAAACAAGGGTTTCTCTCTGATCAATATCGGTGGCTTAGCCATTGGCTTGGCCAGTTGCATGGTTTTGTTACTTTATGTGGCTTACGAGTGGAGTTACGATAAGCAATTCTCCAATCATGATAAAACTTATGTAGTTTATCAAAACATGAAGGCAAGCGGTAAAACTTTTAGCTGGGCCTGGACACCCAATGTGATGGCTAAAGAAGTGCAGGAAAAAATCCCTGGTGTTAAATATGCCGCTCACACTACTTATCCGAGAAAACAGCTCGTTACTGTTGGCGACAATAAAATAAATAGTAGTGCCATCTTTGCTGACCAAAATTTCATTAAAATACTGGACTACAAATTTCTAGAGGGAAGCCCCGTTCAGGTTTTGAAAGATGTAAACACCATTATCCTCACCAAATCTTTTGCAAAAAAGTTATTTGGAAATGAAGATCCTATTAATAAAATGGTAAAGCTTGAAAATCAGGATGTATTAAAGGTAGAAGCCGTAATAGAAGATGTGCCTGCCAACAGTAGCCTGGCTTTTGAGTGCATTATGCCTTGGGCACTGTTCGAAAAACGGGAAAGCTGGATAAAGGTGGGCAATTGGGGCAATAATATGTGCCTAACGCTTGTCCAGTTAAAGGATAACAACTTTTTCAGCGCTGCAAATAATTTGATGCATGATATCTATAAACGCAACCAGAAAGATAACATATCTGAAGCATTATTACATCCATTAAACAAATGGCATCTGTACGATGATTTTGTAAACGGCAAATCGGTAGGTGGTAAAATAGATCAGCTTAGGATATTTTTATTGCTGGCATTTTGCATTTTGTTGATCGCCTGTGTAAACTTCATGAACTTATCTACGGCACGCTCAGAGCGCAGGGCAAAAGAGGTTGGCGTTCGTAAAGCAATAGGGTCAACGCGCAAAGCGCTGATCAATCAGTTTTTTTTAGAATCCTTACTCCTCACTTTTATCGCAACCGTCTTAGCTTTTATCTTAATTGAGGTTAGTTTGCCATATTTTAATAGCTTGTTAGATATTAAACTAACAATAGACTACCATAATGGCCTGTTTTGGTTAACCTTATTGGGGTTAATGATTTTGACAGGATTGGTTGCCGGCAGTTATCCGGCGCTTTATCTAAGTTCTTTCGAGCCTATAAAAGTTTTAAAAGGGTTCACCCTTAAAACAGATTCATCCGCTGCGGTAAGGAAAGTATTAGTGGTGGGCCAATTCGTTTTTGCTGCAGCTTTAATTGTTTGCACAGCGGTCATTTATCAGCAGCTCAATTATGTTAAGAACAAACCCATTGGTTACGACAAATCCAATTTGATTCAAATTGCTGTAGTAGGAAAAATAACTGATCCTGTTAAATTGGACTTGCTTAAAACCCAACTGTTAGCATCGGGCGCTGTAAGCAATGTCACCTCTTTCAGTACAGATTTTACTGAAGGAGGAGACAATACTACGGCTGTATACTGGGAAGGTAAAAACCCTAATGAGGCCATTTCTTTCAATCATAGGGCAATAGGATATGATTTTGTTGAAACGATTGGCACTAAAATGATCAGCGGCAGGGAGTTCTCTGTGAAATTTCCTGATGATACCAATAGCGTATTGTTAAATGAAGCAGCCGTGAAAATGATGGGATTGAAAAATCCGGTCGGCAAGGTAATCATTTTCTGGGGTAAAAAACTAACTACTGTTGGTGTTGTAAAAGATTTTGTGGTAGAAAGTGCTTATCAAAGAGTGGCCCCGATGATTTTTAGGGCAAATACAAATGGCGACGCGAGGGTACTTATAGCAAGATTAAGTCCAAATCAGAACATCAGCTCTTCTCTGGCCAAGATTGATGATCTGGTACAACAAATGGAGCCAAATTATCCTGTAAACCGAAAATTTGTGAACGAATCTTTTGAAGAGAAATTTAAAAATGAAAAATTATTGGGTTCACTTTCAAACTGGTTTGGTGGTTTTGCCATTTTCATTTCTTGTTTAGGCTTATTGGGTCTGGCGCTTTTTATGGCCGAACAACGCAAAAAGGAAATCAGTATCCGGAAGGTTTTAGGTGCGAGTACCGGCAATATCCTGGTGTTGCTGAATAAAGACTTTATAAAGCTGGTAGCCGTTGCCAATATGATTGCCTTTCCTTTAGCTTATATTATCATCAATAAATGGCTATCTGCTTTTGATTATCGTGTGGCTATTTCGTTTCTACCCTTTCTGCTCGCCATCGTCATCTCTGTTTTAATTGCAGTGTTAACGGTCAGTTTGCAATCGGTAAAAGTGGCAAAGGCCAATCCTATTGATGCACTTAAATATGAATAATGGAGAGAAGGCGAAAGGTTTTAAGGTAGAAGGCTAAAGTGTCCAAAACCTTACAACCTGCAACCTTTCAACTTTTAAACTTAAAAAGATGTTTAGACTCAATCTAAAAATAGCCTTACGCAACCTTTGGCGCAACAAAGGCTTCACGCTGATCAATCTGGGCGGGTTGGCCATTGGTTTGGCCAGCTGCATGATTTTATTATTGTATGTAGCCTACGAATATGGTTATGATAAGCAGTTTACCGATTATGATAAAACTTATGTGCTTTACAATAACCAAAAAACCGCTTCTGAAACCTTTAGCTTTATGGCCTTCCCAGGTCAGTTGAGAGATGAAATCAAAGAAAAAGTTCCTGGTGTGGCCAAGGTAAGCCGTTTATCTTATGCTGAACCGATGCTTTTATCCTACAATCAAAACAACTTTAAAATGAACGCCGTTTTCGGCGATCCGGATCTTCTTAAGATGTTCGATTATAGGGTGTTGAAAGGTAATCCAAATACTTTTTTGAACAGTGTAGATGGGGTAATTCTGACAGAGACACTGGCTAAAAACCTTTTTGGTAATGAAGATCCGCTTAACAAGGTAGTTAAACTGGATAACAAGGAGAGTTTGAAAGTAGAAGGCGTTATTGCTGATCGCCCTAAAAATTCGACATTGGGACAAGATTATATCATGTCCTGGAGATTGTACGAAAAATTAAATCCATGGACTAAAGACAGTGGCTGGGGAAACAATTATTGTATGTTGTTTGTGAAACTTCAGGATAATTCCTTTTTTGCTCGTGCCAATAACCAGATGAAAGGCATGATCAAGGCCCACGATAAAGCAATTAATGGCGAACCTTTTATGCATCCTTTATCTAAATGGCATTTATACGATAAATTTGAAAATGGGAAAAATGTAGGCGGAAAGATTGATCAGTTGAAGATTTTTTTCCTTTTGGCTTTCTGCATCCTGCTAATTGCCTGCGTTAATTTCATGAACCTTTCTACCGCCAAATCAGAAAAGCGGGCACGCGAAGTTGGAGTGCGTAAAGCTATCGGCTCTTCGAGAAATAACCTGGTAGGCCAGTTTATGTTCGAATCAGTTTTATTAACCACCTTGAGTATGCTTGTAGCTTTTGTTTTAATTGAGGTAAGCCTGCCATATTTTAACAATTTATTGGGCATTACCCTGGGGATAGATTATAAAGATTATAAATTTTGGTCGGTATTTTTAGTTTTAACCTTGTTAACTGCAGTAATTGCCGGCAGTTACCCTGCTTTTTACCTTTCTTCTTTCGATCCGGTTAAAGTTTTAAAAGGATTCAAAATTTCTGGGGGATCTTCATTGTCCATCCGTAAATTCCTGGTTATTTTTCAGTTTGTATTTGCAGCATGTTTAATCGTTTGTACTGCAGTAATTTATCAGCAGTTAAATTACATTAAAAATAAACCTATTGGTTACAATAAGGCAAACCTAATACAGATTTCTACAGAAGGCGAGTTCTCTAAAAAAGAAAAACGCGAAATCCTAAAAGATGAATTGCTTAAATCGGGAGCCATAACTGCCTTTACAGAGTACAGTTTGTCGTTAACCAGCGGAGGTAACAATACTTATGGAATCAACTGGCCGGGTAAAAACCAAAAAGATAAAATCCTGGTCAACTTTAGGTTTACCAACCTCGACCTTACCAAAACTACTGGTATGGAAATTTTAAAGGGAAGAGACTTTTCTAAAGATTTTGTAGATACCGCTAATGTATTGGTTAATGAGGCATTGGTTAAGGTGATGGGAATGAAAGATCCTGTCGGTAAAATGATTGAATGGGGGCAGCCAGTAAGGATCATTGGAGTGGTTAAAGATTATGTAATGGAATCTCCGTATCAGAAAGCAATTCCTTTACTTATTGCGCAAAATCCTGATAATGTTACTACCATTATTATGAGATTAAACGATAAAAACAACATCACCTCATCTGTTAACCAGATTAGCGAAACAGCGAAGAGACTAAATCCTGCTTATCCGGCCACGATAAGGTTTGTTGATGACAACTTTGAATTAAAATTCAAAAATGAAAAACTGTTGGGAACACTTTCTAACTGGTTTGGAGGTTTTGCTATTTTTATTTCTTGCCTGGGTTTATTGGGGCTGGCTTTATTTATGGCCGAGCAGCGCAAAAAGGAAATCAGTATCCGGAAGGTTTTAGGCGCCAGTACGGCAAATATCCTCACTTTATTGAATAAAGACTTTGTCAAACTGGTTGCCATCGCCAACCTGATTGCATTTCCGTTAGCTTATATCGTTATCAATAAATGGCTTTCAGCTTATGAATATCGTGTTTCAATTTCCCCTTTGCCGTTTATCATCGCCATCGGATTATCGGTATTGATAGCCATTTTAACGGTTAGCGTACAATCGTTAAAAGTGGCCAAGGCAAATCCTGTTGATGCTTTGAAATATGAATAAAGTTCGGAAGTAAGAGGGCAAGAAGGTAGAAGGCTAAAGCGTCCTAAACCTTCCAATCTTTAAACTTTCAATCTTCAACCTAAAAAATATGTTCAAATTAAATCTAAAGATCGCGTTGCGGAACCTATGGAGAAATAAAGGGATTGCGGCCATTAATATTGGCGGGTTGGCCATTGCTTTAGCTGCATTTATTTTGGTAACGCTCTATTTTACCTATGAAACCAGTTTCGATAAGGAAAATCCGAATTACGAGAATATTTATGTTGTTGGAATAACATACCCGGAATTTAAAACCAATTATGTTGCGGCCCCTTTTGCTGAAGCAATCAGGCAAAATTTTCCAGAAGTTGTGTCGGCAGGTGTGATAAAAGATAGTGCTTTTGAACTGACAATTAAAAAAGGAAAAAATACGCTGTTTACTAAAAAAATTCTACAGGTAAGTTATGATGCCGCCAAAATTCTAAATATCCAGCCCGCTAATGGTCTCATAAAACCAGCAGGAGAGACGGAACGACTTACTTATCTGAGCACTGAAAGCATGAAAACGCTTTTTCCGAATAAACAGGACGATGAACCAGAAATGGTTGGTTTTGGAGCAAGCACTTCTGGAATAAGCGGAGTGATTAATGGATCTATAAAAAATAACCTGCATTCCAACTTCACTTTTGATGGTGTTAGTATTGGTAATGAACTTGGCAAGAATGATCATTATAACATGAATGATTACACCATCTATTTACAGGTAAAACCTGCAACAGATGTTGAAAATCTTGAACAAAAAATTACCGGTTTATACCGTACTGAATTATTGAAGGACAAAAGCGAGGAAAAGTCAATAAAAGAAATAAAGGGTATCTCTACTTTTTTAGACCCATTGGCTAACCAGCATTTAAAGCCAAAAGCGGGTAACGATGCTCCCTATAAAATATTAATAGCAATTTCTGTCCTGGGTGTTTTGATTTTGGTGATTGCGTGTATCAACTTCACTAATTTGAGTATAGCACAAGCAGGTAAACGCGCTAAAGAGGTCGGTATAAAAAAAGTTATGGGTGCTTATCGTTTCCAGTTAACCAAACAGTTCCTGGTAGAGATCTTGATGCAATGTTTAGTCGCCATTATTTTAGCCTTAATTATCGCAGAATTAGCTTTACCTAGATTCAACAGCCTGTTTCAGGTTCACTTATCTATCTGGGATACTGCGAATGGTTTATTCTGGAAAATACCTCTTATTTTAGTATTAATTACCTTTTGCGCAGGCATTTATCCGGCAATTGTTTTGTCAGGTTTTAAGCCATCGCTCGTACTTAAAGGCAATTTCTCTACCAGTAAACAAAGTTATTGGCTACGTAATGCTTTGCTGGTTTTCCAATTTAGTATGGCGGTTATTTTCATTATTGGCTTATTCATTATCAATTCGCAATTAAAATACATGCGGAGCGAAGATTTAGGCTTTAATGTCAATCAGGTTGTTTATGTGAAAAATTTAACAATGTTTAATAATCCGGCCAAATTTGGCTCAATTGATTTCGAACCTGTCAGGCAAAAAATGTTAAAAGTTCCAGGTATCAAATCAGCAACTGTGGCTACTTTTATTCCTGGTGGCCAAAATGGAATAAATAGCTATGCTGCAAATGGTATAAAAGCAAATATTGATTTTGTTAATGTAGAGTTTGACTATTTTGAAACTTTAGATATTAAATTAAAAGAAGGTCGTTTTTTCTCAAACAAATTTAAAACTGATACGATAAATTCGGCAATTGTAAATGAAAGTGCAGTTGCCAAATATGGTATTAAAAATCCAATCGGAAAAATTATTAGGGGATGTGATATTGATTATAAAATAGTTGGTGTAATCAAAGATTTTAAAACGCAGGGTTTCGAAAACGCAATTCAACCTACAATTTATACCATTAAAGATCCTTGCGGCAGTTTTAAAACCGAAATCTTGCTTAAGATTGAGCAAAATAAAATGGCCGATGTATTGGCTACCTTAAAAGCGCAGTGGCCCGAAATTAATAAACTTGATGGGGAAGATTTTCGCTATGTCTTTCTCGACGAACTTTACGGCAAGCTGTTCAAAAAGCAGGAACAATTGGAGTCGGTATTTTTCACTGCTGCAGTACTCACTATTTTTATTGCATTACTGGGTTTATATGCATTTGCCAAATACATTACCAATGGGCGCTTAAAAGAAATTGCCGTGCGTAAAATTTTGGGTGCAACTGATGTGCAGTTACTTAAACTGATCAATAGTTCATTTTTTTACCTGGTGGTTGTTGCGAACATCGTTTCCTGGCCAATTGCCTATGTGGTTACCAATATGTGGCTCAAGACCTTTGCTTACCGGATCGATTTTCCTGTTTTGCCATTTGTAACTACCACATTGATAACAATTTTATTAACCATTATAACTGTAAGTATACAGGCCAAAAAAGCAGTAAATGCCAATCCTGTTGATGCTTTGAAATATGAATAATACAAGGTGGAAAGGTAGAAGGTAATGAGGTGGAAGGTTTAAACGCCCAATCCCTCAACCCTCAACCTTTTTGCCCTCAACCTCAAAATATATGTTCAAATTAAACTTAAAAATCGCCTTACGCAACCTCTGGAAGAATAAAACTTCTTCCTTTATCAACGTAGTTGGTTTAGCTATTGGCCTTGCTGCCTGTTTAATGTTGCTCCTGTATGTTACCTACGAATGGAACTTTGATAAGCAGGCTAAAAACTGGCGGAATGTATATGTTGCCATGACTAATGTTCCAGGGGATGGTAATAAAATTGCCGCAACTTTTAATGGTACTACCACTGCTCTCGGTCCATTATTAAAAGCGCATTTACCAGAGGTGAAATATGTTGCCCGCATGGATTACGGCAAAAAAAGTTTAATTGCTAACGGACAAAACAGCTATAAAAAGGATTCAAAATTTGCTGAACCTGACCTGCTTAAAATGTATGATTATCAGTTTATTTCAGGTGATCCGAAAACCGCGTTAAAGAATCCTCTTTCTGCGATCTTAACGGAAAGTACAGCAAAAACTTTGTTTGGAACCACCGATGCTTTAAACAAAGTTGTCCGTTATCAGGATAGGGAAAATTTAACCATTACAGGTGTAATCAAAGATTTGCCAGAAAACAGTTCTAATCGTTTTGATTTCTTAATGCCCTGGTCGTTCTATGAAATTCTTGATCGCGATGTTAAAGATTTAAACTGGAATAATTACAGTTTCGTAACGATGGTATTGTTAGATCAGAATGCAGATATTGATTTGGTAAATCGTAAAGTTGATGGTTTGGTGAAAGCAAATGCGCCACAAAATGCACAATCGCAACCACATTTTCTGTATCAAGCAAGCAAACTGCACTTGTTCGGGAAGTTTGAAAATGGCAAACCTATAGGTGGCAATATTGAGCAAATTTACCTTTTTGTTGGTTTAGCATTTGGAATTTTATTGATCGCATGTATCAATTTTATGAACATGGCTACGGCAAAATCGGAGAAGAGAGCAAAGGAAGTCGGTATTAAGAAAACCATTGGAGCAAACCGCTCGTCACTAATTCTTCAGTTTTTAACCGAATCGATGGTTCTTACATTCATTGCGGTTATACTCGCCATTGCTTTACTTGAACTTTCGCTTCCGGCATTTAATCGATTACTAAACTTCAATATTGGCATTTCTTATTTTAGAGTGACGAGTTGGCTTGGGATATTGGGAATTGTATCAGCCACGGGGCTAATAGCAGGTAGTTATCCGGCTTTTTATCTCTCATCCTTTAATCCAATCCAAACCTTAAAAAGAAAAATAAATGCCAAAGGATTTCCAAATATCAGTTTAAGGCAGGTTTTGGTGATCGGTCAATTCTGTTTCGCTATTATACTCATTATTGCAACGTTAGTTATCTATCGCCAGATTCAATACATTAAAAATAAGCCCGTGGGCTTTGATGTTAATGCCCTGGTCGAAATGCCCCAGGAGGGAGAATTGAAAACCAAATTCGATTTATTTAAAACTCAATTGCTAAAAGCAGGAGCTGTTACGTCGATGTATCAATCATCTGTTAGTCTTTCTCATCATGGCCGAAATTTTATGGATATAAAATGGGATGGAATGACTAAGCCTGCAAATACAGTCATGTTCAACCAAGTGGCTACATCATACGACTTTATTAAGACCAATGGCATTAAATTACTGGCGGGAAGAGATTTCTCAGAGCGTTTTGCCTCAGATACCAGCGCAATTATGGTTAGTGCATCGGCTGTGAAAGTATTTGGCTACAAAAATCCGATTGGTAAAAAAGTAACACTTTTCGGTACAAACGCACACATTATTGGCGTGTTTGATGATTACGTATGGGATTCTCCATACAAATCGAACAATCCACAAGTTGTTTTCATCAATTTAAAGCAAACCGGTACCATCACCATGCGTCTCAATAATGCAAATAGTTTGCAGCATAATATCGAAACCATTAATAGAATTACAAAAGCATTTAACCCGGCTTACCCAACTGAGATCTCATTTGTAAATTCACTATATCAGGAAAAATATAAGTCAGAACAAATATTGGGAATATTATCTAACCTCTTTGGCGGATTGGCCATTTTTGTTTCCTGCCTGGGTTTGTTTGGCCTTGTTGCCTATAGTTCCGAACAACGTACCAAGGAATTTGGTGTAAGGAAGGTTTTAGGCGCATCTGTAGCCAATTTAATGCAGTTACTATCCCTGTCTTTCCTAAAAATGATCGCTGTAGCCATCGTAATTGCCATACCAATCGGTTATTTGTCAATGGTAAAATGGTTAAATAATTTTGAATATCATACAGAATTTAGCTGGTGGATTATGCCGCTAGCTGCTATTGGAACTTTAACTATAGCATTATTTACGGTGAGCTTTCAGGCTTATAAAACGGCCAAAGCTAACCCTGTTGATGCACTTAAATACGAATAATACAAGGTGGAAAGGTAGAAGGTAATGAGGCGGATGGTTTAAACGCCCAATCCCTCAACCCTCAACCTTTTTACCCTCAACCTCAAAAATATGTTCAAATTAAATCTAAAAATCGCCTTACGCAACCTCTGGAAACACAAAGGCTTCACATTAATTAATGTTGGTGGCCTCGCCATTGGCATGGCCTGTTGCTTAATGTTGTTGTTGTATGTCAATTACGAATGGAGTTTCGATAAACAGTATAAAAATGCAGATAAGGTTTATTTTGCCACTTTAAACCTGAAATATAACGGCAGGTTAGCTACAACCATGGCGGTGCCAAATAAGTTGGCAAATGCTGCCATGACAGAACTGCCAGGTATCAAAAATGCTGCACGCATCACCATGCCTGGCAACTTCAGGCTTTATAGCCATGATCAGAATCATTTTAAACTGGAAGCATTGAGTGCAGATCCCAGCTTTCTGCAAATCCTTGATCAGAAATTTATTTATGGTAATCCGGAAACAGCATTGGCAGAACCGAATAATGTATTGATCAATGCTTCTACAGCTAAAAAGTTGTTTGGCAATCAAAATCCGCTGGGCCAGCTTATTACTTATGATAATAAAATCAGCCTGAAGGTAAGTGCAGTAATTGAAGACCTGCCTAAAAACCAGACCATTCAGTTTGATGTTTTACAGCCCTGGACATTTTATGAACAGGAAAATCCGGGCGAGAGAGAAAACGGATGGGGCGCTATCACCTGTTTAACTTTATTCCAGCTAAAAGATAATGCCGATTTAACTGCTACTAATGTCGCCATCAAAAACTTTATCGTGAATAAAGAAGCTGATCTGAAAGAAATGACTTACCAGCTTTTTCTTTTTCCTTTGGCTAAATTCCATTTGTATGATCATTTTGAGAACGGAAAGTCGGCTGGAGGTAAAATAGATCAATTGCGTTTATTTGTTTTTCTGGCCATTTGCGTATTACTTATTGCCTGCATCAATTACATGAACCTTTCTACGGCAAAATCAGAAAAACGCGCCAGGGAAGTTGGTGTGCGAAAAGCTTTGGGTTCCACCCGAAATACCATTATGGGACAATTTATGATCGAATCGCTATTATTATCAGTTATAGCGATGGCCATTGCTTTCATTACGCTCGAACTTTCCTTGCCCTATTTTAATAACCTGCTTAATATTTCCATTAATATTGATTACAGTTCTTACCCATTTTGGATGCTGTTGCTGTCGATGGTATTGATTACAGGTTTGCTTGCCGGAAGCTACCCGGCATTTTACCTTTCTTCTTTTATTCCGGTAAAAGTGCTTAAAGGTTTTAAAGGTTCAACAGGTTCATTATCTATCCGTAAAACATTGGTAATATTACAGTTTAGCCTTTCCATCTGCATGATTATCTCTGCTATTGTAATTTATAAGCAGATGCAGTACATGCGAGATAAACCACTTGGATTTGATGTCGCTGCACTTGCCCAGATCGATTTGGAAGGTGTGTTAACAAATCCAGGTAAACTGGAAGTTTTCAAGAACGAACTTAAACGTGCTGGTGCAATTGAATCAGCAACAGAATATGCTAGTTCATTTACGCGTGGCGGAAACATTACGAGCGATATTTCGTGGCCTGATAAACCCAAAAACGATGTTTCGGTTATAAGTTATAGAAGTACCGGTTTTAACTTTGCCAATACTGCAGGCATTAAAATTGTTGCAGGAAGAGACTTCGCCTCGAAATTTCCTGCAGATACGGCAACTTCTTTATTATTAAATCAGGAAGCCGTTAAAGTAATGAGATTGAAGAATCCCGTTGGAACGGTTATTACCTGGGGCGATAATCCACCGCTAAAAGTGGTCGGTGTTGTACAGGATTTCTTTAACGAATCTTTAGGAGCCAAAGTTTCACCAACCGTTTACTATTATAATGCGAAAAAAAGCGAGACACTGTTGCTTAGGCTGAATACTAAGCAGTCATTGACAGCGTCGCTGGAAGCTATTAAACAGGTCAGTCAACGCTTAAATCCAGCATATCCGGCAGAAATAAGATTGGTAAGTGATGGTATGGCTGAAAAAATAAAAAGTGAAAAGCTTTTAAGTGTACTCTCTAATATCTTCGGAGGTTTTGCCATTTTTATTTCATGCCTCGGTTTGTTAGGGCTGGCGCTCTATATGGCCGAACAGCGCAGTAAGGAAATTAGCATCCGTAAAGTGTTGGGCGCCAATCTTTCAGATATTTTAGTTCTGCTGAACAAAGATTTTATGAAACTGGTGGTTATTGCGAATCTGATTGCTATCCCGGTAGCTTACATCCTCGTAGCTAAATGGCTTGAAAAATATGATTACAAAATTTCGATAAATCCCTGGCCTTTTTTGCTGGCACTTTTAACATCGATACTGATTGCTTTGATTACAGTAAGCCTGCAAACGTTTAAAGTCGCCAAAGCCAATGCCGTTGATGCACTTAAATACGAATGAGGCAGAAGGTTTGGAGGTTGAGGGCGTAAGGTGAAAGCGCCCAGACCTTAAACCCTACACCCTAAACCTTAAACCATATGTTCAAACTTAATCTTAAAATCGCCTGGCGAAACCTTTGGAAAAACAAGGGTTATACATTGATTAATATCCTTGGCCTGTCTATAGGGATGGCAAGCTGTATCCTGATTTTCATTTTTATCCGTTTTCAGCTCAGTTTCGATGAAGGTTATAAAAATGAGGATCGGATTTATCGGGTGGTTACCAACTGGAAATACAGCGCCTACGAAGATTTTTCTTCAGGAGTACCCGTGCCTTTTGCTGCGGCTGCCCGAAATGAAATTGCTGGATTTGAAACAGTGGGTTCAATTGTAAAAAGAAACGCCTTTCTGCAGATAAACGATGCCAACGGAAAAGAGAAAATGAAAAGCCAGGAGGCTGTATATTATGCGCAACCCGATTTTTTTAATGTCTTAAGTGATATTAAGTGGATCTACAGTGCGCCGGAACTTGCCCTGGCAGAACCCAATACTGTTGTGCTGTCAGCAAAATATGCTGAAAAGTTTTTTGGTAGCGTAAAAGATGCAATTGGAAAAAACATGAGGCTTGGCGAAAAAATTAACCTGAAAGTAGCTGGCATTATTCAGGATATGCCACAAAACAGCAGTTTCCCTTTAGAAATTGTGATTAGTTACGAAACCTACAAAGGTCGGTTCAATAATAACTGGGATTCAGTCAACTCCGCCTTTTGTAGTTATGTCCTGCTAAAAGAAGGTCTTAGACCTGAAGATTTACAACAATCAATAGCCAATTTTAATAAAAAATATTATCCGGTTGATAAAATAGCGGGTAATCAGGAAAACAAATTACAGGTATTAAGAGCTATTCATTTCAGCGATAAATACGATAATTTCGCAAATGCATCTATCAACCGTAGTCAGATTTATGGGCTGGCTATAATTGGTCTGTTCCTGATCATTACTGCTTGTATCAATTTCATTAATTTAAGTACTGCACAGTCGGTAACCCGATCAAAAGAGGTAGGTGTTCGTAAAGTAATGGGCAGCAAACGTAGCCAACTGATCTATCAGTTCTTAACCGAAACTTTTGTAGTCAGTTTAGCCGCTTTACTTATTGCGTGTGTAATTACTGAACTGGCCATACCGCCCATGCAGCATCTTTTCAAGGGCAGGATCGAATTCAGCCTTTTTGGTCATCCATCAATCTTTGCATTTATGGCATTACTGGTTCTATTCATTGCTTTTCTTGCAGGATTTTATCCGGCACTTGTTATTTCCGGTTTTAAACCTGCCCTGGCTATAAAAAATAAAATAGCATTGAATAAACGAGGGTTGAGCCTTCGGAAAATTTTAGTTGTAGCCCAGTTTGCAATTACCATAGTGCTTATCGTCGGAACTTTGGTAGTGATAAAGCAGATGCAGTTTGTGCAGCAAAAATCACTGGGATTTAATCCGGATGCCGTTGCTATGGTTGGTATCCCTAATGACAGTTTAAGTAAAATCAAATACAACACTTTTAAAGAGCGGATAAGCAAACTTCCGGGTGTTGAAGATATTAGTTTTTGCCAGTCGCCGCCATTATCCGGTAACATCAACTCCAGCGATTTTACCTACAATGGCGTCAAAAACAAGGATTTCGAATTAAGGAATATTCGGGCAGACGAAAATTTCTTTAAGGTTTTTGATCTGAAATTAATTGCCGGAAAATTATATCATAAGAGTGATACCGCAAATGCCTGTGTGGTTAATGAAACCTTCCTAAAGAAAATGTCGATTACAAACCCTGAGGAGGCAATAGGAAAAGTAATTTATGCGAGTGGGAATACAGTGCCTATTGCAGGTGTGGTAAAGGATTTTAACGACCAGTCATTACGAGAGCAGATTTCGGCACTTGCCATTTTTCCCGGAAAAAATGATTATTGGAATGTGTCGGTGAAAATAGATAGCAAACAAATTGCCGCTACAATGAAAGAGATCGATAAAATATGGAACAGTACTTTTCCTAATGGGGTTTTTGATTCAGCTTTTGTAAATGAAACCATCAACAGTTACTATGAAAGTGAACAGATTATGGGGGTGTTGTTTAAAATATTTGCCGGTGTGATTATTTTCATTTCATTTATCGGTTTATTTGGATTAATATCATTTGTGGCCACGCAAAGAACTAAAGAAGTTGCCATACGGAAGGTTCTGGGAGCCTCAACGCTTGAACTTGTAAAAATGCTGAATGGTTCTTTTCTCGTTATGGTCTTCGTTGCCAACATCGTGGCATGGCCCCTTGCTTATCTTTTTGTTTCGAAATGGTTAGCCGGTTTTGCCTATCGAATTGATGTCAGTATCTGGCCATTTGCATTGGCTATGGCCATATCAATGGCAATTACGCTGGTCACGGTCAGTATCCGCTCATATAAAGCGGCCTCGGCAAATACTATTGATGTACTTAAATATGAATAATGGCGGGAAGGACGAAGGTATTAGGGTAGAAGGTTCGACCGTCTGAACCCTTAACCCTCAACCTTTAACCTTCCAACCCTCAACCTTACAACTATGTTCAGACTTAACCTCAAAATCGCTTTACGCAATCTTTGGAAAAACAAGGTATATGCCACCATAAATATTGTTGGCCTGGCCCTTGGACTAACTGCTTTTGTACTCATGATTTTGTATATCAATCATGAAGAAAGTTACGATAAATGGTCTCCAGATTTAAAAAATGTCTATCAGATTAGGGAAAAACATGATTTTTTTACCCCTGATAATAAGGAGCACTGGAATGAGGTTTCAAACAGCCGCATCGCAAATTTGATCAGGACGAAATTACCACAGGCAGTTGCAGTAACTAAAGTAGATAACGACTGGAGTTTTGGCAGTGGTTATTCGGTTAAAACAGACAACGCCGATCCGGTTATGGTGAATAAGATCAAAGATTCGGATAGCAGCTTTTTTAAGGTTTTCGATTATCAGTTTGTTCAGGGTAGTGCCGACCAAGCCCTTGAAAACAAGAATACAATTGTTTTGAAAGAGGATCTGGCCTTGAAGCTTTTCGGTACGACAAGAGCCCTGGGTAAAACAATAAAAATCATACGCTGGAGGGATGATAAAGGCGATTTATTTACGGTCACCGGTATAGTCAGTGAGCCTAAAACGCCACAAAGTGTTCATTTTAGCGCTATTATGAGAACCGGAAATAAAGATAGAGACCCTGATGAACCAACCAATAACAATTACTGCCTGATGTTCACTAAACTGAATAAAGCCAGCGACACGTTGGTATTGAACCAGACTTTACAGAAGTTATATGTCGATTTCAGGAAAAACTTATTGAAAGGGCAGGAGGAGGATTATGAAGATATGCAAAAACCTAAAAAGTTGCCGGGCTTAAAAGTCATCCCGTTAGCAACTGTGCATTCCAATCCGCCGTATACCCTGAGCTGGTTCGAAAAGTTAAAACCTGTAATGGCCATATCGGCATTTTTACTCCTGGTTTCGATCATTAATTTTATCAATCTGGCCACGGCACAATCTGTGCAGCGGGCCAAGGAAGTAGGGGTAAAAAAGGTACTGGGTTCTTATAAAAGCCAATTGACCGCTCAGTTTTTGGTTGAATCCGGGTTGCAGAGCCTGATTTCGCTTTTTCTCTGTATTGTTTTAATTGAAATGGTTTTGCCAGCTTTTAACCAGCAGTTTAATGTGGCTTTAAGTTTTTGGCACAATGCCAGGTTATTGGTCCTGATTGCCCAGCTGGTAGGCCTGTTTGTGTTTGTAACCTTACTTGCAGGTTTATACCCGGCCTGGGTTTTATCTAATTATAATCCTGTAGCTGTTTTAAAAGGCAATTACGAAAACGGTTTGCGAGGTGTAGTTCTTCGTAACGTATTGGTTGTCTTTCAGTTTGTTATTTCGGTAACGTTCATCATATCCATTGGTGTAATGGAAATGCAGTCCCGGTTTATGAGTAGCAAGGATTTAGGCTTTGAACGGGGAAATCTTATCAATATAAAGACTAATTATGAAGATAACTTTGCCGAAAGGCTCAAGAAAATACCAGGTGTCCAGTATGTAGCAACGACTACTCAGGTATTAGGCAATAGTTTTAATGTGCCTGAAGAAATTAAATACAAGGGTAAACCCATAAAGTTAAATACCGTTACCGTTACGATGGACGCACTGCCGGCGCTTGGTGTGAAAGTACTGCAAGGCCGGATTTTTTCCAGGGAATATAAAAGCGATACGGTTAATACTGTAGTTTTAAACGAAGCAGCGGCAAATTTATTCGGAAAAAATTTAATCGGGCAGACCTATCAAAAAACCGATTGGGAAGGTAAAGACAATATTTTCCAGGTAGTAGGCATTATTAAAAACTATCATAACGAAGGCTTTGATAAAGCAGTTTTGCCAACGGTTTATAAGGTAACCAGACTTGGAGGTACTTCAAATACAAACAATTTACTGGTGCGTTTCAATACGGCTCAACATAAAGAGATCATCAGCAAAATTGAAAAGGAGTGGAGAATGCTGTATCCGAACTTTCCAATAGAGTACAATTCTCTTGACGATGCTTTTTCGAAAGTCCTCGAAGAGAATAGGCGGTTTATGAATATGATTGTATTGTTCAGCCTGGTTTCTGTCTCCCTGTCATTACTTGGTTTATTTGCACTTTCTACATTCGTGGCTAAGCGGAAAACCAAGGAGATTGCAGTAAGAAAAGTGCTTGGGGCATCAAACATCCAGATTGTAAGCTTACTCAACAAATCCTTTCTGATTCTGGTGGTTGTGGCAAATTTAGTCAGCTGGCCTGTTGCTTATATTATTATAAAAAAATGGCTTGAAGGCTTTGCTTATCGGATAGAAGTGCCCTTTATACCTTTTGCCGCTGCTACGTTAATTTCAGTAATTATAGCCATCCTTACGGTAAGTATACAGGCACGAAAAGCCGCTGTAACCGACCCGGTAAACGCACTTAAATATGAATAACACCCGCGTATAGCGTTTTGTGTTTAGGGTAGATTTTTCACTCACCGCCAAACGCATTGCGCTAAACCCTAAAAGATGAATAATGGCCAAAGGTTTTAAGGTAGTGAAGTAAAGATTAATACGCCTAAACCCCATGCCCTAAGCCCTATGCCTTAAACCTTAAAATATGATACAACTTACCAATATCGAAAAATACTACGCCAGCAAAGGCGTTAAAAATTATGTGTTACGCTTAGTAACCACTACCATTAATCAAGGCGAATTTGTTTCTGTTATGGGGCCATCCGGTGCCGGAAAATCTACCTTGCTTAACATTATCGGCATGTTAGAAGAGCCCACTTACGGTAATTATCATTTTATGGGCGAAGATGTAACCAGTTTAAATGAACGTAAACGAATTGAGCTCTACCGAAACCATATCGGTTTCGTGTTTCAGGCTTACCATTTAATTGATGAGATGACGGTTTACGAAAACATTGAGGCGCCACTTTTATATAAAAAGGTGGGTAGCGCCGAACGCGCCAGCAGGATAGCCGATCTGCTCGACAGGTTTAATATCGTGGCTAAAAAAGATTTATTCCCAAATCAATTGTCGGGCGGTCAGCAGCAGTTGGTAGGTATCGCACGGGCCCTGGCTGCGCAGCCTTCCATTATTCTGGCTGATGAGCCTACAGGGAATTTACAGTCGGCCCAGGCTGAAGAAATTATGAGCCTGTTTAAAAAGCTCAATGAAGAGGAGGGTATTACCATTATACAGGTTACCCATTCAGAAAAAAATGCCCAGTATGGAAACCGTATATTACACATTGCAGATGGCCTTATAAAAGAAGATATCAAGATTCAAGCTTAACATATTTCCAGTAGAAACAATCCTTTTTAACTGTGGTTAATTACCTTTGCGCTATGCAAAAAACGTTTACCGATCAGATGGGGCGGGCGGTGATCATTAATTTTCCACCCAAAAGGATTGTTTCTGTGGTGCCCTCTCAAACGGAGTTGTTGTTCGATCTTGGCCTTGATACTGAAATTATCGGTTTAACCAAATTCTGTATCCATCCGATAGAAAAATTTGCGGAGCGTACCAAGGTGGGCGGTACCAAAAAGCTGAATATTGATCTGATTAAGGATTTAGAGCCAGATCTCATTATCGGCAACAAAGAAGAAAACACACAGTCCGATATCGAAGAATTAGCCGAATATTTTCCGGTATGGATGAGCGACATCTTTACTTTGGATGATGCCATGAAAACCATAGCGCAAATAGGCGAGCTGGTAAACCGGCAGCCAGAAGCCAGTTACCTCAACCATTTAATATCAGCGGGATTTAATGACCTGAAAACACTTGCGCTTCAAAATAAAATTGATAAAAAGGTGGCCTATCTTATCTGGCGGAAGCCTTATATGGCTGCGGGAAAAAATACATTTATTGATGATGTTTTGTTAAGCAATGGTATGATGAACATCATCCATCAGGATCGCTATCCCGAAATAACGCTTGAGGAACTGAAAACTTCGAACTGTGAACTGATTCTGCTTTCATCAGAACCTTATCCTTTTAGCGAAAAACACATAAAAGAAATAAATGAGGCCATTCCAAATACTAAAGTAATGTTGGTTGACGGCGAAATGTTCAGCTGGTATGGAAGCCGATTGGTTAAAGCAGTTCAATACTTTTTTGAATTCCAGAAGCAAATTATTGATCGTTAGACGCAATTTTTTATCATTTGTAGCATATCTTTAATTTGGATCGTTATCATATTATAATAAGTTGTTATTCAATAATCAATATTGGTAAAAACATAATCATATGAAAAAGATATTAGTATTAGCCTTATTTGTAGCGGCAATTTCTGGTTGCAGTTCAGTTAAAAATGGAGAAAAAACCAGTACGGTTACCGCAAGTGGAACAATAGAAAAGCCAGGGATCACTACTTTTCAATATGGTACGCATTTATTAAAAGCTGACCATAAAACTTATGCTTTGAAAAGTGGAACCATAAACCTGGATTTGTATTTAGATAAAAAGGTTACCATTAAAGGAAAAAAGGTTGCTGGTTATCCTGTCGACGGTGGTCCGGAACTGGTTGATGTAACGCTGGTAAGATTTTAATTAAATGGAATTGTAAGGTATTAAGCTGGTCTGCCTGATGCTTTCCTTGGTTTGTGTGTGTCACGCACCTTCCGGATCAATTTTTTTTAATTCATAAAAGTTTGATTATTCAATTAAGTTTCTATCTTTGCAGTCCTTAAAACATCCTATCTGCGGAAGTGGCGTAATTGGTAGCCGCACCAGACTTAGGATCTGGCGCTTCACGGCGTGGGGGTTCGAGTCCCTTCTTCCGCACCATATATAAACCGTTCTGATATCCAGGGCGGTTTTTTTGTGATCAATGGTCATGTAGTCGACGACCTATCTATAATGATAATCGATTAAAAGAGATACCCATCGACTCCGTTCACGGTGGCACCAATTTTATATTTTTTATACGTCAAGGATATGGTTCGGTTTGGTTCCGAGGAACGTTTGGTGTTTTAAAGATTAAAGGAAGTTCTGTAGCCGCTCATTTTCAAATTCCTCTCACGGGTATCTTCGTCTGCTGAAATAGATATTGAGATAGGGGCAAAGCCGTTTTATAAGTACACGGACTTGTGGAAAATGCATTCGCCGGTAAAATTTTCTCCTTAAAAATTAATGAGTTAGCATTTATTTTAAAGAATACACACTAAAATATGGGTGATACCTTTTGATTATCCAATCTTGTTTCTATCTTTGCAGTCCTTACAACATCCTAACTGCGGAAGTGGCGTAATTGGTAGCCGCACCAGACTTAGGATCTGGCGCTTCACGGCGTGGGGGTTCGAGTCCCTTCTTCCGCACAACAAGATAAAGGCCGTTCCGATGTTTACATCGGAACGGTTTTGTTTTTAAAAAACATTGATTAATAAAAATTGATGTACTGTTTCGGTTGTGTCGATATATGATTTTATCATGTCTCAATGCCCCGATCTGAAGCACATCTTAATATATCTCAGAAAAAATGAATATTACACAGGAAAAAACCGGCAACTTAAATGCTGTTGTAAAAATCAAGATCGCACCTGCTGATTACACTGGAAAAGTAGATAAAGCTATTAAAGATCAAGCTAAAAAAGCACAATTACCTGGTTTCCGTAAAGGAATGGTTCCTGCTGCCCACATTAAAAAGATGTATGGCAAAAGTATCTTAGTAGAAGAGGTAAACAACTTGTTGAATGATACCTTATCTAACTATATCGCTGAGCAAAAACTGGAAATTTTAGGTCAGCCACTCCCTAAAATGGACAATGAACGTGAATTCAAATGGGATAATACCGATGATTTCGAGTTTGATTATGAATTAGGTTTAGCTCCGGCTTTCGACGTAAATATTTCATCTAAAGATAAGTTTACCGAATACGTGATTAAAGCTGATCAGGAAACGTTAGAAAGCCGTATCAAAAATATTCGTCGTAGCTACGGCAAAATGACCAATCCTGAGGTTTCAGCTGATGGTGACGTGCTTTACGCAGAATTGACCCAGGTGGCTGAAGATGGTACCGCTGTTGAAGGTGGCATTACCAGTACAGGAAGTGTTCGTTTAGATCAAATCAAAGATGAAAATATTCTTAAATCGCTAATTGGTTTAAAGAAAGACGATGAAGTAACCATCGATATCCAAAAAGCTTTCGAAGATGCTGCTGTAATTGCAAAAGCTTTAAACATTTCAGAAGAAGAAGCTGCTGCGCTAAAAGGGGACTTTAAACTTCATGTTAAAAACGTTAACCGTTTAGAAGAGTCTGATTTAAACCAGGAGTTTTTTGATAAATTATTTGGTGAGGGTACGGTAACTGACGAAGCTGGTTTCAGGGCAAAAATCACCGAAGAAGTAGAAAGTATGTTTAAACAAGATGCTGAGCGTAAATTATCTAATGATATTTATGAAGCATTATTAGCTAAACACACATTTGAATTGCCTGATGAATTCTTACGTCGCTGGTTAAAAGCTACAAACGAAAAACTAACGGATGATGAATTAGCTGAGGGTTATGATGATTTCGCTAAAAATCTGAAATGGACGTTGATCGAAAACAAAATCATCAAAGATAATAGTATTGAAATCAAGTATGAGGATGTTGTTCAGGCAGCTAAGGCTAAATTGGATGCACAATTCAGAATGTACAGCCCAAGTCCGCTTCCTGAAGATCAGTTGGCTCAATATGCTGTTCAGTTTTTACAGGAAAAAGAAAATGCAAACCGTGTTTTCGAAGAAGTAAAAGCATTAAAAACTTTCGAACAAATTAAATCTGTTGTTACTTTAGAACAAAAAGATATTGATTACGATAAGTTTGTCGAGTTAAATAAAGCATAGTGCTTTTAGCATGGGGCATGGTGTCAATTACTACGGCATTGTCTCCGATTGCAAACCCGAATAAAAAATCTTATTTTGTTGAATGGCAAAATTTAGATTTCAAGACTTATTAATTTGGCAAAAAGCTATTTTAATAGGAAATAAATTAATTGATATTTCTGAAAGATTAGAAGAAATAAAAAAGTTTAGATTTGCAGAGCAGCTTCGAGGAGCTGCTCTTAGCGTATCCAATAATATTGCAGAAGGTTCCGGCTCCAATTCAACACCTGATTTTAAAAGGTTTTTAAATTTTGCCCACCGGTTTGTATTTGAAAATGCTAATATTCTATTGGTATTGAATTTAAGGTTGTTAGTTTCTGACAGGGATTTGGCTGAGCTGCTGGAAGATTTAGATGTTTTAGCCAGGATGATTTCCAATTTTTCGAAAAGTTTGAAATAGACCGTGCAATATTGTCAGACATTTTTATGTGGTATACTCTTTGTCTAAATAAAATATAATTAAAATATTATTGATATTTTGGTTTATATTATTCACGAAACGATGAGGAGCAAAGCGCTCTGCGCTATGCCCTCTGCTAAAAAACTCAAATAATGAACATAGACTCACAAGAATTCAGAAAATTTGCCGTTAAACATCAGGGAATTGGCGGTTTACACGTAGATAAATTTATTGCACAGGCTAATCTGAACCCTCAGAACATGACGCCTTATATTATTGAAGAACGCCAGCTGAATGTGGCCCAGATGGATGTTTTTTCAAGGTTAATGATGGATCGCATTATCTTTTTAGGCGATGCAATTTATGATCAGAATGCAAATATCATTCAGGCGCAGTTATTGTTTTTACAATCAACAGATGCCGATAGGGACATCCAGATTTACATTAACTCTCCAGGTGGCTCGGTGTATGCCGGTTTAGGTATTTACGACACTATGCAGTATATACAGCCGGACGTAGCAACAATCTGTACCGGTATGGCCGCATCAATGGGCGCTGTTTTATTGGTAGCCGGTGCCAAAGGTAAACGTGCTGCATTACCTCACTCAAGAGTAATGATCCACCAGCCGTCAGGCGGTGCACAAGGTGTGGCGTCTGATATGGAGATCAACTTAAGAGAGATGTTGAAATTGAAAAAAGAATTATACGATATTATTTCAGAGCACTCTGGCCAGACCTATGATTGGGTAGAGAAAGCTTCAGATCGCGATTACTGGATGACAGCTGATGAGGCTAAAGGATTTGGTATGGTTGATGAAGTATTATCGAGAAACGCAAAAAAAGATGGCGAAACAAAATAAAGAATCCCGTTGCTCATTCTGCCATTCTGGCAAGCATGAAACGTTGATGTTGATTGAAGGTATGGATGCATTTATCTGCGATAAATGCGTTACCCAGGCCAATCAGTTGCTTGCACAGGAATTAGGTACTAAAGGCACGAAAAATATTCAGGAGGTAATTAATTTACTAAAGCCTCTTGAAATTAAACAACATCTTGATCAGTATGTTATCGGTCAGGATGATGCAAAAAAAGTATTGTCTGTTGCGGTTTACAACCACTATAAACGCCTGAATCAAAAGGTAGATAAAGACGAGATCGAGATTGAGAAGTCGAATATCATGCTGGTGGGCGAAACAGGTACCGGAAAAACCTTACTGGCTAAAACCATTGCGAAAATTTTGCATGTGCCTTTTTGTATCTGCGATGCTACGGTTTTAACTGAAGCGGGCTATGTTGGTGAAGACGTTGAGAGTATCCTTACCCGATTGCTTCAGGCAGCAGATTACGATGTAACCGCCGCCGAACGCGGTATTGTATATATAGATGAGGTAGATAAGGTAGCGCGTAAAAGCGATAATCCTTCTATTACGCGTGATGTATCGGGCGAAGGTGTTCAACAAGCCCTACTGAAAATTTTAGAAGGTACGGTGGTAAACGTTCCGCCTCAGGGCGGACGTAAGCATCCGGATCAGAAAATGATTCCGGTAAACACCAATAATATTTTATTTATCTGTGGTGGCGCATTTGATGGTATTGAGCGTAAAATTGCCAACCGTTTACGCACCCAGGCAGTAGGTTATAAAGTAAAGAAAGATGAGATGGTATTAGATCTTAAAAATCTTTATAAGTATATTACACCTCAGGATTTAAAGTCATTTGGATTAATTCCGGAATTAATCGGCCGTATACCAGTTCTTTCTCACTTAAATCCATTGGATAAAGAATCGTTAAGAAATATTTTAACAGCGCCTAAAAATTCACTCATCAAACAGTATGTGAAGCTTTTTGCTTACGAAGATGTGAAGTTGGTTTTTGAAGATGAAGTTTTGGATTTCATTGTAGATAAAGCGATGGAATACAAATTGGGTGCACGAGGTTTAAGATCAATCTGCGAAGCGATTATGTTGGACGCGATGTTTGATACGCCGACACAGACTGACGTGAAGGAATTGCACATCAATCTCGATTACGCGATAGAAAAATTTGAAAAAGCAGACTTTAAAAAGTTGCAGGCCGCATAAAATTCAAATCCTCTCGCGAAAGCGGGAGGATTTTTTGTAATACGCTTAACGCATGGCGCAGAGCGCTAAACTAATTGTTATGAATGAAGAAAAAGATGTAAAAAAAGACGAGGAGATTGTCGAGAAATCAAAAAAAATAAAAGAAGTTGAAAGTCCGGTTAAATCAGGATTAAAATCAAAAGAGGAGATTGTTAAAAACTGGTTGCCGCGTTACACAGGCAGGCCGTTAGATCAATTTGGTGATTATATCCTGTTAACCAATTTCAGTAAATATGTAAGCATGTTTTCCGAATGGAATGATAATGCGCCGATTATGGGTTTGGACAAGCCGATGCAAAGTGTTACCGCAAATGGTATTACGATTATCAACTTTGGTATGGGAAGTCCATTAGCCGCAACCATGATGGATTTGCTAACGGCCATTAAACCTAAAGCAGTGCTTTTTCTGGGTAAATGTGGTGGATTGAAAAAGAAAAACCAGCTGGGTGATTTAATTTTACCTATTGCTGCCATTAGGGGAGAAGGTACCTCAAATGATTATCTGCCTGCAGAAGTACCTGCCTTGCCAGCTTTCGCGCTTCAGAAGGCAATTTCCACAACAATACGTGACCATGGCAGGGATTACTGGACTGGGACCTGTTATACTACCAACCGCAGGGTTTGGGAGCATGACAAGGAGTTTAAAAAGTATTTGAAAACATTGCGTGCAATGGCAGTGGATATGGAAACAGCAACGATTTTTACCACAGCCTTTGCGAATAAAATCCCAGCCGGCGCCTTGCTTCTGGTTTCTGATCAACCGATGATTCCTGAAGGCGTTAAAACTGCAGAAAGCGATAGCACCGTAACCGAAAGGTATGTGGAAACCCATTTACGTATTGGTATCGATTCATTAAAGCAATTGATCAATAATGGATTAACGGTTAAACACCTGTTATTTTAAGAGGAAGAAGCTGTCACCCTGAACTTGTTTCAGGGGCTTTAATTTCAATAGGAAAGATATTAGAACTTTCTTAACACTATCAGATCAGTATGAACTATATCCCGAAGTTTAAGCTGTGAATCCAGATAAGTAGCCATGTGTGATCAGGTCATCTGCATTATTGATGGTATAATTACATTTGTTATGCAGCAATACCACCCTGTCAGAAATATCCAAGATAGACTGGTAGTAATGATCGGTAAGAATAAAGCCTTTTTTTGCTTTTTCTTTATTGATATGCTTTTTTAATTCCTCTATCCATAATGGAGATAATTGCGAGAATGGCTCATCAAGAAGTATATATTCCGTATCGCTGTAAATCATTAACAAACATTCCATAAATCTTCGCTCTCCGCCAGATAAATTATAGAATTTTGCACTCAAATGATTGGTCACAAAGTCAATTTGCTTTAATTCAGCTTTTTGCTTTTTGCAAAAAGTATCAACAGCCTGCAAAACAGTGATCTGGTCTGGGATAAAATTATCTTGCGGTAAATACGAAAGATTCTTAGACTGGTAACCTTTATGATATACTTTATTATTGATGTTAAGGTGTTTGAAATTTGCTTTTACGCTCCCAAAAATGATTTGTAGCAAAGTGGATTTACCTGATCCGTTTCTGCCCAACAAACCGACTACTTCACCGATTTTACAGTTTAAGTAAACACTGCTTAATACTTCGCGGTCTGCAAAAAATTGATTAACACTGTCGATAGAAAGTCCCTGCATATTGATGATGCCACTAAGATTCCAATAAAAAAAAATAAATCATATAAAACCAGGTTAAGCATGATTTTTCTAAATCCTATGCCTTGATTTTTGAAAAAGTAGGCTGTGGATTGATAAAACATAAAGTATATACCTGCAGAAAATGACCAGCCGATAAGTTTGATGAATATGGCGAAAGAATAAATGCCCGGTTGCGAGAAACCATTTAAAATGAAGAATACCGCAGTTAAAAGACTAACCAGTATATTCCATAAAAAGATGGGTTTGTATATAGTTATGGATTTTTTGAGCAAAGCAATCGACATGATTTAAAGATATAAAATCATAACGATAAATTTAGTTGCGTATAATAGAAAAAGATTTGGCGGAAGTAGCATCTTTCCTATTATTGTTGACAAACCTGTTAAATAACAAAAGACCGGCATTTGCCAGTCTTTTGTTATTTCTTTGAATCTGAATTACTATCCTAAATAAGATTTTAGGATTTTGCTTCTTGAAGTATGACGTAAGCGTTGTAGCGCTTTATCTTTAATCTGGCGAACACGCTCACGTGTTAAATTAAATTTCTCGCCAATTTCCTCTAACGAAAGTGGGTGGTTAGAACCCAAACCGAAGAATAAAACGATAATTTCTCTTTCCCTTTCGGTTAAAGTAGATAAAGAACGTTTAATTTCTTCCGATAAAGATTCGTTGATCAATGAGCTATCCGTATTTGGCTCATGGTTTTCCAATACATCCAATAATGTATTTTCTTCACCTTGAACAAACGGGGCATCCATAGATACGTGACGGCCTGAATTGCTTAAAGTATCTGAGATTTTATCAACCGTAGTTTCTAAAATATCTGCCAATTCTTCCGGAGAAGGCTCACGTTCATATTCTTGCTCGAGCTTAGAAAAAGCTTTGCTGATTTTACTTAACGAACCTACCTGATTTAAAGGCAAACGTACAATACGGCTTTGCTCAGCAATAGCCTGCAAAATAGATTGACGGATCCACCAAACCGCATAAGAAATAAATTTGAAACCTTTAGTCTCATCAAAACGCTTTGCCGCTTTAATTAAACCTAAATTGCCCTCATTAATTAAATCGCCTAAAGTTAAACCCTGGTTTTGATATTGTTTTGCAACAGACACAACGAAACGCAAGTTGGTTTTGGTTAACCGCTCTAATGCAGCCTGATCGCCCTCACGAATCTTCCTTGCTAAAATTACTTCCTCTTCTGCCGTTATTAAATCTACTTTACCAATTTCGTGCAGGTATTTGTCTAACGACTGACTTTCACGGTTGGTAATGGATTGCGTTATCTTGAGTTGTCTCATTTATACGTTTTGTGTGCTCTTTTAATTATTGAAGTGTGCAAAGTTACGAAATTGTATTGCAATTTGAAAGGATAAAATGCTGAAAATGTTACCGTTTGCACACGTTTTTTCTACTTTTACTTACAACAAAAATCATTCCAATAAAGTTTTTGGTGTATTTTGGCTTTCTGATGTGTGTATAACTGTTTTTTAATAATTATTTATTGTAAATCAATAAAAATATTTTGATTAGTAATAATTTTATTTTATTCTTGTACAGTAAATTTTAAATAAATATGACCTTTCTGTTTCTACTAATGAAACAGAGAAATACAAAAAAAGGTATTCTTTACTGACTAAAGTCAACATGATTTTATGTCAGTGAGGTAAACATTATACAGAAGGCAAAAAACTGACCATTTTACACATTTTATGAACAAGCTTATAAAGATTTTTAGGTACTCCGGATTTTGTTTGATTTTTATCGCGCTCACGTCTATAGCTAATCATTTAATTGATGCTATGGATCATTATCATGCAGGAACGCTTTCGATTAATTTAGTTGAAAATAACGTCGTGCAGGAAGTAAAAACTATTGGGAAGGCCAGGTTTACCAATAGCCATATCGGTTCATACGCATTTAAACCAACGTTAAAGCAGGCTATTGTTTTATCAGGCGCAGGGATTGATGGCCTTGGTTCTCATGCTGCTTTTTATCTCATTCTGGGAAGTATAATACTTTTTATAGCTTACAAGCGGCCAGAATGGCTCGAGAACTTAACCGAAGTTAAATTGTGGCAATGGGTAGGCGCAGGTATTATTTTATTTTTTAGCCTAAAATTTGTTTCTTTTTGGGCCATGAAAGGGTATGTTGAGGATTTGACCGGTAAGGCATTTAAATACCAGCCTATAATTGCTGAAAATATAAATTTGGGCGTAATTTCGCTCATTGCTATACTTAGCGTAATTTACGAGTTGCTTTCGTATTCCAGAAGCCTTAAACAGGAAAATGATTTAACCATTTAGGTTAAATGAAAACATTTTAATTTTATTTACTCAAATGCCTATTATTATAAATTTAGATGTGATGCTCGCCCGTCGCAAAATGTCGCTTACCGAGTTGAGCGAGCGGGTGGGGATAACGATGTCTAACTTATCCATTCTTAAAACAGGCAAGGCAAAGGCCATCCGCCTGGAGACTTTGGAAGCCATTTGTGCAGTTTTAGATTGTCAGCCTGGTGATATTCTTGAATTTCGTGCTGAATAAACCTTATAGGTTTTTAAAACCTGTAAGGTTCGGTGTTACAAAGAATCAGCTGCCCTGGTTACGTAAACCTGATAGGACGGAAAGCCCGGAGCGCAGCGAGGACTTGGAGGGATAGCAGGGCTTTCGGAGCCGAAATGTACAGGACCTTGCTTTCCAAAAAAATATTGACCAACTAAGGCGACTTGGTCAATTGAAATGAAATTGACTGAGTCGAGTTTCGTTTCACCATGAACCGAAACTAAAATAGATTATTCGCATACGATACCCCTTCCTGCGGACGCACCTCTGATAGAGGGGAATAAAAAAAACCTTCCAGTTTGCACTGAAAGGTTTTAAAATATGTATTGCTTTAAGCTTTAGTTTTTTAGCTTTCGCTTATGCTTTTTCAGCCAAAACTTTGGTTACTAAATCGGCTGCTTCTTTTAAAGCAATCGCTGAATAAACCTGTAAGCCAGACTCATCAATTAATTTTTTAGCTTCTTCGGCATTTGTACCTTGTAAACGGCAGATAATAGGCACAGGGATATTTCCAATTTCTTTGTATGCATCGATAACACCCTGAGCAACACGGTCGCAACGTACAATACCACCAAAAATGTTGATCAGGATCGCTTTAACGTTAGGATCTTTCAAAATAATATTAAAAGCCGCTTTAACTGTTTGTGCATTTGCAGTTCCGCCTACGTCAAGGAAGTTAGCTGGCTCACCACCCGCCAATTTGATAATATCCATGGTAGCCATTGCCAAACCTGCACCGTTCACCATACAGCCTACGTTACCATCAAGGTTAACGAAGTTCAGGTTGCTCGCACTGGCTTCAACTTCCATTGGATCTTCCTCGGTAACATCACGCATCGCAGCATAATCAGGGTGACGGAATAAACCGTTCTCATCCAGATTCACTTTGGCATCTACCGCGATTACTTTATCATCAGAAGTTTTTAATACCGGGTTGATTTCGAACATGGAAGAATCGGTTGCTTCGTAAGCTTTGTATAAAGCAGTAACGAATTTTACCATTTCTTTAAAAGCATTACCGCTAACACCTAAGTTAAAGGCAATTTTACGTGCCTGGAAACCTTGTAAGCCAACTTTAGGATCGATTTCTTCTTTGAAGATTAAATGTGGCGTGTGCTCGGCAACTTCTTCAATATCCATACCGCCTTCGGTACTGTACATGATGATATTACGGCCTTTCGCACGATCTAACAATACAGAGATATAGAATTCTTTTGTTTCAGAAGCACCTGGATAATAAACATCCTGCGCCACTAAAACTTTGTTCACTTTTTTACCTTCTGGTCCGGTTTGAGGAGTTACCAATTGCATGCCGATGATGTCGGTAGCACGTTGTTTAACCTCTTCAAGGTTTTTGGCCAATTTAACACCACCACCTTTACCGCGGCCACCAGCGTGGATTTGCGCTTTAATTACAACCCAATCAGAGTTGTAATCGGTTTTCAGTTGCTTAGCGGCCTCAACAGCTTGTTCAGGAGTATCGGCAACTATTCCTTCTTGAACGTTAACACCGAAACTTTTTAATATTTGTTTACCCTGGTATTCGTGAATATTCATCTGTTTATATTTTTGTCTTTATCTGTCAGATGGAGCCTTTTACTATAAAGATGGTTACTTTAACAGCATCGGGTTCATTTGCTACAAAATTTGCCCAAAGCTACAATTTCACAGCTTTTAAACAAATAGAATTTGCCGATTTTTTAAGAAAATGAACGTTTTATGTTAAACGGGAAATTAGTGTTTGTCATGTACGTTGGTTTATGGTATCCGGCTGATTTGGCAGATATTCTTTATTTGCAAGTGACGGGGCAGTTTCTGATGGCGGCCGGTAGCCCTGCTTTCCGCTATAAGTCCTCACTACGTTCCGGGCTTACCGCTGCAATCAGGCTTAAAAACAATGTTTGTTAATACCAAACGCAACAAAATATATCCTCTGCATTAACCATCTTAAATCTGCCCGAACGAAACGTTAATGGCATCGGTTAACTTCCTGCAAACCGCGTTCCGAAGATCCCAACGGCCAATTCTGCCCAGACGAGGAATAAGGCTATCAATATGACAATGAGAACTATTGTTCTTAACGTGCCACTTTTCAAGTTCCTGATTACAAGTTCCAGGGCCAATCCGGTGCTGAATAATAAGGCGCCGGCTACCAGAAAATCGGATAAATCCCACTTTACTTCAGTTGTAAATTGCATGGCGATCAGCGGAATGCTTAAAATTAATATTACAACGCCAAATATAATGGCGATACGTGTTGATGGTGACTTAAATCCTGACTGTAGATTTTTCATAATTTCTAAGGTTTTAATATACGATTAATTAATTTTTAATTCCCCCGATGCGTTTGCATCAGGGGAAAAATTTCCAACTAAGGTTGGAGAGGTGGAGCGGTTAATTATAAGTGGATCTCTGTTAATAATTTAGGCGGTACCAGTTCTTTTCTATTTTGAAATTATCCCCTTTGACTCTTAATCTGATATAATTTTCTATGCGTTTAATTTCGTCTGGATCATTGGTGTAAACAAATGCTGAATAGTGATCTAAAAAACCACGATTAATAAAAAATGTTACCGTTAATTGGTTTTTGGCACCTAGTTGTATTACGATATCGTTTCCTCCATTGGATATCAGTGAATACTTGAATTTTTCAAGGTAAAAGGTTGATTTGTCAGGATTATACTTTAAATTTCCATTTTTAAGTTTTGCGATGATTTCTTTCCGCTGATTTTTTCTAAGGTGCCAATCTATTTTTTCAATGTAAGCTTCACTAAAGAGTGAAGTTGCACCTATCGTTATACTGAAAACTAGTGCTATAACATGAAATTTAGTTGTTCTCCCTCTTTTTGCAGCAATTTGATGGAGTAATAACGCTGAGAGAAAGAATCCCGCCAAGATATATGGCCCTAGGAGAAAAAGAGCTCCAAGCCCCCATGTATAAAAGTATATAAATGGTCCCTGAAGGATTGCCAGGATAATAACTGATAAAGCCAAGACATTCTTTAACATATTTTAATTCTTTTGATCGACCCCAAAATATTTCGCTGTATTCCAATCCTGCAAATTCCATGATAACCAGCTTTCCTGATGATAACGCTCTTTAAAATAACCGATTCGTTGATCCAGTTTTCTCATTAAAGCTTCTTGTGGCTGGTCTACTTTGGCAATTTCCGAATCGTTATTGGTTGAGGGATGTATTTTTGACCGGTTTTTATCTAAAATAGGCAAGGTCTTTTCTGATAAAGAAGTGAGGTAGTAAGGATCGATAGAAACGGTGTCGACGTGATTGAGGTTGTATTTTACAATTAAAACATCCCAATTGATAAAGGTAAAGGTCAATAGCAGGGCAAACCATACATTTCCGTTTACTTTGAAGAGATAGAATATGGTTTTCTGTTTAGCTACTTTAAAATAAACCGTTGCCAAACCAATAATGCAAAGGGTGGCGAATACTAAAACACCGATTCTTTTATGGGTTAAACCATGAAATTCGATGTAGTAACCATCACGGATGAATACGGATATGATCAGGATAAAATTCTGGACCATCCAGGCATAGGCCAATGCCCTTAACGTTTTACTTTTTGGGTAAAAATTTAAATTTCCCCTGAAATAGTATAAGATTACTGCCATGGCCATTACAATGCTAAAGATCAATGAATTTGTGCCCTGGTGCAGTTCACCTGAGAAATTACCCGTAGGTTCGTAGCCAAACCAAAGTGTGGTAATGTCAATGGTATTTAGCATTAGCAAGAGCAGGTTAAGCGCAGCGAATGAAATGACACCAACGATATACTCTGTTTTTAATGCCATTTTCCGTGTTAACAGGTTGCCTGTAAATGTTTTTGCGATATTATACCATATTGTTTTCTGTCCCAGGCTTCTTCTGATCCGGTGCAATTGTTCTTTACCTTTCAGCTCTGTTTTTTCAAGGCTTTTATCAAAAAATGCCAGTAGTAAACCTCCTGTTAAAACCAATCCAAAACATAAATGCATAATGCGTTCAAAACTCAGGTCTTTAAAAAAGAAGTGTAGTAATTGATCTAAAAAGTCGCCAATGTGATTTAAGATGTTTTCTGCATAATGTGCAAAAACATTATTTGCAGCTGCATAAAGGCATGAAAATAGGATTACAATGATAACCGGTACGAAGATATATTTAATCAGAGTGAAAAAGGGCTTAAGGCTTACATTGCCCATACTGATTTGGCTGAGTTGTTTTATGGCATTAAATGGCACGGTGACCATCTGAAGAATGGCTGCTAAAAAAGCAGTAAAAATGGTCCTGATTTGTTGTTGATGACCAAAGCCAATAAATAGCAATAAACTGATGTAATAAGTCACCACGGATAAATCAGAATTGTTAATAACCACTAATATCGCTGCCAGCAGGTGTGCCAAGCCGTAAATTTTTAGTTTGGTGCTTTTAATCACATCCGGATTAATAAAAGTGATTGCCAGCAGATATATACTGTAAATAAGCAGATTGAGCGCAAGTCGTTCTTTCCAAAAAAGAAAAGTAAACAGCAGGCCGCCCAGTAGGGTAGAGAGGAGTAATAAGTTGGATTTTGTTTTCATTTTGTTTAAGGTTTATAAATTGAAATGGCTTAGGATGAAAATGTACAGGAGTACTAAAGGAATATTTAATAGCATGCAGATGACCGTAACTATGGAGTTTCTCCAATAGGACTTATTAAAAATAAGCTCTACTAAAATTATCGCTAGCACGAAGACGTTTGAAATCGCAGCTCCAATTGTAAAAACAGCCCCTGCTATCATTAAAAAAAGAGAGTTTGATATTAAATAGGTTACAAATATCAATGTTCCAACAAGCGCAGAATAGTAAGCTATTTTTTTGCCTAAGTAATTCATTTGAGATTCAGGTATTTCTTCCATTATAATGTTTTAAAAGTGCTTTGAAATTCAAAGTTAAAGTTCAAAAAAAACAGCTTACAGCTTCCTGATCATTTTTTCAAGTGCATCTAAATGCGCTTTAAAAGCTTGCCTGCCCAATTCGGTGATGGAGTAGGTGGTACTCGTTTTACGCCCAATAAAACCTTTGTGTACCTTGATAAATTCAGCTTGTTCTAATGTGTTCAGGTGTGAAGCCAAATTTCCATCCGTTAATTCCAGCATTTGTTTTAGGTCATTAAAGCCAATTTCATTATTTACCACCAGCATAGACATAACGCCCAGCCTGATCCGGCTATCGAATATTTTGTTTAAATCTGCTATCGGGTTTTTCATCGTTACTGACCTCGCTCATATTTAAAATACATTAAAAGACCATAAACAATGTGTAGTATGCCGAAGCCCAAAGCCCAGAAAATTAATCCATAACCCAAATAAAACATACAGATCAATCCTAATATCACCTCGCAAAAGCCTAAATAACGGATATCACTGTAGGTAAACTTACTGGCGTTAATCAAGGCTAAACCATAAAAAATGAGGCAGCTCGGCGCGATAATGCTATAGGTATTTGGGTGGTTAATTAATAAAGCGATGATAAATAATCCTCCGGTAAACAAAGGAATAAATAAGTTGATTAAAAGTGATTTAGAGGTTTTATCCCAGATTGGGAGATTGTTTTTCTGACTTTTTCTGTAGGTAAATAAAACACCGCCAGCCAAAGCAATTACCAAAACAAAGAGCCCTAGTTTGATCAGGTTAAATTCGAGATCCATTTCCCCATCCACGCCATAACCATAACCTCTTTTATTAATGAATTTGTTGATTTCATCATTTGCAAAATAAGCACCAATTAACGCTATCGCACCTGCGAAAACACCTGATAGACCACTCAAAGAAATAAATCTTGATGACCTGTCCATCATATTTCTGATATCTTTTAAGGTACTTAGTTGTTCTTCAGGGCTGTTCATTTTTAAAAGTGCTTTGTTTTTCAAAGTTAGATTGAATATTGAGATTTGCAAATCTTTTTTGGTTTTTTCTTTTGTGGCCGATTGCACAGGTTATTGGATTACGCAGGTTTTAAAAATGCTAATTTTGCTATGCTTCCAGTCTTTGTGCTTTGGTCTTTACTCTTTAACCTTTTTTATTAAATTTGAACCATGCTAAAAGCCACTGGAATCAGAAAATCGTACGGAAATCTGCACATTTTAAAGGGAGTAAATTTTGAAGTACAAAAAGGGGAGATTGTGAGTATTATTGGTCCATCTGGTGCCGGGAAAAGTACTTTGTTACATATTCTAGGTACATTGGATAGGCCTGACGAGGGATCTGTAGAATTAAAAGGTACGGTTATAAATAAACTGAATGGCGATCTGTTGAGTAATTTCCGAAATCAGAATATAGGTTTTGTATTTCAATTCCACCATTTGTTGCCAGAGTTTAGTGCCATCGAAAATATCTGTATTCCAGCGTTTATTGCTAAAACGAGCAAAAAGCAGGCTGAAAATAGGGCTTTTGAACTTTTAGATTTGTTCGGACTTAAGGATAGGGCGCACCATAAGCCCAATCAGTTGTCTGGCGGTGAACAACAACGCGTGTCCATAGCACGGGCATTGATCAATAGTCCCTCAATTATATTGGCTGATGAGCCCTCTGGAAATTTAGACTCCGAAAATGCAGCAGGATTACACCAACTGTTTGTGAGTTTGCGTGATAATTTCCATCAAACATTTGTAATCGTTACGCACAACGAACACTTGGCCAAAACCAGCGATCGGGTGGTGAGTATGAAGGACGGATTGATTGTATAAGATTATAATTATTCTTCCATTCAGTTATTCACTAACTCAGTCATTCACCAATTTATTCATTCAATCATTAAATTTTGAAAATACTCATTACAGGCGGCAATCATGCAAAAGCTTTAAAGCTGATGAAAGCCTTTCCTACGCATTTTGTTTTATTGGCCGATTATGGTGATGTACCGGGTATGGTAACTGAAAACTATGCGTTTTCATCTTTGGGACTGCTCAATAAAGATAGCATAGCGCATATTTTATTAAATTTTTGCATTACTGAGGGGATTGATAGTATTATTCCGCTACATCAATTTGAGGTTGAGCCGATTGCTAAGTCGGCTGTACTTTTTGGTGAGTATGGCATTCAGGTTTTATTGCCTGATACGAGTTTAATAGCTGGTTATATAGCTAACGAACAAACTACTTTTCAAAATTTTGCAGTCTTTGTAAAGGGGGAATGCATATTTGCGAGCGGAAAGGAAATTTTTGTCAGCACTGATGAAAAATTAACCGGGGTGTTCGGCTACAATGTTGCTGATGATGAACTGAAACTTTTTACTATTTAATATGGATGCAAGCGAATACATTAAAGATAAGCAGCTGGTAATTTTTGAGCTCGATGATGTGTTATTTCCGGAGAAAGATTATTTGCTACAGGTTTATTATCTTTTTTCACGATTTATAGAGTATACCGAGCAAAAAAACGCACAGCCCATTCTGGAGTTTATGCGTAACGAATACGAAAACATTGGTACTGAAAATCTTTTTCAGAAAACAGCTAACCAGTTTGGCATTGATACCAAATATGAATATAACTTCAACCTCCTGCATCAGAATGCCCGTTTGCCCTTAAAGCTTTTGCTTTATAAAAATATGCTAGAATTTATGCAGGCGCTGGTGGTAGACCGTAAAAAAATTGTAATTGTAACAACTGGCAATCCTGAGCAACAGCTTAATAAAATTAAGCAGACCGAATGGAATGGACTAGAGCAATATCTTACCGTGTACTTTGTTGAGGAACTGGGGCAGCCAAAAGCGGAAATTTTTCAGAACATATTAAGTGACAACAATTTATTAGCCAGCCAGGCGTTAGTTGTTGGTGCAAATAAATTTGATGAGCAACAATCCAAATCAATTAATTTGCAGTATATTGTATCATTAGAAATTTACAAATAATATGCTTAGAAAGTTTATTTCACAGAACACCTTTTTCTGTGCTTTGATTATTTTGCTTGGGTTTACAGCATCCTGTAAAAAAGCGAATAATACCCCAGATGGGCAAGGTTTACCACAGGGTACATCAGGTACCCGGGCAGAATTAACCAAAGATTCGATTTACCTGTATGCACAGCAGACTTATTATTGGAATGTGGGGATGCCGAGTTACTCTGCTTTTAATCCCAGGCAGTATAGCTCAAACAATGCTGTTTTAGCTGCCCTAAAGGCTTTGCCAAGTACAGGCGGAAAAGATAAATATTCATTTATTGATGATGGAACTGTCGCTGGCGAATTAGGTGGAGTAGGTGGAGATTTTGGTTTCTCGGTGTTCTTTGCCGGTACAAACGATTTAAGGGTAAAATATGTATATACCGGGTCTCCTGCCGGTGTTCAAGGTTTAAGGAGAGGTTATCAGATTACAAAAATTAACGGAAGTACTGATATTAATACTACCGATGAAAGAATTAATTTTATAGTAAATGCTATTTTCGGTGCAAATCCGACTGTTACGATGACGGTCTTAAAACCAGATGGCACCAGTCAGGATGTAACCATAAATAAGGCGAGTTATAATATCAATCCTATACTTTTTACCAAAACTTATACCATTGGTGCAAAAAAAGTTGGCTATATCGTATTCAACAGCTTTACGACCAATTCAATTGATTTGCTGGATGCAGCATTTGCAAAATTTTCAACAGATGGCGTTACCGAACTGGTTGTTGATTTGCGTTATAATGGGGGAGGTTCGGTTGGTACATCAGAAGCCTTTACCAATTTGATTGCTCCCGCGGCTCAAAACGGTAAGGTAATGTATACCACGTACTGGACACAAACCATGCAGGACAATCAGGCCACTATTCTTCAAAACCAGAAGTTCTATGCCAAAGGTAATGATGGTGTAACGCGGATGTATTCTTATTTTGATTATTCTTATAAACCAACAGTTGCAGCCGGAAACCAGGAAGTTTTTGCAAAACGAGGATCGCTTAATGGCTTGAACAGGGTTTACTTTATTGTAACTAATGGTACTGCGTCAGCAAGCGAATTATTGATTAATAACCTAAAACCTGTAATCGATGTTAAATTGATTGGAAAGAAAACATATGGCAAACCAGTGGGTTTTTTCGCTATCCATATAGATAAAAACGACCTTTATATTCCACAATTTGAAACCAAAAATCAATTAAATCAGGGGGGCTATTTTGATGGAATAGCAGTTGATAAAGATATTTTTGATGATGTGACCAAAGATTTTGGAGATCCAACAGAAAAACTATTGGCGCAGGCCTTATATTATTCGGCCAATGGCATTTTTTCATCTGTGTTGAAAGATAATATCATTAGCAGTACCTCAACTTTACCTAAAAACGTTGTCGAGGATCTTTCTGGTAAAATGGATCATGAGTTCAAAGGAATGGTCGAAACCAGAAAACTGAGGTTTAAATAATTGATAAGATTTTGCACCAAAATGGCCGGTTTTGTATTCCAAATCTGGCCATTTTTATATATTTATTACAATATCTGATCAAATAAGTATTGCATTTTTTTAAAAAAATTAATAAGCTTGTTTAACATTAATCGTTAAAGAGAGCCATGCCGATAGAAATTGTAGAAAAGGAACACATCAGTTATTTAAATATCATCAATGCAAAAGAAGATCATTCTCAGGAACTGAAAACCAAGCTTGCTGAAGCGCAAAGATTGGGTAATGAATTTAAATCAAAAGCCGTTATCACTTTTAATACGACTATTGGACCAAAACGTGTTGATACTACCGTTTGGGCAGTCACAGAAAAATACATACAGCTCAAAAACAATATTCATATTCCATTAAAAAGTTTAATAGATATAGATTTTTAAGCTTGCTTTAAGGAAATAAAATCATCCCGAATTTATTTAACCTTATTAGATGATGAGCACGCTACATAAAATTGCCTTAACTTTTATTAAGTCTATTGGCCCCGTAACGGCCAAAAACCTGCTGGCCTACTGTGGAAATGCCGAAAATGTATTTTCTGCAAGTAAAAAGCAGCTTCTGCAGATTCCGGGCATTGGAGAAAAAACAATTGAAGCCATTCGTGGTAGCGATGCGCTGACGAGGGCCAGGCAAGAATTGGATTTTGTTGAAAAGCATGGGATAGAAGTATTGTTTTTTTCTGACGAAAAATATCCTAAAAGGCTAAAGAATTGCATCGATTCACCCATACTGCTTTATGCCAAAGGTACAGTTGATTTTAACCAGCAACGGATCATCAGCGTTGTTGGAACCCGTAACGCAACAAATTATGGTAAAAACCTCTGCAAAGAACTATGCGAAGTTTTAGCGCCATACAATGTTTTAATCGTGAGCGGACTGGCATACGGTATTGATGTAACCACGCACAAAGAATGTCTGGCCCATCATATCCCAACCGTTGGCGTACTTGGCCATGGCTTAGATCGGATGTATCCAAAAATCCATAAAGCGGTGGCTCAAAAAATGGTTCTGAATGGAGGTCTGCTCACCGAATTTCCAATCCTAACCAATCCCGACCGTCCTAATTTTCCGCAAAGAAACCGGATTATTGCGGGTATTGCAGATGCTACGGTTGTAGTTGAAGCATCCATTAAAGGAGGTGCATTAATTACTGCAGAAATAGCAAATTCTTATAATAAAGATGTATATGCTTTTCCAGGTAGAACGAACGATGTGTTTTCGGAAGGATGTAATTTTCTAATTAAGACCAATAGGGCCGGATTAATTAATAATGCCAACGACCTGATCTATTACCTTGGTTGGGATGAAGAATTGAAGGCCAAACAGCATGTCAAGCAAACTACCCTGCAATTAAGTCTTACCGCTAATGAGCAGGGGGTTGTAGATGCTTTACAAAATGGTCAACTTTCCATAGATGAACTTTCCCTTCAGTTAAATATTCAGCAAAGTAAACTGGCTATTGTTATCCTTACCCTGGAGATGCAGGGCATTATTGTTTCTTTGCCCGGGAAAATTTATAAACTGACATAAAACGATATCCTCACGGTAAAACCTATTATTTGTTAAAAGTTGAATGTTGAGATCTAATTTTTGATTTAGAAATAACCTCCTTTTAGAGGCTGGGACGAACAATTAAATCGCATTTTACCCAATAATCAATCTATAAAGCCGATCAAAATTATGGATTATAAAATTAAATTCTTTTAAAATTAAATTTTAAAAATTATGTTTTGAATAAAATATAGTTTATAAAATACTTGATGCCTTTTCTTAATTTTGTGACATGTGGTACAATAATATTCTAGAAACCATCGGTAATACACCTCTGGTTAAATTAAATACGATAACAAAGGGAGTTCCGGGAACAATTCTGGCAAAAATCGAAACGACTAATCCGGGCAATTCGATTAAAGACCGTATGGCGGTTAAAATGATTGAAGATGCCGAGAAAAGCGGGAAGTTAAAACCAGGCGGAACTATTATAGAAGGTACATCAGGAAATACCGGGATGGGCCTTGCCATGGCGGCCATTATTAAAGGTTATAAATGTATATTTACCACAACTGATAAACAATCGAAAGAAAAAGTAGATGCCTTACGTGCCTTTGGTGCCGAGGTAATTGTTTGTCCTACGAATGTTGATCCTGAAGATCCCCGTTCATATTATTCTGTTTCCTCACGTTTGGAGCGCGAGGTTCCAAATTCCTGGAAACCCAACCAGTATGATAATTTAGCCAATTCACAGGCTCATTATGAACAGACTGGTCCCGAAATATGGGAACAGACAGAAGGTAAAATTACGCACCTGGTGGTTGGAGTAGGTACAGGTGGAACCATTTCCGGAACAGGGAAATATCTGAAAGAAAAGAATCCGAATATTAAAATCTGGGGAATTGATACCTATGGCTCAGTTTTTAAAAAGTATAAGGAAACGGGTATTTTTGACAAGGATGAAATCTATCCCTACATCACTGAGGGCATTGGCGAAGATTTCCTTCCGGCAAATGTAAATTTTGACGTGATTGACCTGTTTGAAAAGGTTACAGATAAAGATGCTGCGTTAATGACCCGTGATATTGCACGCAAAGAAGGAATTTTTGTAGGTAACTCTGCCGGCGCTGCAATTGGGGGCTTAATCCAGTTAAAAGATCAACTAAAGCCGGAAGATGTAGTGGTGGTTATTTTCCATGACCATGGTAGCCGTTACATGGGTAAAATGTATAATGAAGACTGGTTGCGTGAACGTGGATTTTTACAGGACGAAAAACTAACGGCGAAATCAATTTTGTCTAAAAAAGAAAGTACAGAGATTGTAACCCTTGATGCACAAAAATCTGTGCTTGAAGCCATAAATACCATTAAATCAATGAATATATCTCAAATTCCGGTAACCCAACAGGGAATGATTGTAGGGAAAGTTGCTGAAAGTGATATTTTAAGTGCCTTATTGGAAAATCCGGGATTGAAATCGGCGCCGATTTCAGAAATTATGACCGCTACTTTTCCTTTTGTAGACCTGAATACTTCTATTGATAAAATTTCTTCACTGATCAATAAAGAAAATTCAGCAGTTCTGGTGGAAGATGAATCTGGAAAGATCGAAATTATTACTCAGTATGATATTATAAACGCGATATCGGGGTAAGAAAGATGCAAGATGGAAAATATAGGATGGATGATGTAAGATAGAAAGTTTCGGTACTTAACTCTTTAATTTACCGTCATTTCGAGCGGAGTGTAACGCAGTCGAGAAATCTGTCTCGAGAATAGATCTCTCTCCCGAACGTTCGGGACTGCGCTTCAGTCGAGATGACGCTACGTTTTTAACTCTTTCAATGGGTAACGATGAGCAAGGCAGTTCCTACGATCGTCCTCCTGAACTTGTTTCAGGATCTTTATAAGCTCATTTTGATTATCATGTTGCCTCTAGGTAGCTTATATCGGCTTTTTGATCAAGCAGCGGTCACCCTGAACCGAGCCTTAGCGAGCTCACCAAAGGTAATTAATTTCAGGGTCTTAATGTTAAGAATAATAGATGCTGAAATAAATTCAGCATGACGATTCCCCTTATAAGGTAACCATAAAAAACGCCCTGATAAATTTTTACCGGAGCGTTTTTCATTATGCTATTTTCGCTTTAGATTTTACCTTATGCCTTAAACCTTTTGCCTTAAACCTGATTAGTGGCTCGGTGCATCGGCATTTACACGCTTAATTTGCGCGCCTAAAGCACGCAAACGGGTGTCGATATCCTGGTAACCACGTTCAATCTGTTCAATGTTATAAATGGTCGATTTACCTTCTGCAGACAAAGCTGCAATCAGTAAGGAAACTCCTGCTCTGATATCAGGAGAAGTCATGCTGATCCCGCGGAGTTTATATTTTTTATCGATACCGTTAACCGTAGCACGGTGCGGATCGCAAAGGATAATCTGTGCGCCCATATCAATCAATTTATCCACGAAGAATAAGCGGCTTTCAAACATTTTCTGATGAATGAGTACATTTCCTTTTGCCTGCGTAGCTACAACTAACACAATACTCAATAAGTCAGGGGTAAAACCCGGCCATGGAGAATCGGCGATGGTTAAGATAGAGCCATCAATAAAAGTGTCAATTTCGTAATGTTTTTGAGATGGTATGTAAATATCGTCACCACGGCGCTCTAATTTAATACCCAGTTTTTTGAAAACCTCTGGTATCACGCCAAGTTCATCGTAACAAACATCTTTAATGGTAATTTCAGATTCTGTCATCGCTGCCATACCAATAAAAGAACCAATTTCGATCATATCAGGCAGCATTCTATGCTCGGTTCCACCTAAAACCTTTACACCTTCAATGGTTAGTAAATTAGAACCAATGCCCGAAATTTTTGCACCCATGCGGTTTAGCATTTTGCAAAGCTGTTGTAAATACGGTTCGCAGGCTGCATTGTAAATGGTAGTTGTACCTTTAGCCAGAACTGCCGCCATAACAATGTTTGCCGTTCCGGTTACCGATGCTTCATCTAACAGAATGTAGGCACCTTGTAAATTGGTGGCATCTACATTAAAGAAAGCCTTTTTGCTATCGTAAACAAACTTTGCGCCCAGTTTTTCGAAACCGATAAAGTGGGTGTCCAACCTTCTGCGACCGATCTTATCGCCGCCTGGTTTAGGGATAGCAGCCTTGCCAAAACGAGCCAATAATGGTCCTACAATCATGATCGAACCACGTAAGCCACCGCCTTTGGCTTTAAAAGTATCAGATTCAAAGAAATTTAAATCGATATTTTTAGCTTCAAAGGAATAGGTATCTTTATTAATGCGTTCAACAATAACGCCCAAATCGCCAAGTAATTCAATCAGTTTGTTTACGTCTTTAATATCAGGAATATTACTGATGGTTACTTTTTGTTCGGTCAGCAATACTGCAGATAAAATCTGTAAAGCTTCGTTTTTGGCACCTTGTGGAGTGATTTCGCCTTTTAATTTAATTCCGCCGGTTATCTCAAATGCGTTCATATATTTTGTAGTAATTAGTATCAAGTAGTAAGTATTAAGGTCAGGTAGACATTTAACCTTCCGCCTTTTCACCTTCTCACTTTTACCGTTTCTTAATATTTGGGTTTATTGTTGTTGCGTTGACGGTTATTATTGTTATTGTTGTTCTGGCGGTTTTTACCGTTATTGTTATTATTGTTGTTTCTTCCCCGGTTATTGTTATTATTATTTTGACGTGGATTTTGCGCTCTAAACTCCACTTTTGCCAAATTAACGCCTTCATCTAATGATAACAGTCCGCCAGAAAGATACTTTAGATCTTTAATAATGGTATCATCACTCACGTTATCCTTATTCCAGGTAACATAAGCCATTTTCATAAAATTTGCAATGCTTTGAACCATTGCCTTCTTAATTTCTGGATTCTCTTCGCGCATGGCTTTTTCGATTAGATTCTCAACCGTTTTGCCGTAATGTTTGTAGGTAATTCTTTGTTGAGGATAGGCCAGAGGAGCTGGTTTAATATAGGCATTTTCGATTAATGGCTTTGGATATGGGCTATCTACATCTATCTGGTAACCAGAGATAATGTGCAGGTGATCCCAAAGCTTATGTTTAAAATCGGCAACATCACGCAGATGTGGTTGCAAGAACCCCATCAGGTCTATCACTGCCTGGGCATATTTATTACGTTCTTCTATGGTGGGCAATTCGCAGATATACTTCACCATGTTTTGTACGTTGCGGCCATATTCAGATAAAATTAAATGGCTACGCGTAGTATTATAGTCAAAATTCATGTACAGATAATTAATGGGTAAATTTTCCGGCGATACGAATTATGAAATAACCAGAGGAGTTTAGGTTATGAATTCACCGAAATGTCTATTGCCGGACTTTCGTTTTATATTTTCAAAGTTAGTAAAATTATTTGATTCGTGTTATTCTTATCTAAATTGAGATCTTTTAGTTTATTTTTTGGAAATGTTCGTTCAGTGGTTCTTGGCTTGTTCAGCCCCGTTATCCGCTATAGTCCTGATGAAGGATCAGGAGCTGCCGCTACTACCGGGTTTATTAAACCAGGTGTTTTGCTCGTCCGAGAAACCTGGCCAGCTTGTCTATCGTCCTCGTTTGTAACGATGAAGGAAGAGAATGGCAATTTCATTGCCTTAAGGCTGCCAATCGCATTGCAAATGCGGTTCTCACTAATCCTCGTTTTAAACGAGGACGATTTTGTGAGTGGCAATTTCATTGCCTTAATGCTACCAATCGCATTGCAAATGCGGATCTCGCTGATCCTCGTTTTCAATGAGGAATATTTGTGATAAGTGCCTTAAACCTCATCACTATTTTTCGGGTAATCAAAAAACACCAGTTCTCCCGTTCCTTTACTTACCATTTGCCATGAATCAAAAGGAAAAGAAATTAATACCATACCTGCAGTTGGAATGTTATAAATGTCGGCATCGCATAACTCGTTTGCAAAATCTGTAAAACCAGGATTATGACCAAACATCACGATATGATCCGCGCCATTATTCAAACGATTAACTACTTTAAGTAAAGCGGTGGTATTCGCCTCGTAAATAGATTCTTCGAACTGAATGTGGTCTATATTGTAGGCTTCTGCAAAATATTTAGCGGTAGATTTGGCTCTTTTTGCCGGGCTGCTTACCATCAGGTCGACGTTAAAACCGCGTTTGATTAATCTTTCGGCCATTTCTGGTGCATTTTCTTTGCCGCGTTTGTTCAATGGGCGATCGAAATCACGTAAATTTGTATTTCCCCAGTCCGATTTCCCGTGGCGGACGAGAAGTAATTGTTTAGCCATTTAATTTCTCTTTGATTTTGTTAACAATGGTTTCAGGCTTAATCAAGTCCATACAGTTTTCAACACCGCAAAGGCAGGGTTTATTTCCATAAATAGAGTTTGGCCTTGCCGGATGATCAATCTGAATACAATCATTTTCTAGCTGTCCATATCCTAAAAAACCAGCGTAAGGATGGGTCGGCCCCCAGATAGATATGACAGGTATACCAACAAGCGATGCCATATGCATGCCGGAGGAGTCCATGCTTAACATTAAATCTAAGTTGGAGATAATGGCAAGTTCTTCCGTTAAATTAAAGTTTCCAATTAAATTATAAGTGTTCTGATACGTTTTGGCCCATTTTTCGGCAATGTCTTGCTCTGATTTACCACCTCCAAATATAAAGAGCTCATAACCTGATTGGCTTAATAAGGCAATCACTACTTCCATTTTTTCAAACGGATATACTTTATATATATGCTGTGCAAAAGGAGAGATGCCGATTTTTTTTGTGGTTTGATCGCTAAACAATGCTTTTGCCTTTTCGGGTAAAGCCTGTGCTGACTTATTAATCCGATGACTAAGTTTAATGCTAAATTTTAATTCGCGGAAAACATCGGCATAACGCTCAACAGTTTGTCTGAGCGGCTTAAATATCTTTTTATTGGCACGGGTTAAGGCTTTTTTTTCAGCTCTTCCTTTATCTATGCGTTTAATTTTTGTTCCTGTTAAACGAAAAAAAGTAGAAATTGCCCTGCTTCTTAAATTATCATGTAAATCGGCTATAGCATCTGGCTTGTAGCGGCGGAGTTCCTGATAAAGTTGATATAGTCCACTTATCCCTTTGTGGATGGTTTTTGGTTGGATAGGATGGAAAAGCAAGTTGGGAATATGTTCAAAAAAAGGTTTAAAAGCCGGCCGGCTAACCATAATGAGCTCAACCGCAGGATTCTGCGCTCTAAATTCTTGTAAAACAGATGCCACCATGGCTACGTCACCCATTGCTGAAAAACGTAAAACGATTATTTTTTGGGTTGTTGACATGTTTTTCAAGTAGGTCGTCATTGCGAGAAGGCTTTTTCAGCCGACGAAGCAATCTTAAAACGATTGCTACTAGCGTGCGCATTAAGATAGCTTCGTGCCTCGCAATGACGATTTGAACTATTATGCTTTATTATACAACACCGGATTTAAACTCGGGTCGTTATACATTTTCATTTGTTTATACACTTTCATGTATTTTTTGCCAGCTTCGATATCTGCGAGTAACTCATCAATACTGGTCGAAAGGTCTGCTCTTTGAGCTAGCAGTACATTGAGTTTAGTTTGGCATTGCGCACGGTGTTCGGCAGATGCGCTTTCGCGTTCAGCTTCTTCCTGCATATGGTAAATTTTCAGGGCCAAAATAGAAAGCCTGTCTATTGCCCATGCCGGACTCTCCGTATTGATTTTTGCATCTGGCAAAGGCGTAATCCCTTGATAAAGGTTTAAGAAATAGCCATCAATAAACTCTACCATATCGGTACGTACCTGGTTTTGGGCGTCAATGCGTCTCTTCCAGCTCAAACCATCAACAGGATCAATCTGTGGATTGCGCACTACATCTTCCATGTGCCACTGAGCGGTATCAATCCAGTTTTTGATATAAAATAGGTGCTCTAAAGTTTCGGCATCGTAAGGGTTTTCAACGGGGTGGTCAATATCATCAAATTTGTGATAGTCTGTAATAACCTGATTAAATATGCGGTTGGCAATTTCACTGATCATGGGGCAAAGATATTAAAAGATTTCTTATGGTTTAAATACGCAGATTTGGGGAACATACAGATTTTTCCTGACGGGATGATTACACAGATTAGGAGATTCCACCGATGTTTTTGAAGATATTTTAAACAAGCTTTCTTGAGTTCTGTTAAACCCTAAACCCTAAACCCTAAACCCTAAACCCTAAACCCTAAACCCTAAACCCTAAACCCTAAACCCTAAACCCTAAACCTTCTTACTATTAAAGTATGCAGTAATCTCCTCTAAGGTGAAAGCATTCAAACATTTGTCGGCGCTTAAACCGCCTTTGCGGGCTACTGAAATACCGTAATGCATGTCATGAAAACCTTCGGTACGGTGGGCATCGGGATTTACAGACAGTAATACACCTTTTTCAAGCGCATAGCGGTGCCAGCGCCAATCTAAATCTAAACGTAAGGGATTGGCATTGATTTCGATTACTACGCTATTGGCCGCACAGGCGTCGATAATTTTTTTATAATCAATAGGGTAGCCGGCCCTGCTCAATAACAAACGTCCGGTGGGATGTCCTAAGATAGTGGTATAGGGGTTTTCAATTGCTTTTAATAAACGGGCGGTTGCTTTGGCTTCATCCATACGGAGGTTACTGTGCACAGAAGCTACCACAAAATCGAATGTTTTAAGGATGTCATCTGAATAATCGAGCGATCCATCGCTTAGAATATCACTTTCAATCCCTTTGAAAATTTTAAATGGAGCAAGTTTTTTATTTAATTCATCAATTTCCTGGTGTTGCGCAAAAACACGCTGTTCGTTTAATCCTTTGGCATAAACTGCGGTTTTAGAGTGGTCACAGATACCGAGATATTGAAGGTTTAAATTATCCTTACAATACAGCGCCATTTGCTCTAGTGTATGCACACCATCGCTCCAGGTAGAGTGGTTATGCAAACTACCCTTCAAATCCTCATATTGGATTAATGCTGGAAGTTTATTTGCTTTAGCCAGTTCAATTTCATCCAAATCTTCACGTAGCTCTGGCTCGATAAAAGCTAATCCAGCCTTACTGTAAATTTCTTCTTCATTTGTGAAAGGGCCGTTGCCTGCTAAAGCCAGTACTTTTTCAACGTGTTCTTTATTTCCGGTTAAGGCAAACCATTCTAAATAAAAGGCTGATCTTTCCGTCACATAGATTTTGATCCTGAGTCCGGCCTCAGTGGTACAAATGTAAGATTGCTCCGCTTCAATAAGAGAAAGTTGTTCAAACGAAGGCAAATTTTGCTTTATGGCATCAATATGTTCTGTACCAATCACCATTTCGAGTTCATCAATAATCTCATATGCACGGCGGTACTGACCAGCAAAGCCTAAAAGTGCAGTTTGGTCAATTTTTTCGGCCCAACCTGCAAGTTGTGTAAACAAGGTTTTAGCAAATCCTTCTACCTGTGCATATAAAAATCTGCCGTTGGCAGCCAGTTTAAATTCAATGGCATTTTTAATTTCTTCCTGCGTTTTTAAACCAAAACCCTTGGCTTCAATCAATCGGTTTTCATTGCAGGCGTAATATAGTTCACCGATATTTTCAATTCCCAGCGTACGCCAGATGATGAATATTTTTTTTGGTCCGATGCCTTTTATACCCAGCATTTCTACCACACCTTCGGGTGTTCTTTGGAGTATTTCATTAAGCTCTTGTAGTTCTCCTGTTTGAAGAAGTTCTATGATTTTAGAAGCCAACCCTTTACCTATACCATCAATTTTATCCAGTTCATCCAGAGGTTTGTCTTTTAAGGCAAAAGGCAGTTTATCTATCTTAAAGTAAGCATTGGCCACTGATTTTATCTTGAAGGGATTTTCTTCATGCAGTTCCATGAGCTGCGATAAGAGACGTAAGGTGCGGGCGATGGTCTTGTTTTCCATAAAGGGTAAAATTAGGAAATAATGCCTCAAATTTTGATCATGCTGATCAGTTTCTAAACACAATTTTCTTAAAGCGTTGTTTTACACTCATGAAAATTACAAAAACAGTCCTTTTAGGGTTAAGTATAAGTTTCCTTGCTTGTCAATCTGAAAGGGAAACTGATGAAAATAAACCAGATTCGTTAACAGGTACTACTTCTGTTTCCGCACAAGCGGTTGATGAACGGTTCCTGGTTGTCGCAGGTCATTCAATAGGAGAGATAAGTCTTGGCGAAGATATGCAGCAGGTAAGCGCAAAACTTGGAAGACCTGATTTTAGCGATGCAGCCATGGGCAAAGCCTGGGGAATTTGGTACAGCAGCGATTCAACAGCCAACGGAAAGAATGAGGTGGCTATTTATTCTTCTTACCGGGATACCAGTATGCAGGTGAAAGATGTAAAGCAGATCAGGATCACTTCAAATGAATTTAAAACAAGGGATGGTCTAGCTACCGGCGTTAGTTTGGAGGACACTAAGCTGAAAATCCAGGGTATTAACAAACTTTACGCTTATCTGAATGAAAAAAAAGATACGGTAGTTGTTTATGATGCGAAAAAAGAGGGGATCGGTTTTGAGTTTTTAAAAGGGAAAAGCATTGCCTTAACGGTACATCCGGCAAATATTGCGCTTAACCAAACTTATCTGACCTTGCACCCGGAATGGAAACTGATTAATTAGGGATAAAGTAAAATGTAAAATGGAATAGGGGGTAGCTCCGTCTTCCATTTTACATCCTCTCCATCTTACATTATTTTATAACTGCTTCAAATGGCATCCTGGCCTGTATTCCAGAGCTTGCCATCACTTTTTTCATCTGTTGGTAAAACATATAATTATCGCCCAGTTCCTGTTTGGTATAATAGGTTTTAATCTTGTCTGTACCTTCATCCAATAACGATTTCCATGGGTCTATTACATCCGGATATTCCACTACCTTATAATCCTTTAGTTTTGCTTTTTTGGCCGCGGACTTAATGGCATCTTTAAAACCTCCGATTCTATCAGCCAGTCCAATTTGAACGGCATCTGTACCAATCCAAACGTGTCCACCGCCAATACTGTCGATATAGGCTTTACTTTTTTTTCTGCCATCGGCCACACGACTTACAAAACCACTATAAACCCTGTTCAGTTCATTTTGAATAATAAATCTTTCGCCTTCAGTCATCGGGCGGTTAGTGGCCATGATATCTGCATATTTACCCGTCTTCACACCATCAAATGTAATTCCCAGTTTGTTGGTCATTAAATTTTGGAAATTTGGAATAATGCCAAACACCCCTATCGAACCGGTAATGGTATTCGGCTGTACAAAAATGCTGTCGGCAGCGCAACCAATATAATAACCACCTGAAGCGGCCACATCGCCGAAAGATGCAATAACCGGTTTTTCTTTTCTGGTTAACACAACCTCTCTCCATATGACGTCAGAAGCTAAAGCACTGCCTCCGGGTGAGTTGATGCGGAGTACAACTGCTTTAATATCATCATCTAAACGTGCCTTCCTGATTGCCCTGGAAATGCGCTCCGAGCCGATCTGGTTGTCAGAACCTTCGCCGCCATTAATTTCACCATTGGCGTAAATTACCGCAACTTTGTCTTTACCTTCTCCGGTATCGCTATTATTCTTCGCATAATCGTTAATCGAAACAGAACGGATATTCTCTCCTCTGGTTCTGCCGGATAATCCTTTTAATTCCTCTAAAATCTGATCTTTATATTTTAAAGCATCGATCATTTTAAAGTTTACTGCATCTTGCGGCTGTCGTATTTTGTAATTATCAGCGATGTTATACAGGCTATCTTTCTGGATATTTCTGCTTTCGGCAATATCACTTAAGAATGTATTATATAATCCACCAACATAAGCCGTTACCTGCTTACGGTTGTAATCGCTCATTTTATCTAAAATAAAAGGCTCAACGGCACTTTTGTAGTTTCCAACACGAATTACCTGCATTTCTACACCAACTTTTTCTAATGTGCCTTTAAAAAAAGTAAGTTCTGAGCTGAAACCTTTAAATTCTAAAGCCCCCTCAGGATTTAAATATACTTTATCAGCAACTGAAGCCAAATAATAGGCTCCCTGGGTATATACTTCGCTATAAGCAATGATTTTTTTATGCGATTTTTTAAAATCAATCAGTGCATTTCTAACCTCGCGTAAAGTAGCAAAACCTGCATTCGGACTGCTTACATTCAAATAGATACATTTAATATTATCGTCTGTTTTGGCTTTCTGCAACGCCTTTAGGAAGTCGTTCAGGCCTATCGCATCTTTTTCATCACCACCAACAATTGGCAGGTTACCAAATGTTTTTTTTGGCGTACGTTCTGTAATGGCTTGATCTAGATTTAGGAATAATACTGAATTGTTAGAAACCGTAATGGTTTTGTCAGTATCAATAGAAGATACTAATCCCACTACAACGATGAAGCAGATTACAAAAACGATTATGATTGATAAGAAAAAGCCCAACATGGAGGCAAATAAATACTTAAAGAATTCTCTCATTTAAATTTTAATTTTGTGCTGTAAAGATATAAAAATACATGATGCTTAATCAAGCTTTAGAGTACCATACGGCTTATTTGTTACTAGGTGGGAATTTAGGCGATAGAGTGGCAAATCTGAAAAAAGCCATTGAACTGTTGAATGATAAAGTGGGCGGGGTTTTATCCGTTTCATCCCTTTATGAAACGGCTGCCTGGGGCAAAACCGACCAGCCTGCATTTTTAAACCAGGCTGTTGCTTTGCAAACCCGTTTAAGTGCTTTGGAGGTTTTGGATTTTGCATTAAATATTGAGCAGGAGCTGGGGAGGGTGAGGAAAGATAAATGGGGGGAGCGTTTAATTGATATTGATCTTATCCTTTTTGGAAATCAGGTGATCAACATTCCCGATAAACTTCAGGTGCCTCATCCGCATATGCAGCATAGAAAATTTGTGATGGAACCTTTGGCTGAGATTGCCCCTGATGTTTTGCATCCTGTGCTTGGAGAAACCATGTTGTCGATCTGCCGAAATATAAGCGATCCGCTTGAGGTTAAAAAGTTTTAATTGGTCAAGAATAGCTAAATCATTCAGCCAATCCTATACGTAAGGGAAAGACTAAATCCTCTGATCTGGCGTTGTTCCTTTAAAATGAAGAAAAGATAAAGCAATATACAGTATCAATACAAAAGGTATCGCCGCAAATTGCAGAAATGCAATTAATATGGCCGAGAGCATGAGGAAAATAAATTTGATTTTATTTTTCGCCCAGCTCAAATTGCTAAATTTTAAAGAGAATATTTTTATTTCGCTTACCAGTAAAAAGCTGGTGATCGCCGTAATAGCAATCAGCAAAATGCTGGAGGAAATAATCTGTGGATAATCATGCGCAATAAAAGGCAGCGAACAGATGAATAGGGTATTCATTGGCGTATTTAAGCCAATAAAATCTTCCGTTTGCCGGCTATCGTTGTTGAATTTTGCCAATCTGATTGCAGAGAAAACTGTGATGATAAAACCCAGGTAGGGAAGGTATTCAGAAGAATAGTCACTTGCTTTTAGTAAATGAAAAATAATCACCCCAGGTAAAAAGCCAAAACTCACCATATCCGCCAAAGAATCCAGATCTTTCCCTATGGCCGATTTAACATTTAATAAACGGGCAACCATACCATCAAAAAAATCAAATATTCCGGATAAAATAACGAAATAAGCTGTGGTTTCTAAATGATCTTTAAATGCAAAAACGATCCCGATGCAGCCAGAAAAAAGATTTGCACAGGTAATCGCATTAGGAAGATTTTTTTTTAACATGGGGTTAGGCGCTAAGCGCATGGGGTTTGAAACGCATTACTCCAAACCCCAAACGCCAAACTTATTTAGCTGTTCATCGAAATTAAGAACTCTTCGTTACTTTTTGTTCCTTTTATTTGAGATTGAACAAATTCCATTGCTTCCTGGCTGTTCATATCAGCAAGGTGGTTACGTAAAATCCACACACGCTGTAACGTATCTCTGTCGTGCAATAAATCATCGCGACGGGTACTTGATGCTGTAATATCGATAGCCGGGAAAATACGTTTGTTAGATAATTTACGATCTAACTGAAGTTCCATGTTACCGGTTCCTTTAAATTCTTCGAAAATTACCTCATCCATTTTAGAACCGGTATCGGTTAATGCGGTAGCTAAAATGGTTAATGAACCACCGTTTTCGATGTTACGTGCCGCACCAAAGAAACGTTTTGGTTTGTGCAGGGCGTTAGCATCAACACCACCTGATAATATTTTACCAGATGCAGGTGCTGTAGTGTTATATGCTCTGGCTAAACGGGTAATCGAATCTAATAGAATAACTACATCATGTCCGCTTTCTACCAAACGTTTCGATTTCTCTAAAACAATGTTGGCAATTTTAACATGTCTCTCAGCTGGCTCATCAAAGGTTGAGGCAATTACCTCCGCTCTTACACTGCGAGCCATATCAGTAACCTCTTCCGGACGCTCATCTATTAATAAGATAATTAAATAAACTTCCGGATGGTTTTTGGCAATGGCATTGGCCACCTCTTTCAATAAATTGGTTTTACCTGTTTTAGGCTGTGCCACAATTAAACCACGTTGTCCTTTACCAATTGGCGTAAATAAATCCATAATACGGGTAGAATAGTTGTTCGTATCCGTAAACAGGTTTAATCTTTCTGTTGGGAAAAGTGGTGTTAAATAATCAAAAGGAACGCGGTCACGTACTTCAGCAGGGATCCTGCCATTAATGGTTTCTACACGAACCAACGGGAAATATTTTTCTCCTTCTTTAGGCGGACGGATGCTACCTTTTACGGTATCACCGGTTTTTAATCCAAAGAGCTTGATTTGAGACTGTGATACATAAATATCATCAGGAGAAGTTAAATAGTTGTAATCTGCCGAGCGTAAGAAACCATATCCATCAGGCATAATTTCCAGAACTCCTTCGTTTGTGATGACGTTATCGAAATCCAGGTTAGAGTAACTGTTTTCGTTTTTGTGATGATTGCCACCGCCTGGTTGCTTTTGCTGGCGGTTTTCATCACGTTGTGGCTTTTCCTGTTTTTCTTTAGGCTCTTGTTTTTGCTTAGGTGCTACCGGAAGTACTTCTGCACTTTCCTCTATCAAAGCCGAAATCGGTTTTACACTTTCTTCACTATCATTGGTTCTGTCGGGCTGCTTCTCGTGCTGAGGCTCGTCAAACAAAGTAACCGCATCTCTTCTTTTTTCAACCGGTGCAGCAGATTCAGTTTTTGTTAACCTTGTTCTTTTTTTAACCGGCTTTTCATCTTTAGCGAGAGGTTTCTCATCTGTAGTAGCGGCTTTTTCAGCGATTACCGAAGAAGCTGCTGTTGCTGCTGCGGCAACTTTCGGTGCTTTTGCGGCTTTGGTTTTAGGTGCACGTGTGGCTGTAACAGGTTCAGTTTCACTATAAGGATCTGCACCTGATTTAGCAGCATTTATAATTTCTTGCTGGTGTAAAAGTACTTCAACAAGGTCGATTTTTCTTAGGGAGTCGGCACCTTCAATGCCATAGCTTTTTGCCAGCTCACGTAATTCTGTTGTGAGCTTATCATTTAATTCTGTTTTACTAAACATTCTAAATATATATGTTTCAAGAAATTTTTCATTTGTTTATAACGGATGTTTTCTGTTATAAATTTGCACAGGCTTAAAAAATATTTGTGTTAGCGCAAGCCCGGCTTTCATTGTGCATAAGTTCTTAAGGCTATAAAACATTAATTGAGGTCACTAGAGATAGTGCTCAAATTGTTTCATAATTGTTTACAAGCTGAATAAAAAGCAATATTTGCTTTTAAAAAATGGTAACAAAAAACAAGTCTTGATAAATTTTTCTGGGATATTCAGATAAACGATTGAGAAATTATGGTGCAATTGTATGTATTTGAAACGTAATCTGCAAGCAAAAGTTTAAAATGTTTATAAAAATAATTAATGTGAACATTATTTTGTCGCTCGGAAAACTTAAAAATCTTCATATTTGCAGCAAATAAGCACATATATGACCAAGCAACAACTCTTCGAGCAGATACAAAAAAAACGTTCTTTTTTATGTGTAGGGCTGGATTCTTCGCTAGATAAGATACCACAACACTTGTTAAGGTACGAAAATCCAATTCTGGAATTTAATAAGCAGATTATCGATGCTACGAAAGATTTGTGTGTTGCTTATAAACCAAACACCGCTTTTTATGAATGTTATGGTAAAAAAGGCTGGGAGACTTTAACTGAAACCTGGAAATATATACCAAACGATATTTTTTCTATTGCAGATGCTAAACGTGGCGATATTGGCAACACCTCTGCCATGTATGCGGAAACATTTTTTAATGAGGTATCATCTGAGATGAGTTTCGATTCGGTTACCGTTGCGCCGTATATGGGGAGCGATTCAGTAAGTCCGTTTTTGACTTTTAAAGATAAATGGGTAATTCTACTGGCTTTAACTTCAAATGCAGGGCATGCCGATTTTCAATTGCAGGAAGTTGGAGAAGATAGGCTGTTTGAAAAAGTGATTAAAATCTCACAAACCTGGGCTACAGATGAGCAGATGATGTATGTAGTTGGTGCTACGCGCGGTGCGGCATTTGGTGATGTACGCAAACTTGCCCCGGATCATTTCCTTTTGGTACCCGGAGTTGGTGCACAAGGTGGAGATTTAGGTGAAGTGTGTAAGTATGGATTAAATTCTCAATGTGGATTACTGATCAATTCATCAAGGGGAATTATCTATGCCAGCCAAGGTGAAGATTTTGCCGAGAGAGCCAGGGAAGAGGCTTTAAAACTGAAAGAGGAAATGGAGCAGATTTTGGTTAAGGCGGGGCTGGTGTAAGGAAACTGAATATCGCTTGTTACTTGAGAAATATTTATCGTATACAATTCAGTATTAAGAGCCTGTTTAAAATTAAGTGAAATTTATTTCGTATGTCAGTCTGAGCCTAGTTGAAGACAATCTTTTTATAGTTAAGAGAAGCACTTCGACAGGCTACCATTGACGTTATTTTGCGATGATTTATTAATGAGCGACATGTAGAATCTATGCATTTCCGCATAGCTTGGCCGTAGCACCATATCTCCGTTCTGCTTAAATCCGGCCTAACAAATTTTTCGGGCTCCACTGACCAAGCCATCCCATTGGCTTCGAAAGAAAACGGCGAAGCTCTCATGAATGCCGCTGAAAATTGTAACAACCAATGAATAAATTTTCAGCCGGTGTTTTATTAATAGTTTTTCATGGTTTTCATTTGTATTAATGAGCTCGGCAATGCCTCGGTTTTGTTTCTTTTTGACATCAAAAAGAACGAGCCCTTCGGCGGCGGCGAGCCGAGGCAAGACCGCGGTAGGATAAGAGAAGACAATTTTACGTCACTCGTATTGATTTTAAACAATTTAATTATCCCTCAGTGTGACAAACCAGAAGAAGTAATGTAATAGACTTTAAACAGGCTCTAATAATATATAATTGATTATTTTGCCTATAGCTCATTCTTTTTCTTTACGAAAAAATCCTTATATTTAATTGTTTAGACCTGGCTTATGACTAACCCTTTCGACAATATGGACTTTAAGTCATTACTAGAGCATATAAAAAAACTTTCAGCTGCCGAAAAAAAGGAACTGATACAGGTTTTAAGTCAAGACCAACTTCCGGTGGTTAATGAAGAGCAGATAGCTTATGTTAAGACGTCGGTTAAGGATACCTCTTTTGATGAAAAGTGGAAAGAAAGTATATCGTCTTCTGAATTTAAAGCAGCAGCCATTAGGCATATTAATGCCTTGCCTTGGAAATAGTGGTACGGTTCCATCCCTCGGTTTTACTTTATCTTAACGAATTGGTTGATGTGCTCTTTTATGAAAACTATTTCAGTATCCGCGAAAGTGCTATAGATTATGTGACCAGATTGATCGATACGGTTGAAAGGAAGATCGGCAAAGCGCAATATCACATTGCTCCAAAGGTTATTGCACACCGGGGCAGTTGGTTCATCCATTTTAATATCAGTCAGAAAACAACCTGGTATTTTTTATTTGAAAAAAGTGGGAACCATTATTTGATTACTTATGTTTTTAACAATTATTCCAAAGAAGCCCAAAATTTAAACTTATAAGTTAGTTATAGCCAGATAAATTCATTATCTTCAAGGATGAATTTTCCAGAAGATTTTCTTCATTATGTATGGCAGTTCAGGTCGTTTGATTATAACGGACTGCAGACCTGCGATGGTGAAAAACTGGAAATCGTCAATACCGGATTGCTTAACCTAAATGCAGGTCCGGATTTTAATCACGCCAAAATTAAGATAGGTGAAACCACCTGGGCCGGAAATGTAGAAATTCATTTAAAATCGTCAGATTGGCTAAAGCACAACCACCAGGTTAATCCCGCATATGAAAATGTAATTTTACATGTTGTTTACCAGCATGATGCCGAAATAACCCGGATGGATGGAACCATTTTGCCTGTTCTGGAACTTAAAGACCGCATTTCTGCTGATCTGATCAGAAGGTACGAAAACCTTTTCCTCACCTTAACAGATTTTCCCTGCATTGCCCAGATTGGGAGAGTAGACGAGTTGATTATAGATTCCTTTTTATCGAGAACATTGGTTGAACGTTTTGAGCAGAAAACAAGTGCGGTTACAGAGACCTTAAACGAACTAAATGGGAATTGGGATGAGACATTCTACCGTCTTATGGCGCGTAATTTCGGATTCAAAATAAATGCCTTGCCTTTTGAGCTTTTTGCCAAAGCAGTTCCGCAGCACATTTATGGCCGGCATAAAAACAATCCGCACCAAATAGAAGCATTGGTTTTTGGCGCGGCAGGGTTTTTAAACGATCATTTTGAAGAAGCGTATCCACAAAAGTTGAAGGCGGAGTTTCAGTTTCTCCAAAAGAAATACAATATTAAACCCATTAATGTTTCGATGTGGAAGTTTATGCGCATGCGCCCACAGAATTTTCCAACCATACGTTTGGCACAATTTGCTGCATTAATTACCAAAGCCAATCATCTTTTTTCTAAGGTTATGGAAATAAAGCAGGTGGCTGAGTTGCATACCTTATTTGAAAATCTGCCTGTAAATGAGTACTGGAAAACGCACTACCATTTTAAAAAGGTAGCATCTTCAGTAAATATTCAGATAGGAAAGGCATCAGTAGATAATATTCTTTTAAATACTGTGGCCTTGTTTCTATTTGCTTATGGAAAACATACCGCAACACCATATTTTATCAATAGGGCGATAAAACTGTTGGAAAGTTTGCCTGCTGAACAAAATGCCATTACTGATAAATTTACCGGGGCTGGAGTGAAGATCGCAAACGCATTTGCCTCTCAGGGAATTTTACAGCTAAAAAAGCGGTATTGCAATGAGAAAAAATGCTTATCCTGCGGCATTGGAATTAAAATTTTGAAACAGGCCTAAGCTGTTTCCCGTTTTTGCAAAACTTTATACTTTAAATTTTGTTTCTGTATTATGGAATTTCCACACGAACTAAAAGAATTATATCCTGATCAGATTATCGAGGTAAGGGGGAATGCTGATGCCTTAACAATTATTTTAAATAAGGATGTTGATATTCATCAGTTTAAAGCAGAGTTGATTAAAAGGTTTTCAGGACTGGAAGAGCAACAAACGCTTTTTATCAAACACCAAGATAAACAGGATTTTGAAAAACTGATTTTGGAATAATTGCTTTAATTTTGCGATTGTGCTTAATCAATTAATTTTGCTAAATTAGACTCTGTAAGCAAATAATAGCTCGTGTTTTGGAGCGTTCTTACTTAGTGCCGAATGATAAGATTTTAAAATAAGCTTAAATGTTCCAGAGAATTGTGACTTATTTTGAACAGCAGAGTTTTGGGGTTTCTACGTATTTGGCTAATAAGCTAAATATGAGTACAGCTAAAGTCCGTCTGTTTTTTATCTACTCGTCATTTTTGGCGGTAGGTTTTCCCATATTGTTCTATTTTTTAGCCGCTGTGGTGCTTGATATCAGAACATACATGAAAAGAATGCGATTGCGGATCTGGGAATAGTTCAGTTTTCAGTTTTCAGTTGGCAGTGTTCAATTTGCAGTTGACAGTCGTCATTATCCAGTTGTCAGGACTAGAGACTTACGATTTTAGACTCAGGACTCTCTAATCATCGTCTCTTAAAATTTCTGCAATTTCATTAAAGCCTTTTTCAGCAGCTAGATCAGCAGGTTTTTTTCCGCCTTCCATCCGTAGAGAAACTTCAGCACCATGTTCCAATAATAAAATAATTAATTCAATGTTTCCCAGTTGAGCAGCTGTGTGTAAAGGAGCTACGCCTGCTTTCTGACAAACATTTGGGTATGCGCCGGCATCCAGAAGCATTTTAGTGATATTGAAATTGTTGGTTGCAACTGCCGAGTGGATGGGAAATACGTTAAAGCCATTTTTCGATGCCAGATTAACATCAGCCCCTTTTAAAACAAGAAAACGGGCCAATTCCTCATGCCCGAAGTAGCAGGCTAAACCAAGCGGGGTAAAGCCATCTTTGGAAAATTCATTGATACTGGCAGGGTTTTGAAAAATCAAGAGCGTAGCCACATCAAATTTTCCAATAGCACAAGCCTCAAATAGGGTTAATTGATCTACAAATTCGGCAATCAGATCAGCTATTTCTCTTTTTTTATAATAGCAGGCCAATAAAAGTGGTGAAATGTGATGAGAAGTATCCACATTTGCCAGTTTTGGGTTTTCAAGCAAAATTTCTTTTACTGCGTGAAAATTTCCAGCTTCAATTTGTTCCTCAAGTTGCGCTATACTCATCATAATGTTTTAAAAATCGCTTTAAATTAACAAAAATTGAGAACTTTAAAGTTTAATTGCTAAATATATATCGTGCAACGCAATATGCAAAAAGCTTATGCAAATAAAAGGGACTTAAAATCGTTAGAGAGCGCCTGGTAATGATGGAAGACCGGAACTAAACCTTCACTTCCCCTGGCACGGTATTAAAGAAAATGCTGAATTTCTAGATTTCAGCCATCTGTATAAAGCTGTATATAATATGAAATTTAACAGTTAGCGATCAGATCGTATGATAGCTGCGCTTTTATTGAGTTCTTTTCGCGATTGCATAAGAACTTTGGAAATAAAAAAAGACGAAGTTTAATTCGTCTCGTTAGTTATGTGAAATCACGGAAATCTTTTGATCTATTACTATCCCAAAATCTCTTTCAGTTTTTCGGTTTGGTGGTCAGCCAGTTTTTGAAGTGGGCCTGATGCCAGCATTTTCATCATCATATTTAAATCAGCTGAAATGATGTGTTTTGCTGTAGTAGTTCCATTTCCGTTATCTGCTAACGTCCATTTTAATTCTACATCAAAAGGCGCTTTTTCGCTCGGAATTGCTGTTATTTCCTGATTCTCTATTCTGTTCGAAATTTTAATGGCCAATTTTGCCATATTTTGAATGGTAAACCGTGCATCATCTTCGGTTGATTCCCAGTTATAGATGTTTTCTGGCATCAACTGCTGGTGGTTGTTCATATTGGATAGAAAAGTATAAACCTCAGCAACCGGTTTATTAACTTCTACTGTGCTATCGATAACAGTCATTGTATAATTGTATAAAATTGTTTTTATTCCGAATTAAGAGCCTGAACTTAGAGCCTGTCCTTTTCCCCATTCTGAAGGATTCAAGCGCCATTTCCCCAATAACTCCATGTCGCTTTTGGCAATGATACTGTGTTCGGCAGCATAATCGATCAATGCGCCATAGTTTGATAAAGTTAAGTAACGGCATTTCGCAGCCGCAAAATTTTCGTCGGCTTTTTCGAAACCATAGGTGAAAATTGCCGCTAAGCCAGCTACTGATAATCCGGCTGCTCTAAGCGCTTCAACAGCCTGTAAACTGCTTTTTCCGGTTGAAATTAAATCTTCGATAACCACCACACGTTGACCTTCAACCACTTCACCTTCGATTAAACTTCCTGTACCATGTTCTTTGGCTTTCGCTCTCACATAGATAAATGGTAAACCCAGTTCCTGAGCAACTAAAACGCCTTGAGGGATTCCGGCAGTTGCAACACCTGCAATAACATCTACTGAGCCAAATTCTTCTTGTATGGCTTGCGCAAGTTTTTGCCTGATGTAAGTTCTAACCTGAGGATGGGAAAGGGTAATTCTGTTGTCGCAATAAATTGGCGATTTCCAACCAGATGCCCATGTGAAAGGGTTATTTGGCTGCAATTTGATTGCCTTTATCTGTAATAAAAATTCCGCTACTTTTAATTCAATATCACTTTTATTATACATGGCTCAAAATTACAGATTTATTTGTGTTTGTCATAACGTTTATTAAACCCCATTATTTTGCGTTTGGGATAAGAAAATGTCAAAATCCGGATTTGATTCAGACATTTCAACAATACAAATATTGGAAATTTTGATGGATGCTAAAAGCGCTTTATTGTCACTTGCTGTAAATCAGTTGGATAAAGAATAGTTTGTTTGAAAAAAGGATGATAAATAACTAACGATCTGCTGAAGGCGGTGGAAAGGTTGACAATTGATCGTTCGGCCATCTTCATATTGATTTATTAAACGGTTACCGAGTATACGGATATCCCGTTTGATTCGAATTTGTTTACCTCAGGGCCGTTATAATTGGTGACTATAATATCTACAATTGATAGATCATTAAATTTCAAATACGAAGTTTTTCCTATTTTACTGGCATCACAGAGCATATATGTGCAACTGGTTTGTGCTGCCATTGCCAAAGTATTATTAGCTTCGTGCTCACTACCGGCATACAATCCTTCGGCGGTAATGCCATCTACACCTAAAAAGGCTTTAGAAGCATGGTATCTGGAAATATGTTCGAGTGCCATAGTGCCATGAACAGCTTGTCTGGTTACGTCAACTTCACCTCCAATCAGGTTTATAGTTACTGCACTGTGCTGCAATTCATTTACGACCGGTAGCGAATTGGTAATTACCTTAATGTTTTTGTTTTTAATAAACTGGCATAATCTAAAGGCTGTACTGCCACAATCAATAAATATAACATCTCCATCAATAATATCTGCTGCCGCCCTTTTGCAGATTGCATCTTTTGGCTTGAGATTAACCTCGGCTTTAGTGGCAAATGAAACCGGTTTTATCACATCACTTATTTTCATGGCCCCTCCATGTGTACGGTAGAGCAGTCCCTTCGCAGCCATGCTGTTCAGGTCACGCCTTACCGTTACTTCAGAAACACCAATATAATTAGCTAACTGGCGGATATCAACTTCGCCATATGTTTCTAAAAGTTCCAGAATTTTATGTGCCCTTTTTTGAAATGTCATATATAATGATTTAATTCGGTCAAATTTAATCATAATTAATCAAAAGTGATCATAATGAAAAATATTAATATTCTGGATACTCAAATTCTATCTGATAACTGGTATACCCTCAAAAAAGTCAGTTTCGAAAAGATAGATAGTGACGGTACCATATCTATTTTGGAACGCGAAGCTTATGATCGGGGAAACGGTGCAACCATTTTATTATATAATAAAGAAAATCAAACGGTTGTACTCACGCGTCAGTTCAGGTTACCGACTTTTATTAATGGTAATGATACCGGTTATCTGATTGAGTGCTGCGCCGGATTATTAGATCAGGATAATGCGGAAAATTGTATCAGAAGGGAAACGGAAGAAGAAACCGGTTTCAGGATTGATCAAGTAGAAAAAGTTTTCGAGGCTTATATGTCTCCCGGCTCAGTTACAGAACTATTGTATTTTTTTGTTGCGGCTTACGCAAGTGATATGAAATTGCACGATGGAGGGGGATTGCAGGAAGAAAATGAGGATATAGAAGTGCTGGAATGGCCTTTCGAAAAGGCACTTAACATGATGAAATCTGGTGAGATAAGGGATGGAAAAACAATTATGCTGCTGCAGTATGCACAGTTAAAGGGATTGATGTTGTAGCTGATTGTTTGAATTTTGTAATGATTAATTTGATTTGCGTAATTATCTATAACAAATAGCTGTTTACATTTGTTACCTCTAATTAATTTAAATTTTTATGATAGCAACAAAAGGATATGCGGCACAAAATGCCGAAACGGATCTTGCACCCTGGAATTTTGAACGTCGGGACGTAGGACCCCATGATGTTCAGTTCGAAATACTTTTCTGCGGGGTTTGCCATTCAGATCTGCACCAGATCAGAAATGACTGGTTTGAGGGAATATTTCCTATGGTTCCTGGTCACGAGATAGTAGGTCGCGTAGTGAAGGTTGGAGATCACGTGAAGAAATTTAAAGTAGGAGATCTGGCCGGAACAGGCTGTATGGTCGATTCATGTCAGGTTTGCGAAAACTGTAAGCAGGATTTGGAACAATATTGTTTGGAGGGCAATACGCAAACTTATAATAATTTAGCGAGAGACGGTAAAACACCAACTTATGGTGGATATTCGGATACGATTGTAGTGAGAGAAGAATTTGTACTTCATGTGTCTGATAAATTAAATCTGGCCGCTGTAGCACCTTTGTTATGTGCAGGTATTACCACTTATTCTCCGCTAAAGCACTGGAAAGTAGGTAAGGGGCATAAACTGGCTGTATTAGGTTTAGGTGGTTTGGGCCATATGGCGGTGAAATTTGGCGTAGCTTTTGGAGCTGAGGTTACCGTATTAAGTACTTCACCCAAAAAAGAAGAGGATGCCAAAAAACTTGGCGCCCATCACTTCGTTGTAACCACTGATGCTGAACAGGTAAATGCAGCAAGAGGTACTTTCGACTTTATATTGGATACGGTTTCAGCAGAACATGATTTCAACATGTACCTTTCGTTGTTAAGCACAAATGGCGTACATATTTGTGTGGGTGTTCCACCTAAACCGGCAGAAATTGCAGCTTTCAGCTTAATCGGAGGTAGAAAAAGCCTGGCTGGATCTGGTATTGGCGGTATTGCCGAAACTCAGGAAATGTTAGATTTCTGTGCAGAGCATAATATCGTATCGGAGATTGAAATCATCGATATGAAAGATATTCACCATGCTTACGAGCGTATGGAAAAAGGTGATGTACGCTATCGTTTCGTGATTGATATGGCTACACTATAGGCTGAACCAATCGGATCAAATTGATGATTGGGGTTCAGCGATAGCGATATTTCTGAATCCCTCTCTTTTTAATATTAGCTAATAATTTAAAACATCACCGTTTTTCTTTACAAATTCGGCTAGCGAGATATGATGTGCTGATTCTATTTCAGCTAGCTTTCTTTTGTTTTCAATTAATAGGTTATCTAATGTTTTCAGCGAATCTTTAAGATAGGTTATCGATAAAACATATGAAATCCTGTTCCTGATTTTATCGGCAAGAAACAGTTCAATCAATATCAGGCTGATTATAAAAATATAGTGATTGAAAATAATATTATTGGAACTCTTCGAGAAAGTAGGAGAACCAGCCAAACCGAAAAATAAATCTATAATTAGCGGAATACCGATAACAGCAAGGAGTGAAAGTGACCTTACTTTTAAAGTAATTCCTTTTTCAGCAATCTCAATTTGTTCTTTAAAGGCGGAAAACTTGCCTTTGAGCGGGGTTTCCCTGTTTCTCTCTTGTTCTTCTAGTTTTTGAAGCGCCTTACCATGCTCAATATCGATTTTCCTCACTTCCTCCACAATATAGGTTTCAGCATTATTCAGCTTTTCCTGGTCTGCTATAATAGATTCCTGTTCGGCAATAATTTTGTCCATTACCAGAAGATCTTCCGGAATGCCATGTCTGAGTTTTTGTTCGGCCGCAACAATCCGGTTATCGAGTTGTTTAAATTGTTTTTTCAGTTCAGCGATTTCTTTGTTGAAATGCTCTTTTTTCGAGGTGTAACTACTTTCGAGGCTGTTAAGCGCCGAAATATATTCAAAATCTGTAAGCAACTGTTCATTGGTCGCAAAACGCTGGTACAACCCATTTAATCTGTTAAAGAGTTCGTCAGTTGATTTTTCCGGATTAGAAAGATCATTTCGGTATATTTCCAGATCTGTTTCTGATAATAAAGGTATGGACATGGCAGATTAAAAAGTTAAAATTATAAAAAAAACGTTATCGCTGGGAAATTATTAACCGTTGTTCCTACCTGAATGTTCTTCCTGATGACAATTATCATTAGTTTTTACAAATAACATATCTGGTAAATAAGCGTTTAAGATTATTTTTAATTAATCGCTGTTTTTTTTTCTGCACTTTAACAAATTGTTATATATTTGTAGCAAGCAAGGGGTGAGAGCCTTGCATCAATCTTTGATTGAGAGCGTTAATTTAGATAAGGTTACAACATTAATTGTTGTAACCTTTTTTTATATCCTATAAATAACTCAGCAATTTTTTTACTTTAGGGCAAGCAAATATATTGCTGTATTAAAAAATCCTTTGATGGGTTAAAGAAGAAATACCGATTTTGCCATAGGGGCCATTTACGCCTCCATTTTAATATGCTTTAAACTACATGCCAAGAAACTATAGAATTTACATCAACGATAATACTTTGTTTATCTCGGACTTTTTGCCTGAGCAGAAGGAAAAAATTCAACAGCTGGAATTTCAGGATTTCAATCTTGAAACATTCTATAAAAAATTAAAAAACGGATCTAAAAAGAGCTATATATTCTTGACAAAAAATCCTCAGGAAACTTTTAAAAAATTAAAGAAAGATTGCGCCGTTATAAAAGCTGCCGGCGGTTTGGTAGAAAGTGCAAATGGCAATTATCTTTTTATTTTCAGGAACAAAAAATGGGATCTGCCAAAAGGAAAGCTGGAAGACGGTGAAAAAATGAAGGAAGCTGCTGTGCGCGAGGTAGAAGAGGAGTGTGGAATCAGGGTTTTTAAACGGGAAGAAAAGCTTTGTAAAACTTACCACGTTTATCCGATGGGCAATAAAATGGTAATCAAGAAAACCAACTGGTACAAAATGAAGGTTAAAGGCGAACCTAAATTGGTTCCCCAAAAAGAAGAAGGCATCGATGAGGCTGTCTGGTTAAATAAAAAACAGATTTCACCTGTTGTTCAAAATACTTTTCCGTCTATTATGGATGTGTTGAGGGCAGGTAAAATATTATAAATTTTTATTAATTGTGGTGTCAGTTAGAAATAGCCGACATCACAATCGTGATTAAAATAAAAATCCATATTGCAATTGCAGCTGGCAACTTCTGATATCGGGAAATACCGGTTTACTCGTAATCTAATTCATCAACTACTTTTTTAACCTGTTTAAGGTATTTTCCATAACAATACCAAGCCCATAGTTCTGTTATCAGTCCAATAATTAAGACCGTAATAAAACAGTTCAATAAAATATATACAATCGATAGCCTGGTTAAAATCTTTGCGAAAACGGTTGCTTTTTCGATCAAGAAGTAAGCTGACATAAATCCTACTATTATGAAAACTATAATATAGGTTAAGGCTTTATATAGCTCAATATTCAATTTCATTTCATAATAAAACCAAAGGATATTTTTGCGGGTATCCATGCTCATATCATACGAATTTTTATAAAACCTATAGAATTTTAAAAAGTAATAGGCTGTAAAACCACAAATGATGGCGTATGTCATAAAATATAACTGATTTAGCGCAACTGAAAACTCAGCTATAAATGGGATAAATACCATAAATACTAAAAAGGCAAGTTGATAAAAAAATTCATGTTTCATCTTCGCCCTGATTTTATCAATAGGAGTGTGCGACTGTTTTATCTTAAGCATATCCGAAGAAATGTTGCTTCCTTCCGTAGTTTCAGCATTCCATTCTTTTTTTAAATCGTCAAAATTCATAACCATTTTTCTTTATGATGAATTGTAATTTTTCTTTTGTCCTGTTAAGTTTTACACGCGCATTACCCTCGCTTATTCCCAGATTTTCGGCAATTTCGCGATGTGATTGATTTTCGAGAAAAAGGAAGATCAATGCTTTTTCAATTTCATTTAATTCTTGAACGGCAGCGTACAAATAAGTTAGTTTTTCTTCTTTCCCTTCATTTTCGTTAACATCTATTACATCAGTATGTATATCAAATGGGGTTTTATCTACTTTTCTTCTATCTTTTTTTAAATAGATTAATGCTGTATTGACGCAAACGCGGTACATCCAGGTGGTAAATTTGCTATTCCCTTTAAAAGAAGGATAAGCTTTCAATAATTGTAATACCATTTCCTGAAACAGGTCACGCTGTTCTTCGGCGTCGTTCATATACATTTTAGAAATCTTATGTATAATCGCTGCGTGCTGATTGATCAGGGTAAGAAATATGTTTTCTGTTTCTTTCATTTAATATATACCCAATTGGTAACAGGTTTTTAGAAACGTTACAGGTTTATTTAAAAATAATTTTTAACCACAGATAAAGAGAAGGCAGATAAGATTTTATAATGAAATATCCTTCTTGATCACGTAGCGCTCGTTTGAAGCGAAGTCCTCAGTTCTCGCTGCAGAGCGCAGTATATAGAGTTTAACTGCGCTGCATTCCGCTCGTAAAGATCCGTTGAGGTAGGTATGGCTTAAGATATAGCTGGTCAGTCACTAATATTTTACGCATACTGATACAAAACCCTGTTGTGCGCGGTTAGTTATTCCCTCTGGAAAAGGAGAACCGTGTAACTTTGATGAACCTGGATTTAAATCTGTGTTTATCCGTGTACATCTGTGGTTAACAAAAACTATAAAAATGCCAATGCTTCTTTGGGTACAAATGGACTAACATCGCCATGATTTCTTAAAATATCGCGGACAATTGTCGAACTGATGGCAGAGTATTCCGGTTTACTTAACAGTAAGATGGTTTCTACTTCAGGCATCATGGTTTGATTGATCTGCGCAATAGCCCGTTCATATTCGAAATCAGCAGCTGAGCGGATTCCGCGCACCATATGGGTGGCATTTATTTTCCGGCAGAAATCTACAGTTAAACCTTCATAAGTTTGGATTTCGATGTTCTGATAACCGCTAAAAACAGTCTGTAAAATCTGAAGACGCTGTTCAGCACTTAAAAAATTCTGTTTAGAACTGTTAAGTCCAATGCCTACTATAATTTTATCAAAAAGTGGGGTGGCCCGTTGTAAAATATTGACGTGGGCAATCGTGATCGGATCAAATGAGCCTGGAAATAGCGCTATCTTCATGATTCAAATATAGGTATAATAGTTAAAAGCGGAATAGTTTAGCGCTGAGGGTTTAGTGGTTAGCGTGGTGTATATAACAGGAGTGAAACACATTATGGAAACAGGTGATGCAGTAATAAATACATTCTCTAATATGGTGCGAGAAAAAAAAGGGCAAGGCCATAGGTATGGATATGGCAGAAAGAACTATGGGAGAATAAGGGAAATTGAAGAAAGAAGGTTGAGTATATAAAAGGGGTTTGGAAATGAAAGGGGGGAAGATAATTGGGGTGTTTCAGTCCCGCTCTCTGCTAAACTCGGCTGAAAAAGCCTTCGTACCGCTGACGATCGGGTTTATAAACAAAGGTGAGTCCCTGTGGGGGCCTTCATCCAGAACCGTAATTCTCACTGGGAAGCGCGGATTAATTGAATAAGTCAATTATCAATAATCTATTAACAATTATCAGCAAGCCAATCTTTAACTTTTAGTTGGCAGCAGATTGAACCAATAAACCACTGACTAATGACCAATTACCAATTACCAATGACCAATAAAATTCAACTTGTAGTTGGTAGCAAATTGAACCAATAACAAATACAAATAAACCAATGACGAAGTACCAATGACTAACGAACCAATAACAAATAACAAATAAACCAATGACCAATTACCAATAACCAATAAACCACTGACTAATGACCAATAAACCAATGACCAACAAACCAATGACCAATCTAACTAAACTCAAAAAAGCTGAAGGAAGAATTTCCGTATTTTCTCGTTTCGGTATAACCCGGCTGGCTGTTCAGTTTCATATTACTTTGGTGTTCTACAATTAATAAACCATTGGGCTTTAGCAACTGTTGGGCTTCAACCATTACCGGAATCTGCGGAATATTAGTCATGTTGTAGGGTGGGTCGGCAAAGATCAGGTCGTAACTGCCGGTCATTTGTTTCAATAATTTAAAAACATCACCCTTGCGTACATCAATCTGATCAAACTGGTATTGTTTAGCTGTATTTTTTACCCAGTTTACACAGCCGTAATCCATATCAACCGCTAAAATACTTTCTGCTCCACGTGAAGCAAACTCAAAAGTTAAATTTCCGGTGCCGCAAAATAAATCCAATACAGCACAGGTTTCTAAATCGTATTTATTGTTTAGGATATTGAATAGTGCTTCTTTGGCCATATCCGTTGTGGGGCGTACCGGTAAATTTGCAGGGGGCTGCAAACGGATTCCCTTTAATTTGCCACCAATTATCCGCATAAATCTAAAGCAAGAAGGCCGCTGAAATAGTGTTTAGGCATGTCTGCCAGTAACTCGCTATTTTGTTTACCAGCGGGAAGAAAGAAATAAAGTTGGTTAAAGTATTTTAATAAACAGGTGTAGTGCTCATCATCTTCGTTAATGATACCTTGTAAGTAAACAGGGATAGTGTCATTGAGACCCAATTGTTCAATCATCAGCAATAGAAAATAATTAAATTCTTCAGCATTTTCTGATTCGTAGTGGTTTTGAAAAATGACCTTCTTATCTTTTAAATAGAGTACATTAAACGATACTGCCGTAAAATCGACTAATAAAGATTCGTTTGCAAGGTGATCAAATAAAACCATTAATGGTTCAGATTGCGGATAAAGATCGGTTTGTTCTGGCAGATTTGCTTTTAAATCCTCATCTAAACAAAAAACAGTATTAAAACCCAGCTTTTCGTTGTGTTTGGTGTAAACTTTAGCGTCAGAGCCCAGGTATTGCGCATAAACAGCCAGATTTTCTCTGTCAAACCATTCATCAGGGATAAAAATAAAGTTTGATGTATGGATAGCAGCCTTAACGGCTCCATAATTTAAAGAAAGATAATGGTCGGTTTCAAAGGCCTTTTTAAGGTCTTTTTCAACATCTTTGCATCCCTGTTTATCAAAAATGAGATGAATCTCTTTAGTATCCTGGTTAACCACGGCATAAGAAAAGCTATCATTTGTTATTTTCAATAATAAATGGCAGTTTACAGATGTGTCAGCTTTGAAATTTGGGTCAGCCAATAAGAGACTATTGTTACGCATTGAAACAAAAATAGACTTTTTTGAGGATTAAAGGTAAAATGAGGTTAAATTTTTGATATTACCACAGAATTATTGGCTGATAGTTTACAAGGTAGCTTGCTACTTTGTTTTTTTACCACAGATAAAAAGGATAAACACGGATTGCTTGTGTAAACTAACTTAATAAATAAACTGATATTCATTAGCCACGAAAACAAAGAAGGCATAGAAATAATTCTTCAACACGTTGATCACTATTTGCACAGGGGATAAATTAATTCATGAGACTTGTTCTACAGCCTAAGTTTGCCTAATAAATGAATTTAAAGGCAAGAATATACAATAACTTTGTATTTAACCCTTTTTTGATTTGCAATTAAAAGTATATCAATAATATCTGTGTTTATCAGTGAAAATCTGTGGTAAAGAGATTGTGTTTTTTTACCAAAATCAAACTTTTAGGTTATTCAAAAATCGGAAAATTCGGCTTAAATTCGGAACATGAGTTATAAGCCTACCTATAAAGCGGCAAACACCATTGCGGCAACAATAGAAGAACATTTTGTCAAACTGCATAAAAATGCAATTGCGCAAGGCGAAATAGATTTGGCTACTCAACCAGATCAAAAAAATATTGAAGCGATCATTGATGTGGCTTTTTGGAGCAGTTTACGTAAGGAGGAGGGGCATTCGCCCAGGATTTCGATTGCTTTTTTACCTCCTGAGCAAACCTCAAAACCATTGCGTTTTGCTAAAAAATTATCCTTAAATGCAAATAATTTAACCAAAATAGCCCCTGGAATTGAGCGTTCGGGAATACATCTGGGTGTGTGGGAGGAAGACGGTGAGCTTTATATCTGGGGTACAACCCTTAATATTCCTAACTTTTGTTTTGTAGTAGATGTTTCGGAACCCGGCTTAATTGTGATCAAGCACCGCAGGATTTATGGTATTGGTAAATTTACCAATGTGGCTGTGTTAAAGGGCGAACAGATCCGAATCGTTGATGATAGAAGCTGTAACAATAGAGATTGTCCGCCTATTTTGCAAGCCTTACTGGATTTAACTGTATTGGCAAGCTGGAACGACCCGATCAATATTTTAATTCAGTTTTCGGTTTCTATGCGGGCGCACGGCAGGGGCGGAGCCTTGTTAATTGTGCCTAAGGGTGATGTAAAATGGGAGGAATCCATTATCCACCCTATCCAGTATCTGGTTGAACCTCCATTCTGTGGATTATCCAACCTGGCGAAGCAAAATGGTAACCAAAGCGAGATTTTCTCGCAAGGGGCTGTGCGCCGCGAGGTGGAACATTTAGCTGGTTTAACCGCGGTTGACGGCGCAACGATTATCAATGAAGAATTCGAACTGATTGCATTTGGGGCCAAAATAGGCCGTGCAAAGGGAAAACCTACTGTAGAACAGATTGCTTTTTCGGAGCCGATTGTTGGTGGAGAAGATACAATTCTTTATCCAGGGCAACTTGGCGGCACCCGCCATTTTTCTGTTGCCCAGTTTGTAAACGATCAGCCTCAGTCTATTGGTCTGGTAGCCTCGCAGGATGGTCATTTTACCATTTTCAGCTACAGCAAAAAACAAAACATGGTAATGGCTCATCGTATTGAAACGCTACTTTTGTAATAGCAGAAAGCATAGGGCATAGCGCGATTGCAATTATTTGGAAAGGTAGCTTACTGCTAATCGGATGCTGTAGTCCGTCTTTCCGTTAAGTTCCCGATCACACTTTTGCTAAAAAACAAATGACTATTGAGATCGGGAGATATCGCTTCAATACGGTTTAGTTAAATAGGGCTGTGCTGGAAACCTCAATTACTGTTTCATGTACACTAAGCAGTTAACCGATTAACCGTTTAAACAATTAACCATTAGAGATGATCTACGACAAAAGCCAGCTTATCGCTTCAGCATACGAACATCAGCCGACCAAGGAGCAAATGCTGTTTTGCCAACGGATGTCGGCATTTTTGCAACAGGACGATGAGTACCGCTGTTTTGTACTGAAAGGTTATGCCGGTACGGGTAAAACCACCTCGGTAGCAGCTTTGGTAAAGGTGTTAAGGCAGTTTAACCTGCGAAGCGAACTGCTTGCCCCAACCGGAAGGGCGGCAAAAGTAATGAGTCAATATTCATTTCGTAAAGCTTTAACCATACATAAAAGGATTTATAGAAAACGCTCAGCAGCATCGCCGGAGATGCAGTTTCAGCTGGCGCCGAACCTCTCCGAAAATACGCTGTTTATTATCGATGAAGCTTCGATGATCGCTGATGAATTTAATGAGACTGGCTCTTCGATATTACGTGATCTGCTGGAGTTTGTGTACAATACCAAAAACTGTTTTCTGCTTTTTGTGGGTGATACCGCTCAATTGCCTCCGGTAGGAAGTTTAGACAGCCCGGCACTAAACGAACAATACTTAAAAGATAAATTCGCCTTAACGGTTTCATCGGTGGAGTTAAAGGAAGTGGTTCGTCAGGGCAAGAAGTCGGGTATTCTGGCCAATGCCACCATGCTGCGGAACCAGATTGCCAAAAACCCTGAACATCCGTTACCTAAATTCCTGACCAAAAACTACACCGATATTTACAACATGGCTGGTGCACGATTGGTTGAAGGCCTGGAGTATGCTTACCGGAAATTTGGTATGGAAAATACCCTGGTGGTTTGCCGTTCCAATAAATCAGCCAATGTGTATAACCAACAGATCAGGGCAAGGTTATTATACCGTGAAGAAGAATTAACTGGCGGTGACCAGATTATGGTGGTGCGGAATAATTATTTCTGGCTGCCTGAAAACGAAGATACTGCCTTTATTGCCAATGGCGACATGGCCAAAGTGATTCGTGTAAGGGGAGAAGAAGAACGTTATGGTTTCCGTTTTGCTGATGCCACTTTAGAGTTTATGGATTTTCCGGCCGCGGGTCAGATTAGTTGTAAGGTGATGCTGGATACTTTGAATTTAGAAAGTGCAAACCTGCCTTACGAAAAGAATAAAAAGCTTTTTGGTGGCCTCAATGAAGATTACGAACATATTGCCAATAAGCGGCAGAGAATGTTGGCAATTAAAGCTGATCCCTTCTATAATGCACTCCAGATCAAGTTTGCTTATGCGGTAACCTGCCATAAGGCACAGGGCGGCCAGTGGGATGCTGTTTTTGCCGATCAGGGTTACCTTACAGAAGAAATGATCGATGTTGATTTTTTACGTTGGTTGTATACCGCTGTAACCCGGGCAAAAAAAGAGTTATATTTAGTCAATTTTGCGCCACAGCTTTTCGCGAAAACGGCACAGGAGGATTATTTTTAACACCTGATTACACAGATTTAAGGATTGCACGGATCTACTTTCCTGTACCTGTAACATATTAACCGATTATATTATGAAATTTGCCTTTAGCCTTAAAAATAAGCTAAAAACTGCTTTTTTGCTTTTCTGTATTATGTGCTGCACCTTGATGATCCGCTTTTTGGAAGATAAAAGTGTAGAAAAAATCAATGACTCTTTCATTTCGATGTATAACGACAGGCTTGTTCCGGCTACAGACTTATATTTCATTGCTGAAAATCTATATTATAAAAATGCCATCCTGCAGGAACTGTTGCTTGGAAACGATGCTGCCGAAGGTTTAACAATGCTTGTAAATATGAATAACCATAACCGGAAAATTGATTCAGTAATTAATAAATACGAACTTACTTTTTTGGTAAAACAGGAAAAAAACTATTTAAATGAGTTCAAAAAGGCGTTACTTGTTCAGCAGCGTATAGAAGCCAAAATGTTGAATATGGCCAGTGCAGAAGAAGGAAGGTCAATTTACGAATCGACAGGAAAAAAAGCAGTGAATCAAACGTTGGTTAAGCTATCAGCACTGATTAAAATACAGTCTAAGGTGGGTAATGAACTGATTAAAGGTTCAAGGATTTTTGTTTCAGGGACGAAAGTTTACTCTACATTGCAGGTTATTTTGGCTATTGTGATCGGAATTATGATTGTCAACATCGTTTCGGCTTCGAACATGGTTAAGATTACAAACGATAAATTCAATCTGAATTAGATTCGTCTTTCGGTAGTTGTGACACCAACCGATAAAAAAACTCTGCTGGTTCGTGTCGCACCAACCAGCAGAAAATAAGGTTATTCAGCGTCTTCGTCTGACAGCAATCTGATCGAGTCGTCGGAAAGCAGAATCAAACGTTCTTTGTATAAGGAGCCAATCGTTTTTTTGAATGCACTTTTACTGATCTGAAAACGGTGGTAAATATCTTCAGGGGAGCTTTTATCGCCCAGTTCAATCACCCCGCCACTTTTTTTAAGTTCTTTCAGAATCATCTCTTTCGAATCAAGGATATGGCCGTATCCGCTAGGTTGCAAGGTTAAATCAATTTTACCTTCTACGCGGATTTTCTTGATCCAGCCTTTACGCATGTCGCCCGGTTGGATATTATCGAAAACTTCATTATTGTAAAGTAAGCCAATGTAGGTATTGTTGATGATGGCATTGTAACCAAGATCGGTTTCTTCGGTAATCAATAAACTCACTTCATCACCTTCTTCAAAATCAAAACCATCTTCTTCAACAAAATCATACAATTTAGATGAAGCCAAAAGTCGATCGTTATTTTCATCTAAATAAAGGTAAACCACATACTTGTAGCCTTTTTGCATAGGCCTTTTTTGTTCGCGTTTAGGTACATACACGTCTTTATCGATTCCAAGATCCATAAAAACCCCGTCCTCGCCATCAGAAACTACCTTTAAAAAGGCAAAATCGCCAACTTCAGCATAGGCCTTCTGAGTAGTGGCAGTTAAGCGGCCATCTTTTTGTATAAATACAAAAACATTAATGTTATCACCAATTTCTACTCCGTTCGGAACGTATTGGTAGGGGAGCACGACCAGTTTATCACCGTCCGTTAAGTTTAATCCGGCTTCTGTTTTACTTAAAATCCTTAACTCGTTGTATTTTCCTATTTCAATCATTTGTTTTGGGTTTAACCATTTTCTCCAATGGCTTTTATTGCAAAGGTAGTAATGTTTAGTGGTAAATGGGTTTTAAATCATAAGTAAACAACCTGGTTTGTTCGTTTATAAATATCTTTCTTCTTTAATATCTTTCTTACAAACGATGTCAATTAATTCGGCTAAATTTGGAAACTACAAATTAAGGTATCTTCATTGATATGAGAAAAACCAAAGAAGCCAAAAAACCAGGTATTTTCAGTCTACTTGGAAATTATAAGGGCTTAATTTTTATGCTGATCCTGTTTGCGTTGCTCAGTAACGGCATCAACTTACTTTTACCGAAGATTATCGCCAATGGTATTGATGCTTATACCCATAAAACTTTCAACCTGCAATCCATTCTGCTTCAGTTTTCGCTGGCCATAGCGTTTGTTTTTATTTTTACTTATTTACAGAGCATTGTTCAAACCTATGCTTCTGAACGGGTGGCCAGAGATTTGAGGACAAAGTTGTCTGATCAGATTTCGCGGCAAAGCCATGCTTACATTATTCAGGCTAACCCCTCAAAACTGCTGACCAACCTCACAGCTGATGCCGATTCGATCAAAATGTTTGTTTCGCAGGCTATCGTTTCCATTTGTTCATCTATTTTTTTAATTGTCGGGGCAAGTATTCTACTGCTTACAATCAATTGGAAACTGGCGCTCTGTGTAATTGCCATCGTACCAATTATTGGAGGGGCATTTTTCTATGTGTTGAGCAAAGTTAAGGTGCTTTTTAAAAAGAGCAGGGAAGTAATCGATTGGCTCAATAAAGTGATTAGCGAAAGCATTATGGGCTCAGCTTTAATTCGCATCATCAATTCGCAGATGCTGGAATACAACAAGTTTTTGGATGCAAATGCAAAAGCGAGGGATTTGGGTATATCCATCCTCCGGATGTTTGCAGCTTTAATTCCGGTTATTGTTTTTACAGCCAATTTATCTGGTTTATGCATTTTGGTACTGGGTGGTCATTTCGTCATTACTGATTCGATGACATTGGGGGAGTTTGCTGCTTTTAACAGCTACCTTACGCTCATCGTATTTCCCATTTTGGTAATCGGTTTTATGAGTAATGTTATTGCACAGGCTACAGCATCTTACCAGAGGATTGAAAATGTGCTGAATGCTGCGGAAATTATCCATCCCGGAACGTTAAGCACTTCTTTAAAAGGCGATTTGGAGGCGAAAAATATCAGCTTAAGCTTTGGCCAAAAACCAGTTTTGAAATCAATTTTTTTTACTGCCCAGGCAGGCTCAAGAACAGCTATAATTGGTCCTACAGCCGCTGGGAAAACACAACTGCTTTATATTTTGACAGGTTTGATCGATGCTGATGCCGGATCTGTATTATACGATGGGCAGGAGATTCAACAATACAAACAGGAAGATTTCCATAAACAGGTTGGTTTTGTATTTCAGGATAGCATTATGTTTAATATGAGCATCAGGGAGAATATTGCCTTTAGTGATACGGTTACAGACGAGTCGCTGGCTAAAGCCATTGATACTGCAGAATTGAAAGATTTTGTAAATGCCTTGCCCGATCAGCTAAACACAATTGTGTCGGAGCGGGGAAATAGCCTTTCCGGCGGACAAAAACAACGGATTATGCTGGCCAGGGCCTTAGCAGTGAATCCGAAGATCCTGTTACTGGATGATTTCACCGCCCGGGTTGATACCTCTACAGAGAAAAAGATTCTGGAGAATATCCAGCAAAATTATCCGGGTTTAACTTTAATTTCCATTACCCAAAAAATAGCTTCTGTTGAACATTATGATAAAGTGATCTTGCTGATGCAAGGCGAAATTATTGCGGAAGGAACCCATCAGGAGTTGTTAAAAAGCAGTCCTGAATATGTTCAGATTTACAATTCACAACAGAGCACCAGTAATTATGAACTACAATCTTAACGAGCTTAATAGCGGGCGGGAAAAGCAATCTACATATAAAGCGCTGAAAAGCCTGCTAAAACTCATTTCTACCGAGCATAAAAACCTTTGGCTGGCACTGATCGCCATTTTGGTGAACTCAGGATTATTGCTTTTGGGTCCGTTACTGGTAGGTCATACCATCGATACCTATATCCGTACCAAACAATTTCATGGTGTGCTGATTTTTGGCGGGATACTATTGGTGATGTATATGATTGCTATGGTTACGGGTTACACGCAAACAAGATTAATGGGCGGGGTAGGGCAGCGAATGTTATATACCTTAAGAAATGCCATTTTTAATAAATTACAGGAGTTACCGGTTTCTTTTTTTAACCAGAATAAGATTGGAGACCTCATTTCGAGGGTAAATAACGACACTGACAAACTGAATCAGTTTTTTTCACAATCCTTAATGCAGTTTATCGGCAGTATCGTTACCATGATCGGCGCCGGCATTTTCCTCCTTTCCATTAACGTTGAATTGGGTGCCGCTACGCTTGCGCCAGCCGTAGTTATTGTGCTTTTTACGGTGGCTTTATCGCCCTGGGTAAAAGCCAAAAATGCTAAAAATTTAAAAAGCGTTGGCGGAATGAGTGCCGAGGTACAGGAAAGTCTGAACAATTTTAAAGTTATTATTGCCTTTAACCGCAGGGATTATTTTAGGAAACGTTTTAACGAAGCCAATACCAAGAATTACAAAACGGCTATCAGTGCGGGTTTAGCCAACAATACTTTTGTGCCTGTTTACGGTCTGTTATCCAGCATTGCGCAATTAATTACTTTGCTATTTGGTATTCATTTGATTGCGAAGGGCCATTTTACCTTAGGTTTGTTGGTGAGTTATATCTCTTATACCACCAATTTTTATAATCCGTTAAGGCAATTGGCCGCGCTTTGGACCAGTTTTCAGGTGGCGATGGCCAGCTGGGATAGAATTTCGCAGATTTTATCTTTGGAAAGCAATTTAAAACAACTGGCATTGAATGAGACAGCTACTTCAACTGCATTGATAGAATTCAAGAACGTTCACTTTTCTTATGATGACAGTAAAGAAATCTTGCATAATATCAATTTAAGGTTTGAGAAAGGAAAAACCTATGCCTTAATTGGGCCAACCGGCGGCGGAAAAACCACAACAGCTTCACTCATTTCCCGTTTATACGATCCTACCAAAGGAACGGTTTTGTTAAATGGTAAAGATATCAGGTCGTTTTCTGCAGCAGAAAGAACACAAAAAATAGGTTTTATATTGCAGGAGCCATTTTTGTTTACCGGAACGGTGAAAGAGAATATTTTATATGGCAACAGTCAGTATAAATCGGTTACAGATGCTGAACTGCAAAAAATAATTGAAGAAGCAAATCTGAATGCGCTATTAGCCATATTTGATGAAGGATTGAGTACACAGATTACTTCAGGATCAGACAGTATCAGTTTAGGGCAGAAACAGTTGATTGCTTTTATGCGTGCGGTGCTTAGAAATCCTGAATTGTTGATTCTTGATGAAGCTACAGCCAACATTGATACCATAACCGAACAACTTTTGGGCAGTATTTTAAATAAGCTTTCTAAAGAAACTACATTGGTGATTATTGCACACCGCCTGAATACCATTGAAAATGCCGATGAAATCTATTTTGTAAACGAAGGTGAGGTGCAAAAGGCCGGGACGCTGGATGATGCATTAAATATGTTACTCAAAGGAAAGCGGGTAAGTTGATATATTTACTGAAACAGACCTCGCAGGTTTTAAAAACCTGCGAGGTCTGATCACACAATTAAAAAACACAAATGAAAAAATATTTTCTCTTTATGGCTTGTTCGGCCCTAAGCTTGGCTTGCTTTGCACAAAGTACTGAACAAAACCTATTTATTCAGGATAGTTTAAAGTTGATTTCTTCACAGTTTAAGTTTACAGAAGGTGCATCGGTTGATAAACAGGGAAACGTTTTTTTTACAGACCAACCGAACGACAAAATCTGGAAATACGATATTCATGGTAAGCTGAGTCTGTATATGGATAAATCAGGAAGGGCAAACGGTACTTATTTTGATAACAAGGGCAACTTGATTGTATGTGCCGACGAAAATAACGAGATCTGGTCTATTGATCAAAACAAGAACATAAAGGTACTCTTTAGTGAGTATGAAGGTAAAAAAGTAAATGGGCCGAATGATATCTGGCTGGATAAGAAAGGTGGGATATATTTTACCGATCCTTATTATCAGCGAGATTATTGGACGCGGAAATCGCCCGAAATTAAAGGCCAAAAGGTCTATTATATCCCCAAAGGAAAAAAAGAGGCAATTGTAGTTGCAGATGATGTAATTAAACCTAATGGAATTGTAGGTACTCCTGATGGTAAATTTTTATATGTGGCCGATATGGAGGCAAATAAAACATACCGTTACCGTATTGGTGCCGATGCCAGATTAACAGATAAACAACTCATTCTTAACCAGCATTCTGACGGGATGACTTTGGACAATAAAGGAAATATTTATGTAACAGGAAAGGGAGTAAATATTTACAAACCTACAGGCGAAAAAATCGCCCATATAGATGTGCCTGAGGAGTGGTGCGGTAACATTTGTTTTGGCGGGAAAAATAAAAATATACTTTTCATCACGGCTTCAAAATCGCTTTATACCATCCCGATGAATACAAGAGGGGTTGAGTAGTTTTTTTATTTTCAGTAAATTTTGAAAGTTTAATATTTTTATTTTATGTTTGGTATTATAAATATTAAATAATGAAAGCATCTGTAGATAAAGAATTTTTAGGTTTTCTGGTTCCCAATATTTTAATTATTAGCATTATCGGGATAAACAGATTTGTACTCCAGCCTCAAAGTGGGGGTATTTTAGTTTTTTCTGAATTCATTATCCTTCCGATATTGATGGGGATATTAGCCGCATGGTATTGGCGTGATTTGAAATTCAGCAGTAAAAAGCTGATCTGGAATTCTATATTGAACGGCTTTTTTGCTATTGTACTGAGTTTTTTCTTTCTTGGTGAAGGAACCATCTGCCTGCTTATTGTGTCGCCGCTCATTTTTGCTTTTGTTACCACGGGTACTTTTATTGGAAAGGTTATGTTTAAAAAGAACAAACAAACATTAAACATAAGCTTTGTTTCATTGCTGTTTGCCGTTTTTGTAGTCGATTCGATATCAGATCATCGTTATGAAAATATGGTTTCTGATGAGGTGATTATTAAGGCCAGCCCTGAAAAAATCTGGAAACATGTGGTTGCTTTTAATAAAATCAATAAACCAAACAACTACTGGCTTTTTAAAGTAGGGATGCCAAGTCCTATGCAAACAACAGTTTCCGGATACAAAAATGGTGCGGGCCGCAAATGTATTTTTAGCAATGGCTATACTTTCGACGAAAAGATAGTAACCTACGAAGAAAATAAAAATTTAACTTTTGATATTGTCAACCAACCTAAAGATCCTGAAATAATGGGGCATATTGATATTGAACGCGGGCAGTTTTTATTATATAATAATGGTGATGGAACCACAACTTTGATTGGAAATAGCTGGTATAAACTGCACGTTTTTCCAACCTGGTATTACGATTTATGGGCCGAAAGCATTACCAGAAATGTACATTTAAGGGTAATGGAACATATTAAAAACCTTAGCGAAGAATAATGTTCCGGTTTATCGTTTATCGGCTCAATTTCCTCAAAGGCATACCACTGTTTGCACTGATTTATGATAGCTGTTTAAAAATTGCAATGTTGCTGGTTGCGCCCGAAAGACTAGCCTGGTTTGACGAAATTGAAAACGAGGTACTAAGTTGGGACGGAACAAACGTGAGCTTGCATAAATTTGGAGGAATGCAGTTTAATTACGGACAAAAAGAGATCGGTCATTTACACAGTAATGGGCTGCTGGATATTTTATTCACCAGGCAGGTTAAGCAAGAGTTACTCGCTTCAGGAAAGGCAGAAGTGCATCATGTTTTTAAAAAATCTGGCTGGATCAGTTTTTATATTTTAACTGAAAAAGATCTAATAAACGCAAAGTATTTATTGAATGAGGCTTATCGAAGCAGGGTTTAGCTACCTTTAATAAACTCAAAATATAATGCCATTTTTTTTCTGTTCAGTTTATTCAGACGCCAAAAATATAAATTACAATAATTAGCTTTGAAATTCCTACTTATAGGGATAGACGACTATGAAAAAGCCCTCTCAGGATTGAAGGGCTTTTTTATTTACTCCGATCCTGGAAAAATCTGATCTTATACTGCTGCATTTTATTTTATATATACTGTTATCATTAATTTATGCCAAGGATATAGCCATTTCTCACCTTAAATGGCATATTGATGTTGACACTTTGTCGGGCAGGTAATTGTATTGGAATTCCCGCCAGTGTGGTACTGAAATGGATGTAAAATGTCGTTATTCCAAGCGCTATTGCGATTGTATGTTAGGTAGTTTTTTTTGCTAAGCAATAATGTTCTCTCCTAAGCAGCAATAACACTATGGAGAAGTGTTCTCCATGAATAGGACTCTTGTCGCTACAGCAAATTTTAATAATTAATTGATTGTATAGGTACTGTTACAATTAATCTAATTTGGAATATTTTTTTAAATTAGCATATATTAAAAAACCTGATAAGCTTATGGAAAATCTAAAGGAAGAAACCAAAATCAAGGCTTTTCTTAACAGGATAAAAGCAGAGTGGCCGGGAGTGGTAGAACGCTTTGAGTTTAAAACTGGCAGTGTGATTTATGTCCATTTAAAAGAAGGCATATCGAGCATGGATTTTCTGGGTAAACTTTCCAGACAGGTTGAACGCTTTGTGGATTTCAGTAAGCCGATTATCTTATATCATATTGAAAGTGATGGCATGAACTTAAGGTCGCATCCCATTAACTGGTACTCGACGCTTAGGTAGGGAAGATCAATTGTCGATGTCTTACTTATATTGAGATGTTTGTTATAATTTTAGTTTTTTGAATCTTTTTACAGATAAAACGTAATTTTATTTGCCAGTAATTTTGGTTTTTGGGTTTTAATCCTATTTTTGATTTTTAATTTAAAACATCCAGTATAATGAAAAACGGAACAGTAAAATTTTTTAACTCAGAAAAAGGCTTTGGCTTTATCAAAGAAGAAGGCGGATCTGAGATTTTTGTGCATGCATCAGGCCTGATTGATGAAATCAGAGAAAATGATACAGTTGAATATGATGTTCAAGAAGGCAAAAAAGGCCTTAATGCAGTGAAAGTAAGAGTTGTTTAATTCTTCCCCCAAAAGATTTTGAGCAGGATTTAGTCCTGCTTTTTTTTTGCCTCGATTTTTTTTCGTAATGAAAATTTAATCACCGGTAGTCTGAATAAAAAGATGAAAAAATTTCCTGCTCATTTCTAGTGGATTACTGATCCGGGTGTTTTTTATACACAATCCTGATTATCGTTTTTTAATCGGGATTTTTATTTTTGCCAATGCCGGAGCAATTCGGCCAGAACCAACAAATTAAATATTTTTGCAACTTTCTATTTTTTCAATTCAGGAACCTGCTAACTGCAGCAAACCCCTTGATGGAGGCAGCTTTATGGCCGCCGCGCAATTTGTTATGGCTCTTAATTTTGCTCACGAATTTGAGCTTTTAAGTTTATCGGCTATTAACAACCGGCCAGGTGTTGCCAAAAAGGGTGGATTAGTATTTGTGCGTAATGGCAAACTTAAAATGCATCCCGGAATTTATGACCATTTGGCATTGATCTCCATATCATCTATCTGTGCAGGAAGTATTTATAACCACGGTCTTGATAAAATGGCTTCAGAAATTATAAATCTTCCTTACAGTGAAGGCCTTTTAAGCTTAACAGGTGCAGAAGAAGATTATATGGCATTTAAACGATTGTGCAGCCCGATATCGCGATTTTTTTTGCTGCACACTAAAAAAGTACAATGGTCTGCAATCTTATCCGTTTTTCGGTTTTTAATGATTGATGGTATTTGGGATGTAGTTAGTTTTGTTGCAGATAAACTTCGCCATTCTGACACAGATATACTCGCTTGTACACAACTTTTAGAAAGTATGCAAAAACAGGAATGGTATGTTGATTTCAATCAGTCCCTTCATGATTTTCATGCTTCGCGTTATCCTTTAAGTAAAGTTGGCTTAGCGGCAGAATTGCCTGAAACGGCTTAACTTATTTCAGGTAATTCTCTAATAAAGCGTTTATATCCTCTCCCACAGCTCTACTGCCCATATTATTGAGTTTCTGTTGCGAAGAATTATGCTTTTCGATATAAGTGGCCTCTGTTTTGTTAAATTTAAGATAACCCTGTTCAAAATAGCGTTCTTCAATTTCAGTAGATGAATCCATTGACCTAAACCATAATTTAATTAGTGATCCTGTAATTTTATCAAAGTAGAGCCAATGGTAAGTCGCCTCTGCATCTGCATTTTCAGGCAGGCCAAGACGCTGAATTTCGAGGATAGTGGTATCAGAATTTTGGAAAAAGTATAAAATCTTATATTTAGGCGACATGGCGCAAAAATAGAACATAAATTTGATCACAAAAAAGATTCTTGCGGTTTAAATTTAATATTGTCAATAGTGATATTGGTCCAGGATCCTGACCATGGTACTACGAATTTTAATCTGATTATATCTATTGTTTTGAAGATTAGAGATTCTTCACTGCGTTCAGAATGACATCAGGTTAATATCAATGTTTCTCGCCTTTAATTACCTTGAATAAATGCAAAACCTGTGGGAAGAGTGCGTCCATACTTTCTTCAGCGCCGCTTTTAGAACCTGGGAAAGTAAGCACCAAAGTTTTTCCGATAAAACCAGCTACACCACGCGAAAGCATGGCATAGGGCATACGCTCCTGACCATAGTGCCTGGCAGTTTCCATAATCCCATCGATATTCCTGTCGATTAGTGGTGCAATGGCCTCCGGAGTTACGTCGCGTGGTGAAAGGCCTGTTCCGCCTGTAAAAATGATTAAGTCATAGCCAACTTCACTTAATTCGCTTGCTTTATTTCCGATTACATCGATTTCATCCGGAACGATTTCATATTTCCCGGTATGGATGTCCCATTGTTCCAAGCGCGAGATAATGGCTTTTCCTGCGGTATCCTGTGCCTTATTTTCAAAAATAGAATCAGAACAGACTACAACGGCAGCTTTGATTTCAGGGAATTTGGCATTTTTAAATTCTGATTTTCCACCTGCTTTTTTTAGTAACCGGATATTTTCTATCTCAACACCTTTGTCAATCGGTTTTAACATATCATATATCGTTAAAGCGGTAACTGATGCGCCGTGCATTGCCTCAACTTCTACACCTGTTTTGTAAATGGTGTGTACTTCAACATTAATAATGATGGATAAACCTTCAATTTCATAACTAATAGCTGTATATTCAATCGGAAGCGGGTGACAATCCGGAATAACATCACTCGTTTTTTTTACGCCGAATAAACCTGCTGCCCGGGCAAATTCAAATACATCGCCTTTTGGTATCTTGCGCTGTTCAACGGCATCAATGGTTTCCTGTTTCGATACTTTCACAGTAGCAGTTGCAACGGCAATTCTTAAGGTATTGGATTTTTTTGTGATGTTTACCATGTTAAATATTTTCTTTCCACTGGTGGGTTTCGTCTTCGAATATTTCTTTGCCCCAGATTGGTAATTCTACTTTTAACCGATCTACCACGTCACTACAAGCTAATATTGCGGGCTTGCGGTGGACTGAAGAGGCAAAAACAAAAAGGCAGATTTCGCCTGCTTTAACGGTGCCTAAGCTATGGTAAATATGCATGCAGCTAAGCGGATATTTTTCAAAAATTTCTTCCCTGATCTGATGCATTTTTTCAAGAGCCACTTCCTCATATGCAGTATATGTTATCGCCGCAACAAATTTGCCGTCGATTTCGTCTTTTCTCACCTGGCCCATAAAAATACTGTGTCCGCCAATAGCGGTTTTACTATTATGTTTGGCAATGCTATCTGCTATAAAAGCGGGTGCTATCGGGCCATTAACAAATATGTTTTTTATCTTTTTTTCGCTCATGTTAAGATTTGAGAAAATGGTCTCTCCATTTAATGATACCACCTTTTAAACTATAAATCTTTTTGCTATCGCCATATTTTTCCTGCATGGCCTCTGCTGCAGCTACGCTTCTAACGCCATGTTGGCAAATTAACACCACATTTTTTTGATAAAATTCCTTGCCTATAAAGGCACCAAATTCTGACATTGGTACCTGTGTAAAGATTTGTTTATCCAATACCGGTACTTCATGTCTTTCGCGAACATCAATTAATATAGTCGATTCCGATTGCTGAAGTTTCACCAGTTCGGCGGCGTCAATTTCTATATAGCCTTGCGGCCCTTCGCTCGTATCCTGATAATCCATATTTAAAAATTCATCAACAGTTTTGGGGATGACATAACCCTTACCATGAGTAATGCTGATGGTATACTGTTCTTGCGTAAGTAAATTATAATTTAATATTCTGTTGGTCAAAGGTAATCCGACTTTAGCGATTAGTTTGATGGTTTCTGCGGCAGCCATTGTTCCTAAAATACCTGGTAAAACACCTATAATACCATTTTCGGAACAATTAGGCACTTCATCTTTACCTGGCGGAACAGGAAAAAGATCACGGTAATTGGTGCCGGGGGTTAACTGGTCAGGAACATTAAATATGGCCAACTGGCCTTCGAAACCTGATACTGCTGCAAATATGAGCGGTTTATTTAATAGGGCACAGGCGTCACTAATCAGGTATCTCGATTCAAAATTGTCTGTACCATCCAATATGTAATCATATCTGGATAAAATATCGAGGGTATTATTTTTCTGTAAGCGGATGGGGTGACGGATAATCCCGATCTGGGGATTCATTTCTTGTAGTCGCTTTGCTGCTACCTCTACCTTCAGCTTCCCGATATCGGCAGTAGTAAAAAGAATCTGCCGATGTAAATTAGATAATGAAATGGCATCATCATCAATAATACCGATATGGCCGATGCCGGCAGCAGCCAGGTATTGCAATGCCGGGCAGCCCAGGCCACCGGCGCCAATAACGAGAACTTTTGCTCTTAAAAGCTTTTGCTGTGCTTCCTCCCCAAATCCTTTAAGGATAATCTGTCTGTTGTATCGCGCTGCACCCATATTGTTTAACCACCAGAAAAAGGTGGCATGATGGCTATTGTAGCCTGGTTTGTAATTTCAGTATTGTGTTGAACAATGTTTTTGTTCAGGGCAAGTTTGTATTTTAAGTTTTTCAAGGCCGGAAACCGATTTTCGATGTATTTGCTAAAAGCATCGGTATCAGTAATGCCATCTACTTCAATTTTTTGATTATTGATGAATTCGGTAATCTGTCCAAAACTGATGATTTCAATTTCCATGCTGCTAATTTACTCTTAAGATGCTACTTTTATGTACTATGAGAGGTTGAAAATTGTCATTCTTTGCAAATAACGGATTTATAAGTATTTAAATTGCCTGCGGTGCAAGTTAATGGACTGATAAATCTCTTCTCGATCGGCAATTAATTATTTTGTATCATCTGCATCAAACATAATAATAAAGCCCCATTGATTAATTATGCCTGTGTAAAGAGCAGTTTGTACGCAGCTAATGCAAGTACAAAGGCCAATACATTTTTTAAAACGGTTTGCGGAAATTTTAAGGCACCAAAATAAGCGCCGCAAATGCCTCCGGCAAAGGCTACTGCAACATAAGCGAGCATGTGGATGTTAAATTCGAATCCCTTAACAAGCTGGCCGCCTAAACCAGCAAGCGAATTAACAAAAATAAATGCTGCACTAATGGCTGCGGTCTGTTTTTGATCGGTCCACTTTAGCAGCAACAGGATTGGTGAAAGGATTATGCCGCCCCCAATACCAATCATGCCCGAAAGTAAGCCGATAATGCCTCCTATAGTGAGCGATAGTGAAATATTTGATGGCCTGAAATCTTTAGGGTCGGTATTTTTAAAAAAGAAAAAACGGATAACCGGAATCAGTAGTAGCAATCCCAAAATTTTCTTATAAACAGCACTTTGGATAACCATCATGCCACCAACAAACGAAAGTGGGATAGAGGCCAGTGCAAAAGGCCAAAAGGTTTTCCATTTAAAATGACCACCACGGTAAAACTGGATAAATGAGGTGGAAGAAACAAACAGGTTGAGCAGCAATGCCGTGGGTTTCATGATGGATGGTGAAATGGCAAAAATAGCCATAAGCGCTAAATAGCCGCTTGCTCCACCATGCCCAACCGACGCATATAAAAAAGCCACTACAAAAAGTAAACAGTAAAAGAGCATGAAGCTTTCTTGCATAGTTTAGGCGGGTAAAATCAATACGTTTAGGATTTCATTTTCTGTAAAATACGCCTTTGTTTCATCAAGGCATATAAGGCAATTAGCTTGCGCAAAGGAGCTTAACCGATAAGATTCCTGTGCATGGAGCGGAGTGACCATTCCGTTTTCATATTTGCCTTTCAGGAAATGTGTTAATCCTGAAGGTTTAGCATAGGCATGTGTAAGCCGCGCCTGAACTTCAATTATACTGTTGTTTTTAAGGGATAAAGCTTTGACGGCCGGTAATACATAATTATAATAGCAACTGAGTACAGATGATGGGTTTCCCGGAAGTCCGAATATGAGTTTTTGATCCTTTGTGCCAAAAAACAAAGGTTTGCCGGGTTTCTGTTTTACTTTTTGGAAAATCTGTTTGATGCCGCAATATGAGGCGGCTTCGATTACGAAATCATAATCGCCAACACTTACGCCGCCTGTAAGCAGCACAACATCGCAGTCTGCTACTGCAGTTTGTAATACTTTCTTAAGGATCTCGAGGTCATCATCGGCTTCGAAAACTGCAATCTGTTCAATGCCTTCCTGTTTTAAGGCAGCATATAGTGAATAGGAATTTGATTCATATACCTGTCCAAATTCGAGGACTTCCCCCGGATGTTGTAATTCTTTTCCTGTTACAATTATAGAAATCTTTGGCATGGGATAAACACTAACTTCGTTAATACCGATGCCTGCGAGAAAGCCGATAGCCGCTGGGCTAAGCAAATCTCCTTTTTCCATTGCCAGTGCACCGGTTTTAATTTCAGAGCCCTTTTCCCGGACATTTGCGCCTGGTTTTAAATTTGGGTCATTTAAAGTGATATTTCCATCCCTCCTCGTAATTTTTTCCTGCATCACTACCGTATCGGCGCCTGTAGGCAACGGAGCGCCTGTAAATATTCTACTGGTTTCGCCATTTTGGATGGCGATTTCGGTTGCCGCTCCGGCAGCCATTTCCCCAATTATGCGGAGTTCTTGTTGATGATCTTCAAACTTTAATGCATAGCCATCCATTGATGATTGCTTAAATGCCGGAATATCATATTTAGCATAAACATTGGCTGCAAGAATATGTCCGGACGCGTTCGCCAGATCAACTGAAACGGGATTTAATGTGGTGGTGTGTTGAGAGATAAGGTATTTTGCTTCTTTAACGCTAATCATGAAAATGTTATCCTCCAATGGTAATCATACTTCTGTTTTGAATGGTCGTTGCATCAATTTTTTTGAAATCGCTTACCATTTGTCCGCCCAATGCTTCCTTTTTGCTCCAAATAGCCGATTGAATTAACGGAATTACATCTTCGTTTTTTCGCAATGCAGTTAACAAATCGGTTTCGTTATCCGAGAAAAGGCAGTTTTTCAGTTTCCCATCCGCTGTCAGGCGCATGCGGTTACAGCTACTGCAAAAAGGATGAGTCATGGTGCTGATCACGGCAAAAGAACCCTCATGGCCGGGAATCATAAAGCTTTTGGCCGTATCGTGGGCATCTCCTTTAACAGGTAATACCGAAAAATCCTGTTCTATTACAGCCAGTATTTCATCCAAAGCAAACATCTGGTTACTCGTCCATTTGTTACCACTAAAAGGCATAAACTCAATAAACCTGACCTGGATCGGATTAAATTTGGTCCAACCGATGAAATCGTTGATTTCATTATCGTTGAGTCCTTTCATCACCACCATATTTACTTTTACCTTGATTTTATGCTGTAAAAGCAGTTCGATATTGCTGCGTACCTGATGAAAGACATCCCGTCTTGTAATCATAAAAAACTTTTCAGGTTGTAAGGTATCCAGACTGATATTAACGGTTTTAATACCTGCTGCCTTTAGTACAGGCAACATTTCTGCAATGCGGGTGCCGTTTGTGGTCATCACCAGTTCGACCGGAAGTTTACCCAGCGCCGCAATAATTTGGGCTGCATCTTTTCTCACCAAAGGTTCGCCACCAGTAAGCCTGATTTTTTTTACGCCATGGGCCACGAAAATTTCCGCCAGTTTGATGATCTCGTCTGTCTGCATTAACCGTGAGGCAGGCGTAAAATCGTATTCTTCTTCAGGCATGCAATAAAAACAGCGAAAATTGCAGTTATCGGTGAGCGATATCCGCAGGTAGTTGTGTACTCTTCCATAAGAATCTGTTATCATCGCCGGCTAATTAAATGGTTATAATCTGTTTCTGTATCAATATCAATTCCCCCTCGCTCAAAAACCACTGTTTCCAGATCTTCTGAATATTGTTTTAATATATTTTTTGCTCCTTCTGCGCCTTTGAGCAATAAAAGCGCTTCAAAGTAATCTTTTTTAAAAAGAACAGGTGTGCCTATTGTTTCGTTATATGAACTGGCAATAATCTTTTTGCCTGTTTCTTTTTGCTTTGCGATTAAGTTATTAAAGTTACGCTTTTTTATAAAAGCCTGATCGGCCACAGCAATAATAATACTTTCTATTTCGCTATTATTTTTGACGATCGTTGACAGGCCTGCAACAATACTTGATCCCATTCCTTCTTTCCAGCTTTGATTTATAACCACGTTAATTCCGTTATGCCTGTGCTGGTCAGCTATTTCTTGTGCGTATGCGCCTAAAACAACAATAACAGGTTTGCAGTCTGTTGCTAAAGCCTCATTAATTACCGTTTGCAGGAGTGTTTTTCCATTGTAATCCAAGAGCTGTTTGGGTTTCCCCAAACGTGAGGAACTGCCGGCTGCCAATATGATGATGCCCGTTCTCAATGCCTGGTTACATTTTATCGTAGACGTGGATCGGTTTCTTCTTCTCTTTTAAAAACATGGCCGAAGCACCTGAAAAAACAGATTTAATCTCTGCGAGGATAGAAATGGCAATTTCTTCTGCAGTTTCTGCGCCAATATCCAGTCCAATTGGACCATGTACCCGGGTTTCGTTTTCAGGTGTTGCTAAATCCAGTTCATCGAGCATCCTGAGCAGCTTTTTCTTTGGGCCTAAGGTACCAATGTATGTTGCTTTTGTATCCAACAGATATTTAAGTAGCTCAAGGTCATAATTGTAATTATGTGTCATTAATACGAAAGCGGTTTGCCCGTCTATCTGAGTATGAGACAGTATGCTTTCCGGCTTACTTACCAAAATTCTGATTGCATTTGGAAAACGTTGCGGCGTAGCATGTGTTGATCTGCCATCGATTACGGTTACTTCCCAACCCAACAGATAAGCCATTTCGGCAAGAGGTTGTGCGTCATTACCCGCACCGGCTATTATTAATGAAATGGGTGGTTTTATAAATTCCAAAAAGACATCAGTTTGCTGATCATTCTGTTCATAAACCTTAAATGCTGAAGTTTTATTTTCAAAAACAGCTTCAATATCTCCGATTACTTTATCGCTTATTGAAGTTGGAATTTTAGAAAGAACAGGTTCATTTCTAAAAAGCATTCCGGTACCCAATTGAAACCTATCTCCCAGCGAAAAAAAAGTTGCCAGTACGGCACTTTCCCTTTTGCTTTGCAAGGCCGTTAAAATGGCAATTGGATTCAATTCATCCACCTCTGTAACAGGCTCGAACAGGATATGGATAATACCATTACAGCCCAGCTGAACGCCAAATTTGGCATCATCTTCATCAGTCGTATCATAAGTAACAAGCTTGTTTTCCTGTTGTACTATTGCCGAAAGTGCTTTGCGTAGCGCGTCGCCCTCAAGGCAACCGCCGCTAATGGCTCCTGTCAACTGGCCATCCTCGGTAACGAGCATCCTTGCACCTGGCCTGCGGTAAGCAGAGCCCTCTACCTTAACTACCGTTGCGAGCGCAGTGCTTTTTCCTTCCTTGATCGCTTTTTGATACGCTTTTATAATATCGGTAATTTCTTTCATAAGGGATTGATGCCGTGGAAAAGGCAAATTAATGATAATCTATTACAAATGGTTAAATGTAAAAGGAAAGATATAATACTTAAAGTGGTGGTTGGGCAACTGTGCAGTCAGATGTGACCTTCTGACTGATCATTCAACTTAATCCGGATTGCCCTGAAATGGCTATATATGTGCAGTCAGATGTTACCATCTGACTGATGAATAAAGTGTTCTTATTTTGAATGACGTGGTTAAAAAGGCGCTGAATGAAAAATTTCCAGGTTGATACAATGCAATCCAATGCTGTTAAAAAGTTCGGTGATTTCTTTAGTCCAATCTTTTGGTGAATCTACCCGAAGGATTTTGTCGGCATCCCACAAATCAATGTTCCACTTAATTTCTTTGAAATGGCTGTTCAGTAGTGGGCTGATGGTGTTTAACTCGCTATCAGTCGATACATTTGTTTTGAAAACGGCTATCATATAGATAAGTTTTTAGGTTTGTTATTGGCAGTAGACGTACAACTTTAGAAATTACTTTAAATCGGGTGGATTTTTTTTAATTTTTTATTCGGCTCATTTAATTAAGCTCATTTTCTAAAAACATAAAATAATTTGTAAGGACATTTGATTTCATGCGACTAACCAATTAAGCAGTATATTTATAATGAGATAATACGAGAACATGCTAAACAAAACGGACCAGGAATTTGGAGAAAAGTGCCTTCATTCAGACCCAATAAGCTGGGTAGAAAAATATGCTGATTACCTGTATGGCTTCGCCATATCGAGAATAAGAGATGAAGAGGTGGCTAAAGATTTAGTTCAGGACACCTTTTTGGCAGCTCTGCAGCGATTAGACGGTTTTGAAGGCAATAGTCAGGAGAAAACATGGCTAACGGCTATTCTTAAAAACAAAATAGCCGATTTTTATAGAAAACGTTCAAGTAGTAGTGTAAAAGATTTAAGAGAAATGGATGTTGAAGGTGAACTGAAGGATTTTTTTGATGCTGAATCAGGGCATTGGACCGAAAAAGATTATCCGAGGGCATTTGGTTTGGAGATGTATAACCCTTTGATGATGAAAGAACTAGGATTTGTATTGAATAAATGTTTGGCTAAACTTCCAGGGTTATGGTTTTCAGTGTTTTCAATGAAACACATGGACGATCTTGCTTCGGAGCAGATTTGTAACGAATTGAAGCTTACAAATGCTAATTTTTGGGTGATCATGCACCGCACCAAACTTAACCTGAGGGCCTGCCTTCAAAAAAATTGGAACTGATATGACGAGCGCGCTAAGGAATATAATTTATAACTGTAAACAGGCCACTTTTTTGATCGAAAAAAGAATTGCTGGAAAAATCACTGCTGCTGAAACACTACAATTGCATGTACATTTGAAAGGTTGTTCGGTATGCAAAATTTACCAGCGGCAGAGTATATTGATTAACAAGGTGTTTTCTGACTTTGAAAACAGTGATGTTAAACTTGATGAAACCTTTAAAAAAATATTAAAGGATAAGATTGAAAAAGAAATCAATAAAAATTAATTTTCGCTGTAAGGTTAATGCTGCTCGTTCGACTAAGAGCTAAAACATAAAGACAAAATGAAAAGAATTATCTTATTTACAGCTTTAGCTGTTGTTTTAACATTGCAAACAAAGGCACAGCAAGGTTTAAAAGCGGGAGATAAAGCTCCTGTGTTCACCGGAGTAGATCAAAACGGCAAAATAGTAACTTTGAAGAATGCTCTTAAAGCGCACCGCAATGTGGTATTGTTTTTCTATCGTGGTCAGTGGTGTCCCTACTGCAATAAACACATTAAAGAACTTCAGGACTCCTTAAACTTGTTAACTGACAAAGATGTTTATGTTATCGGTGTTACACCCGAAACAAAAGAAAACATTGATAAAACCATAAAAAAAACAAGCGCAGGCTTTTCTATCCTTCAAGATAAGGATGATGAGATTATGAAAGCCTATCAGGTTAACTTTATGATGGATGAAGCAACCTTTACCAAATACAAGGGCTATGGAATAAATTTAGAAGAAAACAACGGAAATACCCGGCATACGCTGCCAGTACCTGCAACTTATATTATTGATCGTACAGGTAAAATTAAGTATGTACATTTCGATCCTAACTATCAAAAAAGGGCTTCGGTAAAACTTTTGCTTTCCAAACTTTAGGCCGATTTCATAGTAAGTTCCCTCCAAAAGGGTTGCAGCTAATATGCGAAGTGGTTATTATTTGAGTTCTTACAGCTGTTTTAATATTTAATATCGGTTGATAAGAATTATCTGAATCAATAAATGTTAATACAGTAAAGCGGATTACAATCGTATGGTATCAGATGTATTCGCTTTACTTCCTGGTAAAATCATCCATTAATTTCATGGTAACCCATGCATCTTCACCGCTACATGGATTTTGACCTTTGCCTAAAAAGTAATCAACTACTTTCTCAATCATGGGTTGTTGCACATGTTTTAAAGGCTCAAATACATATTCTTCGGTTTTTTGGTTGGTTGTAACCGTAAATTTGTTGCCAAACACTGGAAAACTGATCTGACCGCGCGCGCCGTATATGATGCAACTATCGGCCTGATCTTGTGCCGCTACTGAGAAACACCAGTTGCCACTGAAAACCACCCCGTTTTCAAAAAGTATATTGCCCATAACCAGATCATCTACTTCAGCATCTTCCTGTTGCCTTGCCGCCATGCCGCTGGTATTTTTTACAGGACCGAAATAGTAAGTCATGAGGTCTAGCTGATGTGGTGCCAGATCATGAAATAAACCACCGCCAGAAATGGCTGGGTTAATCCGCCAGTTGTCAGCACTTTTTGCAATAAGCGAGGTGTTCGGCGATTGGAGCATTTTTAATCGGACTAAACGGATATCGCCAATGACCTGTCCGGCCAATAGTTCTTTGATTTTTAAGAACATGGGTTGAGCCCGCCGGTAATGGGCAACGCAAAGCTTCACATTTAATTTATGGGCTGCATCCGTCATGCGTTGAGCAGATGCAGCATCTAAGGTCATTGGTTTTTCTACGTATACAAGCTTTCCGGCGGTTAAGGCTTCAATCGTGTAAGCCTCGTGTTGCAAGGGTGGGGTAGCAATATAAATCGCATTAACCTCCGGATCCCTGATCAGCTGGATGGCATCATCATACCATTTAGCCACTTGATGCCGTTTGGCATAGTCAGCAGCTTTGGCACCATCCCGACGCATTACTGCAACTAATTTTGAATTTTTCACCTGATTAAAAGCAGGTCCGCTTTTAATTTCGGTCACATCTCCACAGCCGATAATACCCCATCTGATTTCTTCCATTGTATTTGATTTATAAGATTGAATTTAGAAATATTTTCTTTCCCAATCGACTGACAGACAGTTTTGTAAAAAAAAAGGGATTCACAACGAGCGTGATCCCTAATCAACTAACCAAACAAATCTATTCCGGAAACCACCCCGGAATCAATCTATAAACGGGATAACAACGGGATTGTTTTAAAAGATTGTATTTTTTTATTTTTCAAAAAGGGAAAAAATACGGTTGGTTAATCTGGAATTCGTCTCGCTTTTTTTAGCTTTGTGTTATGCAAAATCTGTCAGAAAAGCTTCAAATCGATCTTATAGAACTTAAGGCAAAGTATGCCTTTATAATGGAAGAGCTTGAAGTGACATTTGCAGATGCTTACTTAATGAAATTGCAAGCTAAACAACGGTTGGCGGAGCAGATGATGATTGAGATGGAACGAATCCTAACCGGAGAAACCGGAGCAAATGAAAACTAAGGTAAGGTAGATCATCCAGAATTTAAAGACTAAAGAAGTAAACCTTCTATTTATGGGCTCAAGCAACATTAAATTATACTATTTTTTAATATTAAGTATTTGTTTTTTAGGTGCTTGCTCACCTAAAGTCAATCAGCAGGTTGAATCAGAGCGCAATAAGGTATTGCGTGTCATGTCTTACAATATCCACCATTGCAATCCGCCATCAAAAGCGAAAGAAGGTGTTATCGATGTTGATGCCATTGTCAAAGCGATTGCACAGCAAAAACCAGATTTCGTAGCCTTGCAAGAGGTAGATGTGAATACCAAAAGATCGGGAAATATTAACCAGGCTGTTTTATTGGCGACAAAGTTGAAGATGAATTTTTATTTTGGTAAAGCGATTGACCATGATGGGGGCGACTACGGTGTAGCCATTTTATCACGCTTTCCTTTATCTGCGCAACAGACTTTTATGCTGCCTAAAAACAACGATGCCAAGGCAGAGCAAAGGATTTTGGCTATTGCAACGGCAGAAATTGCCAAGGGAGTATTTATCCGTTTTGCTTCTACCCATCTTGATGCACAACGTTCTGAAGAGAACCGGATTCTTCAGGCTAAGGAGCTTAACCGGTTAACGGCAAAAGAAACCTTACCGCTAATCCTTGCAGGTGATTTAAATGCCGATCCAGGTTCGGAAAGCATCAGGATATTTGATTCGAATTTTACCAGAATCTGTAGTGATTGTAGTTTTACCATTCCAGCGATCAATCCAGGAAAAACAATTGATCATATCGGGTTTAAAACCGGAAATCCATTTAAAGTGGTTTCCCATGAGGTTGTTCCTGAACGTTATGCCTCAGATCACCTGCCTGTCGTTGCAGTACTGCAACTGGAAAAATAACTGTTACTATTTCTGATTTACGCTATCTCTTTATTAAAGCAGGTGGAATGTTAAATGTTGGTTTTTTGTCTGCATCTTTAAAGTCCACTTCCATAAAGTAACGCTTTTGTTTCAAAATGTAATGATCTATAAACCATAAGATATCAGGTAAGTTCTCAGTCATTGGAGAACCCGCTATTTCGTGCCCCATATCCTGCACATACTGGAAATAATACGGATAGTGATTCTTTTTAAAAGTTTTAGCAAGATATTTAGAACCAAAAAAGCCCCTGTTAAGCAATCTCACTTTGTTATAAGGCACAAGTTTATCGGCCGTGCCGTGGAAAAACATCGTTGGTGCCGGCGGTATAGCATATTTTGGTGCGCCTTGATAACTTAATATGGCTCCTGCAAAAGAGATTACGCCTTTATATTGAAAATTTCTGGGTAATTTGGTTGATAATGCGGTAGCATTCCGTTTGTTATAATCGGCGTGCAGTGCCGTGATCGCGCCCGCGCTTGATCCCGACAGGATAATCATTGAAGTATCAATACCAAGTTCTTTCGCATTTTTGATGAGATAGGCTGTTGCCGTAAAAACATCAGTTGTGGCTGTATCGATTGCGGCTTTTAAATTAGAAGTATTAAACGGACTGGGAAATTTCTTTCCCTTAAGGCCCAATCGATAATCAACTGAAACCACTTTATATTGATTGGCTATTAACGTGTTGAAGTACTGGTCAAATAATTTGCTGTCTCTGCGCCCCATTACAAAACCACCGCCAAAAATAAAAAGTACTGTTGGCTTAGTGTCTGTTATTTTTCCACGGTAATAGATATCTAACTTCAGTGTGCCGGAATCGGTTTGAGAAAATGTTTTGGTTTCTACATGATCTTTTTTATCCTGAAGTACAATCTGTCCCGTTGAAGATAAAGAGCTGAATAGGATTACAATGAAGAGCGAGCTGAATAGATATACTTTGTTATTGGGCATCATGTTTTTAGGGAAAAGGTTCGTTGTCAGCTATTCTGATCGACGTTAGTTCATTTTGCTAATTTATTTCATTTTCGGTTCAGGTGCAATTAGATTTAAACGTTATTTGTTAGCTGTAATTACGGATGCATTATTTTTTTTATAGCCATTTAACTTAAACAATAAAATATTTTTACATACGGCTCCATTTCTGAAAATAGGGAGAATGATTGGTAGTGAACAACTCTGAAATTGGGATTTAATGAAGTTGATGCTGTTTTCGTCGTAAAGATTAGAGGGTATAATATAATATGCATTGTCGCCAACAGCCAATTTTGGCTTGCTTGGGTTATACCAGTAATACTGATGAAGATCGAATATTTCTCCTAGGCCATAAGTATGCAAACCAGTTTTCCTGCAGACATAAAAATCTAAATGGGCAGCAGGAAACCACTTTGTGATCACAATGGTATGAACTTTTTTATTCTTTTCTAATGGTTTATCCAGTCGATAAATAGAATCAATTATCTTTCCTGTTTCTTTCCAGCCGTATAAATCCAATGTGGGATCGCCGGCGCCCAAACTGAGGGCTCCTGTTTGTGTTGAAAATGTACCCTTGTAAAAATTAATAGTGAAGAGACCTGCACTTACCACGAACAGGAAAAACAGTATGCTTGCACCAATAATCGTTTTTATTTTTTTATCGTTAAAAGATTCAAGTTTCAATGCAGAAAGAAATATTAAACAACTATATGCCGGGCCAGACCAATGGGGCAGGGTATCTCTAAAAATGGAAAGAAAAATAAGCGTAACAATAAGTGGTAGTGAGCAAAATAATAAAAGTTTGATTTCGCTCTTAAGGAAAAGATTTTTGGTGTTGATGAAACTCAAAACCGCCACCCAGGCCAGAAAAAAAATAATGGGATTGTTGTAGAATAGTTGTCCGCCAATTTCTCTGGCAAAAGCCAGTGGGTTGATGCCGGCATGGAATAAACTAACCCGATTACTGTGGTAGGTATAGGTAATAAAATGATGCCGGATATTCCAGATGATCAGAGGAGATACTATCATCAAACTAATTAGTGCAGAAATATAGATGCCCTTTTGTACCAATAGTTTTCTATCGCTAAAAAGCACAAACAGGATCATGCCCACCCATAAGTAAACACCATGGATCTTACACATCATGCAAAGTCCTGCCGCTAACCCAAACCAGCACCAGAGGCTTAAAGTAGGTAAACCTTGCCCGGTGGATCTGATAATTTTAAGCAATAAAAAGATACTCCACAGCCAGAAAACCATTTGCGGACTATCGGGCAAAATAAATGTTCCGGCAATGATGCTGCAATAAAAAGACGAAGAATAAAGTAAAGCGGCAAACCAGCCGACACGGTTATTTCGTAGGAGTTTTCCCGTTTTAAATACGATTACAGTGCCTATAGTAGAGGATATTATGGCGCCCAGCCGAACCGCCAATTCGCTGTGGATAGATAAGTTTGCTGTTGTTGTTCTGATCAACCAGGCTACAAATGGAGGATGATCAAAATAATTCCACTGCAGATTTAAAGCGTATGTCCAATAATATACTTCATCATTTCCAAGCGCTGTTACTGAGGCTATAATCACTTTGATTACAGCCATTGCCGCTATAAATAGCCATAATTTAAAGGGTATTTCTTTCACTTAGATAGGAATTGACTGATTGGCGATTTTAAACTGTTTATATCTTTTGTTTAGCTTAGCCGATCTGAAAAGCTTAAGGTCGTATACCTGGTAATAGCCCGCAATTGCGCATGTGATACCAGTTACTGCACCAAAAATTACATCAATAAGAAAATGTTGCGCCAGGTATATACGTGAATAACCGATTGAAAAGGCAAAAAACAGGCAATAAAAAGATATTTTCTTTTTCTTGAAAATTAAAACCAATACTGTGGCTAATGCAAAAGCAGATGCGGTATGCCCTGAAGGAAAAGAATTTTGATTATGCGTGCTTACGCCCTCTACAAAATGAGTATAGTGAAATAATGTCTGCTCAAAAAAATATTTAGGCCGTGGCATGTGAAATACTCTCTTGGCGATCTGAATAATCAAGCCCGAGTAAGTGTAAGCAAGGGCAACGGTCATTGCTTTTTTCTTTTTTCGAACTGCAAGCAGAATGGCTGCTACAAGGATACTGATTAAGCCATCTCCAAGATTGGTGAAATACCTGAAAAAAGTATCGAGCCATATTGGGTGAAACCTGTTTAAAATAATGAATCCATCTGTTTTGGAAAAGCTAAAATTAAAAGTAAGTGCCAACAGCAGTATTGATATCGCAGTAAAGAAATAATACCGGAGTTTGCTCAGTCTTTTCGTGGTACGCATGAGCTGTTCTTTACACAAAAATATCAGGCATACGTCATCTCAAGGTTAAGCGATTATCATGTTTACATCAGCAGAAATTTGTTTAATTAGCTATTTTTTGCCTGGAATACTCCGGTTTTCAATGTAGAGGCACCGATTTGAATGTAATCCCAGACTAACATTTGTTAATAAGTTAATATTGATATAGTGATAACTTAAAACACATTACGTTGCTTTGCGGCCATAGAACTAAATTAATTATGCAAAACAATCAGGTAAAAGTTAGTCCCGATTTACAACGGTTTATTGACAAGTTTGAGCCTAGCAAATTTAAACTCATGCCAAGTGGTATCGAGATTAGAGGGATAAACGATATACACCGAAACATCACTCAGGCGAAAGAAATTATAGCAAGATTAAATCTTCGGCTAATTGTTTCACACAATGCCGAAATGCTTAGTTATAGAGGATTTGAAGTAAATAACTTTTGAACCAAAATTAATTTTAATTCCGCTAAATTTACTTTTGGGATGTCATTTGTATAATCTTACCAGATACATTAAAAGGGGAATAAATTAAGCAATACGGCTATCCTTCTAGGCTTTAGTTCAGCAGAATAGTTGGGGTAGCGGTAACATTTTACCGGCTCTTCACTGTGTTCAGATTAAAAGAAGTTGAAAATACTGATTGGTTGTTGACTCACAATTTTTCATCTCTGCATTACCGCCAGCAAATTTTTTCTCTATGGCTGCAATAAACCTGTGTAGCCGCTTTTAAGAATGGTATCTGTTCTATAAATCTTGATCTAAATATAAATTTCATTAAGGTATTTTGGCTTATAGCTGTTGCGATATCTACTCTTTTTATTATCCGATTTAAGGATAATTTATTAAATTGCCTTTATCTAATTTAAACCGATCTTGATGAAAAACTCCGTCTCATGTATCATCGTTGACGATGATCCTACTGCCATTAATATTTTGCAAGATTATATTGTAGAAATGCCAAGATTGAAGATAAACCGAATCTTTACTAAACCAGTAGAGGCACTTAGCGAAATCAGTATTGAAAGCAATAGGCAGTTAATTTTTTTGGATATTGATATGCCTGCACTGTCGGGTCTACAGCTTGCCGATAACCTTAAGCACAAATCGCACAATATTATTTTTACCACATCCTATCCGGAATTTGCACTGGATGCATTTAAAGTTAGGGCAAAACATTACCTGTTAAAACCTTTTAATATGGGGGATTTTGCCGTAGTTGTTAATGAAGTGCTTTCGGAATGTTATGATGCACAGCATATTGCAAAAGAAAATGAAGGTGCATTTTTCTTGCGTACAAACGGCGAGCGTGGCAGATTAACCAAAGTACTTAAGAAAGACATCATCTATCTGCAGGGATCTAATAATCATGTACATATTTATACTCCGACAAATGATTATTCGGTGTATATGACCATTAAGGAGATGGAAGAAAAACTTCAGGAGAATGGACACTTCTATCGTGTCCACAAATCATATATTATCAATACCGCCTATGTAAAGGAGATCAATGGGCACAAAATCGACCTTGGAAAGTACGAAGTGCTTATGACCCCACAATACAAAGAGGCATTTATGAGGTTTATTGAAGACCAAACCCTGGTCTCAAAACGTTTAAGGGACCAACATTTGTAAATCTGATTGGCTTGTTAATGTTGTAATTGCCGTAATCGTACTGGTTGTTGGATCACTCTTTGAAAAGCGCATACCTGCAGCTTTTTGTGAACGGAAAACAAATGCAGTTTTCCGGGTCGATTTTAAGTCTATTATTGTTTTCATAGACGAAAATTAGCTCCGCCAAAACTGCGAAAAGACTACATTACGCTAAGCAGTCGTTGACTGTTGTGAAACCGATTTTTAACAAAAAAAATGAAAAACTGGCTAAAAAATTATCGCTGGCACCTTATATCATGGGCCACCTTCATTCTTTATGAATATATATTGGTTTCGTTAATTCTTAAAATAAGGTCGCCGATATTAAATTATTGCATTCATTACATTATTAATATTGTACTTTTCTACGTTCATGCAGAATTGGTATTAGCCAGAAATCTGAGACTTAAAAGGCCTGCTTATTTAAGCATCATTATATTTACGTCAATTGAAATTTTGTTGCACACCATTATTGCTTACTTTGCAGATCGTTTTCTTTCAAAAACAGCTATAATTTCTTTTGATAACCTAACCACTGTAAACTGGAAATATTTATCCGTAACAACATGGCGGGGAATCTATTTCTTATTGTTCTCTACTGCTTATTATTTTATTAAAAGTTATATCCAACAAAAACAGCGGACAGTAGAACTGGAAAAAGAAGCAATTGAAGAGATGTTGAAGCAAAAGCAAATGACACTTGAACTTGCAAATGCTAAAAATGCTTACCTGAAAGCACAAATAAATCCACATTTTTTGTTTAATACCTTAACCTATATTCACAATAGCACACATAAAAGCGAACCCCGCGCTGCAGAAGCAGTCCGGTATCTTTCTAAGCTGATGCGCTACGCCTTGGAATGCGAACACGGTCCGGAAATTATGCCGCTTGAAGCGGAAATCCATCAAGTTGAAAACCTCCTGCGACTTTGCAGAATAAAACAGCCTGACTTATTTATAGATTTTGTTTATGATGATAAAATCATAGCAGTAGAGGTTATTCCATTACTCTTGCTTAGCCTGACGGAAAATATGGTTAAACATGGAAACCTGAGCCAGCCTGAAGATACCGGAAAAATTATTGTAAAATTGGAGGATGGTATCTTTAGCATCCAGACCAGTAACCTGATTAACACAGGCTTGAATGATACCGGCTTTCATACGGGGCTTGAAAATACCAGGCAAAGGTTATTTCATACGTATGCAGAAAAAGCATCGCTCTGTGCCAGGGTGAAAGGTAAGTATTTTGAAGTATTGATAACCATTAGCTTATAGGGAGCAATCTGCAATTCTATAACACGTTTATTTCCCAATTTTAAATGTAAACTCAAATAATCTTAGCAGTTTTCCTCGTCGACCGAAAAGTGAATACCTTTTAGCGATTTATCATTGCTCACCATGATAAATCGCTTGTAGATGACATCATCCTTTACATTTTTCCATCATCGATCCGTACCGGTATCATTTTATCTGCTTTTTTGCGATACGACCAATAAAATACGATCGGATAAACAAATAGATTAAATAATGTATTGGTAATCAATCCGCCAATTACGACAATGGCCAATGGCTTTGAAGCTTCTGAACCGATCCCGGTAGAAAGCGCTGCAGGCATCAACCCTATAGCGGCCATTAAAGCCGTCATCAGCACCGGTCTGAACCTGCTGGCAATTCCATCACGCATGGCATCGGTAAAAGTCCAGTGCGGATGGTATTTCAGCTCTGCAATATTGGTTTTGAAACGGGTAATAAGAATTACACCATTTTGCACGCAGATCCCAAATAATGCAATAAAACCAATTCCGGCCGAGATGTTAAAGTTTACACCAGCGGCCAACAATGCTAATATGCCACCAATCATGGCAAATGGAACGTTGTTCAATACCAGTAAGGCATCTTTAATATTGCCGAAAAGTACAAAGAGAATAAAAAATATAAGCAATAAACTTACTGGTACAGCCTCTGATAATCTGGCAATAGCCCTTTGCTGGTTTTCAAAATCGCCGGCCCACTCCAGCTGATAACCTTGCGGCAATTTGATTTTGGCATTTACTTTCTGCTGTGCTTCGGCAATTACGCTTCCCATATCCCTGCCGCGGATCGAGAATTTGATGGCGCCGTACCGTTTATGTTTATCACGGTAAATCATACTTGGCCCCGTAATCTTACTAATGCTTGATATTTCGCCTAATTGAACATTAGAACCTGATAGGGTAGGAATGCGTAATTTGCTGATCGAACTTTCATCATTTCGAAAATCTTCAGGATAACGGATAATGAGGTCGAATTTGCGTTCACCTTCGTAAATCTGTGTAGCAGCTTTACCGCCAATGGCCATTTCGATTACTGCATTGGCATCTGCTGTGCTTACGCCATACAAGGCCATTTTTTTCTGATCAAGGTTAATCTGCAGTTCGGGCTGACCAAGATTCCTTAAAATACCCAAATCTTCAATACCCTCAATTGTTTTTAAGATATTTTCTATTTTTTCCTCTTCCTGTTCAATATATTCAAAGTTCTCGCCAAATAATTTCACCACAATGGATCCCTTTACGCCTGAAACCGCTTCTTCTACATTATCAGAAATGGGTTGCGAAAAATTGAGGCTGATGCCCGGAAAGCTTTTTAATTTTTCCTGCATGCGTTCAATCAGCTGTTCTTTGCTTTGCTTACGTTTCCATTCTTTCCGGGGATAGATATCAACATGAAATTCCATATTGTAAAAACCAGTTGCATCTGTCCCGTCGTTCGGACGGCCAGTTTGCGACATTACCTGTTTTACTTCCTCAAAACTTAAAAAGATCTTCCTCATTTCGTTTGAAAGTTTTTTGGTTTCATCCAGCGAAATACTCAAAGGTCCGGTTGCACGGACATAAATGGAACCTTCATCTAAACTGGGAAGAAATTCGGTGCCCAAAAAATTAAAACTGAACGCACCTGATAGCAGTACAATAATAGAGATGCTAAAAACAAGTTTCTTTTTTTTGAAGCAGCTATCATAAAATTTGAGGGTTGCTTTGGTAATCCACTCTAAAAAGATATTGTGTTTCTCTTTCACATTTTTTTTCAAAAGTACGCTGGCCATGGCAGGAACCAGGGTAAAGGTCAAAATTAGCGCACCCAATAAGGCAAAACTCAAGGTCCACGCCAATGGAGAGAACATCTTACCTTCAACTTTTTCGAAAGTGAAAATGGGTAGCAAACCCGTAATAATGATCAGTTTAGCAAATAAAATACCCTTTCCGTTTTCGAGACTGGCTTTTTTTATAAAACCGAGCTTGCTCATTTTGTTGAACTTTTCCATGCCCAGTTTTTTTGCCTTGGCATCCAATACGACGAAGATTCCTTCAACCATCACCACGGCACCGTCTATAATAATCCCGAAGTCGATAGCACCCATGGATAGCAGATTGGCCGGCATACCTTTTAATTTAAGACAGATAAAAGCAAAAAGCAAGGCCAATGGAATAATAATCGAAACGATTAAGGTGGTGCGCCAATCGGCCATGAAAAGAAACACAATCAGGGTAACAAATAAAATCCCTTCCAGCATGTTGCCCATTACCGTGTGCACGGAGTAATTAACCAGGTCTTCGCGGTCGTAAAACGGTTTGATTTTTACATCATCAGGCAAAACAGTGCTGTTGATGGTATTGATCTTTTCTTTTAACCTAGCAATGACCTCGCTGGGGTTGCCGCCTTTTCTCATAACAATGATGCCTTCTACTACATCGGGATCCCTGTCGCGCCCAACCTGACCCAATCTGGGTAGAGCTGATTCAGCCACTTCGGCAATGGTTTTAACATAGATAGGGGTGCCATTAATGTTGTCAACCACTACGTTTCTGATTTCGTCGATATTGTTAAGCACGCCGATGCCCCTTACCACATAGGCTTGTCCGCTCTGCACAATCACATCACCACCTACATTAATATTACTTTTAGATACTGCTTCGAACAGTTCGGTTGCACTTACACCATATTGAATGGCCTTCTGCGGATCGACCGTGATCTGGTAGGTTTTAACCTCGCCACCAAAACTAACTACATCGGCAATGCCTGAAACAGATAAGAGTTCGCGTTGGACAACCCAGTCTTGTAAGGTCTTTAATTCTCTGACCGACTTTGTATCGCTTATTAAAGTATAACGGAAAATCTCGCCGGTTGGCCCATAGGGTGGCTGTACTTCAGGTTGGATACCTTCAGGCAGATCGGCTTCATCAAGATGGTTGTTTACCTGGACCCGGGCTTCAGCGTAATCTACATCGTCTTCGAAACTTACCTTTACGATGGATAAACCAAATAATGAGGAAGACCGGATACTAGTTCGCTTTTCGGTAGGGTTCATGGCAATTTCCAGCGGTCTGCTCACAAATTTTTCTACTTCCTCGGCGCTACGGCCCGGCCATTGGGTAATAATGGTAATATTAGTATTGGTTACATCGGGAAAGGCATCTATTGTGGTATGTTTGAAGCTTAAATAACCTCCAACGATTAAGATAAATGTGGCAAAAAAGATGAAATATTTATTTTTGAGTGCAAAGCCGATAATGCTTTTTATGAATTTATTCATTTTTGAAATCTAGGGTGATAAAAAGAAATTATTGTGTTTTTAAGCTTTCGAATAAGAAAACCTGTTTGGATGCAATAATGCGGTCGCCGGCCTGCACTCCTTTGCTGATGTAGGTTTTATCGGCGGTTTTACGCCCTATTTCGATCTCCTGGATTTTTACTTTATGATCCTGCCCCAGAACGAGCACATAGTTTTTGTTTTCGTCGAAAATTACGGCCCTTGAGTTTAAAACCGGGAGATCAATAGATGAATTAGCCGAAACCTTTACCGTTCCAAGCATACCAGGTTTGAGCAAAAAGCCTGGATTTGGGATCACCACCCTTGCATTCATTACTTTGCTGTCCTGGTCAACCTGGTTGTATAATTTCTCTATTTTTCCTTTAAAAACTTTATTGGGGTAGGATAGGGTTGATAAACTTACCTCATCGCCTGCCTTAACACGCGAAATATCCGACTCGTAAATATTGATCATGGCCCAAACGTTGGAGAGATCGGCAATGGTAAACAGGCTTTTATCATTGTCGCCACGCAACTGCATGTTCTGCGTAACATTTTTTTCGATTACAAAACCGCTAATCGGCGATTTAATTGCATACAATCCTGTACTGCTACCTCCATTGAGTTTTAATACAGAACTGGCTCTTTTTGCTTCTGCTTTTTTGATCTGATAGTCATTTTTTGCTTCTTCAAGTTCTTTTGCTGATGATAAACCACTTTGGAAAAGTTGTTCGGCTTGTTTTACCGCTCTTTCTGCATTTTTAAGTTCGGCATTTGCGGCAATAACTTCTTTATCAAAACCTGCCATTTCAGAACTGGTGAGCGTAGCCAGTGTTTGTCCGCTCGAAACCTGATCACCTAACCTTACCCCAACACGGTTTACAGTTCCACTTACCATGGGAAAAAGTTCAGATCTGCGCTCCTCATTTGCGGTGATTTTGGCCGAGAACATCAGTTCGGTTTTACCGTTAGCCTGTTGTACAGTATCGATTAATAATCGGTTGATCAAAGAATCTGTAATGGAAAATTTATCATTTGGTGCAGCCGTTTTATGTTCGCCACAGGCAAAGAATAAACTGGTTGCAGCAATGAGTACAGTGTGTTTATAGCGATTTTGCATGAAATTTTATTTAAAAAATATTAGAACCAGTTACATAATTGAGTTCAGCTCGTGTACTCATTCTTTCGGATTGGAGTTTATTGAGCTGAAGCGTATTTTCTTTATAGGCATCATAGAGATCCAAAAATTCGATCAGGCTGATGTTACGTGCCTTAAAATTTTTGATCAGGCCTGAAATCAGTGTATTAAAATCGGTACCAAAGGCAGGATCAATCTCTGCATATAGTTTTTCGTTGCGTAAAGCAGTTTTATAGCTGTTAAATACTTCATTCTCCAACAGAGCTTCTTGCTTTTTAATATTTACATCTGCGGCAGTAATGCCAATCTGTGCTTTTTTAATTTCACCCTGGTTTCTGGAGAAAAGCGGAATGGGGATTTTAATGCCTAAACCAGTGTATTTTTCAGGATAATTTCCTTTAAGGTCGTAGCTCAGCCCAATTTCTATATCGGGAATGGCCATTGCTTTTTGCAGCTTTAAATTACGTTCGTTATAAAGCAGGTTGGTTTTGGCCAGTTTAAGGTCAGCGCGGTTTGCCCTGGCCGAATCAAGTAAGGCCTGATAGGGAATTTTATCTACAGTAGGTGATTTGAGCATTGCTTCATCTAAAACCAAAGTAATTGAGGTTGCAGCATTAATGCCACAGAGCAACTTCAAATCTTTGTAGTAATCTTCCAGTTCATTCATTAGCCCTGCCTGTTCTGCTTTGAGGTTGATCAATAATGATTTTATCCTGATTACATCCTTCGCCGCAACGTTCCCCGTTTTTAACTGAAGATCATAAGCTTTCGCGAGCTGCGCTGTAGAACTGATTTGTTCCTGATATACTTTAACAGATTGTGCAGCAAAATAAGATTTGTAAAAGGTGTTAACGAGTTCAAACTTTAAGGTTCTGATCAGGTCAAAATACTCGTATTCGGCCATTTTAACCCCGGTTTGGGCCAGCTTGATATTCTTATTGCGTTTGCCAGCAAGTTTAAACAGCTGAAAAATAGATCCGGAATATTGACCGTGGGCATACGAGGTTTGCAGGAATTTTTTGGTGTCCTTATTGTAAAAAAGATTTTCGTATTCCAGTGTGGGATTTTCGAAAAGTTTAGCCGTGATGATTTCTGCTTTTGCCTGATCAATTTCATAATTGCTGGCCAATAACTCGAAATTATTCCTCAAAAAAAGGCTTTCCGCCTGGTTTAAGTTTAAGCTTAATGTATCGCGCTGTGCGAAAGCCGTAGCGGCTGTTAATGCCCAAAAAAGAATGAGCCATGAAAATACCCTTATCATATCTGCAAAGCTATCTTTGCCAGATTAAAAGCGGATTAAATCGGGCTTAAAAGGGGATTAAAGTTGCGGACATGTTTGTACTCGTTTCCAAAAAAGTGCAAGAATAGGTATACGGTTTCATCGTTTGTAAACGATATGTTATTTAACGCTCGTTAGAAACGATCGTTAGCGGGATTCGAAATGAGCGTGAGCGAAACCGTAAATGTGCAGCCACCCTGATCTGGATTTTTAATGGTGATCTCGCCTTTAAGCAAATCGATAATTTTTTTAGACATATAAAGCCCCATACCTTCGCCGTGCCGGCCATGTTCTTTCGCACGGGTATAAAAAGGGTTAAAGATATCTGCCTGATCATCAACTAAAATTCCCTGTCCATGATCTATGATGTGGATAAAAACATGGTTTTTACGAGTTTCGACCTGGATATTTACTTCTTGGTTATCGGAAAATTTAAAAGCATTTGAGATGATATTATCCAGGGCAATTTGTAACAAAGTGGCATTGGCCAATATTTCAGGTTTGGTATTAATGGGCTTTTGATAGGCAATGTTAAGGTCAAGACCTTTCTGCATCTTCCATTCGGTTTGGATTTTAGCAAGCAGATCATCAAGTTTGATCGGAGCAAGTTGAGAATTGATCAGATCAAGATCCATTTTTGCCAGGGCCACCAAACCTGTAATGATGTGTTCCATTTTTTCTGCATCTTCAAGCATCGAAATAATCACTTTTTGATAAGCAGCCTGATCTCTTTCTTTTGATAGGGCAAGTTCAGCGTTCATCATAATCCGAGTAACGGGCGTTCGAAGTTCATGTGAAGCATTGGCTACAAAGGTTTTCTGCAGTATAAAAGCCTGTTCGAGTTCTTCCATTAAATGATTAAAACTCTGTGCAATGAGATTAATCTCGTCCTTATTGTTATGTTCTTCTACTCTAAATTGCATGTTTTGAGCGCTTGCCTGTTTTACTTCGAGCATAAATTTTTGCAGCGGTTTCAGCATTTTCTGGGCAATCCACCTGCTCAATAATAATACGATAAGCGAGATAAGGATAAAGATAAAAATCATGATCTTCAACAACTTGTCGAGCCTGTTGTGTGAGCCCTGGTCGTCGGCCGAAGCGAGGATAACGAAGTCGCCCTGGTTATCCTTATAATAAATACCAACTACCTGTCGCTGACCGTCCGTATATTTTAAACGGCCTTTCCGCCGTACCTGATCAATGGTGGCAGGGGTCCAATATTGGGCCGTATCGCCGATAAAAGTGGCCCTGTTTTTTTGATCATAAATGCGAATTACTTCACTGTTCAATTTTTGAAGGTATTTGTGGCGTACTGTATTTAATGCATCTCTACTGATTTCATCTGCTTCAAGGTACAGTTTAGCAGTTACCATGGTGCGGTCGGTGAGGCGTTCGAAGAAATCGGCCTCTAAAAATTTCATAAAGGTAAAATATACCGTGCAAAGCACGGCGAAGAGCATTGAAGTGCTGATCAGCGTAAAATATAGTGCTATCCGGTCCTTTATTTTCATCTATTTTAGGATGTATCCCATATTGATTTTGGTATGGATGAGTTTGCGTTCAAAACCCTTTTCAATTTTTTTCCGCAGAAAATTAATGTATACATCAATTACATTGGTACCGGTTTCGAAACTGATGTCCCACGCTTGCTCGGCTATAAATTGTCTTGAGAGCAAACGGTTGGGGTTGCGCATAAAAAGTTCGAGCAGGATAAATTCTTTGGCGCTTAATTCGATCGGTTTACCCGCACGGCTTACCTCTTTGCTGTAGCGATCAAGTACGAGATCTTCAAAATATAATTTATGATCTGTTTTATTTTCAACAGGTGGCTGTCTGCGTAATAGGGCTGCAACCCTGGCCAAAAATTCTTTCAGGTGAAAGGGTTTGACGAGATAATCATCGGCACCGGCCTCTAAACCGGTAACTTTATCATCAATAGTACCCATTGCCGTAAGCATGAGGATTGGTGTGTGTAAAGCATTTTCTCTGAGGTGTTTACAAAGCTGGATGCCGTTTAAGCCAGGCATCATTACATCGATAATCAACAGGTTAAAGCTTTCCCTTAAAAAAATGTCCAGCGCGTCAATTCCATTGGCTACGGTAAGTACCTGATAATTATTTTCTTCGAGTGCCGACTTCAACAGTTCAGCAATTTTAGGGTCGTCTTCAGCTATTCCGATCTTTAGCATTTAACAAAAGTAACCATCTCATCTTAAAAAGGGATTAAAATAGGGGTTTTTCCGTTACCTTAGGGATTGAAATTAATCTCATGCTCCCATAATGAATAATTGTATTGCATAGGGTTACGGTTATATTGGATGCTATCGTTCATTGTCTCACCAACCGAAACGAAATTATATTAAAATAGCTATATTTTTATGTTCGAAAAATTTGACCAGACCAGTTATCATCAACTTTGTGATTTGTTAGGTGGCCATCATCCGGATTTGCAACTGATTTTGGATCGATATGGTTATCCACCCTTTTGGTCGCGTCCAAATACTTTTGAATCGTTAGTGCATATTATTCTTGAACAACAGGTTTCTCTGGCTTCGGCATTGGCCGCAATAAATAAACTAAAAGAAAAAATTGATGAGGTTACTCCTGCAAGGATGTTATTGCTCACTGATCAGGAATTAAGGGAATGTTATTTTAGCAGGCAAAAAACGGAATATGTTCGTCATTTGGCCCAAAATATCGTTAGCGGGACATTGTCTTTGAGTGAAATGGAGAAAATGGACGACCTAACCGTAAGAAACCGGCTTAAAAGGATTAAGGGGATTGGCGATTGGACCGTAGATATTTACCTGATTTTTATGCTGCACCATCAGGATATTTTCCCGATAGGAGATCTGGCTGCCGTAAACTCGTTAAAGAAAGTAAAAAGCTTGTCAGCAGGAGTGGGTAAAGAGGAAGTGTCATTGGTGGCAGAGCAATTTAAACCTTATCGCACTATTGCCACCATGCTGTTATGGCATGCGTATTTAGTGGAGAGGAAGCAGAAATAAATCCACCTTGCTGGTTTATAGCGCCTGGATTTTAACCACATGGTATGTGTATTCATCAACATGTTCATTTAATTATTCTTCAGTTACAGTATAATATTTAAAACCAATAGATCAGGAAGAGGGTGTAACATAACGTTGTTCCTTAAAAAAACGTTAAAGCTCATTCAGGATAAATTTTCTCTTTAAGATTTGTTAATAATAAGGGAATATGGAGCTGGTAGCTTTGCTGTGAAAAAAGCAGCATCCCTTGAGCGAAACTTTACTTTCATCTTTACAGCGCGGAAGCCATCAGGCTATGGAGGAAATCTACCAGGCATATTGGTCAGATATTTTTGATGCTGCGCTCAAAAAGGCGGGTGATGAAGCGCTTGCGCAGGATATTACCCAGGAAATTTTTATCTCACTTTGGGAAAATCATAAAACGATTAACCTCTCCTCCAGTTTGGGGGCTTACCTGCATGGCGCTGTAAAATATAAAGTGATCAACTATTTCAGATCAGGTAAACTCAAAGCGCAGCATCAAACAGCGCTTAGTGCTTTACTGGATGAAAAAGAGACGATTGCTGCCGATGATAAACTCCTTTTAAAGGAGCTTCATCTTGAAGTGGATTCTGCCATTGCATTGCTGCCTGAAAAAATGCAAATGGTTTTCTCAATGAGCAGAAAACAAGATAAATCGATAAAAGAAATTGCTTCAGAACTAGATATTTCGGTTCAGACTGTAAAAAATCAGCTCTCCGCTGCTTTAAAATTGCTCAATAAAAGCCTGTCTTACATCATATTAATTACTGTATTGATTGGCTTAACATAAAGTTAATTTACTGATAACATTTTTGGTTAGTACCATTCTGCTTTTCAACTGACATGTATTTAAATGACAGAAGAACAGGCAAAGGAACTGCTGCAAAAATATCTCGATGAGCAGGCAAGTCCGCAAGAGCAAAAAAAGGTTGAAGAGTGGTATGCCACACTCCAGGTAAAAGATGTGGTTGTACCTGCCGACCGTAAAGCTGCAATAGGTGCGCAAATGTTTGCCCAACTTCAGGTTGCTATGCGCAGGAAGTTAACAATTGGCAGCGTATTCAAACTCGGATCTTTTATCAGGGTTGCCGCCGCCGTACTCTTGATGGTTACAGTGGGGGTTGTTATTTGGAAACTGAATAGTGAAATACCGTCTGAAAATCAGATAACCGTAATTAACAGCGCTACGCAGCAGAAGCGAATTATCTTGCCTGATGGTTCGGTTGTATTATTAGGCCCTTCGGCAAAACTCTGCTATCCTAAAATATTTGCTTCAAACAGCCGCCAAATCGAACTTGAAGAGGGTGAGGCATTTTTCAATATTACCCATCAGGAGAAAAGACCATTCACCGTACATACAAGTGCTGGTGTAAACATTAGCGTTTTGGGTACCTCTTTTAAAATAAAATCTTATCAGGCCAGTAAACAGCTTGAGGTTGCCGTGGTTACGGGTAAAGTTGCGGTCAGCAATCCAAAAGGCGAACTGGGTACGCTGGTTAAGGACGAGTCTTTAACTTATGATAAAAATAACGGTCGTACTGCCATCCGCAAAAGTAAAACATCTGCTGTTATCAAATTTGCTTTTGATGGAGCAACGCTTGATCAGGTGGTTACTAAACTCCAATATGTATACAGCATTAAAATTCTATTAAGCGATAGCGCTCTAAGCAAACTTAAAACAACTGCATCTTTTAGCAGCACACAGTCACCGGAGGAGATTCTGGATATTCTCTGCAGTCTGCACCACCTCAGGTTCAATGCATCAAAAAATCATAAATCATTTAAAATATACAGATGAGATAAGGATATGATATAGAATTATGTACGGTTACTGGTAAGACCAGGTGCCGCAATCTCTCTTCCTGGCAGCAAAGCCAGCATAAATAAAGCTTTACAAAAACAAAATCAAACAAATTAAGCAATGAAAACAACCTCCGCCAAGCGGACACCAGCTCTTTATAAGATCATGAAATACTCATGTTTAACATTTACAATTCTCTGCATTTTTTGTAGCTCAATCCTCGCTTCGGCAGGTATGGCACAGAAACTAGAGAAAAGCAGGGTTAGCCTTACTATAGGTAAAGGCCGCAAGATGACCGAGATCATCAAAGAAATCGAATCACGTACCGGACTCAGTTTTGTGTATAATCCAGATCAGCTGCAACAAAAAAATATGTTGGTAAGCGGCGATTTTACCAGCGAGCCTGTAAGGTCGCTTTTAGACAGACTTGGTTTGCAGGTGCTGGAAAAAGGCGGATATGTGATCTTAAACAACGCCGTAATGAATAAACCAGACCGGATAATTACAGGAATAGTAAGAGATACAACAGGATTGGCACTTCCGGGCGTATCTGTAAAAGTATTAGGCACACAAAGTGGTACCATTACCGATGGAAACGGTGCTTATCGCATTGCAGTTGGTGCTGACGCAGTGCTTTCATTTTCGATGATCGGTTACCAGACCAGGGAAGCAAAAGTAGGCGATGAACAGGTCATTAACATGGTTTTGAAAGAAGAACGCTCTACACTTGCTGATGTTGTAGTTGTGGGTTACGGCACGCAGAAAAAAGAGACCCTAACCGGGGCAATTAGTATTGTTGGCCTGGATAAACTTTCCTCACGTTCATTAAACAGTGTTGGCGAGGTATTGGCCGGAAAATCACCCGGTGTGATTGTGACCAATGAGGGCGGCGACCCAACATCTGCACCGCGTATCAATATCCGCGGATCGGGTGGTATTAATGGAGAAAATGTACTGTATGTAATCGATGGTTCTATATTTTCGGGTACGCCACAGCTTAATCCTAATGATATCGAATCAATTTCAGTCTTAAAAGACGGATCTGCTGCCATTTACGGCGCAAGGGCTTCGGGCGGTGTGGTATTAATTACCACCAAAAAAGGCAAAAGCGGAAAAATGCAGATCAGTTTTGACGCTAAATTGGGCCAACAAAGCGCATGGAAAAAGCTGGAACCTTTAAATGCGCAACAACGCGCACAGGTGGCAGCTACGGCCGCAAAAAATGGCGGTAGCAATCTATTACCCGCTTTTGATCCGGCAAAGTATCCTGACGGGCAGATTACCCGCACCAACTGGATGGATGAGGTTTTTAGAACTGGATTATTACAGGATTACAATGCAGCGATAAACGGCGGTAGCGAAAAGTCTAACTATTACCTCAGTTTTAATTACCGTAATGCTGAAGGGATTGTGTTAAATACCAAAACCAAACGTTACAACTTCAGGATCAATACCGAACACGAAGTTACCGATTGGCTAAAAGTGGGCGAAAACCTGTCGTACAGCAGCACCAACGGCAATGGTGCCAATACCAGCAGCGATTATACCGGTGCTTTACTTTCAGCCATTTATTATCCTACAAATGCTACACCTTACAATGCAGATGGCAGCTTTGCAGGTTTGCCAGGACCTTATGCCGGCGATTATGGTGATATTGTAAATCCTGTTGCCGATTTAATGCGTATTGATATCAACAATCCTGTAAATGTGTTGGTAATTAATCCTTATGCTAATATTAAATTGGCCAAAGGTTTAACTTTCAGGTCTAATTTAAGCATTACCAAAACAGACGCTGCCTTTAAAAGCTTTACACCTAAAAGACCTGAAGTAGGAAAGCCGGTATTGAGCAATAGTTTAGTGGAACGCAGTAACCGTAACAGCGATTTACTAACAGAGCAAGTGTTAAACTATAAAGGTACTTTTGGTAATCATCAAATTGATCTTACAGGAGGGTATTCATTTCAAAAAACACAGCTCCGCAGTTTATATTCATCAGGGTCTGGTTTTGACGATGAATCAGTACAATATAGATATCTAATGAATGCTACGGTTATACAGCCTTCTTCGAGCGGTTATAATGCACAGGCGCTTTCGTCACTGTTTTTAAGGGCAAACTACAACTATCGCGAAAAATACCTGTTCTCGTTAATCGGTCGCCGTGATGGATCATCTTTGCTCTCTAAAAATAACAGAACCAGAAATTATGGTTCGGCTTCGGTTGGATGGGTAATGAGCAAAGAAGATTTTCTTAAAGATGTAAATTGGTTAAATGAACTGAAATTAAGAGGTAGCTATGGTTTTCTTGGTAATTTAGGAACACTTACCTCTGATGCGGTTAATCCATTATTAATGCCGACACAAAGTTATTTCGGACAAACACCAACTTTACAAAATGGTTATGTTCAAACGGTTTTGGCCAATCCTAACATAGCATGGGCAGAATCTAAACAAACCAATTTTGGTGTTGATGTAGCGGTATTGGGACGTTTCAATCTTACTGGAGATTATTTTATCAAAGAAATAGATAAAATGATCCTGACCAGGACATTACCTGGAACGGCAGGTTTAAATACGCAGATCATTAACGCAGGTAAGGTAAGAGATAAAGGCATTGAACTAGGATTAACTTATAACAGCGATAAAGTTGCAGCCTTCACTTACTCGGTAAACGCAACTTTAACGAAAGTAAATAACAAAATAGAAGAACTTATACCGGGTATAGAAAACCAGGTGGTGTCCACCAATTTCCGTAACGAGGTTGCACCGTTGACCAATAGGGTTGGACAGGCACTCTACAGTTATTATGTGTTAAAAACCGATGGTATTTTTCAAAGTCAGGCAGAAGCCGATAACTATAAAAATGCTAAAGGACAAAAAATTCAGCCGAATGCGAAAGCAGGTGATTTTAAATTTGTGGATATCAACGGCGATGGGTCAATTGATAGCAAAGACCGGTATTTTGCAGGCAGTGCCTATCCTGATTTCTCTTACGGATTGAGTTTCAATGCAAGTTATAAAAATTTCGATTTCAATATTTTTGCTCAGGGTGTTCAGGGTAATAAGTTGTTTAATGCGGTAAAACGTACTACTTATAGTGCTTCCGGACCTTCCTATAACAAACTGGTTGGTATTTTGGATGCCTGGTCGCCGGAGAATCCGGGTGGCAAAGTGCCGATTATTTCAACCAGCGATGCCAACGGAAACTTTGCAGCTTCTGATTTTTATATAGAAGATGGCTCTTATCTGCGTATCCGCAACGTAACCTTAGGTTATAGCCTGCCAAAATCAATCGCTAACAAGTTAAAAACAGGCGGTGTCAGGATTTATGCTACGGCAAACAATCTTTTCACCATTACTAAATATTCAGGCTTCGATCCCGAAATCGGAATGGACAACAACGGAGTGGATGTTGGCCGTTATCCTCAAGCCAGAAGTTTTATCCTGGGTTTAAGCGTAAATTTATAATCACAACAACAATGAAAAAGAATTTAAAATATATGGCATTTGCCGCCCTTGCTGTTTTCTCTTCATGCACAAAACAGCTTGATATTACACCGGAAGGTTCTCCATCGGCGCAGAATTTCTGGAAAACTAAAGAAGACGCCCTGAAAGCCGAAGGCGGAATGTATGAACTCTACAATGCAGAGGATTTTTACGGTCGCGGGATGTTCTGGTTTATCAATGCCAGTGATGATATGGTTACCGGCCGTAACAAGCCAGAGGCCGATAACATCAAAAACTTTAACCGTACATATGTAGGCGGTGGTTATACCGAAACGCAGTGGAGTATGCGTTATGCCATTATCAAACGTGCCAACGATATCATCACCAATGTGCCCAATATCAATATGGATGAAAGTTTGAAGAAGCAGATTATTGGTGATGCTTATTTTAATGCAGGTTTGGTCTATTTTCAGCTGGCTGCAAACTACGGAAACGATAAAGCAGGTGTGCCGATTGTGAAACCCGAAACCGACGCATCGCAGGCAATTCCCCGCGCCAGCAATGTAAATGAAAACTATGATTATATTATTTCGCTTCTTTTAAAAGCGGCTGACAATCTTCCATTTTTTTCGGCAATGAAACCCGCTGATTATGGTAAAGCACATAAAACCGCAGCATGGGCTTATTTATCTAAGGTATATCTATTCAAAAAAGATTATGCCAATGCCGCTAAATATGCAGATATGGTGATTAACTCCGGGCAGCATGATTTAATCAGTACAGGTTTTGCAGATGTTTTTAAAGCTTCAAATAACTGGTCTAAAGAGTATATCTGGTCGGTAGTATGTACACCTAGCGGAGGCGGAACAGGCTGGGGAAGCAAACTCCCTGGGGTAATGTTAACCAATAAAGCCTGGGGGATTTATAACGGATGGGGCTATTACCTGCCAACCAAAGAACTTTACGATTCATACGAAACTGGCGATCAACGCAGGGAAGCAACCATTTTAAAACCTGGTGATAAATTCATGTTTTTTGGCGCAGAACGCTCCTTTACTAAAGATGGAGGGGCAACTTCAAATTACCAGTTTAAAAAGTACATGGAGCCATTTTCTTATGCCAACCCGATCCCAACCCATGTTAACCCCAACGGAGATAATGGAACAACAGATTTAAATGTACCCTTAATGCGTTATGCAGAAGTATTGCTGATTAAAGCAGAAGCTGCCATTAACCTGAGCGGTGCGGGCGCGGGCGATGCAGAACTGAACAAAATTAGGCTGAGGGCAGGTTTAGGGGCTAAAACGGGAATGACTATAGACGACCTTAAACGCGAACGTAGAAATGAGCTCGCCGGAGAATGGGCAGATCGTCACCGCGATTTAGTGAGATGGGGCGATGCCCAGGCTACATATGCCAAACCTTTGCATGATTATGATGGCAGTGTGATTTGGCCGGCAAGAACTTTCAATCCACAGGTACACGATGTTTGGGCCGTACCACAAAGAGAAATTGATAACAGTGCGGGTGTAATTAAACAAAACCCAGGATGGTAAAAAAAATAGCAATAAACTTTGCGGCAATGGCCTTTGTGCTGGGGCTGCAAAGTGCATCTGCCCAGGTGAGGTTAAACGCGAACCATGGGCATAGCCACAATGATTATAAGCAGGATATTCCGCTTCTTACCGCATATTATGCCGAAATGGGATCCATTGAGGCAGACGTTTTTTTAAAAGATGGCGAATTATATGTCGCACATGAAGCTTCAGAAATTAAGCCGGGTTTTACACTTAAAAAAAAGTACCTCGATCCGTTAGCCAGCTTTTTTAAAGCAAAAGGAAATCATCCTTACACCAATGCGGCCTTAAGGTTGCAACTGGTAGTTGACGTAAAAGAAGATTACCAGCATGTACTCCCAGTATTGCTGAAAGAGCTTGAAGCTTATGGAGAAGTATTTGATGCCAAAAAGAATGCTAATGCCATTAAAGTGGTAATTAGTGGCGATATGCCTGCCCCGGCCGATTTTAAAAATTATGATGAAAAATTATCTTTTGATGGCAGACCAACAACCATTTATACCGATGCACAATTAGGCCGGGTTGCGATGATCAGTGATGATTTGAAAAATCATACCATATGGAATGGAAAGGGCAACCCAACCAAAACCGATGAAGTGAAACTGAGGGCCACAATAGAACAGGCACATCAGAAAGGCAAACCTTTCCGGTTCTGGGCTTCACAGGATAGCCCGAATACCTGGATTGTGCTCGAAAGGTTGGGCGCTGATTGGATTAATACCGATAAACCAACCAAACTGAAAGATTTTTATCTGAATCAGGATAAATTGAGTTATACCAATCCAAAGCCCTATGCAACCTACACACCCACATACAAAACCGACGGGCAGAACAAGGCGCCAAAAAAAGTCATTTTGTTAATCGGTGATGGTATGGGACTGGCTGCCATTCACGCGGGTTTGATTGCCAATCATGGTGATTTGAACATGGCCAAATTCCATTACATCGGCTTTTCTGAAACCGCCGCTGCCGATGCCGGAAACACCGATTCTGCCGCGGGTGGGAGCGCCATGGCCATAGGTTATAAAACCAATAACCGTTACATTGGAATGGGGCCTGATAATCAGAATAAAATCAATTTGGTAGATACCCTATCTGCTTTGGGTATCAAAAGTGGCATCATCACCGCAGGCGACCTGACTGATGCCACGCCAGCGGTATTTTACGCGCATCAGCTTGACCGATCCTACAATGGAGCAATTGCGAATGATCTGTTGACCAGCAAGGCCGAAGTTTTAGTTGGTTCTAACCGCAAAGCTTTCGAGCAGAATAAAAACAGCAGGCTTTTGGCTGATTTAAAAGCTAAAGGTTTTCACTTAACCAATAATCTAAGTGATTTTGAAAAGCAGTATGAGGGTAAACAATTGGTTTTGCTGGATGATTCTGCCACCAGACCGGTTATAAAAGGCCGTGGCGATATGCTTAAAAATTCATTATCACATACCCTGCAGATTTTATCGAAAAACAAACCTGGTTTCTTTATCATGACTGAAGGTGCGCAGATTGATTACGGTGGTCATAGCAACGATCTGCCTTATCTGGTTACCGAATTTCACGACTTCGACCGTACTGTTGCCGAGGCACTGCGCTTTGCTGATCAGGACGGCGAAACATTGGTTATTGTAACTGCCGACCATGAAACAGGTGGACTAACACTTTTAGATGGCGATGCCGATAAAGGAATGGTGAGGGGCGAATTTAGTACCAACGATCATACGGGGATCATGGTTCCGGTTTTCGCTTATGGCCCTGGTGCACAAAATTTCAGCGGTGTTTATCCCAATAATCAAATTTTTCATAAAATTATTCAAGCCTTTCATCTGGCAAAAGCTAAATAAGTAAATAAGGCGAAAATATCCCTATAGCGGTGTCTGTACCTACTACAGCGCCGCTTTTTTCTTAATCTAGCATCATATTACAATACTCGTTTTAAATAATAAAAAAACCGATGGAAAGAAGATCTGCACTCAAAAGTATCGGTGGCCTTTTTTTGCTGCCAGCATTGTCGAAAGTTTCGTTAACCACTGAAAAAAAGCCTGTTTTAAGGCTTGCGCATCTTACAGATGTACACCTGAAGAACCAGTTTAATGCACCGGCAAGATTTGCCAGATGTTTGCACCATTTACAGGCACAATTGCCAAAAGTAGATCTGATTTTAAATGGTGGAGATATTGTTTTCGATATGAACAAAGAAAATATGGGTACCATTAACGGTCAATGGAAACTGGTAAAGGAAACCATGAAAAACGAATGTAGTATTCCTGTAAGTTATTGTTTGGGTAACCACGATATCTGGTGGAACGAAGATAGCAAAGGCGAAGTTTTTTACGGGAAGAAATACGCTATGGATAAATTGCAGTTGGTTAAACCTTATTACAGCCTGATACAGAACGGATGGAAAATCATTGTGCTGGATAGTACCCATTTGGATATAGACAATACCTGGTATATTGGTAAACTTGGTGATGAGCAATTCAACTGGTTAAAAAACGAATTGGAAAATACCGGTAAAACCATGCCGGTGATGGTGATGTCCCATATTCCAATCCTTACTGCATTATTGATGATAGAAGATAATGTTGTGAACAAATGGACGATGTTGGGTGGAGATATGCATACCGATACCGCCAAAATTATTCATCTTTTTTACTCGCATCCCAATGTAAGATTGTGTTTAAGCGGTCATTTGCACATGCGCGATAAAGTGGTCTATAACAATGTAACCTATATCTGTAATGGTGCGGTATCTGGTGCCTGGTGGGAGGGGAACAGAAGAGAAACTGCACCTGGCTACGGAATAATCGATTTGTATGCTGATGGTAGCTTTGAGGAACAATATATAGAGTATTGATGAATGAATTTAACCTGCTGTGCAACGCGATGTACCGGCTATTAAATAGTTGGTATTTTTTTGAACGCTTTTTGAAAATGCATTAAAACAGAAATTTCGTCTGATTAATACTTAAATAGTTACCGTAATTTTACCCTTTTTATGTCTTTCTATATGGATTCGGATTAAGATATGTTAAGTTTGGTGTAACCTATCTAAATTTGCTTATGTATTATAGTTGTGCAATTGTTGACGATGAACAGCACGCCATAGATGTACTTCTTGATTATATTGAAGACACACATTTTTTAAGATTAGCTGATGCCTTTGATAATCCTGTAGACGCATTAAAAACAATTAGTGCGGGCGACCAAATCGACTTTCTTTTTTTGGACATTGATATGGATGGGATGAAAGGTACTGAACTGTCTCAGCATCTCCGCTCTAAAGCGAGGTTCGTAATCTACGCTTCCTCTCACCTTGAAAATGAAGTGAGGAGAATAGATTCTAATTTTGAATGTTATCTCGGCAAGCCGATTTCAATGAAACGTTTTACCGGTACAATTGATAAACTGTTACGACTTAATAATTTGCCGATGAACAATTGATATCGCTATGATCCAACTTACCTACCTCTTTGAACAGGAACTTTCAGCAGCTATACCCTATCAACTGATGCGCGCAGGTATGACAGATCCCTGGTTGGTTATATGCGGATGTAAGGTATTAGGTATTATTGATCAAGTTGAAGGAAACTGGACACAGATTGTAGGTGAAGATATTCCCCCGGTGGTTATTGAAAAGATGGGTGATTTAATAGATACACAGCAGTTTAGCTGGTTACCCGATTTAATCAAAAAACAATGGCCAAGGTATGTGCTTGATGTGATTGTAGAAAATTTGCAGCGTTATGAAATAATCTGCCATAAAGAGGCTTGTAACAAAAGTTTTAAACAACGTTTTACATTGGGCATCCATGCATTGGCCCAGCGGGAATCGGCCCTTGTTTTTAACATACGCTGCTTTCAGAAATCAGATTCTTACCTGGTAATCAAAGCTCCGGCAATAGACCGGTATGTTTAACCTCTCCGGATATGTTCACCTGAAGACCTGAATTCGATCATTATTGAATTAAAATACGGTTTCATAAACCTTCCATACCTGACCGTTCTTCAGGCTGAAACTTGTTTCTACAGGTAGAGATAATATTTATAATGACTTGTAACTGCTTCGTAGTTAGCGTCTTTTTAACAGGAACGACGCTGAAATGAATTACTATCGCTGAGCTTGCCTAAGGCTCGGTTTACTGTATACCTTTCCGCTGCACTGCAGGTCAGCGTTTGACGGCTCCTTAATCGAAAAGCTTTTACAAGCTGCGGAGAAGCAGTATTAATAATCAAACACTTTATCTGCTCAGCTAATATAATACTATTATTGAACCTGATTTCAACCAAAAATAAGCGAAACATCGGTTGTATTAATACTGGTTTATTTTAAGATATCGGTGTAATATTTAAATTTGACCCAATAAAACAATTCTTAGATGACCTTTGCAGAAAAATTACAGGCCCTGCGCCAATTAATGTTCGCTAAAAAAATAGATGCCTATATTATTACCGCTGCAGATCCGCACATTAGTGAGTACTTACCTGCACATTACAAGGCCATTCCCTTCGCCTGTGGATTTACAGGCTCTGCCGGCACGCTGGTTGTTACGCAGGATTTTGCCGGTTTGTGGACTGATTCGAGATATTTTACACAGGCCGAAGCACAATTGACCGGTACTGGTTACGAACTGGTAAGACTAAAAGTGCCGCACACTCCGGAGTATATCAGTTGGTTATGCGACATGCTGCCAAGAGGAGCAAAGGTAGGTTTTAATTACGAACTCATCACAGTGGCGTTGGCCCAGGAGTTACAGCATAATTTAGCTCAGAATGAAATAGAAACAATCCATGTTGATTTTATTAGCGACATCTGGCAGGATAGGGTAGGGCTGCCTGTAGAAAATGCTTTTTTAATCGATGAGGAAGCTGCAGGACTTAGCATTTCAGCTAAAATTAATGAGGTGAGGACAGTTTTAAGCATAAATAAAGCAGATTATCATTTAATTTCATCACTTGATGATATTGCCTGGTTGTTTAATTTACGCGGGCAAGACGTAGATTATAATCCGGTAACTTTAAGTTTTGCTTTAATAACACCGGAAGGGGTTAAACTATTTATAGACAAACAAAAGCTATCACAAACGGATATCCAGACACTAAATCAGCAAGGTGTAGCACTGCATCCCTATACTGAAGTGGCTACAGCACTAAAAGAACTACCAGAAGATATCCGGATTTTTATTGATCCAAAACGTACCTGTTTCGGCTTATTTGAATGTTTGCCAAAAGGTGGTAAAATCATTTCAGGTATTAATCCGAGCACAAATTTAAAAAGTTTAAAGAACGATACCGAAATTAAGCATATCCGGAAAGCAATGTTGCATGACGGTGTAGCTCTGACGAGGTTCTTTAAATGGATGGAAGAGCGTTTAGGTAAGGAACAGATTACAGAATGGTCTGCGGCAGAAAAACTGGCTTCATTCAGAGCAGAACAAGAATCTTTCGTAGGTTTGAGTTTTAATACCATAGCGGGTTACAATGCAAACGGTGCATTGCCACACTATAACGTAACAGCAGAAAGCAATCAGGAAATTTTAGATGATGGTTTGTTTCTTGTCGATTCAGGAGGTCAATATTTATACGGCACAACCGATATTACCAGGGTGATGCCCATTGGTAAATGTTCTGCAACCCAGGCCGATGATTATACTTTAGTGCTTAAAGGGTTAATAGAAGGCTCTAAACTAATTTTTCCGGAAGGTACCAAAGGTTATCAGATCGATTCGATCTGTAGAAAACCGCTGTGGGAACATGCTATAAATTTTGGGCATGGAACCGGACATGGGATAGGCTTTTTTCTGAATGTACATGAAGGACCTCAGAATATTAGTCCGGCTAATGTAGACGTAGTTTTTAAACCAGGCATGGTAACCTCCATTGAACCTGGTATTTATCGCCCGGGAAAACACGGCGTACGCATTGAAAACCTTGTTTTATGTGTACCTGGCAGCAGTAGTGAATTTGGCCACTTTCTCACTTTCGAAACGTTAACCTTATGTTTTATCGATACCACCATCATCAACAAAACGCTTTTATCGGCAGATCAGATCGAGTGGCTAAATCAATACAACCAAATGGTGTTCCAGAAGCTACAACCCATGCTGTTAGAGGAAGAAGCCAAATGGTTGAAAGGTAAATGTCAGCCTGTTTAATCATTTATTACCAGTAATATAAATAACGGTCGTAATTCGCACGGTCGGAACCTAAAAGCTACAAACCGTACCAATGCGTCATCATTTCCAATCAGGTTGGGAATGGCGATGCAGTGAGTAAATGTGCTTTTCACGCCAATGTTTTCGAATTAGCTGATCTCTTAGGCTATCATCGTTGCTGAGATGGTCTTTTCAGCAGCCTATGCAATCCACTCATGTATTATCTGCGTAATCTGCAGGAAATTAAATGGAGTTTAATATAAACTTTGTCAGTCTGAGCTTATCGAGGAACCTTCCACTCATCGATCAAATTTTTAATGTTCTGATATCCCTTATGTGGTTAATATTTTGACCTAGGAAAGCAATTCATGCTGTTTACCATCTGATCTGCCATTCACTTATCTTAGCGGGCTGAACTTGCTATAAATACACCAATTCTTTACCGATTTTGCGCTATTTTAAAATTTCGGTGTATGCTTTACTTTTAAATTTTACTTTTGGTTAACTAAATTCACAAAATCTGCGTTTCGTCATGATTATTGAGCCAATAAAAAATAAATATTTATTCTTAAACACTTTAAAAGCAATATTTTGCTTCGTTTTATTTTTAGTGAATATTGAGGTTGTCCAGGCCCAGTCGCCCTGGCTTGCCTTAGGGAAAAGGCCTTCCACTTTAGGTTTGGAAAATGGTTTTTCATCTTATAATGCCGGGGCGTTTAATTTAAAGCTCGTTAAATCATCTCAAACTGTAGCAGGTCTCCAGCCAAAATTGGTTAAAGATTTCGATTTTGTACCCGGCGATAGTTTAAAAGTGCGGAGTTCAGATGGGCTGTACCACTTGGGCGATATCAATTTAAAATTACGCTATACCGGCGAAGAAGGCTGGAAGAGCTACAGCACTGCGGCAAAACGGAGTCCTGTAAAAAGCATCCAGGTAGGTAAAAATGCCCTTGCTGCTGCTGATCTTGCAGCGACACTTCCTGCTGATATTCCATTACAGGTGAAACGGACCTGGGAAATGGTTAATGGGAAACTTGTATTGCGTTTCGAACTTAAAAACAAAACGGATCGAAACGTTGAAATTGGTGCATTGGGAATACCAATGATTTTTGACAATATTTTAGAAGGGCGTACACTGGAACAGACCCATGCCAAGAATGTATTTTATGATCCATACATTGGAAAAGATGCCGGTTATTTACAGGTTACCCGCTTAAGCGGACATGCACCTTCTTTACTGGTTGCCCCATTAGGGCATACACCATTTGAAGCTTACAATCCACTTAACGACGACCGTACGCCAAGAGGAATTGCTTTTGAGGGTTTTTACGAATGGATGGTGTATAGTAAAGCCTATGCTGGAAACGAGTGGAAAAATGCCGAGCAATGGAACACCCCAACTTCAACAGTTTTAAAACCAGGCGAAAGCAGGAGTTATGCCCTTCAGTTTATTCTTTCGGGTACCGCGAAAGATATCGAGAATAAACTGATTGAAAACAAGAGACCGGTAGCCATATCTGTTCCGGGTTATGTGCTAGCCAGAGATGTTGAAGGGAAACTATTCATAAATTACCCCAAAAAGATACAAGCTATTCAGGTTCAGCCCGAAAATGCCTTAAGAGTTGTGGCGTCAGGCTCAACCAAAAATGGTTGGAAAAGTTATTCGGTAAAGGGGAATACATGGGGAAGGGCAAGGTTATCCATTACTTATGAAGATGGTTTGGAACAAACCATAAACTACAAAGTGATTGATCCTGAAAGTAGCGTGATTGCGAGTTATGGTAACTTTTTAACTACCAGGCAGTGGTTTAACCAGCCGGATCCTGTTTTTAACAGAACTCCTTCGGTGATTACCTACGACAATGAAAAGCAACTGCAGGTAGTGCAGGATAACCGGGCATGGATTTCTGGTTTAAGTGATGAGGGAGGTGCAGGTTCGTGGTTAGGCGCCATCATGAAACAATTGGTACAGCCCAAAAAAGAAGAAGTAGATAAACTTAAACAATTTGTAGATAGCGTAATGTTTGGCAGGTTACAGCTTAAAAGCGGCCCCCAAAAATATGGTGTAAAAAAGAGCTTGTTTTACTATGCACCAGATTCACTTCCTAAGGGTACTTATGATGCGAACATTAACTTTAAAGTATGGTCTGCATGGCCAAAAAAAGAGGCTGATAACCTCGGCCGATCTTACAATTACCCCCATGTTGCAGCGGCCCACTGGGTGATGTACCGTTTGGCACGTAATTATAGAGGTCTTATAGCAGAGCAGAGCTGGAAACAACATCTTATTGATGCTGCCGAAACAGGTATGGCTATGGTTAATATTGCACCTTACTATTCAGAATTTGGCCAGATGGAAGGTACAGTATTCTATCTCATCTTAAACGACCTCAAAAATGAGGGATTAACCGCAGAAGCTACCCGGTTAGAAAATGAAATGAAAAAACGGGCTAACCACTGGCGCTCGTTGCAATATCCATTTGGTAGTGAAATGCCTTGGGATTCTACAGGTCAAGAAGAAGTTTACGTATGGTCGAGTTATTTTGGCTACCAGGATAAAGCAAATGTAACGCTTGATGCCATCCTGGCCTATATGCCTGTATTGCCGCACTGGGCGTACAATGGTAATGCCCGTAGGTACTGGGATTTTCTTTATGGTGGTAAACTTTCGCGTATCGAAAGGATGATCCATCATTACGGTTCAGCACTTAACGCCATTCCCGTTTTAATGGATTACCGTAAAAACCCTGGCGATTTCTATCTTTTACGAGCAGGTTATGGCGGCCTGTTGGGCGGCATTTCTAACATTACCCAGGAAGGTTTTGCGCCAGCAGCATTCCATGCTTATCCGTCAACTTTGAAAAATGACGGGATTACGGGCGATTATGGCTCAGGCTTTTTTGGTTACGCGGTTAATACTTCCTCTTACATTTTAAATCATCCTGAATTCGGATGGTTAGCTTTTGGTGGCAATGTGAATAAAACTGGCAATACGGTCAATGTTAAATTGACTACGGCAGCAAAATCATCAGTTTACATTGCGCCAGCAGGGCTTTGGATCAGTCTTGATGCCGGCACCATTGATGAAGTAAACTATAATACCATAAATGGTGAAATCCGGCTAAAACTTGCTAAAGCGGGTGAATATACGGCTAACGCCTTACTGCGGTTATCGCAACCTGCAAAAGTTAAAGGAACAGGTGTTTATTCAGTAAAAAGTAAAAGCATAGAGAAAAGGGGAGGGTATGAATTCCCGCTGGCAAAAGATCACACCACCGAAGTCATTCTTCAAAAATAATCAACCATCACCATCAAACATCTATCCGTGCTATCCGTAGCGTTTTGAAAGGCGCTACGGATGACGGAATAAAATAGAGTGTCTGACTCGTTGTTTCGCCATTGAGTTTAAAACTCAACACCATCCATTAATCCGCAGTGACGCTGCGCTTAACACTACGGACAGGATTGATTTATCAGGTCTATCCGTAGCGTTCTGAAAGGC
>NZ_FOJM01000009.1 GCF_900111825.1 Pedobacter suwonensis
TGCCAAAATCGGCATGGCCGCTGCCGTTGGCAAACAGGTTGGTATAATCAATCCCCTTGCGCCTGAAATAATAACCGAACTTAAAGCTGAGCGCTACCGAAAGGGTAAAACCTTTACATCCAAAATCGTTTACCATGTTGCCGAAATAACGGGGCAGCGCCGGGCCGTGAAATACCAGATCGGTAAGTTTGGTACCACTGATGATACTGCTGTAGGCCTTGCTGGGCTGGCCGTTTAAAAAGCCCATCGGTTCGCCCGTGGCCCCATCAAGGCCCGCCCAGCGGTAGGAGAAAATGGAGTATACCGGCAAACCCTCTACCCCCGATACGGTAGCATTGGCCTGCAAAAAATTGCTCCCCTGTACCGAAGGCAGGTAATATCTGGCCACTTTATCTTTATACACCGAAAGGTTAAGCGTGCTGCCCCAGGTAAAGCTTCCCTGCAAAATCCGTCCGTTCAGTTGCAGGTCTAAACCATTGCCTTTAATTTCGGCAACGTTGCGGAGTACGGTGGTGCCTACCCCGGTGGTATAATCGATCGGGTAAATGCCGAACAGATCTGAAGCGTGTTTTTGATAATACTCTACACTGCCCGATAGCCTTGCTTTAAACATACTAAAATCAAGCCCCACATTCAGCATCCTTACCGTTTCCCACCGCAGTTCAGGGTTGGCATACTTATCAAAAATGGCATATGGCGTTTGGGTATAGGGCGAATTAACCTGGTAACGGATGGTATTTACCCCGCTCATGGATGGATCGGCATTGCCGCTAAAACCCAGGGTAGATCTTAGTTTCAGCTGGTCTACAAAACCCACTTTAAAAAACGGCATCTTCACCATATCCCAGCCCAGGCCTACGCTCCATAAAGGTTTCCATTTATTGTTGGTGGCCACGCCAAAAAGGTTAGAGGCATCGGCCCTTGCACTTGCCGAGAGGGTGTAGGCATCTTTAAAGGTATAGGCCAGGTTTACAAACTGCGAAAAATAATTATTGGCTGTCTGGCTCAAACCGTTTCCATCTGGAATATAAGCGGCACTTCCGGTAACCGAATTGGGGAACGTGCGGGTATAATCAACCGAACCAGTGTTGAGTTTATCGGTATCTACACCGTACATCCGGCCCGATACCCCTGTTGATTGTGCCTTTCTCCATTCTACCCCAACCAAAGCATCTATCCGGTGCACAGCCCAAACCCGGTTATAATCAAGCTGTGCCCGGTACTGTTCAGATCGCAGCCTGCCCTCGTTCCTATCCAGAATGGCACCTATCGGAATAGGGTAAGTGACGGCCCCGCCCGTGCCCACCTGCGCATAACTGTTAATCAGGTTGCGGGTATAATAACTCCCCAAGCCCTGTAAAACCTCCCTGTTGGTACGCTGCTCTTCTATATTGTATTTAAGCGATAGCTTAAAGCCCAGTGGCAATTTATAACCGAGGTCGAAACCGGCCATCAGGTCGGTCAACCGGGTTACATTATCGGTGTACTGATCATCCAGCAGCGGGTAATAAGACCAATCTAACAGCTGCGCTACCGCTGGCGAAGCCAGATAAGCCGCCCTGTAGTTCTTGGTAATGGGCAAAGGGGTTCCATCGGCATCGGCAAAGGCCGCATAGGGGTAAAGTGAAGTGGTACTGGTTATGCCGCCAATGCCCGGCCGACCGGCTGTAACTTTACCGCCTGTATAACTGAATACGGTATTTAAATTCAGGTAACGCAGCAGCGTAAAATTATTGCTCAGCCTCAGGTTCTGCCTCGCGTTCAAACCATCCAGGTTATCTACATTGTGGTTGTAACCTGAAGAAATGAGCCAGGCATGTTTTTCGCTCCCGCCCGATAGCGAAAGTGCATATTGCTGGTTTACCCCGGTTTTGTATACATAACTTTCAAAATCATCATACACATCATGTGCGGCAAAACCTGCCTTGGCTTGTTCCAAATCAGCAGTTGAAAGTTTGCCCGCAGCATTCAAAATCAGCAGTTCTACAAAAGGTGTTAAAGCAGGTTTCTGACTGGAATTGATCTGGCTGGTATAATAACCCTTGCCAAATAAAAACTGCTCCACATCAAGCGCATCGGCTGATGAGATGCGCTGCTCGTAACGCAGGTTAGGCTTTTGTGCAAAACCGATGCTGCCTGAAAAATTTACCGCCAGGGGCGTATTCTTTTTCCCTCTTTTGGTAGTGATGACGATCACCCCGTTCCCTGCCCGGGTACCCCAGATAGAGGCTGCCGCGGCATCTTTTAAAACGGTGATGCTTTCTACATCTTCGGGATTGATATTGGCCAGGTCGCCTGCATAAGGAAAATCATCCACCACAACCAGCGGATCGCGTGGCCCGCGGATGGTACTGGTACCCCGGATAGAAAATTTGCCCGAGGCCGAGGTAGTCCTATCGAAGGTGAGCCCGTTACCAATGGCCTCTAACCTATCGAGTATGTTTTTGCCCACCTGCTGGTCTAACCTGGCCTTATCCAGTTTGTCAAAAGATCCGGTGGCCCGCGTTCTATCCAGCAGCTGATAACCGGTGCTTACGGTAACCTCGTTCAGCTGGTTATCGGCAGGCTGTAAACTCACTACAAATGCCCGGGTTAATGGGACCGTTACGGTAACGGCATAAGTTTTAAAACCCACCGCGGTGGCCACAAAACGGTAAGTACCGGCAGGCAGCCTGAGTAAAAACATCCCTTTTGCATCAGTGTGGGTTTTAAATGCCAGCCCACCGGCCCCTGTCAGTTCGATGTTCGATGGAAGGGCCGTACTATCTGCGGCACTCAAAATTTTGCCGCTAAAGCTTTCCTGCCCAAAAGCAATTAGCGGGCAAAGGCCGATCAATAAGATTAGTATATGTATATTCTTCATTTTAGTTGTTTTGTGGTTTGGTCTGGCTGGTCACTGATCAGCATCATGGTTATTTTTTGCTTCGCCGGCCGCAGGCGCAGGCCATGTTGTAAAAGCCCTGCATTTACTTCCTGCAGGTTGCCTGTTAAAGGCAAACTGACGGACAGGCGTTGGCTGATCCCCGTTTTGTTGATCACGGGCAGCCTGTTCCAGGCCAGGTTTTCTAAATGATCTACAAGTGCCTCAACCGGAACATTTTTTAAGTTCAAAGCCCCTTGCCGGCCAGCGGCCTGATCTAAAATTCTGCCACCACCGTTGTTTAAAGCAGTACGTAAGGTACCGTAACGCTCCAATACCAGGCAATCGGTTTTTTCGGTTTTAAAAGTGGCTTTATATGGCGAATAGGTATTCAGGTCGGCCAGCATCATGGGGTATAATTTCCCCGATAAACGCTCAGGCACTACAAATTCATAATTGTAGATGTCGTGTAGAAAACCTGCTGAATCGGCACCTGTATACCGGAGCTGTTGATCAGAAAAGCGCTCACCTGCTGCGCGTTGCAACACCCTGCCAATGGTACTGTACAGGCTAAAAAAACTGGTATTGGTAAATGCCCGCCCTACCAACAGGCCCGATTTGGCTTTCCTGAACTGCGTACCACTGGCCAGGCCAGATACCCGCCCTTTGGTTAACAGGCTGTACTTTTGCAAAGCCCCGGCAGGGAAATCGGCCGAGCTGAACAGCGGCAAAGCCGGATCGATGTTCTTTTTATTAACAAAGCTATTCCCCTCTCCCGCCATGGCCTGTAACAGCTTTTCTTCTTCCAGTTCTTCCTCACCTGTTATGGCCAGTACTTTACCGCCTTTGCCGATCCATACATAATGGGGTATGGTGCGGTGCGGAAAAGTATTGTTCAGCAGGGTATCGGCCACAATAGCGGTAAAGGCTTCGCTATGTTCGCTTTTTCTTTTTTGCAGAAACGCAGTTGCTCTGGCTAGCGGTTCGTTATTCACCAGAATGATCTGCAGGTTGTTCCGGTATTTTTGTTGCAGCACCTGCATTTTAGGGAAGCCGGTGATGCAGGGCACACAATAGGTGGCCCAAAAATCGAGCAAGATCAGTTTGCCGCGGTAGCGGTTTAAGGTTACTGATGTATTTTTGCCTTCGTAGGGCGTGCCGCCCGAAAAAACAGAATGGGTGCTTTGCCAAATGGCTTCAGGAACGGCCCCGCCAACGGCAATCCCGCTGGCTGGCCTGGCTCCCTGTGCTGCAGCCCTATTTGCGGTCAGGGCCAGAACCAGCATAAAAACGATACATATTTTTAAAATGCTATGGTAAAGATGAAGGCATAGCCTGCCCCTTGAGATAGCCATTATAGATGGGTTCATAAGTTTTGGTTATTTGATCAGAAAAACATGAACCTGTCTCAAAATAACAGATTCAGAAATAGCAAAAGAATTAAATTTGGCGATGTCGTCATGCTCAGCTTGACTGGGCATCTTAATGCTTTGGCAGGGAATATTTAGTTGCCTTTCTACAGCATTAAGATCCCCGTTTTCACGGGAATGACGCCCTTTCAAAAAATATTATGCTGCCAAAATCTCCAGAATGATTTTTGAAACATGCTCCTAAAAGCAAATGCAGGGGGCCGGATTATTTTTACATCATTAAAAAACCTATTTTAAAGCCCCCTGCACCGCCAAAACCTATACGGGGTTTTTCGGTTTTAAGGCATACAGCCGATCGAAAGGATAACAGCTACTGATCTTCATGGCCCACTCCTTCCTGCTCCGTTACATAATAAGACACCAAAAAATTGAGGTTACAATTAAAACCCCAGGCTTTATTTCCATAAAAAGTACAGAAACAGGTAAAATCATCAGGTACTGGCTTCCCGCCTTGTGGATGCTGCGACACCTTTTCAACCTGGCTTTTCTCCGCCACAACCTGTTGATGCCCGCCAGCACTTGCCAGCCAAATGCTCCATACGGCAAACGGGCTGTATAAAAAAGCCCAGCAAAGGAAAAAAAGCGGTAAGTAGTGGTTATTGGTGATCATGGCAAATGGTTGGTTTAGTGTAAGGAAATATGGATTGAAAGCAGAGTGCTCCCTTAAAAAAAGGGCAAAAACCAGCCCCTCTGCCCAAAAAAGGCAGATACGGATACACCGTATTGCAAATGAGGAAAAAGTTACCTACCTTGGGAATGCGAATAACCATAGTAATGCACCCTTGCCTAAAAAGCAATAAAGGGCTGGCACCAGGCTAAATTAACCCACCGGGAATAAGTGCGCTCTCTCACACCAACCCCCTGTTTTTATCGGGCTATTTTATACCTGTAATTCTGGCAATAGCATTACGATGGAGAACAGATGACGTTCTTTAATAGTAGTTGTAGGGAATAATCTTTTATCACTTCCTTGAAGTGATACGAGTTGATGGCGGTTAATTTGTTCGTTTTCATAAACGGTAGTTTTATGTAAAACGATGCGGACTCAAAAAGCAGAAAGAACCAGACTGGTGAGAAACCAATAGGGCGAACTTTACTGCTTTCGAAACTGGTACCGCTAAGAACCACTTAGAAATTAATCCAAGCTCCCCGAAAGGCTCACGCAAAGTCCGCCCTATTGAATAAGTATGCGAAGATACAAAACTCAATAGTATTGGCGAACTCACGGTCGGCTCATGGGGAAATTAGCGGTTTCGTTTCATGAGTGACATCGTTAAAGCCAGGTTTATACCCAACTCTATTTGTCGCTATAAATAACTGATAACAAATATAATAATAAATATTAAACGTGGCAATAAAACCACAAAATATTTTAAATAAAATTGAAAAAACATACAGATATATTTAAAATCATTGGTTTAAATGTAAAAGCTTACAGAAAAAAGGCTGGTTTAACACAACAGGAGTTAGCAGATAAATTTTTTGGTGACCGTTCAAAAATAAGTGACATTGAACACGGAAAGGAAGATTTTATGCTATCGACGCTATTGGATATTGCAAATGGTTTAAATGTGGATGTAAAAAGGTTTTTTGTGCCAATAAAGAAAACTGAATAAATCTTTATACGGCGATAGAAGCAAGAAAACAAGCGGAAAAGGAGATTAATAAAATTAACATGCTAACAACAATTTCTCCCTATGAGTAATACTAATGATTTTCTTTGGGATGATGAGAGACAGAATGTTCGAAAGGCCTTTTCTTAAGTTTTCATATAGGTCAAATAATTAATACAAAATGATTGAACTTTAATCTAAATGAATACTGAACAAAATTCTCCAAAATATAAATATGAAATTGCAATAAAGGCAAGAAACTTTCATTATGATAATTTCAGTAAATGGTCGACGTACTTTTATGTAGCAATTGGTGCAATTTTTATCGGCTATTGTACAGTTTCTACAGAAGGTTACAAAGATAATGATAAAGAATTTTTGAAAATTGGACTGCTCCTATTGGGATATAGCTGCAGCATATTATGGCATATGTCAAATAAAGGATATTATTTTTGGGCGCTTAATTTCATTAAAATCATAAATTATTATGAAAAAAAAATTTCCGGTGATGATAACAATGAAAGAGTATATTCAATTTTAGCGTACAAAGAACAAAATATCGATGTTTTATTTCCTAACCATGCAGCAAACTATTCAACTTCAAAGATATCCTTAGTTTTTTCTTACATAATTTCCTTTAGTTGGGGAATACTTTTTTTTTATAAAATATTGGCGATTCTACCTACATCGAGTATTTGTATTGCAATCGGTTGTTGTATATTTCTGAACCCACTCATTATAGCAATTATTAGTATTATTGGAAAATATTGCTTGGAAAGTAAAGTACAACAGATGAGTTATATCGAAAACTAATACCTCTCAAGATGAACATTACATTTTTTTCAATAATTATAACCTTATTTATAGGAATATACCTCTGGGTTAAAAACAGTAACAAAGAAAGCATCTTAATATTTCTATTCTGCACATTTTGTACGATCCTATCAATAAGCTTTTATGAGGTGATAGCTAAAAAATATGAAATTTTTAATGGCATCGGAGAGTTAGATATGAACGCAACAGGCCAAGTTGGGGACTTTATAGGCGGTATAGTTGGGACTTTAGTTGCCACCTTTAGTATTATACTCTTATATAAAACACTGACGGCTCAACGTGAAAGCTCTAATAGTCAGGCAAGTGAATTTGCCAAAAGTCAAAATGAAAGTAGATTTTTCGAATTGTTAAGAATTCACAGAGATAATGTTAGTGAAATAGAATTCGAGTATACTGAAAAGATCAAAAATAAAAACAAAATAGCTAAATCAAGGCACTTTTTTGTAGTCGCTCATAAACAATTAGAATTCGCCTTTTTGGAATTTGACGCTTACTTAAATTACCATAATTTATCTTCTGATGATATATACGAGGACAGTTACTTAAATAAAATAAAGGGAAACAAAACTATAATTAAGCGAAATTTAAATGACTATCAACTGTTGGCTAAAATAGATATATGTTATTTGATATTATTTTTCGGCGTTGGGAAAAATGGAAAGGAAGAAATATTTCAAATATTGCAAGGAAAATATAAGACTTTATTTGTGAACAACATCCTTGATTTTTATAGAATGAAGCCTTCAGGTTCTTCGAAACATTATAAAACATGGAAAACTCTAATTCAAGATAATGAGTTCTTTAATAATTATGAAGCTATTTTACAAGAAAGGGAAGATTGTGACAACGATGAAATCCCTAGTAACAGCTTATCATATGGGCATGACAATCGAACGGCCTACTATCCTAACAATTATGTGAAGTATTATGGTGGCCATCGTTTTAGATTAGGACATTATTACCGTCACTTATACCAGCTTGTTTGTTTCTTGCACTATAATACTGAACTTTCGACAGATGAAAAGAAGAACTATACACGCATAGTAAGAGGTCAGCTTTCAGACTACGAGCAAATCTTATTTTTTTATAACAGTATATCTCAGTTAGGTAGAGTGTGGGAGCTGTCCGATAATAAAAATGAGGCTATCAACGAAAACGATCAATTAATATCTAGGTACAATCTCGTAAAAAACATATCTAAGAGACCTTTGGTAAACAATATACAAACCCAATCATTCTATCCATGAAAGATAAGTTTTCATGCTTTTTACATCCGAAAAAAGATGACTATATAGAAAAATCGCTTAATGACAAATGTCCTGATTGTAATTTACCGTACGGTTTTCCATTGCAGGAAGACTTTATGCCAGAAAAAATAAATGAATTTAAGATTCTTCAACCTCTGGGAAGAGGCTTCTATGGAGCTACATATTTAGCTGAGAAAGAAAGTAAAATTAGAACAAAAAAAGTTGTCCTAAAGATTGTACCAAAGAAAATTTATGAGCTTTTTGAAAAAGACTTTTATAACGAATGTAAAATACATGTTGAAGCAGCGGTTGAAGCAGATCATATTGCAAACGTTGATGATGCTTTTGAAGAAGACGTTGAGTTTAAAAATGGCGAGAGAATAGATTGTTATGTCGCTATCTTGGATTATATTGAGGGACAAACACTTAAATCTTTTATTAGCGCAAATTCAACAATCCCGATACACACAATTGCACAAATCGCTATAGACTGCTTGCAAATTCTAAGTGAACTCTACAAGAAAAATATTTTTCATAATGATTTACATTTGGGGAATTTGATTGTATGTGATCTAAAAAGGAGTAGTTACAGGCAAGGGGAAATTAATGGAGCCATAAAAGTTTATGTTATCGATTTCGGATCATCAGGAAGTAAATCTCAAAGCAATACTGAAACAGACAGATTAGGAGACTTACATTGGGTAGCGAAAATTTTAGAAACTCTAAGTAAAAAAATACAGGACTCGCCCGGTACATCCGAGGAAAGGGATTTTCGTTTAGCGCTGTTATTAGATGAAAGAGCTAAAGTAATATTTCCATCTGTATCAAGTCAACGTGTATTTTCTTTTGAAGAGGTAATTACACACATTAGGCAAGTATTCTCGCAAGTAACATCTCCCTGGAAAAACCCCTTGGAATTAAGAAGCTTTAATGATTCTTACAATGCTCAGACTCTCTCTCCGTGGTTTGTCCCTTACTTATTAGTTGATGATGAAGATAAGTGGATTTCCGAAATAACTAGTAGAGGTCCGCAAGTTATAACAGGTATGCGAGGATGTGGAAAGACGATGTTATTACGTGCATTACAATTTCATGCAAGAGCAACGCCCCAAAATGATACGGAAAAAAAAGATAGTTCTACTATTTTAGAACGTTTACATAAAGAAAATTATCTAGGAATTTACATATCTTGTACAAGACTTTTAGATACTCTAGGCTCTCATGATCAATCTTTAAATTCTCCTTTTGAGAGATTATTTGTTGCTTATTCACTTGAAGCATTGAACGCGATTAGACATTTAAGAGAGCTTAAAGCAGAATCTATAAAGCCCGATGCTTTTAAAATTATAGCTAATGTTATAGAGTCAAATATTAACAATTGCCAAATACTGAAAGAGGCATTTTCTGAATATGAAATTGAAAAGGCTCTAGGTAAAATTTTAAATAATCTTAGTAAAGGAGAACACAACCTAAAAATTTCCTCAAATCCTGCTATCGTTTTTAATGAGTTAGCTAATGCCATCAAAGATTGTTCTTTTGACTGGTCTAGCACTTACGTACACTTTTTATTAGATGATGTTTCTACAAGATTTTTAAATGATCAGAATATTATTTCACTGGTTTCATCCCTTCTTTTCCAAAGTGAAACTTGCGCTTTTAAATTTACGACAGAAGCGCAAACATTAGAAATGGTCATTAACTCACCTGGCAACATTGAGCAAGCAAGAGTGGGAAGAGATTACCAAATCTTTGACTTGGGAGAGCAGGTAAACAATAAAATTCATAAAAATAAAAACGAGGGGATTTCTTTCGTTGAAAAAATACTTTTTAAACGGTCTATTTATCATTCCAATCACCCAAAGAATATTTCGCCTAGTGAGCTGTTGGGAAATCAAACACTTCAGACTATTGCCGTGTCAATAGCTAAAGAGGGAAAATCATCATCAAAAAAAACGATTTATCATGGCATAACAGCTATAGCAGGCGTATGCGTTGGGGATATTGGGGATATTATAACGTTGTATGAAAAAATTTTAAAAAACTGGAAGACAAATACTTTGCTACCAATAAACTCAAAAGCGCAGAATGAAGCGTATCTTGAATTATGTAATTCAAGAATATTCGATATAAATAGAAGAAGTACCAAATTATTTGATTTTGCAGAGTCATTTGCAGAAGCCGCACACCACCTTTTAGTACAGTCATACAAAAAAAGTAAATCATCTAATAAGCTAAGATTAAGGCAATATTCTTCTATTTTCATAAATATTTCTAATGGTGATGTTGATCAACAAAATAGACAGGTGAGAGAGTTAATTGATGCGGGAATATTCAATTTCTCTGGTGGCCCTGAAGCTTCAAGAACTAATAGACAGGGGTTAAACCCCCAACAACAATACAAATTAACCTTCCGCAAAATATATGGCTTGAACAAACACATTGGCCTCTCTCAAAGTGATCGTTTTGAACTCTCTGGCGAGGCTTTAGAAAAATGGTTGAACAACCCTAAAGATGGAAAAGAGATATTAATTCGAAATTTGGCAAGAGATACAGTTTATGACGAAGTAGATGCATTAGATTCTGGAGAAACAAATTTTGTAGGAGATAAAGGCTATCAAACAAATCTATTTGATAATGTTAAATTTCATAATATCGATAGACCAATCCATCAGGATAGTCTAACTTTTCTAGAAGATAGGCTTCCATGTATATATTCGCAAGAAATATCAATAGCAGCCTTAAAGAAGATATCTCACTATATAAGTTCTTACGGGTTTGAATACGCTACATTGGCTTCCGCAAAAAATATCTTATCACTAAAAGCATTATCTTCAATCTTCATAAAATTTGATGAGATTGGACAAAAAAAACGCATAAAAGAGTTAGCCAATAAATTTAAGTTAAAATCGTCCGAAATTGATTACAAGTCATTTGACCCACAAAAATCATTAATACAGAAAAGTACATTAATAGATATAACAGGCATCCCACAATCTCTTATATTTAAGCTTGTGACCAATAGCTTAAACACTATCGATGAAGTAAGCATAGCCCTTACAAAAGCAAAAAAATATTACCCTTTAAACGAAGACATTACTAATATCCTAGAAAAAAATAAAGAATTAGAAGATAAAACCGAGATACTAAAGTCTATATCTGAAGTCCTCAAAGGGGAAGTTGGACCTTATAAAATCATACCACTTCTACCTGTCGAGACGAATCACTCAATCCGTAGAGTTTTAGTTGCATTTGCATCTGCCAAACATGAAAGGCTATACTCTTTGTTAGATGAACGAGAATTTGACAGAATTGTTATTATAACACCGAAAGGCAAATCATCTAGAAATAGGCTTGCGAGAATAGCAGCAGAAATTGCTTTGACGAGATTTAATAATTGTGAGTTACATGAAATAGATGAAAATTCAATTGATGACACAATCAACTTCATAGCTCAACAGTATCAAACATATTTTATAAATCAAAATTTCAGTATCGAGATTGCCCTAAGTGGAAATAAAATTCAGGCACTATCGGCTGCAATAGTATCTCAATCACTGAAAATTAATCAATGCTGGTATATACAGCCTTCCAAATGGGATATCAAACGGTTTACTAAAGGCGCGGAAAAAACTAATATTTATACAGTAAAAATTAATCATGGAAAACGACGCTAAACTCACCCTGAAATTTGATCCTAATACAATTGAACATTTAGGAATTTCATTGTATTCTAAACTACCAAGTGTATTATCTGAATTAATTTCAAACTCTTGGGATGCCGACTCAGAAAAAGTAATTGTGAAATTTTACGACAATGCTTCTCTTAAAGAAATTTTCTATCAAGATTTTGGTGAAGGTATGACCTTCGACGAATTAAATGAAAAGTACTTATTAATCGGAAGAAATAGAAGAAGTGCTATGAGTGACATTACCGCTAAAGGAAGACGAGTAATCGGGAAAAAAGGCTTAGGCAAATTGGCGGTTTTTGGAATTTGTGATGAAATTGAAGTTATTTCTATAAAAGATGGAATTGAAAACCATTTTATTATGAATCTTCTGGATATTAAAGCAAGTCAAAATAACGTATACTCCCCTAGAATACTTAAATACAATGAGGTAAATACAAAAGATAATAGTGGTTTGATATTAAAGCTAAAGCAAATTAGGAGAAAGTCTGGTTTTAATTTGGAGGAGCTAGCTGTATCATTATCCAAAAAATTTCTCATTTTCGACCAGATGGAGACAAAGCTTTATCTAAATGATGCCGAAGAAAAGATTGTGACAAACGAACTCAAATTTAATGATTTGAAAAAACAGTTTGAATGGACTTTTCCTGACATCAAATACGATGAAAACTACACATATTGGTCTAATATTAAAGGCAGCATAATTACGGCAGAAACCCCTATAAAAGATACGGAAATGAGTGGGATCTATCTAACCTCAAGAGGCAAAATAGTAAATACAGCCAATTTTTACGGGTTAAGAGATAATGATCAGTTTCATAGCTATGTCACCGGATATTTAGAAGTAGATTTTATTGATGAGTTTGATGAGGATGTGATTTCTACAGACAGGCATTCTCTCAACTGGGAAAATGATAATACAAAGGATCTCCAATCATATATACAAAAAGTCATAAAAAAAATCGGTACCGAATGGAGGGAAAAAAGAAGTATGCGGAAACGTACTGAAATCAGAGAAAGCTCAAGTTTAGATATTGCTGAATGGCAAAATAGTTTACCAACTTATGAACGAGAACTAAGTAATAAAATAATAAATCCGATTTTGCAAAATGCAAATATTGATGTTGAGGAATCAAAAAATATAATTAATAACGTTATAGATAAATTTGAAAATAAAATTTTCAAAGACTATGCTTCTGCAATAGCTGATGTTTCCCGACCTGAAGATATCCCCCAGCTTCTAAAATTAATGGATGATTGGAAAGCAATTGAAACCAGACAATTCCACGATATTGCTATTTCCAGGGTAGAGGTAATTAAGCAATTTGAAGAATATGTAGATACTAACACTAAAGAAGTACCTACACTTCATAACTTTTTGAAGAAGTTTTCTTGGTTATTAGACCCCCGGATTTTAGAATTTAAAGATGAAGTAACATATACAAAGCTATTAATGGAAACTTACCCAGAAGATAGTTTAGATTTAGCTGATAGAAGAATTGACTTCTTGTGTAGCAATGCTCTCGGAGAAATCCTATATGTGATCGAAATAAAGAGAAGTAATTTTCGAGTGGATAAAAATGCTCTTGAGCAAGCATATGAATATGGTGCCTTTTTAAAAGATAAATATGCATCACAAACTGGATTTTCGAAAGTTGTTTGTTATGTTGTTGGAGGATCGAAATCTGCTGATAATCTTTTTAAAAGAAAAGAGGAAACTTATGCCGGGACGGGAGAAGTCTTTGTAAAAACATACAGGGAACTTTTAGAGCAATCAAAAGAATACCATAAAGAATTCATTGACGCTTATGACAAACGCGAAAAAAAAGATAATTAAGGCATGTAAACTTACACTAGACTGTTCTTTAACTGGTCAGCTATTGCCTCTCCCATTAAAGTTGGAACAGCATTACCAATTTGTTTGAAGGCAGCAGTACGATTTGCCCCTTCCTTCACACCTTCAAAATAGAAATCATCTGGGAAAGATTGTAAACGGGCTGCTTCACGTACACTAATCGACCTGTTTTGTAAATTGTCGGGATGGATATAATAATGTCCATCCTTGGCAATGTGGGCAACCACAGTTTGTGATGCATCAAGGTCTGCGGCCACTACCTTAAATCTATCAAAGAAAGAAGATCTGTTTTCATGGCTTTTTAATCGATCTGGCAGATCATTATAGTTAAGACGTTCTCTGTTATTATTCCATTTATCAACAGCAATACGATAAATTTCTTTATCCTGTAAAGCGTGTGGCCGGGCAATATGCTGTGTTAGTATGGTGATCCCATTTCGGATGTGCGCCGACTCAAGATATTCGTTTTTGTCAGAAGTGTAACTTAAAAACTTATCTTTTCCCTCACCAGCTTGTATTGCCGGCAAATCGGCAAATAAGTTTGATACACTAGCAGTCAATCCATTCTGATAGTTATCCAGATCTGGCAGATTGGGAATAAAATCTTGTCTCCAGCCAATTATAATCAAACGCCTTCGCTTTTGTAATACGCCAAAGTTTTCTGCTTTAACCGAAAAAATATGAATACTATACCCTTTTTTATAAAAAAGTTTTTCCATGTTCTGTAGATAGACTCCGCCACCTGCAGATTTTAAACCTAAAACATTTTCGAATACAAACATCTTGGGTTTATATTTCTCCAGATAGTTTGCGTACTGAACGTAAAGGAAATTACGGGAATCCTTTTTCATACCATGCTCAGACCTTGCTCGGCCTACCAGGGAATATGCCTGGCACGGCGGTCCACCAACAATAAGATCTATTTCATTGTTTCCCTGAAGGTTTTTATTTATGCGACTGAAAATTTCCTGATTGTTTTCATCGCCAATCCCGAGGTTAATGACTGAATCTAAAATTTCCTGAGGTATTAAACTGTAAAGGTCTTTTCGTGTTATATCCCCTTTTAAATAAGAATGATAGTGATTAAGTCGATCACTTTCTTTAAGATGATAATAAGCAGCTCTTGTCCTAAGGGAGTACGAAGCCGCAGCATCAATCTCAACGTGAGCAACCGGAGAATAACCCGCTCTTTTGAAGCCTTCCGAGAGGCCTCCGGCACCAGCAAAGAGATCGATGTAATTCACGTAAATATAATTAGAGGGCGAAGTTATAAAAGTTTTCCCAGTGTTCCCATATTTGGGAACAAAAACAGTTTACTTTTAAAAAACACTTACCTGATCGTACAGTCTTTCTGCCAATGTATGAAGTGTATTTCCAAGTTTTTTGGATTTTAAATCGCATTCCCATACCTCAATGACTGTCCAACCCATCTGTTTAAGTTTCTCTATATTTTGTTTGTCTTTGCTTTTATTACCGTTAATTTTTTCAAGCCACCAATCCGTTTTGGTTTTGGGAACTACGTAATACCTGCATTGATCATGCCCATGCCAGAAGCACCCTTGTATAAAAATTACTGTTTTATATTTTGGCAGAACTATATCGGGTTTTCCTGGCATATCTTTCACATGGAGCCGATACCTGTAGCCATGGGCATGTAAAAATTGCCGCACAAGCATTTCAGGTTTGGTATTTTTACCCTTAATGCGACTCATGTTATATGAGCGGATTTCTTTGCTGTGTACATCGGCCATTTAATGATAACACTCTTTTATCGACTTTGTGTTGGTTGATAGATATCTTCATTAGATCGAATTATCATTTTCACTATAAGGCTTTACTTTTAAATACCTAAATCCATAGAATGAAGTATCTTGCTTATTAGCATTTAATCATTATGTTTTGAACCAAGAAATTAATTTATAACTTCAACTCAAAATTTACGCTCAAATGCCAATAAAAAATTTTAAGCCTGCAAAACGAAAGCCATCTGTTAGTTACAAGCAATTTGTATGGCTCTTTTTAGTCTTTTTGTTTGTGATTATAGCGTGGACAATTAATGCAAATAATGTATACGATGAGAATGGTAACAATCTGGGAACCTATGGAGATAAATTTGGGGCAGTAAATGCCCTTTTTTCGGGCCTTGCATTTGCTGGTATAATTTTCACCATTATGCTTCAAAGAAACGAATTAGCAATGCAACGGGAAGAATCTCATGATGCAAGGAAAGAGTTTGTTCAGCAAAATTTTGAGGCAACGTTTTTCAACCTTCTCAAGAATCAACAAAGTATTTTGCTTAGACTAACAGGTAGAACTGAATATATAAATCAGCATGTTACAGACATTCAAACTAATGTTGTAAATGGAGTCACCTTTTTTGTCTTGGCAAAAAGGGAGCTTTCAAGAATAATGAAAACATTAGAATTTGGATATTTTGGCTTATACGACCATGACTACTTCTATAGCATATCTCCAGAACCTGAACATCCAGATGAGGTGGATGATGATTACACACTGGCAGTACACACTTACACCAACTCTTATTACAACATTACAAAAGATATGTATGATAGAAGCAAAAATTATAAGAAGAAAGAATTTTGCAAACTAGCTTATATCATCTTTTTTGTTAAAAATCATTATAATATAGGCCATTACTTCAGGCATCTATATCATATATTCAAATTTTTGAACTATTCTGAAGAAAATGAAATTAAAGACGCTAAGGATAGTTTCGAGGTAGAAGAGATCGAAAATAAATACAAGAGCTATGCACAATTTGTACAAGCTCAAATGGCGGCGCCCGAACTACTTCTTCTTTACTACAACTGCATAGCTTATCAAAAAATGAAAGACTTAGTGGTAAAATATGGGATTTTAGAAAATTTAAATATAGAGGATCTTATTTCAGAAGACAATCATGTTTTAGAAGGGATTAATCTCCGAAGAAGAAGGGATTTATTTAATTTTTAGTCCCACTTGTTTTATGTCACAAATTAAAGTTATTTTAAAACACTTACTAAACTTTGGTAAGTTAAATAGAAATACAAATAAATTGATCTACTGCTCCCGCTAGTATCTGTTATTGAGTCAACATGATTCCGTAATATTCCTGAGAAATGGCATAAGCCCAAAATCTGGCTTTAATTTTCGGGAAATGCGGCGTCAGGGCCACTATGGTAAATGACACAGATCAAGGACGTATACCAACTGCGTCCTAGAATTAGATCGAAAATCAATCTGGTTGATAAATAAATATCCTGATTAAGCAATATTAGCTAAATGACCTTTCCCCTACCTCAACGCCCTGAACTTCCCATTGCCCTACTGGCAGCGAGCTTCAACAACACTTCAGCTACCTACAAATATTACTGGCTCTTATCCATTCTATCAGAACTGGAAGGAGGAAAAACGGTAATACCCAAGCACCGGATTTTCGCCGGCATGGTTTCATTAGCCTGGTACACCGTAAATTATTTCCATATCTCATTCGGCAAGCAGGATCAGCTTCAACGCGCCATCAGCCAGATCCGTGAATTGGAAGGCATCACCATTGATGAAAAACAGGAAGTGGTTAAACAGAAAATTATTAATAGCCTAAATCCCGCTACCGCTAAAATGCTCCGTTATTTTGATAGCGAAGTACCCCACCGCTACCTGAGCCCATGGTTCCCGGAATTGAAAGGAAACCGTGCTGAAATATACCGCCTTTCGGCAGGTTTTGAAAATGATTGTCCATATGCCCTTGATGAGCAAAACCTCACCATCAACCCGCTATGGCATGGTTACCTGCTTGAACATGCCGGTATTTTAAAGGCATTTTGTTACTGGCACCTGAGCCTTTACCTGCAAAAACATAACCCCAACGTTCCTGATATCCCGAATAAACTGATTAAACCTGCACGAAGAAACAACCTGTTAAACCAGCGTAAATTCTGGAACAGGGTTTTAGACCATACCGGCCCGCTTGAATGTATATACACGCATAAAAAACTGGTACATGGCAGCTTCGCGGTTGAACATTTTATCCCCTACGCCTTTGTATCGCATGATCTGATCTGGAACCTGATCCCGGCCGATCCATCATTCAACAGCCGTAAGAATGACAAGCTGCCCAGGATGGAAGATTACTTTGACGAGTATTATTTGCTGCAAAAAACGGCTATCGAAGTGATGACGGTAAACCACCCCAACGAACCCATGATGGAAGATTATCTGAGCCTGTTCCCTAATGCGGATGCACAGCAATTGCCTGAAACAGATTTACGGGGAAAGTTTTTAGAGAATATACAGCCGTTGCTTACCATTGCGAACAATAATGGTTTTGAGTATATGGGGAGGTTTTTGTAGCTGAACCTAGCTAAAATACAACACTATTTTTTCCAATAGAGGGTTAACCTGATCCGCTAAGTACCGGCCCCAAATATCATGTTCAGAGCAGTGTGCACCTCACCGGTTTACCGAATGACTTTAAGTAAGCTCTTGCCCTGGTTGTGAAAAGACTGGATTTTAGAACTTTTTTACTATATCTATCGCAAGCTGGAAATCAAGGAAATGGATCAAGCCTCTATGACCAGCATAGACATTAAACCGTTTAGTGTAGAAAGGGCTCACTCAGATAGCAATATCCTGTAGCAGAACTTAATCAATTCCCATACCATTCCTACACATCCCATAATCAAACCTTAATCCAAAGCCCGTTAGCGGTTGCATGGGCATCCTACCAAGGGAGATACAGCGGAAGATGGGATGCATTCAAAATTTATTCGACATCCTTGCTTTGCCCTTTCCATCGACCCAAAATTACCTCTTGGATCACCGTTACACAATACACCGGGCATAATTAAATTATTATTAATCACCATCATCCTTTTTAAGCTCAGATTGGAACTCCATTTCTACATACTTTTTATAATCAACCGAACTGAGCGTGCAAATTATAAGTTTTTTGTAATGTTAATTTTGTGATCAAGCTTTTTGAGTTTAAGGTTCAAATTAAGAAACTACTTTTATTGCAGATTCATTGGCAAGATTAAATGATGAGCGGTACTTCGCCTGATGAAATCCACAACAAAATATCTTATTTCAAATTATATTGCAGTATTTATATTTATTATATTAGCTGCACCGTATATTGTTGCTATGGATGGTATCGCTTCAGATATGATAGCATCAATCCATGTAAGTGAGGATGACAAAGTATTAATGTATACAGAAATAGAGCTGCTAAAGCAATTGGCTACAGAGTTAGAAACCAATCCGGATTTTTGGATAAATTTATATGCTCCCCCCGTTTTAGAACCTGTACCCGCAACAGGATTTCTTAAAACAGCATCACTTATGTCTGTAGGCACAACTTCAGGACCTGTTAGGTATGCAACTTCACCTAGACAAGGTTGTAAAATAGACACAAGAGGTGTATTGGCTAGTGCGGTTGTTGGTGGCTTTTGGAGCGCGATAGCATCAGCCAAGGTTGGAGCAGTTGCCGGAACAGTAACTGTACCTGGAATTGGTACAGTTACTGGAGCGGTTAGTGGTTTTATGGCGGGATTTGCATTTGGTTTTACCACAGGCGCAGTAACAGGTGTAATTGGCAGTTTATTGCTAACATGTGGAAGATAGCACTACTCAACTATTTAAAATGGAAAGAAAAGAATTAAGTGATAGGGAGTACATCTGGTCTTATATAGACAGCTTTTTGGTTACATTCCTGTTTTTGACTATTACTCAGATAGTTTTTGTGCCTTATGGTACAAGCGATTATACGAAGTCAGAGTTTTATCTTTGTATAGGTTTCGCCCTTGTGGTAGCCACATCAATTCACTGGGCTTCGATTAAGCATTTAATAAAGTGTTTGTCTGACCAAAAAAAAAGCTAGTAAAGACATTAATTTAACAAAAGGCTGAGCTTCTGAACGCTGTGATGTAAAAAATCACTAGATATGCGTAGCGTTTAGAATATTATTATTGAGTATTTAGACGTGCTTCTCTTTTGAACTCACACTGGCCCTGCTGATTTCTTGATCATGTTTTACTTAACCCCATTTCATAGCAATCGTTTTGCAATGATAAGTGTCCAAGCGAAAACTTGTGAAAAGACTGGATTTTAGAATCTTTTTTAGTATAACTCTAGCAGGCTGAAAAGCAAGGAAACGGATCGAGCCTCCACAACTGGATATAGACATTGAACCGTTTAGTTTAGAAACAGCTCATGTAGAGTATAATATCCTGTAGTGGAACTTTCACTCAACTCCCAGACTATCCCTGCACATCCTATAATTAAAACTTAATCCAAAGCGCGTGAGCGGTTGCAGCGGCATCCTCCCGCAGGGAGATACAGCGGAAGACGGGACCCTTTAGGGGTACGCCCGAATGAAAATAAAAAAACTAAAATATCTTAAAAGCACGGGCTAATAAAAAAAACAGACCCGTTATGGCATCCTCAACCATTCCGCATCCTCAACCATTCCGCATCCTTAACCAAACCAAAGCCCATGAAAAACCTGCAATTGATCCTGACCATGCCATGCACACAGCAATCGAGCGACATAGAATAGCAAGACGGCAAACACCATTGCAGCAAATGCAAAAAAAACATCATAGACCTCACCAACAAATCCGATAGCGAATTAGCAGACTTTTTCAAACACAAAAGCGATTACTAGTCTAATATTTGCCCGGAATAACGTTACTCCATATAGCTATACTACTATCAAAGGCATCTCGATCATTCCAAAGTGCGTATTTTGTAAAATATTCGTTGCGCCTGTCATTATTGTATGTTGTTCATTACAAGTGTGTATATTCATATCATTAAACATTAAATCGTTTTACCGCTAACCAAATACATCCTGATCTATAAACATTAGTTTCAACTATGAAAAAGAAAATTACCATTAAGCCATGGGGGTTAAAAACCTACGGACTGAAATTGAGCAATAAAAAACTTTTGGCAACCATATTCGCCTTCGGCTGTTTGTTTACTGCCTGTAAAAAAGATCAGTCGGATAGCGCACTGTTATCACCTGAAAAAAGCGCTTTCAATGCAACATCTAATGCGGTGGCAACACTTTCCATACCTGCTAAAAGTGAAGCCTTACTGGCCATGCAGGTTTATAACAACCATTTTTATAATCAATACGGTACATACGGGCCTTCATATAAGGCATATTACTGGAAAGATGATAACCATACCGGTAGAATGGATTTCTGGACCCAGCAGGAAGCGATTGAAATGCTGATAGATGCCTATAATATCAATCCCGGCACCGATTTAAAAAATAAGATATCTTATTTATACAATGGCGTAAGGGATGGTTATGGTTTACTGTGGGCCGACAATAAATTTAACGATGATATTGTTTGGGGAGCACTGATGTGTGTAAGGGCTTTTAAAATAACCAATGACGGCGGCATGCTGGATATGGCAAAAAACAACTTTAACATGATGTGGAACCGCGCCTGGGATACGCAATCGTTAGGTGGCGGCTTATGGTGGACTACCGATAACCAGACTAAAAATACCTGTGTAAACGCGCCGGCAGTAATATGTGCGATGCTGTTGTACCAGGCAACAGGCGATGTAAGTTATAAAAACAAGGCTAAGCTCATTATGGATTGGATGGTGAACAGGCTTTACGATTCATCAAGCGGTGAAGTTAAAGGGGCAATAAACAAGGCCGGTACCATTACCGAGGGTGCGCTTTCTTATACGCAGGGAACTTTTATTGGCGCATGTGATTTATTACGTGCTGATTTCCCTGCAATAAACTACCTGGCAATGGGTACCAAAGCGATGGATTATGCACGCAATAGCCTTTGTAATACCCCCGGAGGAATTTTAAAAGATGAGAACGGCATTGCTGATACACAGGGCATGAAAAGTATTTTTGCACGCTGGGCCTGCCTTTTTGTAAAAAATACGGGCACAGCAAGCAATTACGGGCCCTGGCTTGATGCCAATGCAGCACAGGCATGGTCTATCCGCAATAACCAGGGCCTGATGTGGAATATATGGGGAACCCGCACGCCGGAAAGCACACGTAATGCTTTTGAAACTACCTGCGGCGTTGCGATGGTTAACGGTATCTACTATTATCGTTAATGATTAAGACGTTATAAAAATGCAAAGGCTACGACGGTTTATGGCGCAAAAGGCGCTAATGGGGTGATATTGATTAACATCAAAAAAGCCTATAGGAGAAAGATCAGGTTTTCAAAATAAATACGATCCGGTAAATAACCAGGTATCTTCTCCTGATATCAAGGCTATCCATCAGCCTCGCAGCGGGATAAAAGTTAACAATTTAATAATGTGACATATAGATTGACAAAAGAATAAGTTTTAATTTCGTTTGGTAACCATATCTATGGCAAATGGTCAGATTGTTGCTAACAATGCACCAAACGCTCTAAACTCTATGAAAAAATCATTAACGCTGATTTTAATCTCTATCAGTATCATTACCGTATTTTCCTGTAAGAAAAAGCAAATAATTGTACCTGAACCAACCTTGCCTGAAATAAGCAGTTCAGGGTTAAATACATTCGGCTTCATGTTCGCAAAAGAAGTATGGACCCAAAATTTACTGGTTTCTACCCTTTCAGCAAATTACGGCATGCAGGGGGATGGAGTAAAGCTAAACCTTTTATGCAGGAGGAAAAGCCCGCAAAATCTGAAGACTTCAGATACTTTTAACCTAAAATACACCAACCCGGATGTTACTTTAGGAACGCACGAACTCAGCGATACAAATTGTAAGATCGAGGTGGAAACCATTTCAGCTGATAATAGGACCAGGGAATATGCACTTGCAGGTAAGGGAAGTATCACATTTATCCGCTGGGACCTGAAAAACAGGATCGGCTCTGGAACATTCTCTTTTACTGTTAAGGAAATAACAACGGGTGAAACGGTTGCCATTACCGAGGGCCGGTTTGATATGGTTCTCGGAAATTAATATACTTTTTCAGAATGTGATGAAATCCGTCGGGGCATCTTTTCAGGGAAACGAAGCGTTTTGAAATATATCCTCTTTAAGCAATACTTAAGGAATCAGTACTGGCTATAGCCTGTTTTAGACTACCAGGGTATTTATTGACTTTATTTAGCGTATTTATGCTTATTTCACCATTTAGTGTTTCAAACATTTTTGTACCAAATGCAGCAAAAGCTCACTACCTTATGGAATCAAAAACTTTTTTGGAAAAATCATCCTGATAAATCAGCATAAAATCCAGCAACACACCGTTAAAACAGGCTGAAAGCAACCGCTAGAATGACAGACTACTATGAATTAAAGGTTAATTTGATGGATAATATTAACAGCAAAAATAGCTATCGAAGTGATGACCCTAAACCATTCCAACGAGCCAATAATGAAAATTACCTGAGCCTGTTCCCGAATGCAGATGCGCAACAATTAACTGAAGCGAATTTTAGCGATAGGTTTTTAGAGAAATACAGCCCTTGCTTACCATTGCGAACAATAATGGTTTTGAATATATGAGGAGTTTTTTGTGGCAATAGGCTAACTAAACATAACATTATTTCTTCCAATATAGGCGTTAACCTGATCGGAGACGAACCGCCACCAAATATCATATTCAGATCAGCATGTACCGCAGCAGTTCCCAAAACGGACTTCTTCAGGGAATAACTTTTTTGACTGTGAGTTTTTCGGATTCCAAGCTATGCTTAATTTATTAATAAAAAATAAATATTTATTGTTTATCAATAAATATTTATCTTTATTTGTATTATAATTAGCTTAATTAAAAAATAATATGAAAAATAAAGCAAGTGTAAGTAACCTCATTTCAGTTATGAAAGTGTTAACCTGGATCGTATTTGTTGGTTTATGCATCAAAACCGGATCGCTGATAATATCTTTTACCATCAGTATTACCGAAAGCCATTTAGCAGCCAAAGATCTTTACAAGGGTTTGGATCTGAGCCCTCTCCTGGAGCATAGCCCGTCTCAGTATGTAACGCTGATGCTGTTAATTATTTTGAGCTGGGCAGCAAAAGCTTTTCTATTTTTTATCGCTATCAAGATCTTTCTAAAAATCAATCTTGAGCATCCTTTTAGCGATAAAATGGCGGCGCTAATCATCAATCTCAGTTATGTTTCGCTGGTTATCGGAATACTGACCATAATGGCCGGGGCTTACAGTAATGATTTAATAAAGGACGGGATAATTTTCCCGAATTTACCGCCCTATTTGGCTGGGGGAAATGAATTTCTATTTTTAGCAGGAATTTTATTTATTATTTCACTAGTATTTAAAAAAGGAATCGAAATACAGGCTGAAAATGATTTAACCGTATAAGCTTATGCCGATTGTAATAAATCTGGATGTGATGATGGCCAAGCGGAAAATGTCGCTTAATGAGCTGGCCCAAAAGGTAGATTTAACACTTGCCAACCTTTCTATATTTAAAACCGGGAAAGCAAAGGCAGTTCGATTCAGCACACTCGAATCTATCTGTGAGGCCCTGGACTGCCAGCCAGGAGACCTGCTGGAGTTTAGGAAAGAAGACTAGTTTCGTGGATGATTTGTTTCTCTTTGGTAACTACGTCATCAATCTTGATCAGCACCTTATTTCCACTGAACCAATTCTACCCTCAAATACTAATGAACGTATTTGGCAATTGTTGCTTAGCCCGGGATGCGTAACGCGTATTATACGAATGATGTTTATGCATCAGGCATTTACCAACAGAAGCGAATGAACCAGATATTAGCTGTCGTGGCAAAATATCCCCTTAATGCCCCTATCCAGGAAGTATGTTCATTGAAAGATGCGGCCAAAGCTCATTACCTTATACAATCAGGAACTGTTTTTGGAAAAATCATCCTGATAAATTAGCATAAAACCGGGCAACACCTGGTTAAAGACAGGCTGAAACGCTTTTACTTTTTAACCTGTTGATTTAAAATAAAAGATGCACTACCAGCAAGCGACCACAATTTCAACCTGTTAGCTGGTAATCCCTCAGGTGCACAGGACAATATTGTTTAAGCAGAAAATTGTTGTGTATGTAAGTGATTTCAGGTTTTGCCAAACCTACTGCGTTAATTGCTGTTGCTAATGGTATACAATGGCTAAGTAATGGAGAAAAAGAACAACACCAATACGATACGGGTAAAGGGTGCGCGTGAACATAACCTAAAAGATATTTCTGTTGACATCCCGCGGGATAAACTGGTGGTATTTACCGGTGTTTCAGGATCAGGAAAATCATCGCTTGCATTCGGTACACTTTATGCCGAGGCGCAACGGCGTTACCTGGAATCTGTTTCGCCTTATGCCCGCAGGCTTTTTAACCAGATGGATGTACCCGAAGTAGACGCCATAGAGGGGTTGCCACCAGCAGTTGCCCTGCAGCAGCAACGTTCAGGAGCCTCTACCAGATCGTCAGTTGGTAGCGTAACCACTTTATCGAACCTGCTCAGGATGCTTTTCTCCAGGGCGGGAGACTATCCTCCCGGTCAATCCATCATTTATGCCGAGGGCTTTTCTCCCAATACACCTGAAGGTGCCTGCAGCGAGTGCCATGGTATGGGCAGTGTATTTGAGGTGAACGAGCAAACCATGGTACCCAACGATACGCTGAGCATCAGGGAAGGCGCCATCGCCTCCTGGCCACGGGCATGGCAGGGCCAAAACCAGCGCGACATCCTGGTATCGATGGGTTTCGATGTGGATACGCCATGGAAAAAATTGCCAAAAAAGCAAAGAGATTGGATATTGTTTACCGAAGAAACGCCCATAGCACCGGTTTATCCGGGCCTTTCGCCGGAAGAAACTGCTGTAGCGGTTGCCAAAAAGCAATCGCCGGATTATATGGGTACCTTTATTGGTGCCCGCGCTTACGTATTAAAAACCTTTGCATCAAGCCAGTCTGAACTGATGAAAAAAAGGGTTTCGAAATATATGATCAGCAAGGCATGCCCCGTTTGCGGGGGCAAGCGGCTAAAAAAAGAAGCACTGTCTGTAAAATTTAAGGGCAAAGATATTGCAGAAACGGTCCGATTAACATTAGCCGAACTTTCCAGGCTCTTTAGCGAACCTGCCGCGAATAAAAAGGAGGTAAAACCAGAAGAAAAGCAGCTGGTGATACAAAGAATTGCGGCTGACATACGCGCCAGGATCAGTGTGATGCTGGAGCTGGGTTTGGGTTACCTTACCCTCGACAGAAGTACCCCTACCCTTTCTCCAGGTGAATTGCAGCGCCTGCGTTTATCAACCCAGGTACACTCCAATCTTTTCGGTGTGGTTTATGTGCTTGATGAGCCCTCGGCCGGATTACACCCGGCAGATACCGAAGCTTTATTAAGTATACTGGAGAAATTAAAAAGCGCAGGGAACAGCATATTTGTAGTGGAACATGAAATAGAGGTGATTAGGCGCGCAGACTGGATTATTGATGTAGGGCCGGGTGCAGGCGCGCAGGGCGGGCAGATTATGTACAGCGGCACGGTTGCAGGGCTGAAAAAAAACACCGCCTCTGTTACCGCAAGGTTTCTTAAGGGCACCAATAGCCTTACCGAACACCAGCCCAGAACACCCAAAGGGCAGCTCTGCCTACGGGGTGCTAACAAACACAATTTGAAGGATGTGGACATTGACTTTCCGCTGGGTGTGATGACCACGGTGACGGGAATTTCGGGTTCGGGAAAAAGCAGTTTGGTGAGCCAGGTACTGGTGGAGTTACTTGCCAGGCAATTGGGCATGCCGGCTGAACCCGATAGCGAACCTACAGATGAAGGTACGTTAGCAGACAGCACAAAGCCGGCGGGAGGAAAAATAACCGGCGGGGCCGGGCAGCTAAGCAGATTGGTAGTAGTAGATCAGCGCCCCATAGGCAGAACACCCAGATCAAACCTGGCTACCTATACCGGAATTTTTGACCACATACGCAAACGCTTTGCCGACACACCTGCGGCCAGAAAAAAACGCTACGATGCCGGGCGCTTTTCCTTTAACCTGGCCAAGGGCCGTTGTGCCAATTGCCAGGGCGAAGGTTTTGTAATGGTAGAACTGCTGTTTTTACCGAGTGTATATACCCCCTGCCCGGCCTGCGGAGGCACCCGGTACAACCCCGAAACCTTACAGGTAACCTATAGCGATAAAAATATTGCGCAGGTTTTGGAAATGACGGTTGAAGAAGCCTGCCACTTTTTTGATGAAGACCTGCAGATTTACCAGGGCCTTAATGTGGTACGGGAGGTTGGCCTTGGTTACCTGAGGCTCGGCCAATCGGCTACTGAACTATCTGGCGGGGAGGCGCAGCGCATTAAATTAGCAACTGAACTGCAAAAAAATAATAAAGGCTCTTCACTATACATCCTTGATGAGCCCACAACGGGCCTCCACCCGGCTGATGTGGAACTGCTGCTGTTACAGCTGAACAGGCTTGTAGATAGCGGAAACACCGTAATTGTGGTGGAGCATGATATGCAGCTGATTGCACAAAGCGACTGGGTAATTGATATTGGCCCCGGGGCCGGAAACGAAGGCGGAAAGGTGGTGTTTGCGGGCTTTCCTGAAGCGCTATGCGAAAACCCTGACAGTAAAACCGCCAGGTACCTGAAAGCGTATAAAAACCAGTAATCAGTTTTATGGATATTGCTTTTAGAAAATATAGTGGATAGAACTGTTGAGTCTGTTTGGCGCAGTACCTGCATTGCTTATTGCACAAAACAAAACCAGGCCTGAAAGGGCCATTATCATTTTACGTAAGCTGCCTGCCGTTACTTGCCCCTGAATACCATTTCCGGTTATTGTATTAAGCAGTAAAGACGTCTATGTAATTACCCATAGCCATAAGGCGAAAGCCTGTGGCATTTCCATAGGTGCGCCATTCCTTTCAGATTCGTTTTTGCGCCTGCCTTCTGGCAGTTGCCAACCCAAAACAAGCATAAAGAGAAGCCGACCTGTAAAAAACATCCGGTACCCGGTCTCCGAAGCGTTTTGTTAATATTAATTTAACATTACCGCTGTTTTTTATTGATACCTTCGCCCCCGCATTTTAAAATGATCTGATTAGCGCCAACTCGTTAGACATTTAAAAAACAATGAAATTTAAAAACATCCTTATCTATTCAGGATTTATCGGAGTCCTGTCCCTATCTGCCTGTTCGAAAAAAATAGCCGTTGAAGGAGAAACACCCGTAACCCCACCAAAAGCGCCAACGGCTTACACCATTACCGAAACTTTTGAAGCCGGAACCAAAGCCAGTTATGCATTAGACAGTGTACAGTTGTTAACCGGTAAATGGACCCTGAGTGATGCCCTTTTGGGCAACCTTGCCGCTGATGCCAAGAATGGCACAAAATCTATCCGTTTAAGAACAGGTTATTTGGCGATGAACTTTGATGTGGCAGGTGCTAAAATGCTTTATGTATCGCATGCCAAATACGGCACTGATGCCAATTCTACCTGGCAGCTTTTAGCTTCTACAGATGGCGGAAAAACCTATGCCCAGCTGGGTACCGATATTACCGAAACCAGTACCACGCTGGTAACAGACTCTTTTAAAGTAAGCACGACCGGAAAAATCCGTTTCCAGATTAAAAAAGCGGGTACCACCAGAATCAATATTGATGATATTATTTTTAAAGGTACGGGTGACCCGGGTATTACGGTAGGTGCCCCGGATACCGACCCAACAGACAATGGCAATACCGGCACTGCTGCACCAGGCAGAGGTACGCCTGATGCCGGTGCAGACGCACCACCGGCATCAGGCGACAATTCTAACCTGTTGTTTGGTAATCCCTCAGGCGCGCAGGCCAATATTATCTCAGCAGAAAATTACCTGATTGATCAAAAATATTATGTAGAGAGCTATAGCATGACCCGCGGTATACCGAATTGGGTAAGCTGGCATTTAGATCCAAACAATTTTAACGGGGCCGTAACCAGAAAAGACGATTTCGCTTCTTTTACCGGCCTGCCGAGCAATTGGTACCAGGTACAGAGCAACAGCTATTCGGGTTCGGGTTTTGACAGGGGCCATAATTGTCCAAGCGGCGACCGTACCAGCTCTAGCGGCGCCAACTCCGCTACATTTCTGATGACCAACATGATCCCCCAGGCACCAAACAATAACCAGAAAACCTGGGAATCGTTTGAAAGTTACCTCCGTGCCCAGGCCTTAAACGGTTATGAAGTTTATGTAATTATGGGTAGCTACGGCACCGGCGGAATCGGCTCTGCAAGTGCATCGGTAATCAATACCATTAACAACGGGAAAGTAACCGTTCCGGCCAATGTGTGGAAAGTGGCCGTACTTTTAAAAACTGGTGATAATGATTTAAGCCGCGTAACGGCTTCAACCAGGGTAATTGCCATAAATACTCCAAACGTAAATACCATTGGTGCCAACTGGAAAGATTATATTGTAACGGTAAGGGATATTGAAAGCGCAACGGGCTATAACCTGCTTTCTAACCTGCCACAAAATATCCAGGATGTGGTGGAGAAAGTGAAAGACCCGGGTAACTAATTTAAATAAGATAAACACCCCAGGCCTAAGCGCATTTAATACCACAACAGCCGTATCCCTAAAAAAGATACGGCTGTTGTGATGTTGCCCAAGTAAAAACAGCCCGCATGGTTTTGCTATCTGCAAACCGTATATCAGACCTGACCTGACTTTAGCACATGGAGCCCGGCAGTACTGCCCTTACCGGGGGCATGTAGCCTGTTTATCGGCTGTTTATGCCCTGCGCTGCGGGTTAGCAGGATATGACACCGAATTTAACGCCTGAAGATTCCGCCCCTGCAATACACCAGGTTCCCCAATTCCCGCACACCAAATTAAAAAAACCTATCCCTTATTTTATTGTTAACCATAAAGCTTAGTTAACAAAACCACTATGGAAACAGATCCGCAGCACCCGCATCCCCAGGGGATGGAAACCCATTTAATTACCCTGAAGATAAATGGAAAACAACATAGCACCAATATCCGCCCCTGGGTGAGCCTGTTAGACTGTTTACGTGACCACCTGGATCTGACCGGAACCAAAAAGGGCTGTGACCACGGGCAGTGCGGCGCCTGCACCGTAATATGTGATGGAAAACGCATTTTAAGCTGCCTGAGCCTGGCGGTGATGAAAGACGGGGCAGAAATTACCACAGTGGAAGGAATTGCAACGAAAAACGGCCTTCACCCCCTGCAGCAGGCTTTTATAGACCATGATGCCTTCCAGTGCGGCTACTGTACACCAGGGCAGCTGTGCAGTGCTTTAGGCCTTTTATCGGAAGGCAGGGCTTCCTCGCGTGAGGAAGTAAAAGAACTGATGAGTGGCAACCTTTGCCGTTGCGGAGCCAATGTGGGCATTATAGATGCGATTATGCAGGTAAAAGACGGAGGAAGTGATGAATAGTTTTAAGTTTCTCACCGCGCCCGATGTACCTGCTGCCATCCAGCTTACCGATGATCAGCCCCTTGCTGCTTTCATAGCCGGCGGCACCAACCTGCTCGACTTATGGAAATACAATCTGGTTAACCCTACAGCGCTGATCGACATCAGCCAGCTGGCCACGCTCTCAGCATTGCGTGAACTCGAAAATGGAGGGTTTAGGCTGGGTGCTGCTGTAAAAAACGCCGATACCGCCTACCACCCTATCATCGAATCCCGATATCCACTGTTATCAAAGGCCATACTGGCAGGTGCTTCGGCGCAGATCCGCAACATGGCCAGTAACGGGGGCAACCTGCTGCAGCGTACGCGATGTTATTATTTTTATGACCATCAGGTACCCTGCAACAAAAGGGTACCCGGCTCGGGCTGTCCGGCCAGGGAGGGTTATAACCGGATGCATGCCATACTCGGTGCCAGTGAAGCCTGCATTGCCGTGTTCCCATCGGATATGTGTGTAGCATTGGCCGCACTGGAGGCCCGGATAAATGTAACGGGTATAGACGGCGAACGCAGCCTGGCATTTTCAGATTTCCACCGCCTGCCCGGCGAAAGGCCCGAGCTTGACAACAACCTGAAACCAGGTGAACTGATTACCTCGATAGATCTGCCTGAAAAAGGCTTTCCCCTGAATTATTCCTACCTGAAACTGCGCGACCGCCACTCTTATGCTTTTGCGCTGGTTTCGGTAGCTACCGCACTCGAAATGGATGGCCATACCATCAAAGAGGCCAGGATTGCCCTTGGCGGGGTGGCCCACAAACCCTGGCGTTCCCTGGAAGCGGAAGAATTTCTTCGCGGAAAAACGGCATGCCGGGAAAACTTTGCTGCGGCGGCAGATATTATCCTTGAAGGAGCGGTGGGACTTGAATATAACCGTTTTAAGATTAAACTGGCAAAGAATGCCATTATACGCAACGGCATGATGGCACTTGATCCGGATGCACAGCTACCAGGCGCACAACCCTCCTTGTAATCAAATACCTAACAAGATCAACATGAATACAGATAAAAACGTAGGCCGGCCGATTAGCCGTTTGGAGGGAAGGGAAAAAGTTACCGGAGCAGCCAGATATGCTGCTGAACACCCATTGGAAGGCCTGCTACACGGCTATGTGGTGAGCAGCCCGATTACCAAAGGAAAGATTGTGGAAATTGATACCACGGAAGCCATGGCCATACCGGGCGTGGTGGATATCCTCTCGCACCTTAACCGGCCCAAACTGGCCTGGTTCGATTTGCAGTATACCGATATGGACGCCCCTCCGGGAACCGTGTTTAAACCCCTCTATGATGAAAACATCCTTTATAATGGCCAGCCTGTTGCCCTGGTGGTTGCCCGTGACTTTGAGACGGCCAGGTATGCATCCACCAGAATAGTTTTACGTTACCAGCAGGAACCGCACCAAACGTGTCTGGAAAAACACCTGGATAAGGCCAGAGCGCCTAAAAAAGGATTGGCTACCGCACTTAAACCACCACCCCCGCCCCCAACAGGGGATTTTGAAAATGCGTTCGAAAACGCTGCAGTAAAGGTAAGCGCAACATACCACCACGGCACCGAACACCATAACCCCATTGAACTTTTTGCCACCACAACCCTTTACCAGGGGGACGGAAAGCTGACCATTTACGATAAAACCCAGGGCACCATCAATAACCAGCTTTTTATTGCCAATGTGTTCGGACTCCATTATAAGGACGTAAGGGTACTTGCCCCGTTTGTAGGGGGTGCATTCGGTTCGGGGCTGAGGCCACAGTACCAGTTGTTCCTGTGTGTAATGGCAGCCCTGCATTTAAAAAGCCATGTACGTGTGGTACTGGACAGAAAACAGATGTTCTCGTTTAGCCACAGGCCGCCGGCGGTACAACAAATGCATTTTGCCACCGACATTAACGGAAAACTTACCGCGCTTGGCCACAACACGCTTGCCGAAACCTCGAATTTTGAAGACTATACCGAGCCCACCTCCAACTGGAGCCATAAACTCTACCCTGCCCCGAACACGCTTTTTGAACATAAAGTTGTGCCATTGGATGTTTATACCCCGATGGATATGCGCGCACCCGGTGGTAGTACGGCCCTCCATGCCATTGAATGCACCATGGATGAACTGGCCTATAAGCTTAAGATAGATCCGCTGGAACTCCGCCTGCTCAACTATTCGGATGTTGATCCATCGGCAGGAAAACCATATACCAGCAAAGCGCTCAGGGAATGCTACCTGGAGGCGGCAGCAAAATTCGGATGGGACAAACGTATTGCGGAACCGCGTAGCATGCAACGCGGCAATAAACTTGTTGGTTACGGCATGGCGACCGGGATTTGGGATGCCTTCCAATTTCCTTCGAGGGTGCAGATAATGATCAACAGCGAAGGGAAAATGGTGGTTGACAATGCCACTACCGATATTGGTACGGGAACCCTGACGGTGATGACCCAGATAGCAGCAGATGAACTGGGACTGGAGATGGCTGATGTGGAATTCAGGTACGGGGACAGCAAAAAACCCTTTTCGATGTTCCAGGGCGGATCAGCAATCACCTCTTCAACAGGGGTTGCCATTGTGGTTGCCGCCAGATCGATGCGTAAAAAACTGTTAAAAAAAGCAGCGGAGATGGAGGGTTCCCCTTTCAGGAAGGCAAAAGAAGAAGAAGTCGTTTTTTCTTCGGGCCATATCCATCTTAAAAATGATCCCACCGTAAAAATAAGCCTGAAGGACATCATTGCCTTTAATAAAGGTGCGGCCATTAAAACCACAAAAATGGGCAGGCCCCACATGCTTAAACTCCGGAAATACAGCCTGGCCACACACAGTGCTTCGTTTGTGGAGGTGGAGGTAGATCGCGACCTTGGAACCATCACCCTCACCCGGGCAGTAACCGCTGTTGCGGCCGGAAAAATCATCAACCCCAAAACAGCTAAAAGCCAGATCCTCGGCTCAATGGTATGGGGTATTAGTAAGGCACTCCATGAGGAATCGATTATGGATCCGCAGCTTGGCAAATACATCAATGCCAACCTGGGAGAATACCATATCCCCGTACATGCCGACATTGGTGAACTGGAAGTGATATTTGCCGATGAAAAAGACAGCCTGATTAATGAGCTGGGCACCAAGGGTGTTGGTGAAATCGGATTGGTAGGCATGCCGGCCGCAATCTCCAATGCCATTTACCATGCCACCGGCAAACGCATTTACAAACTTCCGATCCATTTTGATGAACTGATCTGACCACTGGCAAAAATGCCACGGAAAAGGATAGCGAAAGTTAAGAAATTGATGGCAGGAAACTAAAGGATTAAATGGAAAGAAATGATATCAAGGCCGGGCGTTTGCACCAACCCTTAAGAAACGACCGCTGTTAAAGACCTTTTCATTTTTTAAACCAAATCAATAAAAATGAGTATACAGAACATAGATTACCTGGGTTCCCTTTTAAATGCAGATGAGCTGAACTCACTTAAAAAAGCGGCAGAACGGCATTCGCAGCAGTCGAATATGGATTTCAAAATCGTTTCTGTTGACGATAAGATGGTAGAAATAGAGACAACTCAAGGGGAGACCGCCTCAGGCAAATATGCTACCCAGCAGGTGCTACTGAAAAGAACAGCAGAACTGTTTAAAAAAAGGCTACCAGGATCAAAGCTGCAGATCACGGCAAATGCTGTTCTACCCGCTCCGGCCGATGTAGTTGATGTTTCCTGGATTGATCAGAAAATGCAGGAAAAGGGACTGCGGATCAAGCAGATTGCCTTTGAAACCGGTATTGACCGCGAAAGTATTTCAGACTGGGTAACAGGTAAAAAAGCTATGGGCAAAACCGTTAAGGCGATGTTTTATTTTTACCTGTCTGGATAATTTGCAGATCAGCCAATCCAAACGGAGAAATTAAACCAAAAAACCTATACAATTGATCAAAATGAAAGAACAAGGCAAAAGCATCCAGCCGTTTGAGATGGATATCAATCAGGATGGTGATCGTAAAATAATCAGTATACAGGAGGAAAACGGTGTATTTGAGATTATTCATGAGGGAAGGTTGATCGGTGCACTCAAGCCACCAGGGGAAGAATGGCAGCTACTTGATTATAGGGAAATTACCGGGAAGATTGCATTGTTTGAACCTGACCTTGAAGCCGAAAAAAAAGGGATCGAACTGCACTCACCCCTGGTCAATCAGATCGTTGGTGAAATCGAGAATCACCTGAAATAGCCGCTAAGTTATCGTAATAGTGGCCAGCTTGACCGGAATACAGTTTGGAGGCTTTGATTAATAAAAGAATATCGGAGCTACAGGAGATCAACCTGGAATTTAACCGGCCGGAACGATTATATAAAAAGAGTTTAGCACCGAAAAACGTGCATCATATTGCTATGGCAAATTAGAAATTCCGGAAAGACATTAAAAAAGGTGATGATAAATACTCTGCAACAATCAACACATTTTGAAATGGATATTGGCCGTGCTACCTTTACTCGCCAAAGAGAGATTGCAGCTTAAAAATTAGTCGGGATGAGAAGATTCGAACTTCCGACCTCCAGCACCCCATGCTGGCGCGATACCTGGCTACGCTACATCCCGTTTAACAATTCAAGCGACCGCAAATTAAAATAAATACATCAATATCTCTTAAAATTCCGAAAAAAATGTTGGATCAACCAAACCTCAATAATTCCATTGAATCCATCGAATCAAACGCCATGGATAATCATGAAATGGTCTGCCAAACACTTCATACCTGTAAAGATTTAGTAATTCGGTAACAGGATTAGTTTTGTAAACGGCTAATTATACCTGATGCGAATAAACATGAATGACCTTCCCTTAAAACGCAATTATTTAAGCTGCGTAACGGCTTCGACAAGGATAATTGCCATTAATACCTCTAAAAGCAACCCTATCGATACCGATTGGTAAGATTATATCGTAGCGGTAACCTGCTTTTTAACTTACCACGAAGTATTCAGGATATATGGAGCAAGCTAAAGTCCTTGATAACTCATTTAAACCATATAGAGACCCAGGCATAAGCAGAAAATCATAACAGTAGCATTACCACATCTTTCAGGCCTCCGCCTTTTATTGTTCGCAGCAGTCTTAGCGAGATGCTAAGACCAAAACGGACGGAAGAAAATAGTATCCATGAATATTAACGTAATTATATTACTGATTGACTTCTTGTCGGCAACCTAAAAAAATCAGAAAATATCACAAAAAAAAATTACTGTATAGTTCACTATTCATAGCTGGTAATCGTAAATCTTAGAATTGGAGCAATTGTGTCAACACAATTGAAATTTCCTTACTTTTCTACTTCACTATCATCTTGTTCAAACATAGGAGGTAATTCCTCATAATAATTAGGTTTTAGCTTATCAAAATCATCGCCAGTTAACGCAACACTATATTCGAATAAATCGAAATTAAAAGTGAAGGGTATCTCATTGTCAAAAAATTCTTTGTGTTTATTGTACAGATTGGGTTCAATAAAGTAACTAATTGCGTCATCAAATAAAAATCTTTCATGCGTTATTTGATCGAAGAAAAGTTCCTCGAACTTTTTGTAAGAAATATGAGAGATATTAATAAAGCCAAAAACAAAATCTGATCCATTTAAAACGACCTCTAAATGAATCTGATAATAATATTTTTTTTTCACCATCTTATATTTTTGACTTGCGCCCTCATTAAATGTAAATTTAGGTTGTTAATATATTTTATTCAAATTCAACATCAGTATACCCTACTTATCTTAATTCCAATTTATATCACTGTAGAAGCATCGGCACCAAGGCCAGGCTAAAGTAGATTTTTAAAGTAAAAATCACCTAAAGCATTACCAATCTGGTCTTAGCCAAAGCCTAAGAACTAGTTATAGTAATCATTTTTCATTTATTAATTTTTGTTCTTTATGTTTGAACCTCAATTAAGTACTGACATCTTTTAAAACATCTTAACATAAATGTCTTATTCATAGCCAAAAATGTCAGAATTCAAAACATGGTTAAAGACAAACTCCTCAAGCTGGCAAATTCAATGACGCAGAATGTCAACCCAGTAAAACCATGATAGGATAAATCAATATAGAATGAACAAAGAACAATTATTTTGGGATTGGTTTAAAGCAAATGAAGCCCAGTTTTTTTTTCTTAATCAGATTAATGATACTAATGAGAAGGAGAGGATTTTAGAAGAATTTCTTCATCATCTACACAAATATTGCGACCAATTGTTTTTTGAAATTGGTGGCGATCCAAATGACAAGCAAGACCTCATTATTACTGCAGAAGGTAACAGCGCTCTTTTCGACAAAGTTGAAACACTTGTAAATCAAGCACCTTTGTTAGAATACTGGAATTTAATTGCGCTTAAACCAGCTATTGGAAATGGTACCATTGAATACAACGAGATTAAACTTGATCCACATACAATATACTTTATCCCGCTAAGCAGTAATGCTTCAAAAAAAATCGGCATAAGACTTTATATAGAGGATTATGACCCAGCTAACCTAAAGGATTTTTTAACCGCGGCTTACTTCCTATTAGACAACATTTTAGGAGAACGGTCAAACGCATTAGATATTGGCCATTTAGAGATTGAAAGTCTCAATGTTCATACGAAAAGAGAAGAATTGATAGAACTCGTTAAACTTCCTAAGTATATTAAATGGAAGAGGGCTCAGGCAGAAACCTAACAACGTGAGAGATTTTTTATTTCTTCCATAGTGTGAGAAAAATGTTTTTTATTAGAGAATGCTGCATATCCCAAACCGATGCATGGAGTTATATCAGCATCAGCGATATCTGATGAAAATTACGCAACGATTTGGTCCTAGTGTTCCCGTTATCAGCAATGATTTAAGATTAACTGAAAGATGCCCGGAACTCAACCGGAGTGAAATCGGTTTTACTTTTAAATAATTTGCTAAACGACTGGGGATAGTCGAATCCCAGCGCAAAAGCAATTTCCCCAACGGTAAGTGTGGTGGTGGAAAGTTTTTCTTTTGCTTTTTCAATGATCTTTTCGTGAATGTGCTGCTGGGTATTCTGACCGGTAAGGGCCTTCAAAATTCCACTCAGGTAGTTGGGAGAACAATGCAGAAGTGCCGCAATATAGGGTACGGTAGGCAATCCTTTATTGATCATGTTTTCATCATTAAAATAGTCATCGAGAATTTTTTCCAGTTTATCCAGGATTTGACTTCCGGATATTTTACGGGTAAGGAACTGACGCATATAAAAGCGGTTTGAATAATTGAGGAATGATTCAATCTGGGAGATGATGATCGACTCACTAAATTTATCGATGTGTGAATGGTATTCCTGTTCGATATTTTTGATAAAAACTTCGCAATACCATTTCTTCTTTCTCAGAAACAAACAGCGCTTCATTTATTGCATAGTTGAAAAACTCATATTTTTTGATGGTTTTGGCCAATGGATTTCCCCAAAGGAAGTCAGGATGAATGAGCAGCATACTTCCTGCACTCCTGAAATCATCATCTGCTTTGAATGAAAATACCTGATTAGGGGATATAAAGAACAATATCCCCTCATCAAAATCATATTTTTGCTGCCCGTAGCCATACTGTACATCTCCGGCCTCCACTTTTTTGAGTGAGATCAAATAAAAGTCGAATACCACCCTGATGGTCTCTTCACTCCTGTAAGGTGTTATTTCGGCTAGATCTATAACACTAATCATAGGATGTTCAGGATGGCCTATACCTAGTATTTTATGATATTCCTTGATTGTTTTTATTCTGTAGGGCTGCTGCAAAATCATTCCGGTAACGTAAAAGTTCTAAATATAAGATTATTCCACATCAACTCTTTTCAAAGTCAGCCCGCGATTTAAGCCAAAGAAAGAAAGTCCCCAAAAACCTTTGATATTGAGGCTGCCGTTTTTGGTCATGGTCAGATATGAATCATAGGTATTTCCCTTTTCCCCATCGTAATCATAGAGCTTTCCCTTCCACTTGTTCTTCTTATCATTGAAAGTAATTTCTTTTAACAATAAAATTCCTACCAAAGGCCGTTTCCGTTTTTCCTTATCAGGATTATTGACATCTAAAACGGGTTTTCCATCATGATCAACAGCATGTTTTAAATAGGTTAGCTTGCCATAATAATTGTTACCGTTTTTAAATATCTGTACATTGCCCTCTTTTACCGGACTGTACCACACACCAACAATATCATCGGCTTTTGACTGTGAAAATAACATGGTAGAAAAATTTAGAAAGAGGATGGTTAGAAATAGCTGTCTCATTGCTCGTTATATTTTAAGGCGAATGCTTTCGCAAAATCATTCATTTTTGTTTTACCCAAAATGGCTGGCCTGTTTTTGAAATAATCCTCAAACAGACTACCATGATGCATCGCCGCATTCATTTCCGTAAATGCTGTGGCGATTTCGGACGATGCCCCTATTTTCGTAAACGCGTCAGTCATTTGCTTGTCACTGATCAGCACCCATTTTAAGTAGGGCTTTCCGATGGCCTTTCCCAAAACAGTGGCTATTTCCTGGCAGGTTAGTTCTTCACTGGCAACATATCTCACTTTCTTTCCTTCCTGCTGAGCGTTAACTTCCTCGGCGATAGCGGATGCGATATCTATGGGCGATACCCAGGCGATTTTGTCAGTTCCACCATAGTTCGACAATATGATGCCTGAATATCCTTTGAAAAGACCTTTCAGACCATAATGCCTGAAGTAAAGTAATTTGCCGATAAAACCTTTCAAAAAGCCTTTGCCCTTAACCATATCCATAAAGGCGTACAAATTATAATCGAAAGAGCCCGGGCGAAGATAGGTAACTGCTACATCCTCAGGAAGTTGTTTAAAAACGCTTTCTGCAATATGATGAAAAACCAGTACCCCAGCCCCGGTGGGCCTTTCAGCACCCACACTGCTCAGCTGTACTACTCTTTTTATCCCTGCGTTTTGAATCGCCTGAACATAATTTGTGCTGATGTTAAGTGCCTGCTTCTGATAATCAAGCGTTTGATCCCCGAAAAAGTTAAAGGGCGGAAGCATACAGTAGGCGGCATCATGACCATCAAAGGTTTTAGTTAAAAAAATGGGGTCCTCTAATTCTCCGATCGCAGCCTTTGCACCCAACTGCTCTATTGCTGCTTTCCTTGCGGCTGAGCTGCTGACTACGGTAACCTGATGCCCTTGTTCAATCAATAGCAACACCAGCGGTTTACTGACATTTCCTAATGAACCTGTCACGACTATTTTCATATTAATTTAATATTTATTTCCAATGCAAAGCTCAGTCAATTGAATTGAGCCAACGTATTCAAATCCGCTTTTCTTGTGTTCAAAAACACGCTTGTACTCTTTGTAGATAAATATTTAACGCCCGAAATTATATAACTGAGCCTGATGCCAGCTACTGGTTACGTTTCCACCAGTCTGCCCTTTTAAAAACAGACGTACCCAGTACCCGTCCCCGCGGCCCCATCAGCTTGTCCCATTCAGCATTTGGTGCAAACCATGCGCTGACCTTTGAAAAATCGGGGCTATTTTCCCCTTCAAGTTCACCCAATTCCTCCAAAAACTCATCCTTAAAAGCGATAAAATCAATCCGGGTATCGTATGTATGTTCCAGAACAGCCTTGACCCTGTGCAAGTCATCAAATAGCGCATGCAATTCAAATGCCTTCCAATAAGCTGCTTTAGATAAACCAGGTTGAAGTTTTTTGTTACCGAAGAGCCAATTGAACATCGGGCATGAGACCAACAGTATGAGCGTTAAGATGATGATTTCCATTATATCCTGTTAAAAAAGTAAATTCAGTACTATTGGTTTTGCAGTCAATACCATTAATATAGTTCCACCTGGCCATTGCTATTCCAGCCAGTATGGTTGGCCACTGCCTAATAAGTTTGTGCCAGGTTAATAACATTCCCGCCTTGGCAGCGATTTGTGATCGAAAACGAAGTTCGTAAAAAATATTTCCTGGTTCACCGTTTGGTGATAAAATAAACAGGGAAATATTCTTTTATTATTTGTTGAAATAAAAAAAATGATAATTTGCAGCATCAGAGTCGGAATTTAGGGTTCTCTGAGCAAAATTTGTTAATCAAAACCATGAAAAACCGGATGTGGATAGCGATAGGAATGATGATTGTGGTGGCCGTATTCTACCTGATCAAATGGAAAAATGCTGGCGTGCTGGAACGCAATAAGGTGCCATTGGATCAGGCGTATCTGGATTTTCAGGAAATTAATGAACACTACCAGTCAAATAAGTTTAAAATCGAAAAACTTTGTACCGTAGCAGTGCGCAGTGCCTCATCACCTGAGCCCATCCGGGTATTTAAGACGGTAAATCAACAGCTGATTATAGATGCGGATCCGAAGGTAAACGAAGAAACTAAAAATGATTACCGCTATTATAAACTGGACCGGCAAGGAAGCCTGGTAGATTCTATTTATATCAAATATGAAGGTTACTGGCCAAAATTTATAGACCGTTTTATGGTTTTCAGTAATCAACGAAAAGCGTATTACACCACCTGGCCGCTGGATGGAGATACGACCCGGCATCACTTTATTAGTTTAAACGCCGACTTTAGCTGGCCCAGGGATAAGATTGATCAAAAAATCAGGGCGGTTAAAAACCGTGGTGATTATTACTTTTTCAGTGCTTTCAGGGATAATGAAAATGACTTTAGATGGATGGCGTTTTACGAACAGCAGCAATGGTATATGCTTTGGGAAAAGATGCCGGGTTATACGCAGGTTGCTGATGAGGATTCGGGCTATCGTTATCGTTCAGATGTATTTCATACGGGAACACCCGATCCGGTGATACCTGAAGACGTGAGGCTGATACATTTCTATCCTGAAGAAAAAATGGAATATAAACATGCAATTGGAGGAGGAACGTCACCATCGTCAGCTACGAACTGGCGGGGAAAAGGATTTTTTTCAACCGTTATTGCAGGCAATAGTTTTTCTTTTAAGGTAGATCAGTTGGTGGTGGAGAAGGAACGATTTGACAAATTTAAAACCCGTTTGTATACCTTGAAGGAGCCGGGCGGCTTGGCAAGGATTTATGAACCCGCTTTTTACCGTTCAGAACAGGGCTTTGCGCTTTATTCTGGTAACTGGGATGAGCTTTATATCATCAAACCTCAACCATAATTTATCCAGGTGTGCCAACAGCCGTGATTGCAAAACTTTTCCGTTAAGTTTTAAACAGCTGGGATCAAAAAAGGCAGATATATGCCTAGTTCCCCATGCCAATCCTTTCAGGTTGATCATTTAAATCTGATTAGCCAATTGATTCTGTACATCATCAATCACCATCCTTTTCGGTTATCTGATAAATCTGGTCAAATCTTGCTTTTTTATTGTTAAGTCCACCGATCAAAAACGCTTTAGCCAATCAGATTAATGACTTTAACCAATCTAAAATTTGTTAAAATTCCTTAAATCTGACTACAATAAATACCAATTGAACTACTTTTTGCAGCGTGGTAATCCTGAATTTTGAAAGTGAAAACAATTTATTTTCAGTAATAACGAAAAGACAGCGTGATGCAAAAAAGAAAATTAGGAAATCAAGGATTGGAAGTTTCTGCTTTGGGCTTTGGCTGTATGGGCTTAAACTTTCTTGATGGAAAGGGGATGGAGAAAAATGCGGCCATATCGCTGTTGCGCGATGCTGTTGAGCGTGGAATTAATTTCTATGATACGGCGGAAGCCTATGGACCTTATACCAACGAAGAATTGGTTGGCGAAGCATTGAAGCCTTACAGGGATCGGGTGGTTATCGCCACCAAATTCGGCTGCAAAGAGGCCAGTCCGGCAATAGGCCTGGATAGCAGACCAGAAACCATACGGGCAGTGACCGATGCATCTCTGAAAAGGTTAAAAACTGATTATATTGATCTGCTGTACCAGCACAGGGTTGATCCCCATGTCGCGATAGAAGAAGTAGCCGGAACAGTAAAAGACCTGATACAGGAAGGCAAGGTGAAGTATTTCGGTTTATCGGAAGCAAGTACCAAAACGATCCGAAAAGCACATGCAGTTCTGCCGGTATCTGCACTGCAAAGCGAATATTCATTGTTCTGGCGCGGGCCAGAAGTGGAAATTATTCCCACTCTGGAAGAGCTGAGAATTGGTTTTGTTCCTTTTAGCCCCCTGGGTAAAGGCTTTCTTACAGGAGCCATCAATACGAAATTAGAAGCTGCAGACCGTAGAAATGTGCTGCCGCGCTTTACCGAAGAAAACATAAAGGCGAACCTGGTTTTGGTGGAAGCGCTTTCTGAAATTGCGCGAGAGAAAAAGGTAACGACAGGGCAATTAGCATTAGCCTGGCTGCTGGCTCAAAAACCCTGGATTGTTCCGATTCCCGGAACAACAAACCTGCACCGCCTGGCAGAAAACATAGCCAGTGTACAGGTTGTATTAACACCAGATGAACTAACAAAAATAGGCACCACAGTGGATGGAATTACATTGACAGGCAACCGGTATCCAGAATTTTTAGAAAAACAGATAGATAAAGACTAACAGATCACTATGGAAAATATTAAAGGAAAAGTAGTAGCCATTACCGGCGCCAGTAGTGGAATGGGGAAATCCATCGCCATAACATTAGCGAAAAATGGTGCAAAAGTTGTTTTAGGAGCAAGACGCACAGAACGACTGCAACAACTGGCAGAAGAGATCAAGGATAAGGGTGGTGAAGCCACCTTTATTACAATTGATGTGAAGAGTAAAACTGACCTGGTTCAGCTGGTTAATACCGCCCTGCAAAAATATGGAAAACTGGATGTGATGGTAAACAATGCCGGTATCAGCCAGCTTGGCCGTATTGATGAGCTGGATGTTGAAGGGTGGGAAGAAATGATTGACATTAACATTAAAGGTGTTTTATACGGGATGGCTGCAGCAATTGCTGTTTTTAAAAGGCAGCAGGCTGGCCACATCGTCAATATCATTTCCACTGCAGGGCTCAAAATTACGCCCATGATGGGCGTATATGCCGGGACAAAAAATGCCATTCGTACCATTTCAGAAGCTTTTCGGCAGGAATCTGATGGCAGCGTACGGATTACGGGCATTTCACCAGGATATGTGAACACTGATTTTGCCAGCAACATTAAAAACGAGGAAATGAAAACGGCCGTTAAGCAGGGCATGCAGCAAATGGCCATTGATCCCGTTGCCATTGCGAACGCGGTGCTGTATGCTGTGAGCCAACCGGCAGACGTTGAAATTGGCGAAATTGTAATTCGTCCATCAAAACAAAATTAATTAAATTAGCGATATTAAATGCAGCCATCAACTGACATCCATCACATCGCCGGTATATCGCAGCTCATGCGGTTGCTGGAACTTCGGCCACCCTCCCACCCGCTGATTGCATTGGTAGATTATAATGATGTACCTATTGAAAAGTTTCCGAAGGGGCAAAAAATAAGCCTGGACTTTTATAAAATTTCCTTTAAATCTGCTTTTAAAGGGCAAATAAAATACGGACAGGGTTATTATGATTTTGAAGAAGGCGGATTGGCATTCTTGAAACCAAGACAGGTTGTTTTTCCGCCGGAAGACAGCGCAAGCTACGAAGGGTTTGCACTGTATTTTCATCCAGACTTTATCAGGAATTATCCATTGGGAAAAACTATAAACCGATATGGCTTTTTCTCTTACGACGTTGCTGAAGCCTTGTTTTTATCAGCACATGAAAAGGAAATCATAGCTAGCCTATTTACTTCGATAATCAATGAGCTGAAGAACAATATCGACAGTTTTAGTCAGGACGTGCTGGTGTCGCAACTGGAACTGTTGTTAAATTACAGCAATCGTTTCTACAACCGGCAATTTATTACCAGGAAAGCCGTCAATCATGATATCGTTACTGCGCTCGACCAGTTATTAAACAGCTATTTTGATGAAGGGGTGGGTTTAAAGAAGGGCCTGCCTTCGGTAAAATACATCAGTAGCGAGTTAAAGCTTTCACAACGTTACCTGAGCGACATGTTACGCTCATTTACAGGATTAAATACGCAACAATACATCCAGAACACCCTTATAGAAAAGGCTAAAGAAAAACTATCCTCAACAAATCTGTCGGTTGCTGAAATCGCTTATCAACTTGGCTTTGAGCATTCGCAGTCGTTCAGCAAACTTTTCAAAACCAGGACTAAGGTTTCCCCATTGGCATTCAGACAATCATTCCATTAAGTATTGTGGTTTATACTGCTAACACTCCATTAACCTGGGAAATTTAAGACAGAACATTACATCAACGGCTAAAAATAATTCAGCTTACTCAAAATCTCCTCAACAGAAAACCTGGCGCCACATACAAACTCATCGGCCGCACCATAATAAATGGTGAGTTCATCACCATTAACCAAGTGGCCATTGGTAAATACCACCTCGCCAAAAAAACCATGTAATTCATAATCTTCCTGAGGTACCATAATGGGGTCTTCAGTTCGTGCCAGTACTTTAGATGGGTCATTCAAATCCATTAAAAACGCGCCTAAACCATACTGGTGTTTTTCGTTGGCACCATGGTAAATTTCGAGCCAGCCGGCTGCGGTTTTAATGGGTGAGGCCCCGGCACCTACACGGGCACTATCCCAAAGGTTGGCCCTGGTTTTAATAATACACTGGTGTTTGCCCCAATGGATGCCATCGGGCGATTCGGCCAGCCATATATAATTGCCACCCAACGCTACGCTGCTGGGGCGGTGCAGCGCATAAAATTTACCGTTAATCCGTTCTTCAAACAGGGCACAATCCTTATTGTGCGGAGGGATGATCATGCCATGATGCCCGAATTTTTTCCAGTCGGCTGTAGTCCGCAGCCCCACCCCCACGCCATCCGCCGAAACGGCCGTATAGGTTAAATAATAGGTTTGGCCAATTAAGGCTACGCGGCAATCTTCAATACCAAAGGTTTCATCTTTGCCTTCGCCCTGTAACAGCGGGTAACCTTCGGGTTCATAAAAATGAATACCATCATCACTGCAAACCAGCCTTAAATGTGATAGGGTAGTTAAATAATCGGCGCCTTTATAATTAATTACCCTGGGGTCGGTGGCATTTACACGGGGATCGTTTTCTTCAACCGCCAGAATTTCAATGCCACCTTGAGTTAAAATCGGGAAAGAAATAATACCCTGAGTTTGTTCCGGCCTTTCGGCTACCCGGATGAGTAACCATATTTTCCCCGCAAAAGTGAAAACACCAGGATTGAGCAAACAGGCTATTTCCAGCCCTTCTTTGCTGGGCGGCAGGTTTTGGGGTGCGAGTATGGGGTTTTGCGGAAAGCGCTGGGCAATATCGGCCATAAAAAATGTTTTTAAAACACACAGGCGACCAAAAAATTGATCGCCTGTTTTTGCTATTGATTCGAGATTATAAAGAGTTGATCCATTTTACCAGTTCATCTCTTCCTTTACCTGTTTTTTGTTGGAGCCTGCCTAATAACTCATCATCCTGCCCCTCTTCATGTTTTAAATCATCGTCTGTTAAATCAGCATAAGCTTGTTTAACTTTTCCTTTTATTTCGTTCCACTTTCCTTTTAATTCTAACTTATCCATGCCTTTATTTTTTTGGTGAATATTCTGTTTTGATATATGAATTAACAATTCTACCTCCGCTTTGTTTGGTTTTTTACTGCACTATACAAATGATTGATCTATTTTATCTTATTCGCCAAGGTTTTATGTATGTTTTTAATTATATTAAGGGTATTATTTCTATCCATTACTAACATTACTAACTAAAACCAACAATTTGATGAAAAAACTACTCTTTAGTATGATTTTATCTCTTGGATTAATTTCGTTTGCTTTCGCGCAGGGCAAAGTCATTACCGGGAAGGTGACGTCGGCCTCGGGACCAGTTCCGGGTGTTAGCGTATTTGTAAAAGGCTCGCCAGCCAACGGCACACAGAGTGATGCCACCGGGGCCTTTAAATTAACCGTTGCAAACGATGCTAAAACGCTTGTTTTTAGTTTTATCGGTTACAAAATCAAAGAACTGCCCATTACCGGGTCAATCCTCAATGTAAACCTTGAAGAAGAGAACAATACCCTATCAGACGTGGTTGTGGTGGGTTACGGTACGCAGAACAAACGGGATGTAACGGGATCAATTGCAAAGGTTACCGCAGCTGATTTTAAAGACAGGCCCGTACCTACCATTGAAGGGGCGCTGCAGGGTAAAGCACCTGGTGTTTTCATCAACTCGGGCAGTGGCAAACTGGGACAGGCACTTCAGATCAGGGTAAGGGGTATTTCTTCTATTTCGGCAAGTAACCAACCCTTATTTGTAATTGATGGCGTTCCGATTGTAAGTGAAGCACTGGGTACCTATACCGAAGCCGATAACCCGCTTGCGGCGATAAGTCCGGATGATATCGAATCGATGGAGGTATTAAAAGATGCGGCTTCTGCAGCTATTTATGGAGCAAGGGGATCAAACGGGGTAGTACTCATTACCACAAAAAAAGGAAAGCAGGGCAGAACCAACATTGATTTTGGCTATTATGCCGGATTTAGCGACCCTACAAAAAAGGGGCAGTTTTTAAATGCCGACCAGTACCGCCAATTGCTTGATGCATCTTTTAAATATAACAATTATGATGGTGGTGACTATGCCAATGCTGCAGAGATGTGGAAAGATTATACCGGTACTGATGACTGGACAAGCAATAACAATACGAATTGGGTTAACGAAGCTTTTAGAAGAGGGCATACACAACAATATAACCTGAACATTAATGGCGGTGATGCAAAAACCCGGTTCATGTTATCAGGAAACTTCAATAACAATGATGGAATTATTGTGAGCAACCGCTATGTACGTACCGGTGGACGCTTAAGTGTAGACCACACCGTTTCTAAAATTTTAGACGTTGGCGGATCCATCAATGTTTCAAAGGTAGATAACTATCGGATCCCTACAGATAACGCCTTCTCTAATCCCTTACAACTAAATGCCTTACCCCCTATCCAACCGGTACGTGATGCATCTGGTCAGCTAAATGGTTCTACGGTTTATTACAACAGCTTAATCGATTATGAAAATGGCAAAAACCTATCAACCACTTACCGAACCTTTGCAAATGCTTATGCAAGCTTAAAAATTACCCCAGACCTGGTTTTGAGAAGTGAATATGGTTTTGATTTTAATAACCTGGAAGAAGAACAGTTTTTAGGATCGAAAACACAGGATGGCGGTAGTACAGGTGGCTCTTCAACTGATTACATGGCCAAATCTATCAACTTTAACACCAACAATACCCTTAACTACACCAAAACTTTTAATGAAAAACATAACTTAAATGTATTGGCTGGTTTTGCCTTCCAGGATACAAAATTCAGGTATTCATCGGTAACCGGAACCACTTTACCATCAGACAGTTTTACCAAAATTGCAAGTGCGGCGGTAATTGCTGCAGGAGAATCTTCAGAAACGAGGCATACTTTTGTTTCTTACCTGGCCAGGGTAAATTATAAATACGAAGATAAATACCTGTTCAGTGCATCGATAAGAACGGATGGTTCATCAAGATTTGGTGTAAACAACAGATATGGAACTTTCCCCGCGCTTTCGGCAGGCTGGATTATTAACCAGGAAGATTTTTTACAAACCAGCACTTGGTTAAGCCTGTTAAAATTAAGGGCCAGTTATGGTTTAACCGGTAACGCCGAAATCGGTGATTTTGCTTCGCGTAACCTGTACCGTGGCGTTAACTATGCAGGAGTTGGCGGTACACGCCCCAGCCAACTGGGAGACCCGAACCTGAGCTGGGAGAACACTACAAATTATAATATCGGTTTAGATTTTGGCCTATTCTCCGACCGGATTTCGGGTACTGTTGAATATTATAAAAAGAAAACAACCGATTTATTGTTAAATGCCCCGATTGCCGCAACAAACGGTTTTTCTTCAATTACACAGAACATTGGCGATATGCAGAACAAGGGTTTTGAATTCTCTTTAAATACCAGGAATTTTGTAGGAGCGTTTAAATGGTCTACCTCTTTCAACATTTCGTTAAACAGGAATAAGGTTTTACGCTTAGTGGACGACCAACCGATTTATACAGGCGGAAGATTTTTGGGCAGAGTGGCCGTTGGAGAACCTTTAGGTTACTTTTACGGTAAAGCTTATGCAGGTGTAGACCCGGCCAATGGTGATGCCCTTTATTACATTGATGCATCAAGAACAGCTACTACCAACGATTATTCCCTTGCGCAAAACCAAAAACTGGGAGACCCGAACCCTAAATTCTTCGGGGGTTTTGGAAACCACTTTTCTTTCAAAAACTTTGATCTGGACGTTCAGGCACAGTTTGTATCCGGCAATGATATTTATAACATGGCAGGTGTTTTCCAATCAGCCAATGGCGATTATTTTGACAACCAGACCATTGATCAGTTAAATTACTGGACACCCACCAACAGGAATACACCTATCCCACAACCGAGGTTTGGTGAAGGAAATGGAACAAGCCCCTCATCCAGATGGATTCAGGATGGCTCTTACCTCAGGATAAAAAGTGTGGTTTTTAGTTATAATATCCCTAAAACATTTGCCAATAAATATAAATTACAGAATGTTAAATTATTTGCATCAGCCCTTAATCTGTTTACCATAACCGGATATAAAGGTTACGATCCTGAAGTAAATACCCCTAGCGGTGGCAATCTCCAGTCTGACAACATCCAGCTGGGCCACGATTTTTATACGCCACCACAGGCAAGAACCATTACTTTCGGCGTAAACATTGGCTTATAAAACATTGAGTATATGAAAAATTATAAAAATATATTGGCTGGATTTTTCCTTTTGTTAAGTATATCCAGCTGCAAAAAGCAATTAGAAATAGATCCCAAACAGAACATCGACGCCAATGTGGCACTCAATACCACAGCAGATGTTCAGAATGCCTTAATAGGTGCATATACTTTTATGGCCACCGGAGATCTTTATGGCAACAACCTTGTATTTATACCAGATCTGTATGCCAGCGACAATTACCTGACCTGGCGTGGTACTTTTACTACCTACCGCAATATTGCAAGCAAGGCCATAGTAGCTGATAATGCTGATGTACGGAGAACCTGGATCACCGCTTACAGTGCCATTAATACCGCAAACATTGTGCTTTCTGCATTAAATGTAGTTAGTGATGCCAATACAAAAAGCGTAATAGAAGGCAAGGCATTATTTATCAGGGGCATTATGCACTTTGAATTGGTAAGATTGTTCGGTTTGCCTTATGATGCCAGCGGATCCAATACCAACCTTGGCGTTCCTATCATGACCAAAGCGGTAAAAACCATAGATAATGTAACCAATTCGGTGGCTAGAAACACCGTTGCCGAGGTTTATGCTGCAGTGGAAAACGACTTAAAATCGGCCATAACAAAATTGGCTTCAGTTGATGACCAATATGCAGCAAAAGCTTTTTTGGCCAGGGTTTACCTGCAGGAAGGAAAATATGCTTTGGCAAGAGATGTTGCAAATGATATTATTACCAACAGTCCATACCGCTTAATTACCAATTCACTTGAAGCACCGTTCAGGACCAAAAACTCAAGTGAGGGTATTTTTGAAATCAAACAGAACGAACAAAGTAATGCAGGTACCTCTAACGATGGATTGGCAACTTTTTACGCCAGCTATCAAAATGCTACCGGTGGAAATGTAGGCCGGGCTGATGCATTGGTAAGCACCACATTTTACAATTCGTTTGAAACCGGAGATAAAAGGCAGACCGAAATGATTTACGAAGGCACTGGCGCCAGAACAGGCTTTTTCACTAAAAAATGGTATAGCTTTTATGATAACATACCTGTTTGCAGAATTACCGAGCAATACCTGATCCGGGCAGAATGTAATTTTAGGTTAGGCACGAGCGTTGGCGCTACCCCTGCTGATGACATTAATACATTAAGGACGAGGGCCGGATTGGGAAATGTGGTTCCAACCCTGGATATTATTTTAAACGAACGAGAAAAGGAACTGGATTATGAAGGTTTCAGGCTGCATGATTATAAACGTACCAAACGCACTATCGGTACTTTTGCTTATGATGACCCTAAATTGGTTTTCCCGATTCCTGATCGTGAAATAAATGTAAATAAAGCTTTAAAACAAAACCCGGGTTATTAGGTAAACTGCTTATAAACCAAAGCCTCCGGATGTAATTCCGGAGGCTTTGTTGTTAAATGGTTTTTTATTAAAGTTTCTTCGCAGCTTCAATAATTTCTTCTACCACACCCGGATCAAGCAAAGTAGAGGTATCGCCTAAATTACCGGTGTCTCCTTCTGCAATCTTGCGTAAAATCCTGCGCATAATTTTGCCCGAACGTGTTTTGGGCAAACCAGATACAAACAAAATTTTATCAGGCTTGGCTATGGCTCCAATTACGCGGGTAACCGTTTGCAAAATATCTTTTTTAGATAATTCAGCTTCGCCATGCATATCAGGATAAATAACAAAAGCATAAATGCCCTGCCCCTTTACATCATGCGGATAGCCCACCACGGCGCTTTCTACCACACCCGCATGCATGTTAATGGCATTTTCTACTTCTGCGGTACCAATTCTATGCCCCGAAACATTTAACACATCATCAACGCGGCCGGTAATCCGGTAATAACCATCCTCATCGCGCAAACAGCCGTCGCCGGTAAAATATAAATTCTCGTAAGTAGAGAAATAAGTCTGCTTGCAACGTTCGTGGTCGCCATAAGTGGTACGCAACATACCTGGCCACGGGAATTTAATGCAAAGATTTCCCATTACCCCGTTTCCTTCAATTTCATTACCGTTTTCATCTACTAAAATGGGCTGGATGCCAGGTAAGGGCAAGGTAGCAAAACTGGGTTTGGTTGGGGTTACGGTTGCTATAGGTGAAATCATGATTCCGCCGGTTTCGGTTTGCCACCAGGTATCCACAATAGGCGCTTTGCCATGTCCGATCTTCTCATCGAACCAATGCCAGGCTTCTTCGTTAATCGGCTCTCCTACCGAGCCTAAAACACGGATAGAGCTTAAATCTTTGCCATTAAGCGGATCATCGCCATAACTCATTAAAGAACGGATAGCCGTAGGTGCCGTGTATAAAGTATTTACCTTGTATTTTTCTACAATATCCCAGAAACGTGATGGTGTAGGGTAAGTGGGGATACCCTCGAAAAGCACCGAAGTTGCACCCTGCGAAAGCGGTCCGTAAACAATGTAGGAGTGTCCGGTAATCCAGCCGATATCCGCCGTACAGAAATAAACTTCGCCGGGCTGATAATTAAATACATTGGCAAAGGTATAGCCCGCATAAACCATGTAACCGCCACAGGTATGTACTACACCTTTGGGTTTGCCTGTAGAACCCGAAGTATACAAAATGAAGAGCATGTCTTCAGCATCCATTTCCTCTGCTTCGCAGATATCGTTTACGTGCTTCACTTCATCTTCCCACCATACATCACGTCCTTTCAACATTGAAACAGGCGTACGCACATGGGTTAACACAATACATTTCTCTACGGTTGGGCAACCGATCAATGCATCGTCAATTACATCTTTTAAAGGAATCTGTTTGTTGCCACGGTAAGAACCATCAGCGGTAATCACCACTTTGCATTTCGAGTCGTTAATCCTGTCGGCGATGGATTTGGCAGAGAAGCCGCCAAAAATAACCGAGTGTACCGCACCGATGCGCGCGCAGGCCAAAACAGCAATAGCCAGTTCGGGTACCATGGGCATATAAATGCAGATACGATCGCCTTTTTTGGCGCCATTGCGTTTTAACACATTGGCAAAACGGCAAACACGCTCATGCAACATTTTATAGGTATAGGTAACACTTTCTTCTTCCGGGTTGTTCGGTTCCCAAACAATGGCTGGTTTATCGCCATTGGCAGCAAGGTGCCGGTCCAAACAATTTTCGGTGATGTTAAGCTTTGCCCCTTCAAACCATTTGATATCGGGTTCGTTAAAGTTCCAGGATAATACCTTAAACCAGGGTTTGCGCCATTGGAAGTTTTGCGCCACTTCGCCCCAAAACTGCTCAGGGTTTTCTACGCTTTTCTTATAATCTTCTTCGTATTGCTTAAAAGAGGTAATTTGCATCGCTAGTTTTTTATATTTTTGGATTTAGTGGCAGCTAATTTAACTAAATAATGCCAATGAAAAATAGTCTTATCGTATCAAAATGGAGATCAAATGTTAAGCAGACTGTTTATTTTAAAAGCTGATAATTTAAATATCCGGAATAACGAACATGGCATGAACCTTTACCGGCTGCAAATATTAATTATAAAAAATAATTAGCTAGGCTATTGCTGTTTACAATTATTATTCAGATATTTGCAAACTCTTAAAAAAATTAAGCGGACGATATTAACAACTATATTTACAAGTCATGTCAAGAGTTTGTGATTTAACAGGAAAAAAAGCAATGGTAGGTAACAACGTTTCTCACTCGAACGTTAAAACCAAACGCAAATTTTACCCAAACCTACAACTTCAGAAATTTTATATTCCTGAAGAAAACCGTTGGATTACGTTGAAAGTTTCTACTTCAGCGATTAAAACCATCAATAAAGTGGGCATCAGCGAAGCAATTAACCGTTTCGTAAAAAAAGGATTTTTGTAAAAAACATTAACTGTTGAGATTAACAGTTTTCAATTTATATTAAAATGGCAAAAAAAGGTAACAGAGTTCAAGTTATTTTAGAATGTACTGAACACAAAGAAAGTGGCATGCCGGGTATGTCTAGATATATTTCTACCAAAAACCGTAAAAATACTACTGAAAGATTAGAATTGAAAAAATTCAATCCAGTATTGAGAAAAGTAACCGTACATAAAGAGATTAAATAAGGCTGAAGGTAAAAGGCTTAGGCTTGAGGGTTTAACCACTCATTCAATCCTTCTATCATTCAATCATTTAAAATTATAAGAACATGGCAAAGAAAGTAGTTGCAACCCTTAAAACAGGTACAGGTAAAGAATATTCGAAAGTAATTACAATGGTAAAATCACCAAAAACCGGTGCTTACTCATTCAAAGAACTTATCGTACATAACGACCACGTAAAAGATGCTATCGCATCTAAATAAGGTTAATATTTTTTAATATAAAATATTACAGGCCGTTCCGTTTTTAACCGGAAGGGCTTTTTTTGTTATATCAAATTTAGATATGGGTTTATTCGATTTTTTCAAAAAGAAAGAAACTGCGCCTGAAGCTCAGGAAGCGCTGGATAAAGGTTTAGAGAAAACCAAAGACGGTTTCTTTAATAAAATTACCAAAGCTGTAGCCGGTAAATCGACGGTTGATGATGAAGTTCTTGATAACCTGGAAGAGGTTTTGGTTACTTCTGACGTGGGTGTAAGTACCACTTTAAAAATCATCAAACGCATTGAAGAGCGTGTAGCCAAAGATAAATACCTGAATACCGCTGAGCTTAATTTTATCCTTCGAGATGAAATTCAATTACTGCTATCCGAAAACAACAGCAATGATTTCCGTCAGTTCGAATATGGCGATCATAAACCCTATGTAATTATGGTGGTTGGCGTAAATGGCGTGGGCAAAACCACCACCATTGGTAAACTGGCACATAAACTAAAAGAATCGGGTTTAAAAGTTGTTTTAGGCGCAGCCGATACCTTTAGGGCTGCAGCGGTTGACCAGATTAAACTTTGGGGCGAACGTGTTGGCGTAAGGGTGGTGGCACAGGCCATGGGCTCTGACCCTGCTTCGGTTGCTTTTGATACCCTGCAATCGGCCGTGGCCAATGGCGAAGACGTGGTGATTATTGATACCGCCGGACGTTTGCACAACAAAATTGGTTTGATGAACGAGCTGGGCAAAATTAAACAGGTGATGCAAAAGGTAGTACCAGGTGCGCCGCACGAAATTTTATTGGTATTAGATGCCTCTACCGGCCAGAATGCCTTTGAACAGTGCAAGCAATTTACTGAAGCTACCGATGTGAATGCATTGGCCATTACCAAATTGGATGGAACAGCAAAAGGCGGTGTGGTGATCGGGATTTCTGATCAGTTTAAAATTCCTGTTAAATATATTGGTGTAGGAGAGAAAATAGGCGATTTACAGCTTTTCGATAAAAAAGATTTTGTGAATAGTTTGTTTAAGTAAGCTACCAATCCTTCGTCATGCTGAATTTATTTCAGCATCTCTTCTCTAATTTAAAGACCCTGAAATAAATTCAGGGTGACGACCGCTCAAACTTTGATAATAGTAAAGATTAAGTGTAAAAGATGAACACTAAAGTAGTACGCAGTAAAACAACAATCAAACAACCTAAAATCAATGTGATTACTTTAGGCTGTTCTAAAAACATATACGATTCGGAAGTATTGATGGGACAGTTGCGCGGCAACAACCTCAACGTTACCCATGAATCAGACAAAATGGGTAAAGATGATATCGTAGTGATTAATACCTGCGGTTTTATTGATAATGCCAAACAGGAATCAATTGATACCATTCTGCAGTTTAGCGAACTGAAAGAAGCCGGCAAAATTGGCAAAGTGGTGGTTACAGGCTGCCTTTCTGAGCGTTATAAACCCGAACTGGAATCGGAAATTACCAACGTAGATGCCTTTTTTGGCACCAACGATTTACAAAATATTTTGCACGAGCTGGGCGCCAATTACAAACATGAACTGATTGGCGAACGTTTGCTTACCACTCCATCACACTTTGCCTACTTCAAAATTGCCGAGGGATGTAACCGTCCATGCTCGTTCTGCGCCATACCGTTAATGCGTGGCAAACACATGAGTAAACCGATGGAAGAATTGGTTAACGAGGCTAAAATACTGGCTAAAAACGGCACTAAGGAATTAATTTTAATTGCGCAGGATCTTACCTACTATGGCTTAGACCTGTATGGCGTGCGCAAACTGGATGAGCTGATGCGTCGCCTGTCAGATGTACCGGGTATCGAATGGATCCGCCTGCAATACGCCTACCCTTCTGGCTTCCCGATGGAAATTTTGGATGCCATGAATGAGCGCGACAATATCTGTAAATATCTGGATATGCCCTTACAGCATATTACCGATAACATGTTAAAATCAATGCGCCGCGGCACCACTAAGCAAAAAACCATTGACCTGGTTAACCAGATCAGGGATAAAGTACCAAATATTGCCATGCGTACCACTTTAATATGCGGTTACCCCGGCGAAACAGAACGCGATTTCGAAGAAATGGCAGCGTGGGTCGCCGAAACCAAATTTGATCGTTTAGGCTGCTTTACTTACTCACATGAAGAAAAAACCCATGCACACACATTGGTTGACGACATCCCTGAGGAAGTAAAACAACAAAGGGTAGACGATATCATGGAAATCCAGCAGGGCATATCATTTGATATTAACCAGGAAAAAGTAGGCAAAACCTTTAAAGTGCTGGTTGATAAAAAAGAAGGAGATTTCTTTGTAGGCAGAACCGAATTTGACTCGCCAGAGGTAGATAATGAAGTATTGATCGATGCGGCAACAGGTTACGCCGCTAACGGAAGCTTTGTTAATGTGAAAGTTGACAGAGCAGAAGATTTCGATTTATACGGAACGATCGTTTAAAAAAATATAGTCAACAAAAAGTCGCAAAAGCAAGCTTTTGCGACTTTTTGTTTTTGAAGCTTATTTAGTCGCACATGCCACGTTAAACCAGTTTGAACGCCTCCTAAAACATTTGAACAGTTCTTGTAGACAGATGACCATTCCCTATTTAGGGAGTGATGACTAACTAATTTTTAGAAGCTGGCCTGTTTTTAATCTGACTAGGTTTTAACCAGATTTTAGCGCCTTTTGAGTTTACATAGTATTTCTCATTTTTGGCGTTTATGTAAACATCAGAGCCATCTGGTGCCATTTTACCTTTCCAGGTTTTATCAGCTACCTTCGAACTACCTTTTACCGCTACTTCAGCCGTTTTATTTCCTACTGATTTGGCACCTTTACCAATGGCTTTCCCGGTTTTGTCTAATGCTTTACCTACCTCAGTTTTTTTCTCTTGTGCGTTTACGCTAAGGGTTACACCGCCAAATAAGGCCATTGTTAATAAACCCATTACTAATTTCTTTTTCATGACAGCTATATTTTTTATTTAAACTGATAACAGTTGATGGTAACATTTGTTTTATTTCTGTTACATGAGTAGAGATAAAGTTTTAAATATTATTTTTTGAGCACATAAAATCAAATGTACAGGATAGGAAAGGGCGATGTCAACTTAAAAATCCGTAAAACTGATTTACAAGTCAATTTATTCTTTTTTTGGAGCGCAAGGGCTGTAGAAACGATTAATCTTTGTTCCCGTGCTTCGCTGTATCCCGCGCTGCGCTTCGGGGATGCCGCTGCGCCCGGGGCTAAAAACTCAGTTGATGCGAAGAACAAAGTATAAGCTTTCAATATCGTGTAAAATACTTCTTGATTCCTTATTCTGTCTCCCCTTCAATAAACCTTATTGAAGCGGCTATCCTTTTTGGTGAAGAAACAAAAATATGCCTACCCCCCACAAAAAGATAATAGCGGAAAGAAGGACTGTACTAACCTAAAGGCAGCAAGCCCTGATTTACAAATAATTTTTATTCTTTTTTGGAGCGCAAGGGCTGTAGCAACGATTAATGTCTGTTCCCGTGCTTCGCTATATCCCTCGCTGCGCTTCGGGGATGCCGCTGCGCCCGGGGCTAAAAACTCAGTTGCTGCAAAGAACAAAGTATAAATTTTCAATATCAGGTAAAATACTTCTCGACTCCTTGTTCTGTCTCCCGTTCAATAAACCTTATTGAAGCGGCTATCCTTTTTGGCGCATCAATCAAAATGTTCCTACTAACCCTCACAAAAAGATAATAGCGGAAAGAAGGACTGTACGAACCGAAAAGCAGCAAGCCCTGATTTACAAATAATTTTTATTCTTTCTTTGAAGCGCAATGCAACGATCGGCATTAAAACTCCGGCTACTTGAATTTAAAAGTAAAGCTCATCTTTATTCTATTTAACTCAATTTCTCGGCTAATAACTTCATTTCTATCTGTGGGGACCGTTTCTCATAGATAATGTTATGAACGGCCTTACAAATTGGCATATCTACATGATACTCCTGGTTTTTGATGTGCATACATTTAGCAGCATAATAACCTTCGGCAACCATATTCATTTCCAGCTGAGCCGATTTTACAGTGTAGCCCTTGCCCACCATATTACCAAAGGTTCGGTTGCGGCTAAACTGCGAATAAGCCGTAACCAGCAAATCGCCCAGATAGGCTGATTCTTTAATGTCGCGGTCTATTGGGTGAACCACATCTACAAAACGTTTCATTTCGCTTATGGCATTACTAATCAGCACGGCCTGAAAGTTATCGCCATAACCTAAGCCATGGCAGATACCACTGGCTACCGCGTAAATATTTTTTAAAACCGCAGCGTATTCAGTACCGAAAATATCGTCAGAAACATTGGTTTTGATATAGCGTGTACTTAAAAGAGCGGCAAATGCGGCTGCTTTTTCTACATCGGTACAAGCTATGGTAAGGTAAGATAGTTTTTCAAAGGCTACCTCTTCGGCATGGCAGGGACCGCTTACCACCAAAATATCATGGTATGGGATGTTGTATTTCTCGTGCAAAAATTCACCGATAATCAGGTTATCTTCCGGCACGATCCCCTTAATGGCTGAGACTATTTTTTTGCCTTTTAAATCATCTGGTGTTATGGTAGAAAGGGTTTCTTTTAAAAATGCAGCGGGTACATTTAAAATCACAAAATCGGCCGATTCTATAATCGATCGTATATCAGACGAGATATGGTCATGATTGAGCTTTAACTCAACAGAACTGAGGTAATGCGGATTGTGTTTAAATTTTTTAATGTGCTCAATGGCTGTTTCATTACGCATCCACCAAAAAATCTCTTTTTCAGACAAATTATCTGCAAGCATTTTAACGATAGCAGTAGCCCAGCTCCCGCCCCCTATCATTGCTATTTTAGGTACCATGATTATAGAAAAAGTTTTAGGTAAAAGATGTAAGGCAAAGGGTGTAAAACTTAAGGTTTAAAGCGAATGCCTTAAACCCTAAACCTTACACCCTAACCTTAGGAATACACCTTAAAGACGGCAAGTTACTATTTCTTACAGACATTTACGAGAAAAGTGTGAGGCGGACAGGCAAAACCTTACACCTCACACTTTTAACCTTATACCTTAAAAGGCTACTTCTTACCGTCTTTGCTGAACAATTGGTCTTTAGCAGTTTTTTCTACCACCATTCCATCTTTCAATTTGTTCTGAATAGCCGAATACGGACCGGTTACAATTTCCTCACCGGCTTTGATACCCGATTTTACAATGATAAACTGATCGTTCTGGATACCCGTAGTGACCTCTGTTTTTTTAACTTTTTTACTCTTGGCATCGTAAGTATAAACATATTGCTTTACCTTTTTGTCAGTCAGTTTCGATTTCTGCTTATCGGTATTTTCCTGGTTGCCCTGATTATTGTTGTCGCCCGATTTCGCATTATCAGTGAAAACCGCCTGAATTGGAATGGCCAGTCCGGTTAACGACTCGCTTTCAATATCAACCGTTGCCGACATGCCCGGGCGGAAAATAGACTGTTGTTTACCCTCCATTTCTTCGCTGATGCGGATTTTCACCGAAAAGTTGGTCACCTGATCAACAGAAGTAGATGTTGTGGTTCCGACAGCTGTTGACGAACTTGCAATTTCAGTAACCACACCTCTGAACTTTTTATCAGAAAAGGCATCCACTTCGATCGAAGCTTTATCGCCAATTTTAACACGGGTAATGTCGTTCTCGTTTACATCAACATTTACCTCCATTGATGAGAGGTTAGAAATACGCATAATTTCGGTACCCGCCATTTGCGAAGTTCCTAAAATACGGTCGCCCAGCTCAATTGATAGTTTAGAAACTACCCCATCAACCGGTGCATAAATAGTGGTTTTGGCTAAGTTTGCACCTGCTTCTTTAACATTTGCACCCGTTTGCTCCAAAGTAAATTTGGCACCGGTTACATTTTCTTTAGCACTGGCTAAATTTGCTTTAGCCGTTAAAAATGCCGCTTTAGCTGCATCGAATTCTGAAGCTGAAATTACTTTTTTATTAAAAAGCTCAACATTACGTTTGTAGGTAGCTTCTGCATTGATAAAATTGGCCTGGTTTTGGGCAAGTTGTTGTTGCGCCGCAGCTACACTGGCTTTTTGTGCGTTAAAAGTAGCCACCGTTCTTTCATAACCCGATTGCAGTACATCCGGACGTACTTTACAAAGTAATTGGCCTGCTTTAACAACATCACCTTCTTTTACCTTTAACTCTACCACCTCTCCAGATACCTCCGAACTTAATTTAACTTCGGTTTCGGGCTGGATTTTTCCGCTTGCCGTAACTGTTTCCACAACAGTTTTATCTGATGCTTTTTCTGTAGTTACCTTTTCGGTTTTGTTTCCACCGATTACGCCGGTCAGTTTTAACACAACCAGAAGGGCTACGATAGCAACTACGGTAATAATAATGTGCTTCAGTTTCATAATTTGTATTGTATTTCGTTTGTCTATTAAAGTTCTAATGTTAAAGTTAAAACGTTTTAAAGCTGGAAGGCTTAACGTTTCCTTTTGATGTCAGCGTTAGTTTTTGTTAAAAAACAATCTGTTTGCCTAAATAGTAATCAATTACTTTTGCCCTAAATAATAAGTCGTATTTCGCCTGGATAAAGTCAATCTCTGCTTTATTTCTATTGGTTTGCGCTGTACTATAATCAAGTGAATTCACAAGGCCAACATTATAACGTTGTTCCACAACATAAAAAGCATCCTTTTGGGCATTAAACGCATTCTGCGTTGAACTGTAGCGACTTTCGGCAGCCCTTAAATCAGTTGTCGCCTGAAAAATAACTTTATTCAAATTATTTTTGGCCAATTGCTCCTGGGTTAAAACATTGTGATAATTAATTTTGGCTCTCCGCACATTTGACCTGGCAGTAAAACCATTAAAAATAGGGATCTGCAAGGTCATTCCAATACTTTGACCTAAACGTTGATTGATTTGATCAGCAAATGAGGATTGTGGAAATTGGCCACTGTAGTTGAATTGATAAGAATAAGAAGTATTTAATCCAGCTCCCAGACTTAGCGATGGGTAATACGATCCTTTTGCGACAGCTATGGCTTGCTTTGCAGCCAATGAACGCAAGCTGGCCAGTTTGATATCAGGAAAGATGTTTAACGCATTGTTATAAATTTCCTCTGCATTTTGGTTTGTGGGTGCTGTTTTAACATTATCAATCAGCGGCGCTTGAACAACGAACTTTTGATTAGGCTGCATTTCCATGAGCTGTCCTAAAGTTAAGTATGAAATGGAAAGCGCATTTTGTGCATTGGTTAAATTCAATTCAGCCGTAGCCACTTGAGATTTCGCCTGGGATACATCTGCAAGGGTCTTATTTCCTGCATCTAATAAGGCATTCTCTCTTGCTAAAGTTTTATTAGCAATGTCCAGCTGTTCTCTGGATGCCCTTTCTAAATCGGTATTGTATAAAACCTGTAAATATGCCGTAACAACATTTAGAACTAAGTCATTTTTAATTTTTTCGACATTACTTTTGCCAACTTCAAAGAGTGTTTTATTCTGCCGAATCTGATTAACTTTAGCAAAGCCTCTAAATACATCAACATTTGTACCGAGGTTTGCACTGGTAAATAATGAGGTTTGATTGGTTACCTGAAAGGTTGTTTGATCCAAACCGCGACCAAACGTCAACGTTGGACCTACAGAAGCATTTAGGTTAGGATAAAGGGCATATTTAGATTGTGTTAAATCCTCATTTGCCAATGCTGCACTAAATTGAGCCTGTTTAATCGTTAAGTTATTATTTAACGTGTTTTCAACCGCTTGTTGAATGGTGATAACCTGCTGGGCATTTACATCAACAGCAAAGTTTAATAATAATACTAAAGCAGATCCGGTAATTAACTTTTTATTGGTAAACATCTTCATAATTTGTTTCGATTCTAATATAAACAACTTTTAATCATTTCAATCTGTTCAGGCATTTACTAACTTTGAAGTTAAATGTACCTGATCAAATCACCGCTTCTGCTAAAATGGTATTATCCATCACTGTTATGGAATAAATCCCGCACCGAAAAAGTTATTTATCTGACCTTTGACGATGGACCTATACCCAATGTTACAGATTTTGTATTAAAAACTCTGAAAGTCTTTAATGCTAAAGCTACTTTTTTTTGCATCGGCGATAATATTGTTAAACATCCCGGGGTTTTTGAACGTGTAAAAACCGACGGGCATGCCATTGGCAACCACACTTTCAATCATTTAAAAGGATGGAAAACCGATGATGAAACCTATCTGGAAAACACGCTTAAGTGCCAGGAACTTACACAATCTAACCTTTTCCGCCCACCTTACGGGAGGATCAAAAAGTCCCAAGTCCGAAGTCTAAAGTCTAAAGTCCTAAATCTCGGGTTTGACTCAGGACTAAAGACTACCGACTTAGGACTACAAATCGTCATGTGGGATGTACTCAGCGGCGATTTCGACATTAACCTCTCGCCCGAAAAATGCTACCAGAATGTGATCAAACATACCGAAAACGGTTCTATCATAGTTTTTCATGATAGCTTAAAAGCATTTGATCGTTTGGAATATGCATTGCCCAGGGTTTTAGCCTATTTTACCGAAAAGGGTTTCACTTTTGCTACGCTTTAGCGATTGTTGTGCCAAGTCAGGCATACCAGCTCCAGTAAGCTGAAACGGGCTTTCTGTCAGATTACCAATGAGAAGCTGTTCGAAAACGGACAAAACTGTACGGAATTGAACGATAACTAAAATAAACAAGCTGTTCACCTGATCTGTCTATAACAATTTAACCAATCTTTTGTTTAGAACAATTCCAAATTACGCAATCATCTACTCATGTCCGATAAAAAGATTGCTTTTTATTATTTTTGTTCCATCCAAAAAATTCACTTTTTTGGCCTATAACCACAAATTAATCACAATTAATAGTATTCTTTGGGAAAGTGTATTAATATACAACACTCCGCGAAAAAGGATAAATAGCTAAGATGAGTATTTATAACGATTATATTAAAGAGATTGAAGAACGTAAAATCCAGGGTCTTCATCCTAAACCTATTGATAGCGCCGAATTATTAAGCGAAATCATCGATCAGATCAAAAATGTAAATAATTTTAACAGGGCAGATGCTGTTAATTTTTTCATATACAATACCTTGCCGGGTACCACGGCCGCAGCAGGTGTTAAAGCCCAGTTCTTAAAAGAAATTATTGCAGGTGAAACTGTTGTTGCAGAGATTACACCTGATTTTGCTTTCGAGCTCTTATCTCACATGAAGGGTGGTCCTTCCATTAAAGTTTTGTTGGATATTGCCCTGGCAGACAATGGTGATAAAGCCAAAAAAGCTGCCGATGTGCTCAAAACACAGGTATTCTTATACGATGCCGATACCGATCGTTTAAAGGAGGCTTACCACAACGGCAATGCCATAGCCAAAGAAATACTGGAAAGTTATGCCAGAGCCGAATTTTTTACCGGATTACCTCCTGTTGCTGAAGAAATTAAAGTAGTAACCTTTATCGCGGGTATTGGCGATATTTCTACGGATTTATTATCTCCGGGTAACCAGGCGCACTCGCGTTCTGATCGTGAATTACACGGTAAATGCATGATTACACCAGAGGCACAGCAGGCCATTAAAGACCTTCAGGCACAACATCCCGATAAAAGCGTGATGCTGGTAGCCGAAAAAGGTACCATGGGCGTAGGTTCTTCACGTATGTCAGGCGTAAACAATGTGGCCCTTTGGACAGGTAAAAGATCAAGTCCTTATGTGCCATTTGTAAACATTGCACCAATTGTTGGTGGTACCAATGGTATTTCGCCTATTTTTTTAACCACAGTTGATGTGACAGGTGGTATTGGTATCGACCTTAAAAACTGGGTAAAGAAAACCGATGAGAATGGAAATGTAGTGCGCAATGAAAATGATGAACCGGTTTTAGAAGAAGTATATTCAGTAGCTACCGGAACGGTGCTTACCATTAATACCAGAACTAAAAAATTATATAACGGCGATCAGGAGCTGATTGATATTTCAAAAGCTTTAACGCCGCAAAAAATTGAATTCATTAAAGCGGGTGGCTCTTACGCCATCGTTTTTGGCAAGAAAATCCAAACCTTTGCGGCCAAAACTTTAGGGATAGAAGCTCCGGTTGTATTTGCTCCGGCTAAAGAAGTATCTGTTGAGGGTCAGGGTTTAACTGCTGTAGAGAAAATATTTAACAGAAATGCGGTAGGTTTAACACCAGGTAAGGTTTTACATGCCGGTTCTGATGTGCGCGTAGAAGTAAACATTGTAGGCTCGCAGGATACTACCGGTTTGATGACGGCTCAGGAATTAGAGGCTATGGCCGCAACGGTAATTTCACCGATTGTTGACGGTGCTTACCAGTCAGGTTGCCACACGGCATCTGTATGGGATAAAAAAGCACAGGCAAACATCCCAAAACTGATGAAATTCATGAATGATTTCGGGGTGATTACGGCGCGTGACCCTAAAGGTACTTACCATTCAATGACTGATGTTATCCACAAAGTATTGAATGATATTACAATTGATGAATGGGCAATCATCATTGGTGGCGATTCACACACCCGTATGTCAAAAGGTGTGGCTTTCGGCGCCGATTCTGGTACAGTGGCGTTGGCATTAGCTACCGGCGAAGCCTCTATGCCGATTCCGGAATCAGTAAAAGTAACTTTCAAGGGCGAGATGAAAGCACACATGGATTTTCGTGATGTGGTACATGCCACACAACTGCAGATGCTGCAACAGTTTGATGGCGAAAACGTATTCCAGGGCAGGATCATCGAGGTACACATCGGAACTTTACTGGCCGATCAGGCCTTTACTTTTACCGACTGGACCGCCGAAATGAAAGCAAAAGCTTCGATTTGTATTTCGCAGGATGATACTTTAATCCAATCGCTGGAAATTGCGAAAAACCGTATCCAGATCATGATTGACAAAGGTATGGACAACCATAACCAGGTGCTTCAGGGATTGATTAACAAAGCAAACAAACGCATCGAGGAAATTAAAACCGGTATTAAACCCGCTTTAATGCCTGATACAAATGCCAAATATTATGCAGAGGTAGTAATCGACCTGGATTTAATCAACGAACCTATGATTGCCGACCCTGATGTGAACAATGCCGATGTTTCTAAACGTTATACGCATGATACCATCAGAGATTTAACTTTTTACGGTGGTGATAAAAAAGTAGACCTTGGTTTCGTAGGTTCTTGCATGGTACATAAAGACGATTTGAAAATCGTTTCGCAATTATTGAAAAACGTAGAGAACCAAACCGGTAAGGTAGAGTTTAAAGCACCACTGGTAGTGGCTGCTCCTACTTACAATATTATTGATGAACTGAAAGCAGAAGGCGACTGGGAATACTTACAGAAATACTCAGGATTTGAGTTTAGCGATGCCTTGCCTAAAAGTGTAGCGCGTACCGAATACGAGAACATCATGTACCTGGAGCGCCCTGGCTGTAACCTTTGCATGGGTAACCAGGAAAAAGCTGCTAAAGGTGATACTGTGATGGCTACTTCTACCCGTTTATTCCAGGGACGTGTGGTGGAAGACAGAGACGGCAAAAAAGGGGAATCATTACTGGCTTCTACCCCTGTTGTGGTGCTTTCAGCTATCCTGGGTCGTATTCCAAGCATCGAAGAGTATAAATTAGCGGTAGAGGGCATTAACTTAACCAAGTTTACCCCTATTTCTACAAAACAATAAGAAACAAAAAAGCATATTATTTGTTAACTTTTAGAAAAGGCTATCGGAGAAAATCTGATAGCCTTTTACTTTGCATAAATAATTGCATAGAATGGTTTTAAATAAGATATTATGACAAATCTCAAAAATTAATCTGTTTAAAATTGTTTACTTTAGAGAGTACCTTATTGATAATAATTATAAAAATTTAAGTATGGCTTTTGATATAGACATGATTAAAAAGGTGTACGCAAACTTCGGTAGCCGCGTAGAGGCTGCACGTAAAGTTGTGGGCAGACCTTTAACATTATCTGAAAAAATATTGTATGCACACCTTTGGGATGGAGATCCTAAAAAGGCGTTTAAGCGTGGATCTGATTATGTAGACTTTGCACCAGACCGCGTAGCGATGCAGGATGCTACCGCGCAGATGGCTTTATTGCAATTTATGCAGGCGGGCCGTCCGAAGGTTGCTGTGCCTTCTACTGTACATTGCGATCACTTAATTACAGCCAAAGAAGGCGCGGCGATAGATTTACCTCACGCCAAAACGGAAAGTGCAGAGGTTTTTGATTTCTTATCATCTGTATCCAACAAATATGGTATCGGTTTCTGGAAACCAGGCGCTGGTATCATCCACCAGGTAGTACTGGAGAATTATGCTTTCCCGGGTGGAATGATGATCGGTACCGATTCGCACACGGTAAATGCCGGCGGTTTAGGCATGGTGGCTATTGGTGTTGGTGGTGCTGATGCCTGTGATGTAATGGCGGGTTTACCGTGGGAACTAAAATTCCCTAAATTGATCGGGGTAAAACTAACTGGTAAATTAAACGGCTGGACGGCTGCCAAAGATGTGATTTTGAAAGTAGCTGGTATTTTAACCGTAAAAGGTGGTACCGGAGCTATTGTAGAATATTTCGGCGATGGTGCTACTTCCATGAGCTGTACCGGTAAAGGTACCATTTGTAACATGGGTGCCGAAATTGGTGCAACCACATCTACTTTTGGTTACGATGAGAGTATGGAACGTTACCTACGCGCTACCAACCGAAACGAAGTGGCAGATGAGGCAAATAAAATTGCTGCTTATTTGACCGGTGACCCGGAAGTTTATGCCGATCCTGAAAATTATTTCGATCAGGTGATTGAGATTGATTTAGATACCTTGGAACCTTACTTAAACGGCCCTTTTACACCAGATTTAGCTACTCCGGTTTCTCAAATGAAAACGGAAGCAGAGAAAAATGGCTGGCCATTAAAAGTAGAATGGGGTTTAATCGGTTCTTGTACCAACTCTTCATACGAAGATTTATCGAGAGCAGCTTCTATTGCCAACCAGGCCATTGCTAAAGGTTTAACCACCAAAGCAGAGTTTGGTATTAACCCGGGTTCTGAGCAGGTGCGTTATACTGCAGACCGTGATGGTTATTTAAAAATTTTCGAAGATTTGAATGCAACAATATTTACCAATGCCTGCGGTCCATGTATTGGTATGTGGGACCGTACAGGTGCAGAGAAAGCAGAAAAAAACACCATTGTACACTCATTTAACAGAAACTTTGCTAAACGCGCCGATGGTAACCCGAATACTTTCGCTTTTGTAGCTTCACCAGAAATGGTGGCAGCCATTGCCATTTCGGGTAATTTAGGATTTAACCCATTAACAGATACCTTAACTAACGATAAAGGTGAGCAGGTTAAATTAGACCCGCCTACCGGTTATGAATTGCCAACCAAAGGTTTCGCGGTAGAAGACGCAGGTTTCCAGGCACCGGCAGCCGACGGCTCGCAGGTACAGGTTTTGGTTTCGCCAACTTCGCATCGTTTACAATTGTTAGATCCGTTTGCACCCTGGGAAGGCACAGACCTGAAAGGGCTTAAACTACTGATCAAAGCTAAAGGTAAATGTACAACCGACCATATTTCTATGGCAGGCCCATGGTTAAAGTTCCGTGGCCACCTGGATAATATCTCTAACAATATGCTAATTGGTGCAGTAAACTATTTTAACGATAAAACAGATACCGTTAAAAACCAGTTAACTGGCGAGTATGGTCCGGTACCAGCTACACAACGCGATTATAAAGCTGCTGGTTTGGGCTCAATCGTAGTGGGTGATGAAAACTACGGCGAAGGCTCATCACGTGAGCATGCAGCCATGGAGCCACGTCACCTGGGCGTACGTGCCGTATTGGTAAAATCTTTTGCCCGTATCCACGAAACCAACCTTAAAAAACAAGGTATGTTGGCCTTAACTTTTGCCGATAAAGATGATTACGATAAAATTTTAGAAGGTGATACGGTAGACATTTTAGGTTTAACCGAGTTTGCTCCTGACCAACCGTTAACACTGGTATTACACCATGAAGATGGTACTACAGAGCAGTTTGCTGTTAACCATAGTTATAATGCACAACAAATTGAGTGGTTTAAAGCTGGTGGTGCGTTGAACATCATCAGGGCTGAAGCAGCGGCGAAGGCAGCGTTATAGTCTGAAGTCCGCATGTAGGATATCAATCCCGTTTTGTTAAGTCAAAACGGGATTTTTTGCTAAAACTCATTACCCTGGTATTATAGACGTCACCCTGAATTTATTTCAGGGTCTTTCCTGCTAAAAAGATGCTGAAACAAGTTCAGCATGACGATTGCCTTAGGAATATGTATTAAAAACTTTCTCAAAATAAAGGAAAGATAACAAGATTAAATCTACTCAAACTCATATCCACAATCATAACAATGATGGCACTTATTGGCTTTAATTGGGGTAGTAAAAGTTAAAAAAGCTAGTATGGTAGCCCAAAGACTATATTTTTTATCGGTTGCCATACCATAGCCTACGTTGGTAGAGCCGCATTTTTCGCAAACGGTTTTACCTTCGGCTGATTTTCCTTCACCGGTAATTTCATCTGTTGATTCAAAATCCAAACTATTGTCTTCAGCCAACAAAGCATTAATGGCTTCCACATCGCGTTCAAAAACAATGAGTTTAACACCACCAATGGCCTGGTTGTAGAGCGGCTGGATTGTGGAAACATTTTCATCAGCCAGGAAACAGGCAAATCCGCTATCTTCCAATTTGGCTTTTATGATATTGGCCTCCATCGGGTTGTAATAGGTGCTATAAACTACGGTTCTATCGTCCATATTCCAAACATAAGAATTTGTTTTATAATCAGAACGGCTGAGAATCAATTATGTTTTGAGAAATTCTTTCCACCAGTAGCCCGAATCTTTAATGGTACGTTCCTGGGTTTTAAAATCATTATAAACCAGCCCAAATCTGGCGGTGAAACCCTCTGCCCATTCAAAATTATCCATTAATGTCCAGGCCATGTAACCCGCGATATTTACTCCTTCATTTTTTAGTTTGAGCAGTGCTGAAACGTAAAGTTTAAAATATTCTATCCGTTCTGGATCATTTACACGCTTATCAATCAATTTATCGTGGTAGGCAGCGCCATTTTCGGTAATGATAATATTTTTGATGGCCGGATAGGCTGCAAACTGTGTTACAATATTGTAAAAGCTATCGGCATTAATTTCCCAACCCATTGCCGTATGTGGCTTTTTTCTGCTCTTGGCTTTCACTTCCCAGGCCTGGATGACCGGGATGAAAGCATTGTATTTCACCGTTAACGGAAAATAGTTTTGAAGACCGACAAAATCAAAGTCGAACTTCATCCTTTCCTGCAATCGCCAGGTACCATACTCAATCTGGAATTTTTCAAGTACATCCCAATCTGCCGTAGGAAAACCCAGGCCTAAGGTAGGCTCTACAAACAAACGGTTCATTAAACAATCTATCCGCTTTGCAGCCAGTACATCATTATCGCTTTCGGTATAAGGGATTATTTCTGAGCAGGAATATGTAGTTCCGATGTTAGCATTGGCCACCTCGGCACGTAAAATTTTGGCGCCATCGGCCTGTGCTAAAGCCGTATGCAATACTGCAGGAAAGAAATTGGTCAAGCCTGTTTTCCCCGGCGCATGTATTCCAAGCATATAACCCAATGAAGTATAACCAAAAGGTTCATTCAGTACGATCCAGTTTTTTACTTTATCGCCATATTCTAGTGCACAGATCGTAACAAAGGCATTAAAGGCTGCATTAATGCTAAAGCTCGTCCATCCACCCTCGTCTTCTAACGCCTGGGGCAAATCCCAGTGATAGAGTGTAACATAAGGTGTGATTCCTTGTGATAAACATTCATCAATAAGATGATGGTAAAAACGGATGCCTTCCTCGTTTACTTCGCCTCTTCCATTGGGCAAAATCCTTGCCCAGGCGATAGAAAACCTGAACACACTAAATCCCAGATATTTAACGAGCGCAACATCTTCGGCATAACGATGATAAAAATCGCAGGCAGGATCTAATTTATGGTTCTTTTTAATCTTTCCGTTTTTTGCCGTAAAGGTATCCCAGATGGATGGGCCTTTACCGTGCTGTGTTGCTGTACCTTCTATCTGCGCCGCAGCAGTCGCTACTCCCCACAAAAAATCCGAACCAAAATCACTTGCTTTAACCATTGTTTACCGATTAATTGCCATAAGTTGCGAGTTTAATATTAACAAATCATTAACAAGCAAAATGATTCAAAATAAAAACAATTTTTAATATTTTTACCCATGCGCTACTCATTCATTTCTTTTTTATTGGTATTACTAAATCTCGCTGCCTTTGGGAAATTTGCGCCACCTCTTAATGATGAACTGATAAATGCCATAAATATTACCAATACGAGTGCATATTGTAGTGCGGATGCCGAATTTAACAATTTAGAAGCTACAGCAAGTAACTATAATAAGGCCCTAAACTGGCCATCGGTTGGAAAAGATGTATGGTATAAGTTTACCGCATCTAAGTTTGATGTTAATATTTCTGTTAGCGGAAAAATTGATGCCGCTAGTAAAAATACCCTGATTGCCCCATTGGTGGCCCTATATTCGTTTGATGCGGCAACAGGCTCGATAAGCGAGCAGTCTGGCTCGCAAGCCACATCAAATAATGTTATTTCATTATACAAAGGTGCTTTAACAGTGGGCCAGGTATACTACGTTAGGGTAAGTGCAGCGAACGATGCTACCGGTACCTTTAAACTTTGTATTGATAATTATTTTCCACCCATACAACCGGGGCAAGATTGTGGAACCTTCTCGGTCCTATGCACAAAAGAAACCTTTACTCAGCTTAATGTAACGGGAGCAGGAGCGAACAATCAAGAATCGGCCGGAACCTGCCTGGGTAAAGAATCTAACTCCGCCTGGTATATGTTTAAAGCTTCCAAGCCCGGTGATTTGACTTTTGTAATCACGCCTACGGTAACCTCAAATGATATTGACTGGATTTTTTATGATTTAGGCATAAACGGAGATTGCAGTAAAGTAAGTGGCGCAACAGCTATACGTTGTGCATCGGGCAGTGGTGTAGATTGCAGTCCTTCTTATTATAAAACCGGCCTGAGCATGACGGAAACAGATTTAACTGAAGCATCAGGATGCCCTGCTGGTCAAAATGGCTTTGTGAAATACGTAGAGCTCGAACAGGATCATGTTTATGCGCTACTCATCGATAATTACTCGGGAGGGAATAATGGCTTTACTTTGGAATTCGGTGGTACGGCAGATTTCGCGGGTCCAACTGCCGAAATTGATGTGCAAAAGTTAAATCCATGTACCAACAGCCAGGCCTACATTTTTGAAAGCAGAGCATCAAACTTCGCCACCTTAAAATGGTCTTTTGGCGAAGGGGCAAGCCTGGCTTCTGCCACCACAGCAGGGCCACATACTATAACATATAATACACCTGGCGAGAAAATTGTGGTTTTAGAAGCCAAAGGTACAAACGGTTGCAATGTAGTGACCACGCAAACTTTTATTGTAGCAAATACACCTGAAAAACCAGCAATAAGCGCATCAAATGTGAATTTATGCCAGGGGGACGTACTAAAACTAAGTACTCCCTTTTTAAATTTGGCGAGCTACCACTGGTCAGGCCCAAACAATTTTAATTCGACAAGCCAAAATCCCGAAATTCCGGCAATCGGACCTGAGATAGCTGGTACCTACAAGCTTTATGTTCAGGTTGGGGATTGTGTGAGTGAGGTAAATTCGGTGGAAATCTTATCGGTCGATTTAAAACCTGAAGCAATGTTTTCGATTGAGGTGAATAATAAGTGCGAAACCCACCAATCTTTTTCTTTTATCAATGCCTCTAAAAATTATACAAAGCTTACCTGGGATTTTGGCCAGGGAATAAAAAACCAGGTTGCCACGGGTAACGAGAGCAAAACAATAACCTTTACCAACCCTGGACTCAAAACAATCACGCTAACAGTTGAAACCAATAATGGCTGCCTATCAACTTTTACAAAAGACATTTTAGTAGAAGTGAAACCGGAAAAACCAGAAATAACTATTAATCAACCTGCTTTTTGTTTAAAAGATATTATAAAATTATCGGTACCGGCACAAGAGGGGATCACTTATGCGTGGACCGGGCCAAACAATTATTTTGCCAGCACAAATGCCATTGAAATTCCGATAACAGATTTTAACCTGGCAGGAGAATATCAGGTTGTATTAACATCAGGATCTTGTAGCTCTGCCCCTGCAACTATCGTCATTCCGGCTATTGCCAGAATTCCAATTGCTAACTTTTATACCGAACCCTCTTTTAATGTAAAATTTTCGGCTCCTGTACCCATAACATTTATCAATACCTCAGTTGACGGGGATTTTTATGAATGGCGTTTTGGTGACGGTTTTAGCTCCTCGGAAAAAAGCCCAACCCATATTTATCAAACCGATGGGGTATTCCGAATTACTTTAACTGCATTTTCTAAAAACGGGTGCTCTAATTCGGTCACCCAAGGCGATCTGATTATCAAAAAGAATACATCTACATTTGTTCCCAATGCGTTTTCGCCAAATGGTGATGGGATTAATGACGAATTGGTTATTGGTGTAACCAACCTCAAAAAGTATAACATTCATATTTACAATCGTTTTGGCACCCAAATATTCTTTAGCAATAACATATTTGAAAATTGGAATGGCACTTATAAGGGGAACGAACTGCCAGTTGGTGTTTATTATTACATCATTTCTGGCCTTGACTTATCAAATAAAAATATTAAATATTCAGGCTCAGTAACATTAATCAGGTAACTTGTCAAAATACCTTGATTTGATCTAAAGCTGGATGATCGAATAAAATATTTTCTTAGTGCCAGATGGTAACATCAGACACCACAATTAGCTAAATTCACAATTATTGATCAGCTAATTCTAAACGAATTCAGTCTGGCTGTCTTCATTCCTTAGCGGATAAGTTCTCATGCTGATAATGGTAATGAGAAACGTAGGTCCATAGGTAATCACAAATTCATCAATTGAAAGGTACCTTAATTTTCCAAATAACAATAGGTACACCAAAAAGATGATAACTGACGCAACAAAGGCTTTACCTGCAATAGTGCGTTTATTATAAACAATCTTAGTTTTACCATTAATCTTCCTCATGTTAAATAAAAGTGCACAAAAAGTTAATAAAAGGAATACGCCAGCGTCTTTTATATCAAGATTAACGTTGAAATTGTAGTTTGCAGATACAAGCGACAGCAGATTTATATACCCCATCATAATCACAAAAGTGATAGGGAGGCAAAACAATAAAGTAGTTAATGTTACTTTTAAGGAATAATTGAGTGCTTCTTTCATAGCGTATTTAATTTAGATTGAGCTTAGGTGTACTAAGATACAAATTCTCTGATTTTTTCGCTACGTTTTTAGTACAGTCTGGTTTTAAGCGGTCTGATTGATCAAACTATTTTTTGTTACAAGATAAGATGGTCAGATCTTACCCCACTTACAGCTGGCAAAATCTGGAATCATTTATCAATCATCCAGCTTTAATCCAATCTCTTTCAGCAAAATAGCAGCATTAAAAGTTTTGCACGGACCGTGTTTTAACAGATAATCAAATCTCATTTCTCCATCTGTAATCTGGATATCAAAATGGAAATTCCGGACTGCTTCGGGATGATCGATAATCAGATCAGCCAGTTGCAGGTCGTGGGTAGCAAAAAGGGCAGGTGTGTTTTCAGCAATCAGCTTTTGGATGAACACTTTTGATCCTAAATACTTATCGCGGCTGTTGGTGCCCCGAAGCATTTCATCAATCAACACAAAAGTGTCTTTATCTTTTACCACATTATCCAAAATCATCTTCAAACGGTTCAGTTCTGCTTTAAAGGTAGAGGTACTTTCGTTCAGCGAATCTTTAATCCGCATATAGGTATTGATGGAAAAAACAGCTAATTGCATTTTTTGGGCACAAACCGGCGCCCCTGCATAAGCCAGCACCATATTAATACCCAAAGTGCGCAGAAAAGTACTTTTACCAGCCATATTAGAACCTGTTACAATATCAACAGTTGGTTTGGCCTCCACCCGAAAATCGTTATTTACCCTTACCTCCTGATGAATAAGCGGATGACCAATATGAGTAGTAGCCAGTGCAAACTGATCGGTAATGACCGGAAATACCCAATCTGGCTGATTGTAAGCCATTGTAGCCAGCGAAATCAATTCTTCAAAATCGCCCAGATGGTCAAGTGCAGTAATTACATCTTTTGAAGATGATTGATACCAATTGTCTAAATTAATACAGCATTTTAAATCCCAAAGTAAAAGCGCATTGAGTACACCTCCCACAATGATATTTAGCCTGGCATCAAAATTTTCGATAATCCTTGTTAAAGATCTAATCTCCTTACTCACCGGAATTTCCGAATCAAGTAAGTTTAGTGTGTAGCTGCTTTTCCAATTTTGGCTTTCCGTCCATAAAATAGCCCTTGCATATCCGTTTAGCTGATTCGAACTTCCGCCGAAGCTATAAAACACTTTGTTTATTTTTGAGCCCAGCAATACGTTCCACCCAATATGGACTACAACCAAAAGCGCTAAAACTTTCCAGAAAACACTACTCACCAAAATTGCAGTCAGTATCATAGCAATAGAAATATAAGGCACCAGCTTAACATAAAACCGTATAAAAGATCCTTTAACAAAGCTCAACTGTTCACCCAGCTGGTTTTTTAGCTGCACTTTGATCTGCTCTATTTTTTCGGGATCGTAGCCATGCAGGTTAGCCCTGAAACTATAGGTTTCTGCTATATGATGTTTTATTTCTTTTATGGCTTCCTGCCGGAGCAATATCCGATCCCTTGTCGTTTTCTCTGAAAAATTTTTGGCCAGCAACCTGATGCCGGTTTTGGTACTGCAACGGTTGGTGAGCGCAAACAGTGATGAGGCACCAAAAATATCAAGATCGGATGTATAAGGATGCTGTTCAGCCTCGAATGCTTTACCATGGTCATATCCGTTAGGGGCACCATGCAGCATGTTCCATTCGTTTTGATAAACCCATAAAAGTTGTTTTTTATAATCGATTTCACGATCCAACCGGCTTTGTCTGCGCACTACAAATGCAAAGGCAATAACCGGCAGTACTAAACAAATCTGGATTAATGTGCGCAGGTTGTCGTCTGCTGAACGCAGCAGCAAAACAAAAAATAAAATTTCGGCCAGAAACAAGCCAATGCGCAATAAGGAAAGCTGATCGATCAGTTTTTTTGTTCGATCTATATGGGCAGTAACCTCATTGATTTCATCCTGGTAACCGGCTATTATGACTTCTTGTAGTTTCTGCATAAACTTTATTTTGTATATATTTCCGAAGGTATCAGATCGATAGATTGTCTTTTTTGTTACAATTTCTCTAAGTTTGAATTTCAAAATCCTAAAGATAGGCAAATTATTAAATGAAGATTACCCTGATCGCCATTGGCAAAACTGAAGATAAGTATTTAATTGAAGGAATTGAGAAATACATCAACCGGCTAAAACACTATATCAACTTTAGTTTTTTAGCCATACCTGATGTAAAAAATGTTAAAAACCTGAGTGAAGCGCAACAAAAAGCAAAAGAGGCAGAATTGCTACATAAGCAGATCAATAATGGCGATATGGTAATTTTACTGGACGAGAAAGGGAAAAAATATTCTTCGGTTGAATTTTCCAGCTATTTAAACAAACAGATGATCGGCAGTGTTCAACATTTGATCTTTATTATTGGCGGCCCTTACGGATTTGACGACAGTATTTACAAACGGGCAAATGGCTTAATCTCACTATCTGATATGACTTTTTCGCACCAGATGATAAGGTTGTTTTTTGTGGAGCAGCTTTATCGCGGATTTAGTATCTTAAAGGGGGAACCTTATCATCATGCTTGATGGTGGAAAATGCTTGAGGTAAGATGTTCGATGGTAATAAGATATGGAAAAAGGAAATATAAATCATCATTAAATAAAAAGACACTATGTTATTAGATAAATATAAAAGGGAATACAGGTACAAGAGCCGCCAGGGCGGCAGCAACAAATACTTATGGATCAGCATTATTATTTCACTTATTATTGGTGGCTTGATCTGGTATTTCGGTTAAGCGCATAAAAAAACACCAGACAAACTGCCTGGTGTTTTTTTATTTCCAGTATTAAAGCTTAAACGCCTTTTTTACTGGTCATATTAGCTTTTTTAGCAGGAGCTGAAGTTTTAGTAGTTGCTTTTGCACTGGCTGCTGCCTTAGCACCCGTAGCTTTTACTTTTTTATCGCCTGCTTTTTCTTCAGCTAATTTAGCTTCTGCAGCCGGAGCCGGAGTTTCAGGTGCTTCTTCCGTAAACAATGGCAAATCTTTTAAAAGGTTATACCAGGTAATGATTTTTTTCATATCTGAAGCATAAACTTTTTCCTGATCGTGCCCCGGAGCAACTTCCAAAAAGAAAGCGCGTAAATCGCCTTTAAGATCCGGAGTACTTCCTTTAGCAGAAATTTTGGCAAAAATATCAGCCAGTTTAATTTCTTCTTCTTCGCCATATACCGTAATATCTTCTAACGAAGCTAATTTTGTGTTGGTGATGTTGGCTACAATTTTAGTTTTTTGCGCGTCTAAGCCTTCTAAAATATAACCCACCTTATTTTGTCCGACCAGTTTAAATAACCCTGGTCTGCCAGATACGGCAACAATTCCTCTTAAGTTCATATTTTTTTTGAGATTTGAGATTCGAGATATGAGATATGAGAAATAACTCAATCAAATAACTAAAACTCCTTGTTCAATTATTAAATGAGAATGGGACATCAATCAGAGCAATGAAATCTCAAATCTAATGTCTCAAATCTCGCATCTATTTTTAATCTTCTACAACTTCAATATTTACAATCTTATCACCCTGGCGGATATCATCAACAAGATCTACATTTTCGATAACTTTACCAAAGCAAGTGTGGTTACGGTCTAAATGAGCAGTATTGGCTCTGCTATGACAGATGAAAAACTGTGAACCACCAGTATTACGGCCAGCATGTGCCATTGATAAAACACCACGATCGTGATATTGATTTTCACCATCCAGTTCGCAGTCGATTTTGTACCCCGGGCCACCAGTACCTGCTAAATGTGCTTTAGCCGGGTCTTTTGAATTCGGACATCCGCCCTGAACCACAAAGTTAGGAATTACACGGTGAAAAGTTACGCCATCGTAAAAGCCCTCTTTAGCTAATTTTTTAAAGTTTGCAACGGCTTTAGGCGCATCGTTATCGTAGAATTCTACGGTCATATCACCTTTTTCTGTTTTTATTATTGCTTTACTCATATCAATATCGGTACTAATTTTAAATTTTGTCCGCCAAAAAAATTTTATAATTTTCAGTAGAGGGCAAAAATAACAAAATTGTATAACTTATAACATCATTAAATTTTTCTATCCAGTTTAAATGCGGTATTTTAGTGTTTTAAGCTACCGATTTGATAAAGAAATATTATATCCTGTTCATCTGCCTGCTTTGCTCTTTAGGGCTAAGGGCTTCTTCCCTATTAATTTATATGGATGAGGACCAAAAAAACCACTTAAAAGCTTATGGTATTGCCTATTGGACCATCAGCAAACAACTGGAGGTAGATTGGCTTTTAAATTATCGCGGCGGGAGTTTTTTGATTAAATACAATAAAATAGTTGAAGATGAGCTTAAAATCCGCGGCGTATCTTATGAAGTAATGGCCGATGGAAAGGTAACCAGCCTGCTAAACGAAATCAGCGATCCTGCTGTGAATATGGAAATGGTTAAACTGGAGAAAACGCCCAAAATTGCCGTTTACTCTCCAAAAAGTAAATTGCCGTGGGATGATGCTGTTACACTTGTTTTAACCTATGCAGAAATTCCATACGATGTGATTTACGATGACGATATTCTTCAGGATAAACTAAGCAAATACGATTGGCTACACCTGCACCATGAAGATTTCACAGGTCAGTATGGCCGTTTTTGGGCTAACTTCAGGTATGCTACCTGGTACCAGGAAGATGTTAAAAACCAGGAAGCACTGGCCAAACGTATGGGCTATAAAAAAGTTTCGGAAATGAAATTAGCCGTAGCCAAACACATTAAAGAGTATTGTGCCGGTGGCGGTTTTTTGTTTGCCATGTGCTCTGGTACCGACAGTTTCGACATTGCATTAGCTGCGGAAGGTGTAGATATCTGTGCCCAGATGTTTGACGGGGATGCCGCAGACCCGAATGCACAATCGAAGCTTGATTTTAACAAAACCCTTGCTTTTCAGAATTTCAGGCTGGATAACAATCCCATGAATTATGAATTTTCGGATATTGATGTCACCCAAAGCCGTACACTTAACCAGGCCAACGATTACTTTACCTTATTCGATTTTTCGGCCAAGTGGGATCTGGTGCCAACCATGCTTACACAGGATCATGACAAGGTAATTAAAGGATTTATGGGGCAAACCACTGCCTTTAAAAAAAGCCTGGTGAAAACGAGTGTAACCGTTCTGGGCGAGAATAAGGGTGCCGCAGAGGTACGATATTTACATGGCGAAATAGGCAAAGGTCAGTTCACTTTTTACGGCGGACACGACCCGGAAGATTATCAACACGCGGTAGGCGATCCGCCAACAGACCTAAATTTGCATCCAAACTCGCCCGGCTACCGCCTGATCTTAAACAATGTACTTTTTCCGGCAGCTAAAAAGAAACCTCAAAAAACTTAAACTTTCTTAAGTAAAAGTTCGACATGCCTGCGCTTTGAAGTTAAAAAAAAATTCATTCTGTGCTGTATTCCTATTATGTATACAGTAAATGGTTACTCTTATTAGTTCTGAACTAAACCGTAAATACACCTAATCTTTACTAAAATTCTACTGATAGCCAATAATTTAGCCCATAAATTGTAACACACTTGATACTTTGGCACAGCTTTTGGATATGTACTAGCAATTAACAACAGGGTAATACCTGAGATTTAAACCAGATTTTTATTAAAAAAAAATATCATGAAAAAGTTATTATTAAGTGCTTCAGTAGTTTTATTAGCAACAGGTGCTTTCGCTCAAAACACCATGACAGGAAGTGATGCGAGATTTGGAATAAAAGCCGGAGTAAACCTGGCAAGATTTCACGCAAGTGGTACTGATGGCAGTAAATCATTCAATGATAACGCTAAAGACAATGTTGGCTTTAACGTTACTGCATTTGCCGATTTCGGTGTTGGAAACAATTTTTTCATCCAACCGGGTGTATCGTTACAAAACAAAGGTAACAAATTCGAATCTACAACTACTTCTACAGCCTTAGGCAGTACGGTTACCACGACATCTTCAATTAAAACCAATTTAATGGCTATCGAGGTACCGGTAAATGCTGTATTCAGAATCCCTACAGGTGATGCGGGTGCAGTTCAGATTAGTGCAGGACCTTATATTGGCTTCAACATCTCAGGTAAAGATAAGGGAGAAACAACTACTACAACCGTTAACAATAGCAATAATACCAGTGCAACGGTAACTAGTTCTAATGATCGTGATCTTTCTTTCGGTAGTGCTAGTGACAAAAATTATGGTAGCACAGACTTCGGTGCAAACTTTGGCCTAGCTTATCGCACAAATTCTGGATTTTTAGTAGGTGCTAATTATGGTTTAGGCCTTTCTAATTTAATCCCTAAAGATAGCCGCGGTAATTCTGATGCAAAATTAACTAACCGTGTATTAGGCTTCACAGTAGGTTATTCATTCTAGAAATAAAAATCATTAAAAAACAAAACCCTTCCCAGTTTATAAACCGGGAAGGGTTTTTTATGTGATTAATTTTGCTGACTTGTTTAATCGTAGAAATTCCAGCTTACCCCAAATTTCAATAGGGCATCTTGCATAGGGTATCGGTTTACCGTATAGTAACCCGGTTGGAAAAGGCCTTGATTTACAAAATCATATTTAACAAAAATATTGGCCCTCTTCAAATTAGCCTTAAAAAATACATCAACTATTGGTCTTGACGGCAGGTTTTTTGGATTGCGCTCATCAATATAAAATTGAGCTGTAGCCGGTGAATATGAGTAATTTGCATATTCAGAGTTATACCTCACATCAAATCCTACATTGGCTTTTAATACTTTGAAAAAGGTATTATCAAAATAAATACTGTTATAAGTATAAAAATCAGGTGTTCTTAATACGGCATTTTTATCTGTTTTCTGATAAGCGATATAGTTTTCCATCACAAATTTACCATACCTGGTTTTCTTGGATACATCCACCCTGATTAGGCTAATATCGGCAGTTGTCTGTTTTGGTAAAATAGCAGTTGTACCATTAGTATGATCTGCAGCAAAATAAAGATAGTTGCTGGTTAAGTAATATTCGGCACCTGCAGTAAAACCATACCGATCATTAATGTAATTGAAGGATAAATTGGCAATTTTGGTATTCTTAAAATCGTTGTCTGTCCACTGGTAATGATTACCATGGTAATAATTAAAAATAGCCGCCGGAGTTTGGTTCTGCGCATAAGCCCCCAACTCAATCCTGCCAATGGTTTTGCCTAAAAGAATTTTACTTTTCGCTTCATATAAATAATCCCCGGCGTTTTCGCCCTGCAAAATTTGCTGTACATCCAGATTAAAATCTATGTTATTGGAAAACCGATAACCCGCCGCACCTAAAATGGTGATGTTTTGATATGCAAACCTGCTTTGTTCATAACTGGTGCCATCCTGCTTTAAGCCCAGGTATTCATGTGTATAATAATCGTGCCTTACACCCGCATCAACCTTTAATTCATTTTTTATAACCGAACTATTTTTTGGCCTTAAAAAGAAACTGTAAATAAATTCATTCTTGATGTGTTTTACATGGGTAGAATCGTCGGTATATACCGTACTCGCCATTCCGGGAGGCAGCACATTGTTCGGATCAGCTCCGTTTTTATAGAAATCATAACTATCATTATTATACTCAAACGTATACGAAACCTTATTGGTAGGCAAAACCGCATTATTAACATTTACGGAGGTATCTATCCTGCCTACATAATAGGTTTGTTTCAAGAAAATGGTATTTTTCCGGTACAGGTTTCTGGCGTCAGATAAGTTTATAGGCTCTGCCTCTCTTGAAATTTTAGAATAGTTAGGTTCGAATAACCCTGTAGCTACTGTAGAACCATTCTCATAGGCGCGCATGGTGTTGAAAATCGCCGATGCCCACATATTATAACGTTTATTGGGCGACTGATACCATGAAAATATGGCAACATTCAAGTTATCGCCACGCTGCCTGGAATAAAAACCCTTGGAATCGCCACGGTTAAAATTAACCCCAACGTTCCAGTTTTTTTTAATATTCTGTGTATGTACAGCCCTGAAAAGCTGCTCTTTTTGCCCTGCACTTATAAAGTATAAGCTGGTAAATGGCGTTCTTGCCTGATAGTAAATGATATCATCAGGTGTTAGCGCATAATAATCAAGAGAATGAAAACCTACGTCAAAACCAATGCGCTTACTGGGTTCGTACAATAAGGGCCTTGCCGAAAGCCCCATATTACCATTGTTAATGGTTGGATGGGTGGGCTGTAAAAGCGGACTATAGTTCTGAATATTAACCGTTGAAGTGTCAAGCGGCAATAGCACAATGCTATCTTTCGTTAAAGACAGCTTGGTAAAACGAATATATTTCGCGGTAAAAACTACAGAATCTTTGGCGCCATCCAGCTTTTTCCTAACTGAATCGAGTTCTTTATTGGTACCAACACTTGTTTTTAGATCTTGTGCAAAGGCTTTGCTTAAGCCTGAAAGCAGGAAGAGAAAAAAACAGATCTTAACGGCTTTATGCATCTTATAGTTCAGAAATTAAGCGGGTTAAAATCTCAGTCATCTTAGGTTCGGCTTTGGCTGCCGCGGCTAAAATTTCATCCAGGTCAAAAGGTTGCAGATCTTCCGGAAAACCTTCGTCTGTAAGTACCGAAATGGCAAAAACAGGCAAACCAGCATGGTTGGCCACAATAACTTCCGGCACCGTACTCATACCTACTGCGTCAGCTCCAATTAAACGCAGGTAACGGTACTCAGCCTTTGTTTCTAAATTAGGTCCGGAAACCGCAACATATACCCCTTTATGACATTTTATATCAACACTTTTAGCGATTTCCAAAGCTTTGGCTATAATATCGCGCTTATAAGGCTGGCTCATATCCGGAAAACGCGGGCCCAATTCACTTTCGATCAAACCACGCAACGGATTATCCGGCTGTAAATTGATATGATCGTCGATAATCATCAAATCGCCCTTTTTAAATTCGGGATTTAAGGAACCCGCAGCATTAGACACAATTAAATTTTCAATACCCAAACCTTTCATTACCCTAACCGGAAAAGTGATCTGTTGCATGCTATAGCCTTCATAGTAATGCAAACGACCTTGCATGGCTACAATTCTCTTCCCGTTTAATTTCCCAAAAATGAGTTTCCCGCTGTGGAACTCTAAAGTAGAAATGGGAAAATTGGGGATATTAGAATACATCAGTTGATGTTCAATTTCGATTTCTTTTACCAGACCGCCCAGGCCAGTGCCTAAAACAATACCTATTTCGGGCTTAAAGTTCTCTGTTTTGCGTTTTATATATTCAACGGTTTCTTCTATTGCTCTTAACATAATTTAAAATGAGTTCGTCAAAGGTAATCTTATCTTCTTCAAATAATTCAACCTCTATGGGTAAATAATATATAGGTAAATCTACCAGTAAATCTTTAAATCCGGTAGCTCTTAAACGTTTGCTATCCTTTTCTGTTGTGATTATGATTTTATCTTTTTTATCACTGGCCATAAAAGCCGATTTAAATTTCGTAAGATCATCAGTTTTAAAGCTATAATGATCAGGAAATTTTTCGTGTTTGATGTTTTCAGCGTATTTTTCAAGTTCTTCGATTAAAGGATCGGGATTTGCAATTCCAGTGAGCAGGAAAATTTCGAAATTTTTAACCGACTCCAGCGTCTGGCGTTCGTTCTGGTATAAATGGATCAGATCGCCATATTTTAAGTAAGAATGTAATACAGGCTGATCTGCATTTGGCTGTAATTCATTTACCGATGCCTGTTGGGCCACATGCAATAAAGGCACGGGCGATTTGGTAACCAAAAATACATCGGCTCTTTTGCGTGAGGAGAAAACATCCCTTAAATTACCTGCAGGCAGCAAAAACTGCAAAGTGCCTAGTTTCCTGAACTCGAAAAGCAAAATATTTAATCCAGCCCTAATGGCGCGGTGCTGAAAAGCATCATCCAAAATGATCACATCATGATCGTTTTGCAACTCTTTTACCCCTTTTACCCGGTCTTCGCATACCGCCACGGTAACCTGCTTAAATTTCTGGTAGTACTGTAAAGGTTCATCACCAATTGTTTCGGCAGTGGCATCATCATTGGCCAGAATAAAACCTCTGGTTTTCCGCCCATAACCCCGGCTTAAAATAGCTACTTTATAGTCCGAAAGCAACCTGACGAGGTATTCGGTAGTTGGTGTTTTTCCAGAGCCACCAACAGCGAGGTTACCCACGCAGATCAGAGGTAGGTTGAACGATACACTCCGCATGACTCCCCAATCATAAAGCTTTTTCCGTAGTGTAATGGCCATGGCATAAACCAATGAAAAAGGAAGCAATAAAAGGCGTAAATAATTAACTAGCATAGTATCGTGTTTTCAAAATTACTGATTATTTAAAAAAGAACGGCATTACTTTAGGCAATGTCCTTTAACTGAACCTTTGCCGTTTAAAAATGTTTGCTGACTAATACCCATTCGGGAACTACTATGGTTTAAATTGATGAGGTTATATTTTATTTTTATACTCCCTTTTTCACAAAAAACATAAATACATATCTCCAAATGAGCGGTTAGTAGCTGGCCAGTTATTTCCCCATTCTTCTATAACCGTGTTGGCCCTACTCACACCCCGTATTTTACTATGGATCGATAAGGCAATAACCTGCTGGAGGGAAATTTTATCCGGATAAAAACAGGTTTGTAAACGAGCGTAAACAGAAACGCTAAAAATGGAACGTTCAGCTGGCAACATCTGAAAGCACATTAAACGATCAGATGAAAGTAGCCTACATCGCGTTAGCACATTGTACGGCCGGCTTGTACCCCGGTATGTTCTCTACACTTCCTTCTGTGGTTAAAAACAAAACGGAACAAATAGCACATTAAAACGTTATATTAGCATTCCATCTTATTTTATGCAGGCCGAAACAGAAATTTTAATTATTGGGGGTGGATTGGCAGGCTTAACTGCGGCACTTCACCTGAATAAGGTGGGTTTAATGGTTACATTGATCGAGAAAGATACTTATCCCCACCATAGGGTTTGCGGTGAATATATTTCGAACGAGGTAATTCCTTATTTTAAATGGCTCGGTCTGGATATTGAAAGCCTCGCACCTACATTCATCAGCGACCTGCTTTTTACTTCAAATCTTGGTAAAAGTATACAGACTAAACTGCCACTGGGTGGCTTTGGTTTGAGCAGGTATACGCTCGATCATTATCTGTATAGCGAACTGATCAAAAGAAAGGTAAATATTGTTCATGACCGTGTTATAGAAATCAGTTTTGCCAACAATCAATTTACAGTAGCCACTACAAACCATACTTTTAATGCTGCCTACGTAATTGGTGCATATGGAAAAAGATCTTCTATTGATATTAAATTAAACCGGCCTTTTATGAGCAAGCAATCGCCTTACCTGGCCGTTAAAGCACATTACAAAGGCAATTTCCCTAACCATCTGGTTAGTCTCAACAATTTTGAAGGCGGTTATTGTGGTGTTTCAAAGGTTGAAAACGAACGGTTAAATATTTGTTACCTTGCAAATTACGAACATTTCAAAAAACACAAAAACCTATCTGGCTTTCAGGAAAACGTACTATACAAAAACAGGTATCTAAAAGCTATTTTAGAAAATGCGACCAGCTTATTCGACAATCCATTAACCATTAGTCAGGTTTCTTTTGAACGTAAAGAACCTGTGTATGACCATATTTTAATGGTTGGCGATACTGCAGGCTTAATCCATCCGCTTTGCGGTAATGGTATGGCTATGGCCGTTCACGCTGCAAAAATTGCTTCAGAACTTTTGCATCAAAGGATAGACGGCAAGATCAGTTCGCGTGAGGCACTGGAAGCAAGTTATACCGCATACTGGAACAGGGAATTTAAAAGCCGCTTAAAAACGGGAAGAATGTTAGCCTCCTTGTTGAGGAATACCCAATTAGAAAGCTTAGCGGTAAATACATTAATTAAAATGCCATTTTTGCTCCATACCATAATTAAAAAAACACATGGCAAGCCCATCACAATATCGTCATAAATGCCAGTAAACACCGAATTCAGAAGCACAGCACCAGAAATTATGGATGATTTCGCCATGGAGGGCGAAATATTACGCGATGCGCTCGACAAAATAGCCAGCATTAATCAACTTCTTGGTGGCAATAAAGTTACCCTGGCCGGGGTTAAAATGTTAATCGCCAGCAAACCATCCGATCCGGTTTTCCGTATTACCGATATTGGCTGTGGAAATGGAGACATGTTGCGCACTTTGGCTGATTACGCAAAAAAGAAAGGTTTACATTTTATTTTAAAGGGAATAGATGCCAATAAATTTACCATCAGTCATGCGCAAAGTTTATCAACCAACTACCCTAATATAACCTATGCCTGCAGCGATATTTTTGATGATTTAAGTAAAACAGAACCTTGCGACATTATGCTTTGCACTTTAACGCTTCATCATTTTAAAGATGAAGAAATTATAAATCTGTTACAGAATTTTAAAAGATCGGCAACATTGGGGATTGTGATAAACGACCTGCAGCGAAGCGCAATAGCCTATTACCTGTTCAAGGCCCTTTGCTATGTTTTCAGGTTAAATGATATGTCGAGAGAAGATGGATTAATATCCATTTTACGTGGATTTAAAAGGGCAGATTTGCTAAAGTATACAAAACAATTAAACCTAAAATCAAGTTCCATAAAATGGAAATGGGCTTTCCGCTACCAGTGGATAATTAAAACAACATGAGCGTAACCATAAAAGCAGTAAGTAAAGCCTTACCAGCATACTCGCGGTTAACCGCCGACATTTTACCTCTTTTAGATAGCTGGCTGATCGATCAGGATGACCGCTTCATCAGAAAGGTAAAAAAAATTTTTGAAGGCGCTGCAGTAGATAAAAGATATTCGATCATGGCGCCCGAAGATGTTTTTAGTGATTTAAGTTTCGAGGAAAGAAACGATATTTATGTGCGCGAAGGCATAAAGCTCGGAGCCAAATGTTTGGAAACCGCACTCGAAAAAGCCAGTTGGCAGGCACAGGATTTAGATTACGTCATTACCGTAAGCTGCACCGGAATCATGATTCCATCTTTGGATGCTTATCTGATCAATCTGCTTAAACTCCGTCAGGATATTGTTCGTTTACCCGTAACCGAAATGGGTTGCGCGGCCGGTGTATCGGGTATGATTTATGCGAAGAATTTTCTGAAAGCTAATCCAGGCAAACGAGCAGCGGTGATTGCGGTAGAATCGCCCACAGCAACCTTTCAGTTAAACGATTATTCGATGGCCAATATCGTTAGTGCGGCCATATTTGGCGATGGTGCTGCCTGTGTGTTACTAAGCTCGGATAAAGAAGATACCGGTCCGGAGATCCTGGCAGAAGAAATGTACCACTTTTATGATGCAGAGGAAATGATGGGTTTTAAACTCACCAATACCGGACTGCAAATGGTACTGGATGTAGCCGTTCCTGAAACCATTGCCAATCATTTCCCGGATATCATCCATCCATTTTTGAAGAAAAACGGGTTCGAAATCAACGATATCAATCATTTGATCTTCCATCCGGGTGGAAAGAAAATTATCCAGACTGTTGAAGAATTATTCGGACAGCTTGGCAAAAATATAAACGACACAAAAGAGGTATTAAGGCTTTATGGAAATATGAGCAGTGCTACGGTTCTTTATGTTTTGGAACGGATGATGGATAAAAAGCCGATGCCGGGAGAAAAAGGGCTGATGTTAAGCTTTGGCCCAGGTTTCTCAGCACAGCGCATACTCCTACAATGGTAAAGTTTATCCACTCAATAATCCGCTCATGACAACAGAAGAAATACTAGATCAACTGCCTTATGGTAAACCGTTTCTTTTTGTTGATGAGTTACTGCACGTTAATGAAAATGGAGCTAAAGGCACTTACACCTATGCTAAAGACCTAGCCTTTTATATGGGCCATTTCAAAAATCACCCCGTTACGCCAGCAGTAATCCTTACTGAAACCATGGCGCAGATCGGCTTGGTTTGCCTGGGCATTTACCTGCTTAAAGGGATTGGAACTGATCAAAATATATCCATTGCCATGACTTCAAACGCCGTTGATTTTTTAAAACCTGTTGCGCCGGGCGAGCAGGTGACGGTTACGAGCGAAAAAGTGTATTTTAGGTTCAATAAACTCAGCTGTAAGGTAAAGATGGAAAATGCAGCCGGAGAAGTAGTTTGCAAAGGAAATATTTCTGGCATGTTAATTCCGAAAGAAAATGGATAATAGAGTGGTCATTACGGGTTTAGGGGTATGCGCGCCCAACGGCACTACCATTAATGAGTTTTCTGATGCCATAAAACAGGGTATTTCTGGCATTCGGCACCAGCCGGATCTGGAAACCTTAAACTTTTCCTGTCAGATAGCTGGTAAACCATTGCTTAGCGAAGAGCGGATCAGCCGATATTTTTCACCGCTTGAGTTGCGGAATCTAAATAGCACAGGAATTATATATGGTGTTATTGCAGGTTTAGATGCCTGGGAGGATGCAGGTTTGAATATCGAAAATAATAACGAACCAGACTGGGATAGTGGCACCATTTTCGGAACAGGTACTTCCGGTATTGATAAATTCAGATGGGCAATTAACAAAATAGATGCCCTTGAAATAAAAAAACTGGGCAGTTCAGTCGTGATTCAAACCATGGCGAGTGGCGTGAGTGCTTTTATTAGCGGGAAATTGGGCTTAGGCAACCAGATCAGTACCAATTCATCTGCCTGCGCAACCGGAGCGGAAAGTATATTGCTGGCATATGAGCGGATTAAAACAGGTCAGGCCAGCAGAATGTTGGCCGGGAGCACCAGCGACAGTGGCCCGTACATCTGGGGTGGTTTTGACGCGATGAAGGTTTGCACTTTTAAACATAACCGCGATCCTGAAAAAGGCAGCCGACCAATGAGTGCCACCGCAAGTGGTTTCGTACCTGGAAGTGGCGCAGGGGCTTTGGTATTGGAATCGCTTGAAAGCGCACTGGCCAGAAAAGCCAAAATTTATGCTGAAGTATGTGGAGGACATGTCAATTCGGGCGGTCAACGGGGTTTAGGCTCCATGACAGCACCAAACCCTGTTGCCGTGCAACGGTGTATCCAGGCCGCATTAAGAAATGCCGAAATTGAAGCACATGAAATAGACCTGATTAACGGCCACCTTACCGCAACAAGCAAGGATGCGTTGGAAATTGAAAACTGGAAAATAGCCTTACAGTTGCCCGATGATGATTTTCCATACATCAATTCTTTAAAGGGCATGATTGGTCATTGTATCGCAGCATCAGGCAGTATAGAATGTGTGGCCTCGATACTTGAACTTTCGGAGGGTTTCATCTTTCCCAATATCAATTGCGAAGACTTAAATCCTGATATTACCGCTTTAATTGATGCGAAATGCATTCCACAAACTGTCATTCACCAACCTATTAATATTTTAGCGAAAGCCAGTTTTGGTTTTGGCGATATTAATGCCTGTATTATTTTTAAAAAGTATCCACATGAATAGAGAAGAGATTATAGAAACCCTGAAAACAATTATTGAACCCTACAGTGAAGATGCTGCAGCCTTAGCTGATATCGACGAGAACACCGATTTCATAAAAGATCTGAAGATAAATTCGGCTAATCTGGTCGACATTGTTCTGGACGTTGAAGAGAAATTCAATATCGAAATAGACAACGATTCAATGGCTAAAATGCTTACGGTAAAAGCTACAACCGAAATAATAGCTCAAAAACTGGAAGAGCATGCTGGGCAATGACATTGTTGACCTGAATCTGGCCAAAATCCAAAGTAACTGGAGGCGTAAAAATTACCTTGATAAGATTTTCACCACAGAAGAACAGTTACTGATTGCGTCGGCGAATGACCCCGATGAAATGGTCTGGCTGTTATGGAGCATGAAAGAATCAGCCTATAAAATCCACAACCGCAAAACGGGAATTCGTGATTTTTCACCCAAAAGTTTAAACTGTGCCGTCTATAAAGATAGCCTTGGAGAGGTAAATATTAATAACTGTACCTATTTCACCAAAAGCAATATACAAACAACCTTTATACACACGATCGCTGCTCCTGTTTTCGATAAACTGGCAGCAGTTAAGGTAGCCATTTATGAATTACCTGATCATCCGGATGATTACAAACGCACCCAACCTGCATCTGTAAGCCATCATGGGCAGTATTTGGCTTTGGTGTATTAATAAATTCTGCTTCATTTGTAATTACAGAGAAGTGTCAGTTGGTAACAACCGACACCACAAACAAGTTGTTACCAACTAACACCACGAACAAACCGACACGACAAGAAACACCATTAACGCGTCATTTAAACAGCCAAATTTTAACCATAATAAACCTATAATTAACTCATATTATCATTCCTTTAGACAGTCAACCGTTTACGCTGTTTTCTTTACAGAATAATGGAATGGCCTACCCTAAAAAGCATTATCTTTGTGCAAATCATAAAAAATAAAACATGCTTAAAGGATTTTTTAACGTACCCACTCCGGTAAACGAACCTATATTAAATTATGGCCCTGGCAGTAAAGAACGTGCGCTTTTGAAAGAAGCACTTGCAGAAGCCCGCTCACACCAGCAAGACATCCCGATGTACATTGGTGGCAAACAAGTTCATACCAACAAAAAAGGGAAAGTTGTTCCTCCACACGATCACCAACATATTTTAGCCCAATTTAGCATTGGCGATAAAACCCATATTACCCAAGCGATTGATGCTGCTTTAGCAGCAAAAGAAAACTGGGAAAACCTGGCCTGGGAACACCGTGCAGCTATTTTCTTAAAAGCTGCCGACCTGATTGCAGGTAAATACCGTTACAAATTAAATGCGGCGACCATGTTGGGGCAAAGCAAAAATGCCTATCAGGCTGAAATTGATGCCGCATGCGAGCTGATCGATTTCTTACGCTTTAACGTAAGCTACATGGTAGAAATTTACAAACAACAACCACCAGTTTCGCCCCGCGGAAGCTGGAACCGTGTTGAACAACGCCCGTTAGAAGGTTTTGTTTTTGCCCTCACCCCATTCAACTTTACAGCAATTGCTGCAAATTTACCGGCATCAGCGGCGATGATGGGTAATGTGGTGGTTTGGAAGCCTGCTGATACACAAGTTTACGCGGCTAACCTTTTAATGGAAATTTTCCGTGAAGCAGGTGTACCTGATGGCGTAATTAATTTGGTATATGCCGATGGACCTGAAGCAGGTGAAGTGATTTTCAACCACCCTGATTTTGCGGGGATCCACTTTACAGGCTCCACAAAAGTTTTTCAGGAAATCTGGAAAACCATTGGAACAAACATCCATAAATACAAATCGTACCCACGCATAGTTGGCGAAACCGGTGGTAAAGATTTTATCCTGGTTCACCCATCTGCACAAACAAAAGCAGCCAGTACGGCAATTGTTCGCGGTGCGTTTGAATACCAGGGACAAAAATGTTCAGCTGCCAGCCGCGTTTACATTGCGGAGAGCCTGTGGCCAGAAATTAAAGAACAGATGTTGGCGGATCTTGCCAGCTTTAAAATGGGCGGAACAGAAGATTTCAGCAACTTTATTAATGCCGTTATTGATGAGCGTTCTTTCGATAAATTAGCAAAATATATCGATCAGGCTAAACAAGATCAAGGTGTAGAGGTTATCGCAGGTGGAAACTATGATAAAAGTAAAGGTTATTTCATCGAGCCGACGATCTTAGTGGTTGATGACCCGAAATACACAACCATGTGTGAAGAACTCTTCGGCCCTGTTTTATCTGTTTATGTTTACGCAGATCAGGATTTCGACCAGATTTTAGAAGTGATTGATACGACATCTCCTTATGCATTAACCGGTGCTTTAATTGCTCAGGACAGATATGCCATCGAAAAAGCAAGCCATGCGCTACGTAATTCGGCTGGTAACTTCTACATCAATGATAAATGTACGGGTGCAGTTGTAGGTCAACAACCGTTTGGTGGTGCCAGGGGTTCTGGTACAAACGATAAAGCCGGTTCTATGATCAATTTATTACGTTGGGTTTCACCACGTACCATTAAAGAGGTTTTTGAATCACCAACAGATTATCGTTATCCATTTTTGGCAGAAGACTAATAAAATATAAACATGATATCGAAACCTCCGGAATGTCCGGGGGTTTTATTTTTTACAGGAATGGCCACTCTGGTTGCCTGATCATCCGGAGAGAACTAAATTATCTTATTGTTTACCGCGTAAGAAAGGGCTTCTACAATATTCCCAACGCCAAAATTCTCGAATATCTTTCGTCTATAGTACTTTATGGTATCAGGAGATACAAATATCTTATCGGCGATCTGGTTAATGGTTAAACCTTGTGCATATAACCGTAAAACTTCGATTTCGCGATCACTAAGTTTCGGTTTCAGTTGTTTGCTCCAAACCTGTTTTGCTACATCAAGCTTCCAGATCTGATCGGAGCCATGTTTATGAATGGCAGCATTACCTTCCGTTTTACTTGACGAAATGGACACCACGCAAACAGCTTTCCACATCTTTCCCGCTGCATTCAGAAAAAGCGGGGTAAGCTTATGGTTAATCAAGGTCGTTTTTCCGCCTTTATTCAGCAAATGAAAATCGTAAGTAATACTGTATAACTTTTTTTCTTTAAGGGGTATTTTCTCAAAAAAATCAAATCCCGATTCGTTAATTAAATTCAAGAGATGCAGATCATTTTCAGGCACGTTATTCATATAAAAATCATACCCTAAGGCCATTACTTCAGCTACACTATGGCCACATAAAAAAAGTGGATTGCTAGATACATATTCGAATTTCATTTCTGCATAATCGATCACATACAAGCTTTGATAGGTTAATTTTTCGAAAGCACTGATGGCTTCCAGATAATTATCCAGCTGGAGTATATCTTGAGAAGTGATATTGTCTATTTTGTTTTTGGTAAGTAACCCTCTATGCTGATCAGCTTTCATGACACTACTAAAGTAGCAAAATTACACTAAAGTGTAATCGTCAATCAGATTACATTTCTGAATTTTGTTGCATATCACAAATCAGTATGGCAGCAGAAAAACTATCTAAGCTGGATTTTTCAGAATTAATTAAAAATCAGGCAAAATTAAAAGCTATAATCATAGCAGGTACAATTGTTTGGCTATTTCTGATGGCCTGCGTGGTATACCTGTTCATATTTAAAACAAAATCAGCTATTCCATTTATAGTCATTCTCACTGCTATACCCATCGCATTCCTACCGGCTATTAACAGCTTTATTGAAATTAACAAGGAAATTAAATTACGCAATAAATGATGATAACGGCAACCTGTATCAGCTGCAACCGGGATATACCTGAAAACTATTGTCCAAGATGTGGTGAACCAGCCAAACTCAAAAGAATCGACTGGCATTATATTCAGCACGAAATAGAGCACGTGCTGCATTTAGAAAAGGGAATATTCTATACCATTAAAGAATTATTGATCAGGCCCGGGCAAACCATCCATAAGTTTATATCCAGTGATAGAAGCAGACTGGTAAAGCCGGTCGCATTTTTAATCATAACCTCTCTAATTTACACGCTGATTAATCATTTTTTCCATATTGAAAAAGGCTACTTTAACTTTGATCAAACCAACAATGCAGCCGTAAACCCAATTAATGAATGGGTTCAGAGCCATTATGGTTATGCCAATATTATGTTAAGCGCATTTTTGTCACTATGGCTGAAACTTTTTTTCAGAAAATATGCTTATAATTTTTTTGAATTGCTGATTCTTTTGTGCTTCCTTCAGGGAATGGGTATGCTTATGTTTTCGGTTTTTGCCACAATTGAGGGACTAATCCATAAACACCTTTTGCAGTATTCCGGTATGCTGTTTATCGTTTACTTTTCATGGGCTGTAGGGCAGTTTTTCGAAAAGGGCAAATACATCAATTATCTGAAAGCTTTGGGGTCTTATATTTTGGGTGTAATCACCTTTACGTGCTGTACGCTCATATTAGGAATACTGATCTATACCATTGCCAAACATTAACATCGCTTTGTCTATTAAATTAAATCAGGTTCCACAACATATAAAAGATATTTTAGTTCAGGTCTTTTAATTCGGGAAGCGAAAGCCAAAATACATAAAATAATAAGGACTGAAGCGGAAACATACCGAAATAAAGCGGCTGTATCATAGACACAGCCGCTTTCGCTAACAACTAAAAAATGGCTTAATAATGTTGTCTTTATCCCACCTGGAAGGCAGGCGCAACATCATCAACACAGGTACATGTTACCTTCATGTCTTTAATAATTCCTGTTTTTAAACTGTACACCCAGGCATGTACTGCCAGTTCCTGGCCATTGGCCCAGGCACTCTGCACAATTGAGGTATTGGCTACATTTGCAGCTCCTTCAATGGCATTTAATTCCACTAAACGGTCAAATCGCTGATCAGGATCTTTGATCGTTGCCATTTCGCGTTCATGGGTACGATACACATCGCGGATATTTCTCAACCAGTTATCGATAATTCCAACCTGTTTATTGCCCAATGCCGCTTTTACGCCGCCACAACCATAATGGCCACAAACGATAACGTGTTTAACTTTTAATACATTAATGGAATAATCGAGCACAGAGAGTAAATTCATATCGGTATGCACCACTACATTGGCGATGTTCCTGTGTACAAAAATATCACCCGGTTTAGTGTTTGTAATCTGGTTTGCAGGTACGCGGCTATCAGAGCAACCGATCCACAATACCGGTGGACTTTGACCTGCTGACAATTTATCAAAAAATTCAGGATCACTATCAATCGTATCTCTAACCCAATCTTTATTACCCTGTAACAAGGCATCATAAGTAATATCTTTCGTTTCTATTGTTTTTGCGCACATAATTATAATTTGTTAATTTCTTCTTTTACTTTAATATTTAATTTGGGTACTGTATAATGCTTTTGTATGTTCTCCAGGGTTACGATAATACCTTTTGTGTAGGCATTATGTTTATAGTTATAAATGGTTTCCAATACATCAGGATCGATATACCTGGCATTTGAACCATCAATAATTACATTTGTTTCTTTTGGAATATTCGTTAAAACTACCTGTATCGCTGCTTTATTTAAAAAAGAAACCTCTTCTGCCAGTTTAATTCTGATATTCTTTTTATCTCCTTCATTCGTAATCCTGTAAAAGAATGGGTTACGCATATTGGTCCGCAGTAAATAAAAAATAGAAACCAGCATACCAATGGCTACGCCTTTTAACAGATCGGTAAACAATACCGCCAATACAGTAACCACAAATGGCACAAACTGGTCCCACCCTTTATGATACATATGTTTGAACAAACTGATTCGTGTAAGCTTATATCCGGTTACTAAAAGAATAGCGGCCAAACACGATAACGGAATCATGTTAATGAGTCCGGGAATAAACAATAGCGACAATAATAACCAGATACCATGAAAAATAGCCGACATTTTGGTTCTGCCACCAGCGTTTACATTTGCCGAACTCCGCACGATTACAGATGTCATAGGTAAACCACCAACCATCCCGCTGGTAATATTTCCTATCCCCTGTGCAATCAGCTCCCGGTTTGTTGGTGTTACACGCTTAATCGGATCAATTTTATCTACCGCTTCGATACTGAGCAAAGTTTCCAGGCTTGCTACAACCGCAATGGTAATGGCCACGATGTACACATTTTTATTGGCCAGTTGTGAAAAATCGGGTATTGTAAATAGTCCCAAGAATTCACCGAAGCCATTTACTACCGGGATTTTTACCATTTGATCGGCCCGTAACGGATAATCGGTTCCGGCAAAAACCAGGGTTCCCAGAATCCCTAAAGTAACCACCACCAATGGTGCAGGTACAACCGCCAGTTTTGGAAACTTTGGCCATAAAATCAGGATAGCTATTGATAATAAACTGATAACCACCGCAGCCAGACTAAAATGGCTTATTGCTGCGGTAATTGCAGAAAAAGTATTTTCATGATCCTGTTGAAAGAAACCCTCGTCGCCGGTAAAATCGGTATCAACACCCAATGCATGCGGTAACTGTTTTAAGATTAAAATCAATCCGATTGCGGCAAGCATACCCTCAATCACACTAGAAGGGAAGTAATTACCAATAGTTCCGGCCTTAACCAGCCCTAAAATCAACTGGAACACCCCTGCCAATACCACAGCAAGTAAAAACGTAGGATAGCTTCCCAGCGAGGTTATTGCACCTAATACAATAACCGTTAAACCTGCTGCAGGTCCGCTAACACTTAACTGCGAGCCGCTAAAAGAGGCCACTACAATTCCACCTATGATTCCGGTAATTAAACCGGCAAATAGCGGGGCGCCAGAAGCCAGGGCGATCCCCAAACATAATGGTAAGGCCACCAAGAACACCACAATACTTGAGGGTAAATCTTTCTTTAGGTTCTTTTTTAGAAAATATTTTTTCACATCCGAACCTGAAAAGGTCGGGTTAATTTTTTGCATAATGATAATGATCTAGTAAATTTTAACGAATAAAATCGTAGGGGATCAAAATATTCTGCACAAAGCATTTACGTATTGCATAAATTTAAATATAGCAACAGCGCTCAATGACATTGAGCAGGTGATTTACCCCAAATAATTAAAACTAAATCAAGTTAGGCGGAGGTGTTGGAACAGTAGGGTGATATGGATCTACATATCTTTTGAAATGTTCTATAAAACTGCTCTTCAAAAAGAAATGGCTGGAAGAGAACTCATAAGAAAGGATAGGATGATTCAGCTCGGTGAGTTTGAAATCAGTAAATTTTGCGGTGTCTTTGGCGGCATCTTTACCGCCTTCATGCTCTAACTCAATTTGCATGATAACCGCATTCATCATTTCCTTATCAATACTTGTATAAAATACAGGTGCACCGGAAATGCCCATCTTCGCTATGAAGATGACCATAAATGCAGCAACAATTAAATACTTGTATTTCCTTAAAAACATTTAAAATTCTAACGCTGTTTTAATTCCTATGCTTACAAAAATAAACGGATTATTGGTTTTTCAATACAATCAGCTGTAAAAAAAATATCATTTAAGTAAAATACAGGTATTCTTTAAAAAAAACAGGGTACTTATAAGACTGGAAAACAGTTAGTTTTGTAATTATCGGTAAGTTTAGTCCTGCCATCCGCTAAATCTTTTTGGCAAAATTGGCTGTAAATTCGAAATCAATCGAGACCAAAAAGGATACCGCTCCTGTCAGGTTTAGGGAACAGAGGTTTGTTTTTCAGGCACTGACCTGAGTGAAATAAACCCGATTGTCGGGAAGAGCTTCCGATCCTTCATCGGAACTCGTACCAAAAGCGGGGCCAAACCTGCCAAAAGCGAAGAACCAACCGTTTCCTGATTATTTCAACTATTCTATCCGAAAATGCCAGATGCACAGTACCGTTCATTTCCAATTTATAACAACATAATTATTTTTAGGAAATGAAAGGACAGTATTTCATAGGTACTTTAGTCCTGCCATCCGCTAAATCTTTTTGGGTAAATTAGCTATAAATTCAAAATCAATCGAAGCCAAAAAGGATACCGCTCCTGTCAGGTTTAGGGAACAGAGGTTTGTTTTTCAGGCACTTACCTGAGTTAGATAAACCCGATTGTCGGGAAGAGCTTCCGATCCTTCATCGGGAACTCGTATCAAAAGCGGGACCAGACCTGCCAAAAGCAAAGAACCAACCGTTTCCTGATCGTATCAACTACTCTACCTGAAAATGTTAAATGCACAGTACCGTTCATTTCCAATTCATAACAACATAATTTATTTTTAGGAAATGAAAGAACAGTATTTCATAGGTACTTTAGCCCTGCCATCCGCTAAATCTTTTTGGGTAAATTAGCTATAAATTCAAAATCAATCGAGCCAAAAAGGATACCGCTCCTGTCAGGTTTAGGGAACAAAAATTGTGGTGCTTCGGTAAATAACACCCCACCAGACTTGCATTACCGATAGTAATTTTTAATTTTAAAATCTCATAGCTTCAGCCATGGATAAAAAAATAGCATTACTTAGAGATAAAATAAACCAGGCCAATCTTGGCGGCGGACAGGCCCGTATCGACAGTCAGCATAAAAAAGGTAAACTTACTGCCCGCGAGCGCATTCATTTTCTAATGGATGATGGTAGCTTTGAAGAAATCGGCATGATGGTTACTCACCGGAGCACCGACTTTGGCATGGAACGCGAAAAATATCCGGGCGATGGGGTGGTAACGGGTTATGGAACCATTAACGGCAGGTTAACCTATGTTTTCTCTCAGGATTTTACCGTGTTTGGTGGTTCACTATCTGAAACCCATGCTGAGAAAATTTGCAAGCTGATGGATATGGCTATGAAAAACGGGGCTCCGTTAATCGGCCTAAACGATAGTGGTGGTGCACGTATCCAGGAAGGTGTTGTTTCTTTGGGTGGTTATGCCGATATCTTTTATAAAAATGTGCAGGCTTCCGGCGTAATCCCACAACTGTCCGCAATAATGGGCCCTTGTGCAGGCGGAGCCGTTTATTCGCCAGCCATTACCGATTTTATTTTGATGGTAGAAAATACGTCATACATGTTTGTAACCGGCCCGAATGTGGTTAAAACAGTAACACACGAAGAAGTAACATCTGAAGAATTGGGCGGTGCAAGTACACATGCAACAAAATCTGGTGTTACCCATTTTGCCTGTGCCAATGAAATTGAGGCCATTAACCATGTTAAGAAACTTTTAAGCTATATGCCCCAAAATTGTGAGGAAATAGCCGATCATTTACCTTACGAAACAGCCGACGAAAACCGGCCACAACTTAACACACTTATGCCAGAGAATGCTTCACAACCTTACGATATACGTGAAGTGATTGAAAATGTGGCCGATACTGAGAGTTTTTTAGAAGTACATGCTGCTTACGCAGAAAATATTGTGGTGGGTTTTGCCCGTCTGGCCGGCAGAAGCATCGGTATTGTAGCCAATCAGCCTGCTTACCTGGCAGGAGTTTTAGACAGCAATTCTTCGGCTAAGGCCGCACGCTTTGTCCGCTTTTGCGATTGCTTTAACATTCCATTGCTGGTATTTGAAGATGTTCCGGGTTTTTTACCAGGCACAGATCAAGAGTGGAACGGCATTATTACAAATGGTGCCAAATTGTTATACGCCTTTAGTGAGGCCACCGTGCCACGCATTACCGTAATTACCAGAAAAGCGTATGGCGGTGCCTACGATGTAATGAACAGCAAACACATTGGTGCAGACATGAATTACGCCTGGCCAACTGCAGAAATTGCCGTAATGGGGGCTAAAGGTGCAGCAGAAATTATTTTTAAACGCGAAATCACCGCAGCAGAAAATCCGGAAGAAAAATGGCTCGAGAAAGAAAAATTGTACTCAGATATCTTTGCCAATCCTTATCGCGCTGCTGAACGTGGTTTTATTGATGAAGTAATTGAGCCCGCCCAAACCCGTACCAAGTTAATCAAAGCATTTAAAATGCTGGAAAATAAGGTGGTGAACAACCCGAGAAAGAAACATGGAAATATACCTTTGTAAGGATGGAAGATAAATAAGGTAAAATGGTAAATGGACTAACGCTACCATCATCCATTTTACATTATTACATCTTACTTATTTAGCCCCATCTTACATCATTACATTTTACATCAACTTACATGTTAAAAAAAGCAGATATCCTTCTCATGGCTTTTTGCACAGGCCTCATTGTTGCAAATATTTATTACTGCCAACCTTTGGTCATCTTGATTGCAAAAGATTTTGACCTTACCGAACCCGTTGCCGGGAAGATTACCTACCTTACCCAGATTGGTTATGCTTTAGGCCTTTTCCTCTTAGTGCCACTGGGCGATATGTTTGAACGCAAAAAGCAGATTCTTGTAATTACCGGACTTGCTATTTTTGCTTTACTTATAGCGGCAGTTTCACAAAGCTTTTTTATACTGGAAATGGCATCTGTATTCATCGGTGCCTGCTCTATTGTACCTCAATTAATATTGCCATTGGCAGCCAATCTAAGTTCCGATGAGAATCGTGGCGCCAACATTGGAATGATTATGAGCGGTCTGTTGGTTGGCATTCTGGCTTCACGCGCAGTAAGTGGCAGTATCGGCTTTTGGCTAGGCTGGCGGGCTGTGTATTATATGGCTGCAGGGATTTGTGGCCTGCTTATTTTTTTAATGGCCAAACGCTTTCCGCAAAGTTATCCTCATTTTAAAGGCTCCTATAAAGAACTCATGCGTTCGATGTTTGGTTATATCAAAACACAACCTGCCTTAAGGGAAACTTCGATTATTAATTTTCTGGCTTTTGCCATTATCAGTGCTTTCTGGACAACCATGGTATTATTTCTTGCTAACCCGCCCTTTAATTTCCAAACGTTGCAAATTGGTCTATTTGGAATTGCAGGAGCAGCAGGAGCCTTGGCTGCACCACTGGTTGGAAAATTAAGCGACGGCAACAATCCGCGCAAAAACTTAATGATCGGCTTTATATTGCAACTCATCAGTATTGCTTTGTTTTATTTTACAAACAGCCATTTATACCTGTTTGTAATCGGTATTGTTCTGATCGATATCGGCCAGCAAGCAATACATGTAACCAACCAAACCCGGATTTATACCCTAATACCAGAAGCCAGAAACCGGCTGAACACCATTTTTATGTCGGTTAGTTTTATTGGTGCCAGCTGTGGCTCGGCACTGGGTTTATGGCTTTGGGACCAGGGCGGCTGGAATTTATTCTGTTATGGAATGACAGGCATCATTATTCTTAACATATTAATTTATCAGTTTTACGGAAACAAAAAATCACAATTTAAATAACCTTTACAAATTTTATGAAATCTAAAAACGCAATCAAAGTATTTTCAGTATTACTCGTTTTCGTGACTATTGTTAGTAAAACGAAGGCGCAGGACAGTACAAAAGTAGAGCAACCAACAGAAGTAAAGTCGCTTAACAAAATAAGGCTTAATCTTTTGGGCATAGGTTACGAAAGAGAACAAAAAGTAGGTAAAACAACTTCGGTTTATTTTGGCGCAGGAGCCGAAGGTGCATTTATTTATCAAACCGAGTTTACAATGGATAACAATTATAATATCAGTGTTAACACAGAAACAGATTTCAAGATTTATCCTTCATTAAATGCAGGTTTTAGACACTATTACAATTTTGACCGAAGGATTAAAAAGGGTAAGAGAACTTTAAATAACAGTGCCGGTTATGTTGGCCTTGATGTATTAACAATCATTCCTACCCAAAGCAATACTTTATACGGTTCACAGATCAATATTATGCCTCAATGGGGTTTTCAAACCTATGTCGGGAGAAAAATTAACTTCGAGTTATCTCTTGGCCCACTTGCGGCCATAAATAAAATTGATACTTATTATGGAATTGGCGGCCGGATAGGTTTTAGCTTTTTATTATAATTATGGTTCAAATTGAGCAGATATTTCCCTCGCTAACCTGGCGGATCAGGCATGAAGCCATGTATCCGGAGTTACCTTTTGACAGCGTAAAGCTTGCCAGCGATTTTGATGGCATCCATTTTGGATTATATCTCGATCATAAGCTAACAGGGGTAGTTTCTCTATTTTATGAAGGAACTGTATATCAATTCCGTAAACTGGCCATCTTACCTGGTGCACAAAAAATAGGTTTGGGTTCACAATTAATGACCTATATCCTTGATTTTTGTAAAATTCAAAAAGCGACAAAACTATGGTGCAATGCACGTGTAAATGCTAAGGAATTTTATTTTAAATTTGGCTTCCACGAAACAAATAAAACCTTTTTTAAAGATGGTTACGATTTTGTGATCATGGAAAAAGAACTATCATAATAATTAACAAGACGGACAAACGCATCATGCCATGCGCTTTGCCCCATGCTATAAAGCAAATAACATATGGCTAAGAAAAAAGACGAAGAAAAGAAAAAACATGTTGCTGTGGTTACTAAAAAATCGCTGCAGTTTCTTGAAGAATACATCAATAATCCTGCTCCAACTGGTTATGAATGGGAAGGACAAAAACTTTGGTTAAATTATTTAAAACCTTATATCGACGAACACTTTATCGATAATTACGGTACCGCTGTGGGTGTGATTAATCCCAAAGCTGATTTTAAAGTGGTTATAGAAGCCCATGCTGATGAAATTTCCTGGTATGTAAATTACATTACCAGCGACGGTTTAATTTACGTGATCCGTAACGGCGGTTCTGATCATCAGATTGCACCTTCTAAACGTGTAAATATCCATACCGAGAAGGGCCTGGTTAAAGCAGTATTCGGATGGCCTGCTATCCATACACGTCATGGCGAGAAAGAACAGGCTCCGGAATTAAAAAATATCTTTTTAGATTGCGGTTGCACCTCAAAAGAAGAAGTAGAAAAACTAGGCATCCATGTGGGCTGTGTAATTACCTACGAAGATGAGTTTATGATATTAAACGACCGCTATTATGTTGGCCGTGCTTTAGATAACCGTGTGGGTGGTTTTATGATTGCCGAAGTAGCCCGTTTATTAAAAGAAAACAAGAAAAAACTTCCTTTCGGTTTGTACATTGTAAACTCGGTACAGGAAGAAATCGGTTTACGTGGTGCCGAGATGATTGCCCAGCGCATTAAACCGAATGTGGCCATTATTACCGATGTAACACACGATACCACTACGCCAATGATCAATAAAAACGTTCAGGGCGATCTATCAGCGGGTAAAGGCCCTGTGGTTTCCTATGCTCCGGCTGTTCAAACCAATTTGAATAAACTATTAATCCAAACGGCTGAGAAAAACCAGATCCCATTCCAACGCCAGGCGTCTTCACGTTCTACAGGAACTGATACCGATGCTTTCGCTTACTCAAATGGTGGTGTACCATCGGCATTAATTTCGCTGCCATTACGTTATATGCATACTACGGTAGAGATGGTGCATAAAGAGGATGTTGACAATGTAATCAGCCTGATCTATGAAAGCTTATTGAACATTAGCAACGGTCAGGATTTCAGATCATTTAAATAATGGAAAAATTAAATCACCAGAAAATCATGATCAGCACCTTATTAAAGGTTTTGCTTATGATTGTAGTTATCTTTATCCTTAACTCCTGGCCAAGCATTAAACAGAGTTTTATTGGTAACGCACCACCGTTGGATTATTGGCTCGATCATAGCTTTAAAGTAAGCAATATCATCCTTATTTTAGGATTTGGTGGTTATTTTTATTACAAAGATTTAATGAATCAGAAAGAACTGATCGAAAAGGCAAAAGTTTCAGATCAGCATTAAAATTAGTAAACAAGACTAAAAATGCTATATCGCGAAAAATCTCTGAATTTTTCTGTACTAAGCATAACTTTTACTGAGCCTGCTAGATGAACCAACACTGTTCTTGTAGTTTATCTGGCAGGTTATCTATTTCAATACAGCCGCATTAACATCCAAATATGAACTTTAAAGCGCCTGCATTGCCAATCATTCAAACGTTTTTCTTTTGATTTAGAGATAATCATAGGTACGCAGTGTTTCCCGTACATTAATTTTTGTTAATACTCAACATATCTTCACATAGTTTGTGTAATTTACCTTCATAGTTATCCTTCTTATTATGAACACAAACAAAAAAAATATTGATCTATCCGTTATTTGTGATGATCACTGGGATGTCGTATTCGACCACCTTCGCCTTGGTTTTTGGGAACTGAGTATAGCAACCGGTATACTTCGTTCAACCCGATCTTTTAAAGAGAATTTTGGTTACCCGCCAGATGGCGTTTTAAACTATGAATCCGTTTTAGGCCTAATCCTCCCCGAAGACCTCGATCATGTTCAGGATGAGATAGAGCTTACCGTAACAAGAGAAAAAAACAGCTATGATGTATTGTACCGGATCCGCCGTCCGGATGGAAAAATCCGGTGGATTAAAGCCGATGGAATACTTTCCCAACAGGATGGCGAATCGTTAAAGCTAATTGGTACAACATTGGATGTTACCGATTTGAAACCATCCTGATTTACAGGTCATCCAATTCTATCCACACAGGTCCGTGGTCGCTTGTTTTTTCCCATCCCCTAACGTTTTTATCCACTCCTGCTGATTTTAAGCGATCGCTCACCTGAGGACTCAATAAAAAATGGTCAATTCTTAACCCGGCATTTCTGCCGTAAGCATTGCGGAAATAATCCCAAAAGGTATAGATTGTTTCTGCTGGATATAACTTTCTGATCGCATCTGTCCAGCCCTGTGCAATTAGGTCTTGAAATGCCTGCCGGGTTTCCAGACGAAACAAGGCATCTTCAACCCATCGTTCAGGTTTATAGGCATCGAGTTCGGTAGGAATGACATTATAATCTCCAGCCAAAACCACCGGGATATTCTGCGCCAGCAAAGTCGCTGCATGTGCCGTAAAACGCTCAAACCATCGCAGCTTATAATCAAATTTGGGGCCTGGCGCCGGGTTACCGTTCGGAAGGTACAAACAACCAACTACGATACCATTTATCATTGCCTCTATGTACCTGCTGTGTAAATCTTCAGGGTCTCCGTCTAAACCACGCTTCAGTTCGGTTATCTCTAAATTTCTGGCAAGTATGGCCACTCCGTTCCAGCTCTTCTGTCCATGCCATATGGCATTATACCCTGCATCTTTAATCGCCTGTTCAGGAAACTTTTCCTGCGGCGCCTTTAGTTCCTGCAGGCACACCACATCTGGCTGGGTTTCTTCCAGCCAGCGTAAAAGTACGGGCAAACGGCCATTTACACCGTTCACATTATAAGTAGCTATTTTCATTCTATAAATCTTTGCATTAAAAATTCAAAAATAGATGATTGTTGTATTGATCTCAGCCTATTTTAAGCAACATTTTAAACATTAATTAAAGATAATTTAAAATTTGGCATTATCTTGCACCTCATTTAGGTTGACCGTTTAAATAACCATGTTCAAAGCAGTATTAAACAATCGTTCTGCAGAGCCGAAAAACATCCGTTGGTTCTATGATCAGTATGCGCCCATGCTGCTTGGTTATATCAATGGTATTGTGCAAAATCCTCAAAAATCAGAAGATCATCTGGTTGCTATTCTCACTTCATTCGTAAAAGATGTTGTTGTTTCACCAGAAAAAAACAGATTAAATATGTGGCTGGAACTGCGCCAATATGCACAAAGTAAATTAACTTTGTATACAGCTAAAGATCATCCGTCAAATCATAACCAATCAGTACCTAAAGGTGGGTTGGATGTGTTAGATGATTTACAGAAAAGAATATTTTGTGCAGTGTATTATCACGGAAAATCAATTCAATACCTGGCGACAACAATTGGATGTGATGAAAGCGAAATCCGTAATCAGTTAAAATTATCAATCGATAAAATGAGGAGGGCAAGTGGAAATTAATAAAATCATTGAGAGTGGTTTAATGGAAACCTATGTGATGGGAATTGCCACCGAAGAGGAGGTACAAAAAGTTTTATCACTAAAAAAGGAATATCCTGCATTTAAGGCTGCTTTGGAGCAGTTGGAATATGATATGGAGGTATTGGCTCAAAACATGAGTATTGAGCCTCCGGCAGGCACTTTGGCTAAAATTGAACAGGAGATTAATGAAATACAACGCCAAAACCAGGCGGTACAAAACAATTTTAATTCCGAATACAGTTATGATAAAAACCACCAGGAAAATAAACGGGAAAAATATATAGAGGTAGAATCAGAGTCTAACCAAATGCGTGTTAACAAAGCCTGGAAATGGGTATTTGTTGCCGTTTTTGTATTGGGCAAGATATTTCTGGCCTTTGCTATTTACTTTTACCTGGAAAACAGACAGATTAAGGAACAGATTAAAGAGCTGAAAATAGAACTCAAACAAAAGAACAGGTAATATGTGGAATATAGTAGATAAACCTGCCTTTTTAAAACCAATACTAAACTGAAATGTTTAGTTGTTAAGATTCATTCATGTTTGAGCGCATGTTTGAGTTTAGATATGGGGATAGGCTGTTGGTCTATCCCCTTTTTTATTTCCAGGCATTTTTATTTATCCAATAATGCCTTAACTTTTTGCTGGAGATCGGTGATATCAAAAGGCTTTTCAATGGTGTCATCAGGCGAACAGCTTAAGTTATCCATATTCACTGCAGAAAGCAATATTACCGGCAAAGATGATGTTTCAGCATTATTTTTTAACCTATTGCAAACATCACGTCCGTCATGCTGGCCGATAAGTATATCAAGTAAAATAACATCTGGTCGAAAATCAGCTATGCTCCTCTCTAACTCAGACTCATTAGCATTCAAAATACCTTTTATATGATAATGTTCTTCCTCAAAAATTAATTTAATAATATCATGAATGTTCTCGTCATCATCAACTATTAGAATCTTTTTAACTAGCGCGTTGCTCATACGCAACAAATCTAGTTTAAGTGATCTGGTTCGCGCAACGTATTTATACGTGAATTTACCGAATAAACCATAAGGTTAGGCGGCCAAACCCGATTTATAGTTTTTAAGCATCTTTTTAAGAAGACCTCTGGCTACATGTATTTTAGTTTTTACAGTACCCAAAGGGATATCGAGCTCGGCTGCGATTTCGTGATATTTATAACCTTCGAAATAACGGCAAAAGCAGAACCTACAATCCTCAGGTAAAGCATCTAAGGACTTCTGGATATCTTCCATTATAAACTTGGTGGCACCATTATTTAAAGATGCGCTCGGAATCAATTGAACAGAGGTTAAGTCCTCTTCCTGCTGGATCATTTCGTTCTTACGCTTAACCTTGTAATAATGATTAAGAAAGGTATTTTTCAGGATGGTAAAAAGCCATGCCCGCACGTTACTTCCCATTTCAAATTTTGCCGAAAACCTAAATGCTTTCATAAAGGTATCCTGAACTAAATCAGCAGCATCATCTTCATCATGTGTGTATGCTAATGCACGGTCGAAAAGTGGTTGTCTGTATTGATAGATGTCGCAATTAAAATTTAATGTATCCATAATTCGTTTTAAGGCTGATGTAAATATTCAACAAACCTCAACTCCTTATGTTATTTGTAGAAATACCCGATTTTTTACGGTTTATTATAAACACTTAAAAAAGGGGCAAAAAACGTTCAAAAATGCTAGTCTACATAACCATTTCGCATGGCAAAACGAACCAGAGATGCGGAATTTTTAGTGCCGGTTTTACTGATTAAAGCTTCTCTCTGGCTCTCCACAGTACGCCTGCTCAGGTATAATTTATCAGCTATTTCCTGGTTGGTTAATCCATCTGCAATGAGTTTTAGTACATTAATTTCGCGCTCTGTAAAGTTGATTTCCGTATTCAGTTTTCGCGAAAGTATATTCAACTGCATATTAAAACGCTCTAAAATGGAAATGCATAAATTAGAGGAAAGGTAGCGTTTTCCCTTCATAACATGCTTTAGGCAAAACAACAGTTCATCTTCTTCAATATCTTTTGACAGGTAAGCAAAAGCTCCTGATACAAAAGCATTTGATGCATACTTTTCATCATCCAAAATGGATAGAACAACCACTTTCGCGGTGTATTTACGGGCTTTAATCGTACTTGCCAGGGCAATCCCGTCCAGCCTTGGCATTACAATGTCCGATAAAATAATATCAGCTTTTATTCCTTTTTCCAAAAGTTCCAGGACGGCCAAACCATCTGGTACTTCTGCAACAACATTGATGCCTTCGTGTTTTTCTATAAGCGCTTTAAGTGAGGTCCGGATAATATGGTGATCATCCGCAAGAATAATGTTAATCATAATTCAAATATAACTTACGCCGTTTTAAAATTAAAAACGTCTACTTTGGCAGCTCGATATAGAAGGTTGTTCCAGCACCGGTTTTACTCTCAAACCAAATTTTTCCCTGATGTAAATCTACAATAGCTTTAATAATACCCATCCCAAATCCGCCAGACTCTTCGCCCTTAAGACCCGGCCTTAAAGTTTCTGGCAAATGGTTAAAAAGTCCGGCTTGTAACTCTTCCGGAATCCCAATCCCATCATCGGCCACAGTAATCAGCACTGTACTTTCATATTCCTCGGCATGTATAGTAATGGTTCCATAATCGGCAGTAAATTTTATGGAGTTTGAAATGAGGTTATTGATGACCTGTATAAACTTCATACTATCAAGACGCAGATAAATCTGTTCAGCAGAGCTTGTAAATTTAATATGCTTCATTTTGCCCAGCTTGGATCGTTTATAAAAACGAACCACATCTCTCAGTTCCCAAACCAGGTCAGCCCGCTCCTTGCGGATTTCTACGACGGATGATTTTAAGAACTCTTTGTTAACCATGCTACGTACGAGAAGCAGGTTGCGCTCACACATGTCCTGTATAAAAGCCAATGAATTGATCATTCGCTCGTCGCCAGTTTGCGCAATGCCCTCTTTCATTGATGAAGCAATTAATTTCATCATGCCCAGTGGCTCCTTTAAATCATGCGCCAATACTTCTAAGGTAATATTTTTTCTTGCGTTGATCTGTTCGATATGGATCTGATTGTGGCGCATCACCGTGATGTCTTCTACTGTACCAACTAAAAACTTAACTTCACCATCAGTAACAGCAAATACGGATACCCGAACAAATTTCTCCCTTTCAGGAAACTGTAAACGGAATTCATATTTATTTTCCGTTTCTTCTTTAATGCATTCTTTATAGCAGGCCTGTACATGCGTCAAATCTTCAGGATGCACCCGCTCTATGAGTAACTTTGAATCAATAGTCACTTCATCAGAGTCCAGCTCCCATATATTACTTAACGATCTGTTTAGATATGAAAAATTTTGCGCTGCAGCGTTGAAAATAAAATATCCGTCCAAAGAACGGTCACCGAGGTTACAAAAAAGCTCTTTATTTAATTCGACCATGATTTAATGTTTGATAATTTGCCTGTAAATAATATAATTATGAATCAGCAGTCACATCTCAAACAGCATAGGAGTAAAAATGTTTGATACAAAAAAAGCCGTTGCCATTTTACCTGCAAAGATTTTTCACAGCGGCTAACTGCGTTGAAGATATTAACATTTTCCACACAGTGTGCAAAATTATTTACGCTATTAAAACCAACTAATGCCTAAATTGTTAATCATAAAAAACAGATAAAAAAGTCCTGTGAGCGGGAGATCCGCGGAGGGCAGGCACAACATAAGGAAGGCACCATTCTTCTTACCAATAGCCATCATAGAGGTGGCTATTTTGTTTTTGATACCTGCCCATTCAACATCACTTTTTTACCGGTCTTAGCCGAAATTTTTGCGGCCTCTAGAATGCGTACTACAATTAAATTATTCTCCAGAGACGAAAGATCATTTTTAGGCTTGATTTCTCCTTTTAAAACTGCAGAAAGATAGTTCAGGTGGTTAGCATAAGCAGGTGCCAAAGTTTTGAGCTGATAGATTTCATAACCTTCTTTATTGCTTTGCCTTGCCCTGATGTTTTTCTCATTAATGGCTTGCATATATCCCTTTTCGCCGAATACTTCCATATCTTTTATACTAAACGGCCAGTTCCATGAGGCTTCAATAATCCCTGTAGCATGTGAGTACTCCAATAAAATAGTTGCATCATCATCTACCTTAGGGTACATCTCTTTCTTAATTTGACGGGTAATGGCTGTAACCGAAATTGGGGCTTTACCATCCATTAACCAAGTCATTAAATTAGCACCATAACAGCCAAAATCAACCAGTGCCCCTGCTCCATTTTTATCAGGGTCGGTCAACCATTCCAAAAATTCTTTACTTACGCCGATTTCTTTCGGTCCCTGGTGTCCATCGTGTACAATCATTTTTCTGATTGCGCCTATGGTATTGCTTTCTTTTACATTTTTGTAAACCTCTTGATTGCTCGGATACCAGGTGGTTTCGTAATTGGTTAGTATATGTACTTTATGCTGTTCAGCCAGTTCTGCCATTCGTGCGGCCTCTTTAACCGATATTGCCAAAGGTTTTTCTACCATAACCGATATGCCAAGCGGAGCGGCAGCCTCTACAACGGCTAAATGATCGCTGATGGCATTATAGGCCAGCACCACATCAGGTTTCTTTTTCTTTAACAGATCAGGAAGGTTATTATAAAATATACTGTCAGGTATTTTATAGCGGGTTCTAAACCGGCTGACCAGTACAGAATTACTTTCTGCAATACCAACCACGTTAACTTCGCCCTTTTCGTAGCTGTTCATAATCAGATAAACATGATCATGGTTTAAGCCAGCTATAGCTACATTTAATTTTTGCTGTGCCTTGGTACTCATAAAAAAGAGTAAGAAGACCAAAACCAGAGTATTGAACCGACAAAAATATTTTATTTGATGATGAACTGTTTTCATGCTGTTTTCTAAATTGTTGTTTACAAATTATAAATTTATAAAAGGCTTAAGGCTAACACTTAAAAATATTACAAAGTGAAGGATCGGACTTATTAACCAATGCTACTTTAAACCTTATATTTATTATCAAAAACATGACGCAGAATAAAACTACAGAAAACGATTTAAGTGTTACCGATTTTCTGAATACGGTAACAGATGAAACGAAACGGAAGGATTGTTTTAATCTTTCGAATATTATCGCTGAAACGACAGGTTTTAAAGCGAAAATGTGGGGAACGGCTATTGTTGGCTTTGGCAGCTACCATTACAAATATGAAAGCGGCAGAGCAGGCGACGCTCCGCTGGTTGGGTTTTCACCACGGAAAGATGCAATAGCGCTATACTTATCATCAGGGTTTGAAAAACGTGATGAACTATTGGCTAAATTCGGAAAACACAAGACTGCCAAAGCTTGCATATACGTAAAACAATTAAGCGACATTGACGTGGAGATATTAAAAGAAATGGTCACCAATTCTGTGGCAAGGATTAAAAGTTTATACCCTTAAAATGAAAAATATAAGGTGGAGATGGGATTAATAGCCAACCCGTTCTTAATAGAGTATCCAGTTAAATCGCTGATTTCGGTTAATACGTTGATTGCTTTGGGGACATTCTCTGTTTGATTATCAAAAAAAATTACCATTTCCAAGAACGCTGTCAAATTCGGATAAATAGCGAAATATGCCTCACTAAGAAGTTACGCAGCAATAAGTGAAATTTTACAATATTTGATCATTCCTTATTTCGAATAAAAAACCGGAAATGATTAAAAAACTAAGCCTTTATTTATGGATAGCAGGCACTTGCATTTCGCTTAATTCTGCCGCGCAAGATGCAGTGAGCTACCAAACTCCACCAAAAGAAATTGCAGATTTATTGCTGGCTAAACCAACTCCTGGCGTAAGCATAGATGGCAAAGCTGAATGGATCTTATTCAGCGAGCGTAATTCCTATCCTTCGGTAGCAGAATTGGCCATGCCCGAATACAGAATTGCTGGTTTAAGATTAAACCCGAATAATTACTCGCCCAGCAGACAAACCTATATCAACAATTTCAGTCTAAAAAACATAAAATCAAATCAAAATTTTCAGGTAATCGGCTTGCCAAACCCCTTGTATGCTGGCAACGTTAGCTGGAATCCATCCGAAAATAAGATTGCTTTTACACATACCACGCAGAAGGGAGTAGATCTTTACATCATTGATCTGGTTACAAAAAAAGCGACTAAAATCAATAAGGCTTTTTTAAACGTTATTTTAGGGAGTGGTATCACCTGGTTAAATGATCAAACCGTTGTTTACCGTACGGTAACTAAACCTGCCAGTGCTGCACCTACAAAACCATTAATGCCTAAAGGGCCTACCATCCAACAAAATTTAGGAAAAGCTGCACCTAGCGCTACTTTTCAGGACCTGATTAAATCACCGTTTGATGAACAGCTGTTCGAATTTTTTGCCACCTCGCAATTGGTCAAAAATACAGCCGGAGTAGAAACGCCTATCGGTAAACCAGCTATTTATGGCTCGGTAAGCTTATCGCCGGATAAGAACTATATGCTGGTCGAAACCATCCGCAAACCATTTTCTTATCTGGTTTCGGCATTTGGTTTTCCATCAACTGTTTCCATCACCGATTTAAAAGGTACAATGGTTAAGATAATCGCTGAGTTACCATCATCAGAGGGTACGCCATCTGGTTATGATAATACACAAAACGTGCCCCGCGGTTTCGACTGGAGGGATGATGAACCGGCTACACTGGTTTGGAGCAAGCCACTGGATAGTGGTCTAATCAAAAAAAATGTTCCCTATCATGATGCAGTTTATGCGTTAAGTGCGCCTTTTACCGGAACCGAGAAAGAATTGTTTAAAACGCAGACCCGTTACCGTGGTGTACAGTGGGGCGATGCCAACCTTGCGCTTATTATGGAAGGCCTGCGCAGCAAACAAACCACTAAAGTAAGCCGTTATAATCCTACAACAGGGGCGGTAGAAGAACTGTACAGCCGTAACCAAACCGATGCATACGGTAACCCAGGTTCTCCGGTTACGATCAAAAATAAATACGGCCGGCAGGTAATCAAAACGGTTGATAATGGCACGAAACTGTTAATGAACAATGTGGTGGGTTCGTCCGAAAAAGGGGATTTGCCATTCCTGGCTAAATTCGACTTAGCTACTAAAAAGAACGAAATTATCTGGCGCAGCGCTGAAGGAACGTTTGAATATGTAAGTGATGTCATTAACCCTGATAAACTAGTTTTAATTACCCGTAAAGAAAGCCAGAAATTAGTCCCTAATTATTTCATCAAAAACCTGTTGCTTCGTATTGCCGACCAGCCTGTTACTAATTTCACTAACCCATATCCTTCTTTAGAAGGCATCAGCAAACAAAAAATTTCTTATAAACGGGCCGACGGAGTGGATTTAACCGGCGATTTGTATTTACCGAAAGGATACAATAAAGATAAAGATGGTCCGCTGCCAACTTTGATCTGGGCTTACCCACGCGAGTTTAATTCTGCTGCTGATGCTGCACAGATCCGCGGATCGAAAGATAAATTCACCGCCATTAGCTGGGCCTCCCCCATTTTCTGGGTAACCCGCGGATATGCAGTTTTAGATAATGCCGAAATGCCAATTGTGGCCAAAGACGGTAAAAAACCGAACGATACCTTTGTAGATCAACTACAGTTAAATGCCGAAGCCGCGATTAATAAACTGGCTGATTTAGGTGTTGGTGATAAAAAACGTATGGCTGTTGGTGGCCACAGTTATGGTGCATTTATGACTGCAAACCTACTGGCGCATACCAATCTTTTTGCCGCAGGTATTGCCCGCAGCGGAGCATACAACCGTACGCTTACCCCATTTGGTTTTCAGAACGAAGAACGTACGTATTGGCAGGCCCCTCAGTTATATTACGAAATGAGCCCCTTTAGCTATGCTGATAAAATTAAAACACCATTATTACTAATCCATGGTGATGCTGACGATAATCCAGGTACTTTCCCCATTAATAGCGAACGCTTGTTCAACGCCATTAAAGGTGCAGGAGGCACAACCCGTTTTGTATTTTTACCCTACGAAGCACATAGTTACCGTGGCAAAGAAAACTTGTTGCACATGTTGTGGGAGCAAGACCAGTGGTTAGAAAAATATGTGAAGAACAAAAAATAATCTTTCTCTACCTATTAACAAAATGCCCCTATATGGGGCATTTTTTGTTTATCATGCTTCTATGTGGTGTCAGATATTTCTATCTGACACTGATTACATTCTGAAATCCAATATTTCAGCGACCATCTGTCAGCTGGTAACAGCCGACAGCATATTCATGTGGTGTCAGATATTTCTATCTGACACTGATCACATTCTGAAATCCATTATTTCAGCGTACATCTGTCAGCTGGTAACAGCTGACAGCACAATCACTCTATGCCCATTTTTGCTTTGCGCTATACGCTTTGCCACTTGCTCTCCGCCCTATGCCATTTCACAGCAAAACCTTACATTTATACAATAAAATTGAACATTCCCATTACTAATTTGTTAAGCCATTATGGACTACATAGACTATTATAAAATCCTCGATTTAAAAAAAGATGCGACAACAGAGGATATTAAAAAAGCTTATAGAAAATTAGCCCGAAAACACCATCCCGACCTCAATCCCAATAATGAGGAAGCGAATAAAAAGTTTCAGCAAATTAATGAGGCTAACGAAGTTTTAAGCGATCCGGAAAAAAGAAAGAAATACGACAAATATGGTAAAGATTGGCAGCATGCCGATCAGCTGGATGCCCAGCAACAGCAACAGAGGCAATACCAATCACAAGGACAGGCTTATGGTGGCAACAGCTATTCTGGCGGTTTTAGCGGTGAAGACTTTTCTGATTTCTTTTCTTCCATGTTTGGCGGCGGCGGTGGCAGAAGCAGCAGAAATTCGCCATTTAAAGGCCAGGATTACAGTGCCGATTTACAGTTGAACCTGCTTGATGCCTATACCACACATAAACAAACCTTAACAGTAAATGGCAAACAGGTACGTATTACTATTCCGGCGGGTGTAGAAAACGGGCAAAAGATCAAACTTCCGGGTTATGGTGCACCAGGTGTTAATAACGGCCCTCCGGGTGATCTGTATATCAAATTCAATATTAGCGATAATCCCAAATTTAAACGGAAAGGCAATGACATTTACATTCAGGAAGAAATAGATCTATATACAGCCATTTTAGGTGGTGAAAAAATTGTAGAAACCTTAAACGGCAAAGTTAAACTTAAAGTACCAGCAGGCACACAACCTGATACCACTTTAAGGTTGAAAGGCAAAGGCTTCCCGGTTTACAAAAAAGATAACCAGTTTGGCGATCTGTATATTAAATGGCAGGTTAAGATACCAACCAATTTAAATGCTGAACAAAAAGAATTATTCGAAAAACTTTCCAAATTCTAACCATTATGGAAACTTATCTAATACCAGTAGAAGATATCTGCGCTTATCATCATGTAGAAATTAACTTTATCCATTCTCTGGAAGATTTTGGACTAATCCAGACTACTGTAAAAAAGCAATCTGTCTTTTTGCCCGTTGATGAACTGGGTAAACTGGAGCAGTACCTCCGTTTGGCAAACGATCTTCAGATTAATTTAGAAGGGATCCATGCCGTCTCGCACCTGCTCAATCAATTGCAAAATATGCAACAGGAAATAACAGTGCTTCAGAACGAATTAAATTATTACAGGCAGCTTAACCATCAACAATAAACAACCATTTAGGCCGTATTCTGGATTATATTGCTGAATAAAAAACATAACCTTTCTAAGATATGTTTACTAAATTGCCAGTCTAATTTTAAAAAATGAGCGATCTTTCTTCAAAATTCATCGAAAAAATAAAATCATCTTATGCTCCTTCGGGCTCGTACATTTATTTAGGCGCCGGAATTTTAGATGGACAGGTTTATAGCGAAGCCGAAGTTAATTTGTCATTAAAAATGATGAATAGACACGGCCTGATTGCCGGAGCAACCGGAACCGGCAAAACGCGAACACTACAGTTATTGGCAGAGCAACTGTCTGACGCTGGTGTACCGGTTTTTATGTTGGATGTTAAGGGCGATTTATCAGGCTTAAACCAATCCGGTTCAGTTAATCCTAAAATAGAAGAAAGGGCAAAACAGCTCAATAAAACTTTTTCGCCAACAGGTTTCCCTGTCGAGATTTACTCCCTTTCAGGCAAAATGGGTGCGCAGATGCGTGCAACCGTACTGGAATTTGGACCTACACTTTTATCAAAGATTTTAGATTTGAACGATACACAGACAGGTGTTTTAGCCGTTATCTTCAAATATGCTGATGATCATAAACTACCGATAATCGATTTAAATGATCTAAAAAAACTGGTATCCTACCTTTCAGAAGGCGCAGGCGCTGCAGAAATTAAAAGCAGTTATGGCAGTATCTCCAGTGCTACCGCTGGTACCATGCTGAGAAAAATAGTGGCCATTGAACAACAGGGCTTAGGTGGTATGTTTGGCGAAAAATCCTTTGATCCCGGAGATCTTTTCGAACGGATTGATGGCAAAGGAGCCATCAGTTTATTGAACATTTCTGATGTTCAGAACCAGCCTGTATTATATTCTACCTTTTTATTAAGCTTATTGGCCGAATTATTCAATACCATGCCCGAAGTTGGCGATTTAGACAAACCAAAGCTGGTATTCTTTTTTGATGAAGCCCATTTATTGTTCAAAAATTCTTCTAAAGCATTTCTTGAGCAGATTGAAACCATTATCAGGTTAATCCGTTCCAAAGGCATTGGTGTCTTCTTTTGTACGCAGGCACCTACGGATGTGCCGGAAAGCGTTTTGGGCCAGCTAGGCAACCGTGTACAGCATGCACTGAGGGCCTTTACCCCAAATGATGTTGATGCCCTAAAAAAGACGGTTAACACTTATCCAAAGTCGGATTTTTACCAGATTGACCAAATGTTAACCTCATTAGGTACGGGACAAGCGTTGGTGACCGTATTAGATGAGAAAGGCATCCCAACCGAAGTAGCGGCAACGCTGCTTAACCCGCCAAGGGCGCTGATGGGACCACTTACAGCTGCCGATTTCGATCAGCTCGTACGTTCCAGCCCAATGTACGCCAAATATAAAGATCCTGTTGATCCTGAAAGTGCATACGACATTTTAACTAAACGTATTAATGAACAAACTGCAGCAGCAGAAAAAGAGAAACAGGAAGCTGAAGTGCAAAAAGAAAGCAAACCAAAACCTGGGGAAAAGAGTTTAGTAGAACAGGTAATGGGTGCTACCATAACCCGACAGATTGGTAAAGAAATTGTCCGTGGTATATTTGGCATGCTTACCGGTAAAAAAACACGTTCAAAAACCGGTGGCGGACTTTTTGGATTTTAAAAAACTTATTACACAACAAATTGCTCAAATAACTAATTTCGCAGGTTGAAACTGATGGTGTAATTAATTATCCCATATTAAGGTTTCCACCCATAAATAAAATAATAAACAATAAATGAAACCCACCCTATTGATATTGGCAGCTGGTATGGCCAGCCGTTATGGAAGCATGAAACAGATTGATGGTTTTGGTCCCAATGGCGAAACGATTATCGATTATTCAATATACGATGCAATAAATGCCGGTTTTGGTAAAATCGTATTCATCATTAAAGAAGAGTTTTTAGATAACTTTAAAGCCATTTTTGACCCCAAACTTGCCGGAAGAATTGAGGTAGATTACGTTTTCCAAAATTTCGATTTAAAACAGTTTGGTATAGAAGAAGAAATTTATAGAGAAAAGCCATGGGGTACTGCGCACGCAATCTTATCAGGCAGGAAAGTAGTTAAAGAGCCATTCTGCGTAATTAACGCTGACGATTATTATGGTTTCGATGCCTTTAAAAAAATGGTTGATTTCTTAACTACAGAAGTAACCGACAGCAACTACTCCATCATCGGTTACCAGATCGGAAAAACTTTATCTGAATTTGGTGCAGTTTCCCGTGGTGTGTGTAAGGTAGATGGGGCGGGAAATCTTGAGGAAATTGTAGAACGTACTAAGGTTTATCCCAAAGATGGCAAGATTTTTTATGAAGAAAATGGAGAAGAATTCCCATTAGCATACGAAACACCGGTTTCAATGAACTTTTGGGGCTTTACACCAGCTGTTTTTAAAATTACAGAAGAAATGTTTAAAGAGTTTGCAGAAGCCAATAAAGACAAACCTAAAGCAGAATTTTTCATTCCGTTAATCGGCGAAACTTTAGTTAAAAACAATACCGCAACCTTTAAAGTAATACCTACTTCGAACAAATGGTTCGGCGTAACTTATAAAGAGGATAAACCTTATGTTCAGGATAGTATTAACCAATTGGTTAATAACGGAACATACCCGGAAAAACTGTGGGATTAAATTCAGATTCCGAAGCTATACAAGCTTAGGTGTATATCTAAAGAAAATGCCTCAGGTTTTAAAAGCCTGAGGCATTTAAATAAAATAACATAGAAACAAGTCCTCCTCGAGAAGCAGATAGCAGTATTTTTTAGACTTAATTCAATTGGTTTTTACATCTTGCGATAATTCCAAATGGATTAAATCAACAACTCATTCTGTCAAGATTGCAAATCTTGCCTAACATGATAGCAATGGCAACCCCGTTAATTTAGCTCGATTCGTCATGCTGAATTTATTTCAGCATCTTTTTAGCATGAAAGACCCTGAAATGAATTCAGGGTGACGACTTTGAATTGAAAATATCTTACAGGGGCCTTTAAAACTGGATTTTCAATCGAATTCAGTTCTATAAGCCATATGAGAACATAGAAGTTAAACAAACGCCATTGATACCAAAAAAGCGTCCCTGAACTTAATCAGGAACGCTTTTATTTTATGCTCCCAAGACTAACGACTCGGGACTTCAGAATCAAGACTATTTCTTATCGTCTTCTTTTACTTCTTCAAAATCAACGTCAGTAACGTTATCGCCACCTTGAGCTTGTCCTTCCGCTTGTGGTTGTTCACCACCCTGAGGCTGCTCGCCAGCTTTGTACATTTCTTCCGATGCCACGTTCCAGGCAGCTTGTAATTCAGCCGAAGCTGCATCAATATCTGCAAAGTTACGTGATGAGTGTGCTGCTTTCAATTTCTCTAAACCAGCTTCAATTGGCGCTTTTTTATCAGCAGATAATTTATCACCAAACTCTTTCAATTGTTTCTCAGTAGAGAAAATTAAAGCATCAGCGCCGTTAATTTTATCAGCCTCTTCTTTTTGCTTCGCATCATCTGCAGCATTAGCTTCAGCTTCTTCTTTCATTTTTTTGATCTCAGCATCAGTTAAACCAGAAGATGCTTCGATGCGGATTTTTTGCTCTTTACCAGTCGCTTTATCTTTTGCACTTACGTGTAAGATACCATTGGCATCAATATCAAATGATACTTCTACCTGAGGCACACCACGAGGTGCTGGTGGAATACCATCTAAAATGAAACGACCAATTGTACGGTTTTGAGCAGCCATCGGACGCTCACCTTGCAAAATGTGGATTTCTACTGAAGGCTGGTTATCAGCTGCAGTGGAGAAAGTTTCCGATTTTTTAGTTGGGATTGTTGTATTAGACTCGATTAATTTAGTCATTACACCACCCATAGTCTCAATACCTAATGATAAAGGAGTAACGTCTAATAACAATACATCTTTAACATCACCAGTTAATACACCACCTTGAATAGCAGCACCGATTGCTACAACCTCATCAGGGTTAACACCTTTACTTGGCTCTTTACCGAAGAAAGCTTTAACCGCTTCCTGAATAGCAGGAATACGTGTAGAACCACCTACCAGGATAATTTCGTCGATATCGCCTGTACTTAAACCAGCATTTTTCAAAGCAGATTTACAAGGGTCAATCGTACGTTTGATTAAGCTATCAGCCAATTGCTCAAACTTAGCACGGGATAAGGTACGTACCAAGTGTTTAGGACCGCTGGCGTCAGCAGTAATATACGGTAAGTTAATTTCAGTAGAAGTTGTGCTAGATAACTCAATTTTAGCTTTTTCAGCAGCTTCTTTTAAACGTTGTAACGCCATTGGATCTTTAGAAAGGTCCATGCTGTTTTCTGATTTAAATTCCTGAGTTAACCAATCGATAATGATATGGTCAAAGTCATCACCACCTAAGTGAGTATCACCATCAGTAGATTTTACCTCGAAAACGCCATCACCCAATTCCAATACAGACACGTCATGAGTACCACCACCACAGTCAAACACCACAATTTTCATGTCTTTGTGTGCTTTATCCAAGCCATAAGCTAAAGCAGCTGCAGTTGGCTCGTTAATGATACGTTTTACAGATAAACCTGCAATCTCACCAGCTTCTTTAGTCGCCTGGCGCTGTGCATCATTAAAATAAGCAGGTACTGTAATTACTGCTTCTGTAACTTCTTGTCCTAAGAAATCTTCAGCAGTTTTTTTCATTTTCTGCAAAATCATTGCAGAAATCTCTTGTGGAGTGTATTTTCTGTCGTCGATTTCAACACGTGGAGTGTTGTTATCACCTTTTACAACTTTATAAGGTACGCGTCCAGCCTCTTTCGCACTTTCGTCGTAGCTGCTACCCATAAAGCGTTTAATTGAATATATCGTTTTTGTTGGGTTGGTTATAGCCTGACGTTTAGCAGGCTCGCCAACTTTACGCTCACCGTTTTCTGCAAAAGCAACAATAGACGGTGTAGTACGTTTACCCTCACTATTTGCGATAACTACAGGCTCATTGCCCTCCATTACGCTCACGCAAGAGTTTGTTGTTCCTAAGTCTATTCCAATAATTTTTCCCATTGTATTTTTATTTTCTCTTTTTAAAGTATTATAATTTCTACTGCTATTAAACAATGCTTGTGCCAATTGGTTTTTGGCAGATAATATGGACAAAAGACTGATAAAATGTAAAAAACGATCCTATTTGATACTGACAGCATGACAGAAAACGATGGAATATGCGGGATGGAAGATGGATTTAAGCGAGGCTAAAGACCAAAGGTGAAGCAGAAAAACTAAAGCTTAAATAGAAGATATTTTAAGTGATTTGAAAATGAGCGTTTGAATCTTGTCGGGAGCACCTGCCCCGCTAACCGCTTTACTTCGTTTCACTCGTGTTCGCTATTATCGGGTTTATTGAACAGCGTTTTTAGGCTTCGGTCATAAAAACACAGCAGAAATAGTAAGTGATCATATAAAAGCCCTCAAAGTTTTATATCTTTAAATTACAATCAATCGGTACACTCATTTAAATCTGTGTAATCACCTAAAATCCTTTTAATCACCAAAAAAATGCAAATAGCAGCTCAAATCGTAATTGGCTTAGTCGCCTTCATCCACGTTTATATTCTTTGGTTAGAAATGTTTGCGTGGACAACCAAAGCACCACAGGTATTTAAAACCATTCCTAAAGACTTATTCGTACCAACAAAAACATTGGCTGCTAATCAGGGCTTATATAATGGCTTTTTAGCAGCGGGTTTAATCTGGTCGTTATGCATAAATGATCATCAATGGAAAATGTACGTAGCTATATTTTTTCTATGCTGCGTAATTATTGCGGGTATTTATGGTGCCGCAACGGCGAGCAAGAAAATTTTGTATGTGCAATCAATCCCGGCATTGGTGGCGCTTATCTTATTACATCTATAATTACGAATTAAATATATCGGTCGGCGTCGTACCGACCGAAAACCAATATAGGTAATTAGATTTAGAAATAAGTTACCGTTGACAAACTCTCCATAGAATGGCTTCATTCGGAATATCATCAGAGCTCTTGCCTGAAAAATCGCGATGACGCTCTAAACCTGTATGCGCTCGTATGTCTTATATGGTAAAAAATATTTTGATTATCTGTTTTTACACAAACATCGTCTGGTACAACTATGAAAAAATTAGTTGAGCTTCTTAAAAACAGGAAAAGAGCCTGTTTTTACTTTGGGAATATGTTTAATCACTTTTTATACATACTCTTTGTGGAAATCTCTTCAGTTCTACATCATTTCACAAACCAAAAATCAAAATGAAGAAATATTTTATCGCAATCGCATTCTTTGGGATCATTCATGTAGCAAAATCTCAGGACACCAAACCTGCCGAAAGTTTTGAAAAAATAATCAGCGACAATAACTTAATGCTAGATCAACCTAAGGGTTTTGTAAAAACAGAACCTATCAAAAATTCAGCTATGCTATATGAATATGCAGTTATTGATACTTCAAAACACATAGAAATCAGATATGCTATACGTTCTTTAACCGAAAGGGTAAAAGAGTACAAAAAATGGTTGGAAACAAAAAAAGAAGGAGAAATTAGGATAAATCCAAATACTATGCTATCAGCTACACTTATGGCAATAGCAATGAACATAGCCGGCGGATCTAATAAACCGCCTTCTATCCAACAGTTTCCGAATCCAGCTGTAAAAAAGGATTTTAATGCCGACGCAGGATTTTTCACTATAGTTACGCCAACCAAAAATTTCGGCAAAGACTACAAATTCTGCATGGTAGTTGCCATACATAAAGAAGACATTGCTGATGCCTATACGTTTATCTTAACCGATGAAATGGAAAATCTTAAAAAATATATCACCCCTAATATTTTTAACGCTTTAAGATTTAAATAATTCCAGCTGCTACGTATACCAAAGATGGCTCGTATTCTTTATGAGCCATTCAATAAAAAATCCGTGTCCTTGCGATTAAACTACAATGCCAGCAAGCGTTCCAAATGATGATAACCAATTCCAAAGTATTCTTTACTCGCTTTAATTTTCCCTAAAACTTCCGCTTTCCGCTCTGCGCTTAGCGCTTTGCCCTTCACCCCAACCACGAGCACATTTTTAGGCGTATGCGCATCAGAAATAAATTCAAATACCTTCGTTTTATAGCCAAAATATTCTAAAATCAGCGCACGTATGCCATCAGTAACCATTTCGGCCTGACGCTCTAAAAAAATACCGTATTTGGTCAAAAAAGAAATATCATTCTTCACTTTGTGTTGTTCAATTTCCCTGCGGATCTGTTTATGGCAACAGGGTGCAGCCACAATCAGGTCGGCATTGGCTTTAATTCCTTTATAGATGGCATCGTCTGTTGCGGTATCACAGGCATGTAATGCAATTAAGAGGTTTACATCCTCTGCATGATAATCTTCAATAGTGCCTTGTACAAAATTCAATTTATTGAAAGCAGATTTTACCGCAACCTGGTTACATAAGTCAACCATATCCTGCCTATACTCTACTCCAATCACGTCGCTTTCTAATTTTAAAACAGAATGTAAATAATCATACAGCGCAAAGGTTAAATAACCCTTACCCGAGCCCATATCAGCAACCTTTTTGATGGCTCCTTCCGGCAGCTCTTTTATCAGCGTGCTTAAAATTTCAATGTAATGGTTAATTTGCCTGAATTTATCCTGTGCATTTTTAAAAACCTTACCTTCTGCATCGGTAATCTTTAGTTCAGCTAAGTATGATTTTGAATCCGGTTTGATCAACCTGGCTTTTTCTTTGTCATGACTGGCAGACGGCACTCCCACACTCGAAGCTTTACCTTTACGTAATACCAATTTTCCATTGTTCAGCTCTTCCAAGATCAGGTCGTTTTCGGTGGTAAACAGGGTAGCTATTTTAAATCCGGTCGTCAGGTAACCCTTAATTAAATCAATAGCCTCATCGATAGCATAGTTTTTTACCACGTCGCGTGTTTTGTAACGATAGGTAACAGCCAATTTATCTTCACGCTTGATGATCACCTTACGGATCAGCAATTGTTTTAAGGCTTCCTCTTCCCCTTTATAGTTCCCTAAAGAAATTTTCACAAAACTTTCTTCTTCTAAGCTGGCTTTTAAAGCGGCAATAAATGAGTTGATATTTGCTAACACTTAAATGGATTTGAGATGCAAAGATAATCAAGTTTATCCGGAGCTGAACACATAATGAACAATGTAACAATAGAGCGACCATATTAAAAAGATGGAAGAGGCAAAATGTAATATGGACTGTTATCTTCAACCATAAAATCGTTAATATTGATTTAAATAAAACGAATCACATAATACGATTTAGGAACAAGCCACAACACCATTATCTATATTGATTCCAAAGTAGCGGAACACTTTTTTTTCAAAAAATTAAACTTTAGATTAGGGTATTTAAATAGCAAATCACAATACATGAGTGACTTTCAGATAAAAAAATCGCCAACCGTGTACGATGCCATTATTGTTGGATCAGGTGCCGGTGGCGGGATGGCGGCCTATGTGCTGGCGCATGCCGGTCAAAAGGTTTTAATGCTCGAGGCTGGTCAAAATTTTGATCCGCGATTAGATTCACATCAATTAAAATGGCCATGGGAATCACCACGTCGTGGTGCAGGAACCGTTCGTCCATTTGGTGATTTTGATGCATCATATGGTGGTTGGGAATTAGAAGGCGAGCCTTATACCCAAAAGAACAAAAGTGAATTCGAATGGTTCCGTTCGCGCATGCTCGGTGGCCGTACCAACCACTGGGGCAGGATTTCTTTACGGATGGGTCCCGACGATTTTAAGCCTAAAGATGGCTTAACTGATGCATGGCCGATAACCTATGCTGATGTAAAACCCTTTTATGATAAAGTTGACCGAATGATCGGTATTTATGGAACAGCAGAAGGCTTAGAAAATGAACCTGACGGCATTTTTATGAAACCGCCTAAACCAAGGTTAAACGAACTTTTTATCAAAAAAGGAGCAGAAAAAGCCGGTGTCAGGGTAATTACCGGTCGCGGGTCTGTATTAACAGAAGCTTTACCCAACAACAATGATCGCGCACCTTGTTTTTACTGTGGGCAGTGTGGCAGAAGCTGTAAAGTTTACGGCGATTTTTCATCCTCATCATGCTTGGTAAACCCAGCGGTGAAAACCGGAAACCTGACCGTGATTACCGATGCAATGGTACGTGAAGTGATTACGGACAAGGATGGTACCGCAAAAGGTGTTTCTTATGTAAACCGTAAGGATTTACAGGAATATCAGGTAAACGGCAAACTGGTTATTTTAGGTGCCAGCGCCTGTGAGTCAGCCCGTATATTATTAAATTCCAAGTCAACTTCACACCCAAATGGCCTGGCCAACAGCAGTGGTGTAGTGGGCAAATACCTGCACGATTCTACAGGGGCGAGTGTTTCGGGCTTTTTGCCGCAGTTAATGGATCGGAAACGTTATAATGAAGATGGTGTAGGGAGTGTACACATTTATTCGCCATGGTGGTTGGATAATCGTAAACTTAACTTCCCACGTGGTTATCACATTGAATATTGGGGAGGAATGGGCATGCCTGCATATGGTTTTGGTGGCGGTGTGGCTCAAATGAATGGCATGGTACCTGGCAGAGATGGTAAAATGAAAGAAGCCGGAGGTTACGGAAAATCATTAAAAGATGATTATCGCAGGTTTTATGGCACTGGTGTTGGAATGGCCGGCCGTGGTACCGCAATTGCCAGAGAAAGCAACTACTGCGAAATAGACCCCAATACGGTAGATAAATATGGAATTCCGGTTTTAAGGTTTAACTACAAATGGGATAAAGATGAAATTCTACAGGCAAAACACATGCAGGAAACCTTTCTTTCGATTATGAAAGAAATGGGTGCAGTGGTAACCTCCGAGATCCAGGGTGCAGATACCAATTATGGTTTACTCAATCCCGGAAAAATCATCCACGAGGTAGGTACCATACGCATGGGCGATGATCCTAAAAAATCGGCACTGAACAAATATTGCCAGGCCCATGATTGTAAAAATTTGTTTGTGGTAGATGCCGGACCGTTTGTACAGCAAGGTGATAAAAATGCCACCTGGACCATCTTAGCACTATCTATGCGTACAGCAGAATATATTTTAGCTCAAAAGAAAAAACAGAACATTTAGCCTTATCATATGAACAGACGTGATTCACTAAAAGCACTAGGTTTAACCGCCATTAGTACTACTGTATTGCTTGAGGCTTGTAAACAGCCCGAAGCAAAAACAGACGTTGCTGCACCTGAGGAAAGTACGAAAGAAGCAGGCAGGGAACAATGGGAGTTGGACCGTGATAAAAATCTGAAATCAGAGACTTTTTTCACTAAACATGAAATGGCTACAATCACCGTTCTGGCCGATATCATTATTCCCAAAGATGAAGTTTCGGGCAGCGCTTCTGATGCCAAAGTACCAGAGTTTATCGAATTTATCGTAAAAGATATTCCTGAACATAAAACACCTATGCGTGGCGGCCTGAAATGGCTGGATGTGTACAGCTTTAATAAGTTTCAAAAACCTTTTATTGAAGCCTCTGCAGATCAGCAGATCTCTATTGTTGATGAAATTGCCTACCCTAAAAAAGCCAGGCCAGAAATGCAGGCAGGCGTAGCCTTTTTCAACAGAATGAGAAATTTAACGGCCTCCGGTTTTTACACAACGGAAATGGGCGTAAAAGACATTGGTTATGTAGGCAATGCACCAAACCAATGGGCTGGTGTTCCTGCCGATGTACTCAAACAGTATGGGATGGAGAATGTAAAGATTTGAATTAAAGGAGCGAATAGATCGCTCCTTTTTATTTTGTATGCAGATCTAAATATAATAACTGCTTAAATTTCTTCTTTGAATTAACCGGTAGTTTCAGATTACCGCGTTCAGAAATTACGATAGTATAATTGAAAGTTAGTTTTTGTCCTGAAGCTAACGCGATACTGCCGGTAGTAAAATCCGAAAGCATCGAACTCCCTTTAACATTAATCTGAAAACCCTCGCTTTTCTCATTTGACCAACCATTTACAAAATTATTATTGTTGCTATTAGGCTGATCATCCAATCTTAAATAAAGTCCGCGCCACTCATTGCCTACCCAAAAGGCTGGTTTTATCTTCGAATAATTACGTAAATTCCATTTTACCGTATCTGGACGTATATTGCTCTTTTGACCTAATCCACCAAGATATTTCGAATTGGCAATATTGAAAGGAATATGAAAATTGATATTATTAAATTTGACCTGAGCGCCCGAAACAAGCACTTTAAACCGAATAACACCATTCGCATAGGCCTTGCCAAAAACATCCTGCTTCAGGCCCTCAGTTATACTTTGCGCCCACCAGGTAACAGAGTCTTTTCCGACAGTTAAGAACCTGAATGCAGTTGGAGAAAATTTAAGTTGTTTTTTCGCATCAATATAATAATGAAAATGAATAGGCTCATAAAGTATTTGATGGAGTTTAGCGGTACTATCAGTCAAATAACCTGCGCCACCTACTTGTTTTAAAAAACCATCTGCATTGATTTCTATTTTATGTCCTCTGAGCAATAAGGCCTGACCAGTAACTGTAATAGAATTATAACTGTTAGAATCCTGCGCATAAAGGGACGATAAACAAGTAAAGAAAATAAGTATTAGGCTGTAAAATAGCTTCATAAGTGTTACTAAAATTTTCACTCAAGATAACAAAAAAAAGTCCTGCTCTTTCGAACAAGACTTTAATATCCTTAAGTTGAATAAAATTATTCTCCTTTTGGTTCTTCAGTAGCAGGAGCTTCTTCAGCAGGAGCAACTTCTTCAGCAGTTTCAGCTTTAGCTTCAGCAGCTTTAGGCGCAGCAGCTTTACTTCTACCACGACGAGTCGTTTTCTTCTCTTCTTTAACTTCTACATCTTTACCGTAAACTGTATTGTAATCTACCAATTCAATTAAAGCCATCTCAGCGTTATCACCTTGACGATTGTTTAATTTAATGATACGAGTATAACCACCTGGACGGTTAGCTACTTTCTCAGCCACTTCGCGGAACAAAATAGTGATTACTTCTTTATCTTGTAGATAAGAGAAAACTGTACGACGTGAGTGAGTAGTGTCATTTTTCGCTTTCGTGATTAATGGCTCAACATAAGTACGTAACGCTTTAGCTTTAGCTAAAGTTGTAGTAATTCTTTTTGCTTTAATTAGTGATGTAGCCATGTTAGCTAACATCGCTTTTCTGTGGCTGTCGGTTCTACCTAAGTGGTTTACTTTTTTACCGTGTCTCATTGTTTTTTGATTAAGTGTATACCGTCTCTGTCTCAGAGGGAATTATACACTGTGAACTAATAGTTAATTCAACGCTTTGCGCTAAGCGCATGGCGCCATGCGTATTACTCTTCGTCTAATTTAAATTTAGACAGGTTCATACCAAATGATAAACCTTTTGATTTTACTAATTCCTGGATCTCAGTTAAAGATTTCTTACCGAAGTTCCTGAATTTCAACATATCAGCAACGTCATAAGAAACTAAATCAGCCAAAGTACGGATATCAGCAGCTTTTAAGCAGTTTAATGCCCTAACTGAAAGATCCATATCTACTAATTCAGTTTTAAGGATTTTACGCATGTGTAAAATTTCCTCGTCAACTTCTTTGGTTTCTTCTTTTGCCTGAGATTCTAATACCAAATTCTCATCTGAGAATAACATAAAGTGTTGGATAAGGATCTTAGCCGCTTCCTTTAATGCTTCTTCCGGATGAATTGAACCGTCAGTAGAGATATCTAAAACCAATTTTTCATAATCCGTTTTTTGCTCAACACGAAAGTTTTCGATCGTGTATTTTACATTTTTCATCGGAGTATAAATCGAATCGATTGCGATTACACCTACAACAGCATCAGCAACTTTATTTTCTTCAGCAGGTACATAACCACGTCCTTTATTGATGGTTAATTCCACCTCCAAAGTAACAGATTTATCCATATTGCAAATAACATGCTCAGGGTTTAAAACTGTAAAGTTGTTAGAGAATTTAGTGATATCACCAGCTTTAAACTGATCTTGACCATTAACGATGATGAAAACTTTTTCAGAATCACCTGAATCACCTGTTTTCTTAAAACGAACTTGTTTTAAGTTTAAGATGATATCAGTTAAATCTTCTACAACACCTTTTATGGTAGAAAACTCGTGAGAAACGCCTGAAAAACGAATAGTAGTAATAGCATAACCTTCTAATGAAGAAAGTAAAATTCTTCTTAAGGCATTACCAATTGTTACACCGAAACCGGGCTCTAAAGGACGAAATTCAAATGTGCCATCGAAATCGGTTGATTTCTGCATGATCACTTTGTCTGGTTTCTGAAATGCTAAAATTGCCATTTATATTTTTTTAAATTCGTTATTGAATATATAGTAACATGAAAAAAGTTAATTACCCTTTTGAGGTAATTAACTAGCTCATTGATTACTTTGAGTACAACTCGATGATTAAGTTTTCCTTGATGTTTTCAGGAATTTCATCACGTTGAGGGTAGGTTAAGAATTTACCAGTTAATTCACTGGCGTTCCACTCTAACCATGCGAACTTGTTAATTGTTCTGCCTGCAACTGAGTTACTAATTGATTCTAAAGATTTAGATTTTTCACGAACAGCAACCACATCACCAGCTTTTAACTGATATGAAGGAATATTTACAACTTCACCATTCACGGTTACGTGTTTATGGCTAACTAACTGGCGTGCACCAGAACGGGTTGTTGAAATACCTAAACGGTAAACTGTATTATCTAAACGTGCTTCTAACAATTGAAGTAAGTTATCACCGGTGATACCTGCACGTGAAGATGCTTTTTTAAACAAGTTACTGAATTGTTTTTCTAATACACCGTAAGTGTATTTTACTTTTTGTTTCTCCATTAACTGGATAGCATATTCAGATTGTTTTCCTCTTCTTTTTGAAACGCCATGTTGGCCAGGAGGATAATTTTTTCTGTCTAACACTTTATCAGGACCGAAAATTGGTTCTCTGAATTTACGTGCGATTTTTGATTTTGGGCCTGTATATCTTGCCATTTTTTTCTGTTTTTAAAGTATCATCCAACCTGTAGCTGGAGATTCTTAGCTTTAAAATTAATTAAACTCTTCTCTTTTTAGGAGGACGACATCCGTTGTGAGGAAGTGGAGTAATATCTTTGATAGATGTTACTTCAAGACCTGCTACCTGTAAAGTTCTGATTGCAGATTCGCGACCTGAACCCGGACCTTTTACAAATACTTCAACTTTACGTAAACCTAAATCAAATGCAACCTTACCGCAATCTGAAGCTGCTTGACCAGCTGCATAAGGCGTGTTCTTTTTAGAACCTTTGAAGCCCATTTTACCTGCAGAAGACCATGAAATAGTCTGTCCGTTGTTGTTTGTTAAGGTAACGATGATGTTGTTAAAAGTAGCATTGATATGCGCCTGACCAACAGGCTCAATTACAACGATACGTTTTTTTGTTACTTTTTTACTTTTAGCCATTTTATCTTTTAGATATGAGATGTGAGAATTGGGATGTGAGATATTAACACAAGCCCGGCACTCGCCACCCTATTTTTTAATCCTGATATTCCAAATTTGAGTGCAGATGAAGTTTATCTCACATCTATTATCTCAAATCTATCAATTATTATTTAGTAGCTTTTTTCTTGTTAGCAACTGTTTTTCTCTTACCCTTACGAGTACGTGAGTTGTTTTTAGTACGCTGACCACGAGAAGGTAAACCTTTTCTGTGACGTAAACCACGGTAACAACCAATATCCATTAAACGTTTGATGTTTAACTGAACTTCTGAGCGTAAAGCACCTTCTACTTTAATCTCATCGTTGATCATTGTACGGATTGCTGATAGCTCATCATCAGACCAGTCTTGTACTTTTTTGTTTAAATCGATACCTGCCGTAGTTAAAATACGTTGAGCAGTTGTTCTACCGATACCATAGATATAGGTTAAACCGATCTCTCCTCTTTTGTTTCTTGGTAAATCAATACCTGAAATCCTTGCCATATTTATTATTGTTTTGCTGTAATTCCGAACGGCGGGCCACCGTTGTACGGTAAATTACACTATTTTCTAATTACCCTTGACGTTGCTTGTATTTAGGATTCTTCTTGTTGATAACGTAAAGTTTTCCTTTACGGCGAATAATCTTGCAATCAGCGCTACGTTTTTTAATTGATGATCTAACTTTCATTTTATTTGTATCTATAAGTAATGCGTCCTTTTGTTAAATCATAAGGAGACATTTCCAATTTAACTTTATCCCCAGGAAGAATTTTGATGTAGTGCATCCGCATCTTTCCTGAAATGTGCGCAATAATCTCATGCCCGTTCTCGAGTTCTACCCGGAACATCGCATTAGATAATGCTTCTCTTATTACTCCGTCTTGTTCAATTGAGGCTTGTTTAGCCATATTTTATTGATTGTTACTTAATTAGCTGCTTCTAAACAGGGTTGCAAAATTAAATAAAAAATTTTAATAATTTATTTTTTTTTATTGTAAAACTTCTTCTATTATAGAAAACGTCGATAAAACATCTGCTTTGCCCTTTTTGATGGCTACTGTGTGTTCAAAATGTGCCGATGGTTTATTGTCTTTACTGGTTACCGTCCATCCATCGTTATGGAATTTAACACCGGCTACGCCTGCATTGATCATGGGTTCTATCGCAATAACCATCCCTTCTTCCAGTTTTGGTCCTGCACCACGTTTCCCATAATTCGGAACCTCTGGTTTCTCATGAAGTTTTACACCTACACCATGCCCTACAAGTTCTCTTACTATACCAAATCCATTGGCTTCTGCGTATTGCTGAACAGCAAAACCGATATCACCGGTACGCATTCCAACAACAGCTTTTTCTATACCCAGTTCCAGGCAGCGTTGAGTAACCGTAAGCAACTTCTGTTTTTCGGTGTCTATCTCCCCTATCGGAAAAGTATAAGCCGAATCACCAAAATAATTGTTTTTAATCACTCCACAATCAACCGAAATAAGATCACCTTCTTGAATTACATATTCGCCCGGGAAACCATGAACAACTTGTTCATTTGGCGAAATACACAATGAGTAAGGAAAACCATTATAGTTTAAAAATGCAGGAATCGCTCCGTGGTCACTAATAAACTCATAGGCTAACTTATCTAACTGGATAGTAGTCATGCCTGCTTTTATTACCTTGGCCACCTCGGCCAGCGTTTTAGAAACAAGCATGGAACTTTCTCTTATTAACTCGATCTCCTCAAGAGACTTGTAATAAATTTTAGACATCCTTTACACTACAGTGCTGCGTTGCTACTTGCAGCAGGAACACCTGTTCTGCCGGTAACTCTACCTGTTTTCATCAGACCATCATAATGGCGCATCAATAAATAACTTTCGATCTGTTGCAATGTATCCAATACAACACCAACTAAAATCAATAAAGAAGTACCACCAAAGAAGTGTGCAAATTCTTGTTTAATACCAAACTTAACCGCAATTGAAGGCAGGATAGCAATAATCGCTAAAAATACCGCACCTGGGAAAGTGATTTTTGATATCACATCATCAATAAAAGTTGATGTTGCAAAGCCAGGTTTAATACCTGGAATAAAACCACCATTTTTCTTCATATCATCGCTCATTTGGGTTGGATTAACCGTAATGGCAGTATAGAAGAAAGTAAATGCGATAATTAAAAATGCGAATGTTAAGCTATAAGCCAACGAAGTGGTATTGCTGAACTGGATTAACCAGGAACCTTGTAACGAGGGAACAAACTGCATTAAAGCACCTGGAATAAACATTAACGCCTGGGCAAAAATGATTGGCATAACACCAGCAGCATTAACCTTTAAAGGAATGTACTGACGAACACCACCAAACTGGCGGTTACCAACAATTTTTTTCGCGTATTGTACAGGTACTTTACGTACACCTTGAACAATTAAAATGGTAAACATCACCACTGCAAATAAGGCAACGATCTCCAAAACCAATGCAACTGGGCCTCCACCTTCACTGGCCGAACCCACACGTGCACTAAACTCTTGAGAAATTGCTACCGGTAAACGGGCTATAATACCAACCATAATGATTAGTGATGTACCGTTACCAATACCTTTATCTGTAATTTTTTCACCTAACCACATTACGAATAACGTACCTGCCGTTAATACAAACGTAGATAACACTAAAAATAAAGTATTTGGCAATAAAATAGCTTCTGCAGGAACTTGCGTTTTAACGTAACCAACAGACTGAACGATTGTGATCGCTACCGTTAGGTAACGGGTAATCTGGTTCATTTTCTTTCTACCACTTTCGCCCTCTTTCTGCATTTTTTGGAAAGAAGGAACAGCAATACCCAATAGCTGCACCACAATCGATGCAGAAATGTAAGGCATTACCCCCAACGCCAAAATAGACACACGAGAGAAAGAACCGCCGGCAAACATATCTAGTAAGCCTAAAATTCCCGATTTTTCGTTGTTGCCTAAAGCAGTTGGATCTACACCTGGTAAAACCACGTGAGATACGAAACGGTATACCAAAAGAATTAAGAGCGTAAACAATATACGCTCTTTTAATTCCTGAATTTTCCAGATATTACTTAAAGTAGTAAATAGCTTCTTCATTTAATAATTACAATTTTACAATAGAACCACCTGCAGCCTCAATAGCTTTTTGTGCGGTTGCAGAGAACGCATGTGCTGTAATTTCTAGCTTTGCTTTAACTTCACCACGACCTAAAATTTTAACCAAGTCGTTTTTTGAAGCCAAACCATGTGCTTGTAAAGCAGCAAAATCGATAGTTGTTAAGCTATGTTTTTCAGCTAATGCTTGTAAAACGTCTAAGTTTACGCCAACATACTCAGTACGGTTGATTGGTTTGAAACCAACTTTAGGCACACGACGTTGTAAAGGCATTTGACCACCTTCGAAACCGATTTTGGTTTTGTGACCTGAACGAGAACCCGCACCTTTGTGACCACGGGTTGAAGTACCGCCACGACCAGAACCTGTACCACGACCAATTCTCTTACTGTTTTTTGTAGAACCTACTGCAGGTTTTAAATTACTTAAATTCATTTTTTTGAATTTGTGTTGCCCTTCGCTTTCACTAAACAGGTACAACGATTAAACATATATAAAGGTAGTACCGGATTTTTCCAATACTACCTTTAAAACTTTTACTAGATTGCTTCGATTGCTACCAAATGGTTCACTTTACGAACCATACCGATAATCTGTGGAGTAGCTTCAACCTCTACACTTTGGTTCAATTTAGATAAACCCAAAGCCTGAACGGTTCTCTTTTGGCGCTCGCTTCTGTCGATAACGCTTTTTACTTGTGTTATTTTGATCTTAGCCATGATATTATCCGTTAAATACTTTGTTTAAATCAATACCACGGGTTTGAGCTACTGTATAAGCATCACGCATTTTAGTTAATGCATCAACAGTTGCTTTTACCACGTTGTGTGGGTTAGATGAACCTTTAGATTTTGCCAATACGTTATGTACACCGGCACTCTCTAATACAGCACGCATCGCACCACCGGCAATTACTCCTGTACCTACTGCAGCTGGTTTGATTAAAACAAAACCACCTGAGAATTTACCGATTTGCTCATGAGGAACAGTACCGTTTAAAATCGGAACTTTTACCAGGTTCTTTTTGGCATCATCCACACCTTTAGCAATTGCTTCAGTTACCTCTTTCGCTTTACCTAAACCGAAACCAACAACACCGTTCTCATCGCCTACAACAACAATTGCTGAGAAGCTGAAAGTACGGCCACCTTTGGTTACTTTGGCAACACGTTGTATACTAACCAAACGATCCTTTAATTCGATATCGGTGGTTTTTACTCTTTTTATATTAATAGTTGACATCTTACTTTTTCTTCAGATTAAAATACTAAACCAGCTTCGCGGGCACCCTCTGCCAACGATTTTACGCGACCGTGGTATAAATAGCCATTTCTATCGAAAACAACTTCTTTAACACCTGCAGCAATTGCTTTTTCGGCTACTAATTTGCCTACTGCAACTGACTGATCGCTTTTGTTTCCAGTACCAGTAAAATCTTTCGATAATGATGATGCTGACGCTATTGTTGTACCGGTTACATCGTTAATTACCTGCGCATAAATCCCTTTATTGCTTCTATATACAGATAACCTTGGACGTTCTTCCGAACCGGTAAGTCTTTTTCTGATCCCTTTTTTAATACGATCTCTTCTTGATAATTTTTTACCTGCCATGATTACTATTTTTTAGATGCTGATTTACCTGCTTTTCTTCTTAACACTTCACCTACAAACTTGATACCTTTACCTTTATATGGTTCCGGTGCACGTAACGAACGGATTTTCGCTGCTACCTGGCCAATCAATTGTTTGTCAATACTCTCTAAAATAATTTTAGGAGTCTGACCTTTTTCTGATTGTGTAGTTACTTTAATCTCTGCTGGCAACTGGAATACATAGTGGTGAGAATAACCCAAAACAAGGTCTAATGTGTTGCCTTGGTTTGTAGCACGGTAACCAACACCTACCAACTCTTGAGTTAATGTATAACCTTCTGTAACTCCAACAACCATGTTGTTAAGCAAAGAGCGGTATAAACCGTGTAATGCTTTGTGTTTCTTTTGATCTGATGGACGTTGAACTGTTAAAATTTCATCTTCCTGACTTACAGTGATATCTTTATCAACTGTTTGTGATAATTCACCTTTAGGGCCTTTTACAGTTACCACGTTATCGTTAGATACGGTAATGGTTACACCTGAAGGGATTGTAATTGGGGCTTTTCCTATTCTTGACATTGTGTAGTTCTCCTAAATATTAATAAACGTGACACAATACCTCACCACCAATGTTTAATTTGGCTGCTTCTTTATCGGTCATTACACCTTTAGAAGTAGATAAGATTGCGATACCTAAACCGTTTAATACTCTTGGCATATTTTCAACGCCTGCATACTGTCTCAAACCTGGTTTACTTACTCGCACTAATGTACGAATAGCAGGAACTTTAGTAATCGGATTGTATTTCAAAGCAATTTTAATAGTGCCTTGAACTGTAGTATCTTCAAACTTATAGTTCGCGATGTAACCTTTATCAAAAAGTACTTTAGTGATTTCCTTTTTAAGGTTTGATGCAGGAATTTCTACAACTCTGTGGTTGGCCTTAATGGCATTCCTTACTCTTGTTAAATAATCTGCTATTGGATCTGTATTCATTATTTATTGTTTTTGATAGTGGTTTCCTTTCCCGATTTCACATCGGGACGGGACCTGCTATCGGTTAAAATTCTTTTTCTAGTAAATAGACATAAGTATCAAGTATCAAGAAACCAAATGGTCTCGATACTTGACACTCAGTACTAGCTACTTATATTACCAAGATGCTTTTTTAACACCTGGTATTTTACCGTCTAGTGCCATTTCGCGGAATGTTACCCTTGAAATGCCAAAGGTACGCATATATCCACGAGGACGACCAGTTAATTTACAACGGTTGTGTAAACGTACCGGAGATGAGTTTTTAGGTAATTTATCTAAACCCTCGAAATCTCCTGCAGCTTTTAATGCTGCACGTTTTTCAGCGTATCTAGCTACCAATTTTTGGCGCTTAACTTCGCGTGCTTTTACACCTTCTTTTGCCATTATTCTGCTGTTTTTTGATTTTTAAATGGTAATCCGAATTGTTTCAATAACTCAAGTGCTTCAACGTCAGATTTTGCCGAAGTTACGAAAGTTATATCCATCCCTAAAATTTTATTGATTTTATCTATATTAATCTCTGGGAAGATGATTTGCTCAGTAACACCTAATGTGTAGTTACCTTTTCCATCGAAACCTTTATCGTTAATACCTTTGAAATCACGGATACGTGGTAAAGCTACTGAAATCAAACGATCCAAGAACTCATACATGTTGTTATCACGTAATGTTACACGCACACCTACCGGCATACCTTTACGTAATTTAAAGTTAGAGATATCTTTTTTAGATTGTGCTGCAACCGCCTGCTGACCAGTAATGGTAGTCAATTCTACGATTGTAGTATCCATAATCTTTTTATCAGTAACAGAAAAACGACCTACACCCTGATTGATACAGATTTTTTCCAATTTAGGAACCTGCATTACAGTTTTATACTGAAATTTTTCTTTTAATGCATTTACAACTTCTTCTTTGTATTTGCTTTTTAATCTAGGTGTAGCCATTATTTAATTTCCTCCCCTGAAATTTTAGCAACTCTAACGATTTTACCATCTGCGTTTACTTTACGGCCAACGCGGGTAGCTTTACCTGATTTTGGATCAACCAACATCAGGTTAGAAACGTGAAGAGCAGCTTCTTTTTTAATAATACCACCGTTCGGATTTGCAGCATTTGGCTTAGTATGTTTAGATACTAAATTGATGCCTTCTACAATGGCTCTGTTTTTATCTTTTTGTACTGAAAGTACTTTTCCTTGTTGACCTTTTGAATCGCCAGCAATTACTTTAACTAAATCTCCTGTACGGATTTTAAGTTTTGGTGTATTTACTTTGTTTCCCATTTTATAATACCTCCGGTGCTAATGATACGATTTTCATGAATTGTTTTTCACGTAGTTCTCTCGCAACCGGGCCAAAGATACGTGTACCTCTTGGCTCATCCTGTGCGTTCAATAATACAGCAGCATTATCGTCAAAACGGATATAAGAACCATCTTTACGACGGATTTCTTTTTTAGTTCTTACAACAACTGCTTTTGAAACTGTACCTTTTTTAACATTACCTGATGGTAATGCGCTTTTAACGGTAACAACTACCTTATCACCAATTGAAGCATAACGTTTGCCGGTCCCACCTAACACACGAATTACCAATACTTCTTTTGCGCCGCTGTTATCAGCAACGTTTAATCTCGATTCCTGTTGTACCATCTTATTTAGCTCTTTCTAAAATTTGTACCAATCTCCAGTTCTTGTTTTTACTCAAAGGACGAGTTTCCATAATTAATACAGTATCACCAATACCGCACTCATTTTTCTCGTCGTGAGCCATAAATTTGGTAGTTTTCTTTACGAACTTACCATAAATCGGGTGTTTTACTTTACGCTCCACGCTCACTACAACAGATTTATCCATCTTGTTGCTTACCACTAACCCGGTTCTTGTTTTTCTTAATTGTCTTTCCATGTCGACTCTCAAATTATTTAGTTTCAGTAGCTGACTCCGTGTTTTTCACTTTAGTCAACTGAGTGTTTAAACGGGCTATGTCTTTCCTTACTTTTGCAATACGCGAAGGATTTTCGATAGCTGAAATAGTGTGAGCGAACTTTAATTTTGATAAGTTCTCTTTTTCTTCCGCAATCTTAGCTACTAATTCTTCTTTTGAAAGCCCTGTGATTTCTGAATTTTTCATTTTTCTTTTTCTTTTACGTTGAGTGTAGCGGTTATAATAAACAAGTATTTACAACATTCATCTCAACACTTTACTATGCTTCTACGTAATCTCTACGTACTACGAATTTGGTTTGGATCGGTAATTTCTGAGCAGCTAAACGCAATGCTTCTTTAGCAACTTCCAAAGGCACACCTTCAGCTTCGAAAATTACACGTCCAGGTCTTACAACTGCTACCCAATACTCAGGAGCACCTTTACCTTTACCCATACGTACCTCAGCAGGTTTTTTAGTTACCGGTTTGTCCGGGAAAATTCTGATCCATACTTGGCCTTCACGTTTCATGAAACGGGTTACGGCGATACGGGCAGCCTCTATCTGGCGACTTGTGATCCAAGTAGCTTCTAAAGATTTGATACCGAAAGATCCGAATGCTAATTCAGCTCCACGTGAAGCTAAACCTTTCATTCTGCCTTTTTGCATCTTCCTGAACTTCGTTCTTTTTGGCTGTAACATTTTATTTTGTTCTAATCGTTAAACGATGTTAATAAATCAATTATTTACGAGGACCTCTGTTAGCGCCTGCGCCACCACCTCTGTTTGCACCACCCTGGCCTGGACCACGACCACCGCCTTGGTTTCCACCACGTCTGTCGTTACCACCGCCACGGTTATCTCTTCCACCACCACGGTTATCTCTTCCACCGAAAGCTGGTTTATCTGAAGCGCCTTTTGGACCGTTGTTTGTTGCACCAATGTTTGGAGACAAATCACGTTTTCCATAAACCTCACCTTTACAGATCCAAACTTTAACACCTATTTTACCATAAGTAGTTAAGGCTTCAGCTAAAGCGTAGTCGATATCAGCACGGAATGTATGCAAAGGCACTCTTCCTTCTTTGTACTGCTCGGTACGTGCCATCTCAGCACCACCTAAACGACCAGAAGTCATGATTTTAATACCTTCAGCACCCATACGCATGGTTGATGCGATAGAAGATTTCATTGCTCTACGGAATGAGATCCTTGCTTCTAATTGTTTTGCAACACCTTCTGCAACTAATTGTGCATCAAGTTCCGGGCGTTTAATTTCAAAGATGTTAATTTGAATTTCCTTTTTAGTCAATTTCTTTAACTCTTCTTTGATTTTATCAACCTCAGCACCTGCTTTACCGATTACGATACCTGGACGAGCTGTGTGGATAGTTACCGTGATACGTTTTAATGTACGCTCGATTACTACTTTTGCAACACCGCCTTTAGCGATACGGGCAGAAAGATATTTTCTTATTTTCTCATCTTCAACTAATTTATCGGAGTAGTTGTTGCCACCGAACCAGTTAGAATCCCATCCTTTGATAATTCCTAACCTGGCACCTATTGGATTTGCTTTTTGTCCCATTTCCTAATTAGTTTTGAGTTGTTTCTGTGTTTTTACTATCTACAATCAGCGTTACGTGGTTAGAACGTTTACGAATTCTATATCCACGGCCTTGAGGAGCTGGACGTAAGCGTTTTAACTGACGGCCACCATCAACCATTACTGTTTTAACAAAAAGTTGGTTTTCTTCAGGGCGGGCACCTTCATTCTTAGTTTCCCAATTTTTGATAGCAGATAATAATAATTTCTCAACTTTTATTGCTGCTTCTTTATTGGTAAACTTTAAAATGCTTAATGCTTTTTCTACACGTTCACCTCTGATAAGATCTACAACCAAACGCATCTTACGCGGTGAGGTTGGACAATTGTTTAATTTTGCTACTGCTTCCATTGTCTAATTATTTTTTCTTTTCAGCGTGTCCTCTGAATGTTCTGGTTGGAGCAAATTCTCCCAACTTGTGACCAACCATGTTTTCTGTAACGTACACAGGGATGAATTTATTTCCATTGTGTACAGCAAATGTATGATTCACGAAGTCTGGTGATATCATTGATCTGCGAGACCAAGTTTTGATTACAGACTTTTTGCCTGAATCATTCATAGAGTTTACTTTTTTCTCTACGTTATGGTCAATATAAGGTCCTTTTTTTATCGAACGAGCCATTATTTCTTCCTTCTCTCTATGATGTAACGATTAGAATATTTTTTAAGTTCTCTGGTTTTGTAGCCTTTAGCTAAAACACCTTTTCTTGAACGTGGGTGACCACCTGATGATCTACCTTCACCACCACCCATTGGGTGATCTACCGGGTTCATCGCTACCGGTCTGGTTCTCGGACGACGACCCAACCAACGTTTACGACCTGCTTTACCCAATACTTCGTTTGCGTGATCTGAGTTAGATACTGCACCGATCGTAGCCAGACAAGTAGTCAGAATTAAACGGGTTTCACCTGAAGGCATTTTTAAAGTAGCATATTTACCATCGCGGGCAGCTAATTGTGCATAAGCACCTGCACTACGAGCCAATTGTGCTCCTTTTCCAGGGTGGATCTCCACGTTGTGGATGATAGAACCTAATGGAATGTTCGATAATTTTAAAGTGTTACCTACTTCTGGTGCTGCTTTATCGCCCGATAATAATACCGAACCAACTTGCAATCCTTCAGGAGCGATGATATAACGCTTCTCGCCATCTGCATAATGTAATAATGCGATGCGGGCAGTACGGTTTGGATCGTATTCAACAGTAGCTACTGTTGCAGGAATATCGAATTTATCGCGTTTGAAGTCGATTAAACGATACGATTTTTTATGACCACCACCCATGTAGCGCATAGTCATTTTACCTGTATTGTTACGTCCACCAGACTTTTTTGATGATACAACCAATGATTTTTCGGGCTTGGTTGCTGTAATCTCCGTAAAACTAGCACCAACTCTGAAGCGGGTACCTGGAGTAACTGGTTTAAATTTTCTTAAGCCCATAGTTATAATGAATGATTAAATTAAAGGGTTGCGTAATAATCTATTGTTTCGCCGTCTTTTAACGTTACGATTGCTTTTTTGTATTTCGGGCTACGGCCTGATACAAAACCTGCTTTAGTGTAACGAGATTTAGCTTTTCCATCAACAACCATTGTGTTAACTGCAACGATGGTTACACCGTACAATTTCTCAATAGCAGCTTTGATTTGGATTTTGTTAGCCTTGTGGTTAACACTGAACGTGAAACGGTTAGATTTCTCAGATAAAGCTGAAGCTTTTTCGGTTAATATTGGTTTTTTTAAAATTTCCATATTACTTGGCAAACGCCTCCTCCAAAGTTTTAACAGAATCAGCAGTTAACACAAGTACACCAGCGTTTAATACATCATAAGTGTTTAAATCTGCTGCAGAGATTACTTTTGTTTTCTGAACGTTTCTGCTTGATAAATAGATATTATTATTTTGTGCAGGTAAAACCAACAAAGTTTTTTGATCATCTACTTTTAAAGCAGCTAATAAACTTGTGTAGTTTTTAGTTTTAATTGTATCGAAGTTGAAATCTTCTAAAACTACCACGTTGTTATCTTTTGCTTTATAAGCTAAAGCCGATTTACGTGCTAATGATTTTAATTTCTTATTCAATTTAAAACTGTAATCACGCGGCTGAGGACCGAAAACACGACCACCACCGTTAAATAACGGAGATTTAATGCTACCGGCACGGGCACCACCTGTACCTTTTTGTTTGTATAGTTTACGGGTTGAACCAGCAATCTCGTTACGTTGTTTAGATTTGTGAGTACCCTGACGTTGGTTAGCCAAATACTGCTTAACATCTAAATAAATCGCGTGGTCGTTAGGCTCGATACCAAATACCGATTCAGGAAGTTGCACCTTGGCACCTGTTTCTTTACCTGAAATGTTTAATACTTTAACTTCCATCTGATTATTTGTCTAAGATTACGTAAGAACCTTTAGCTCCTGGAATGGAACCACTAACTACTAATAAGTTTTGCTCAGCATAAACTTTCAAAACCTGTAAGTTTTGAATTTTTACCCTGTCTCCACCTGTTCTTCCTGCCATGCGCATTCCTTTGAATACACGTGAAGGAAATGACGATGCTCCCAATGAACCCGGGGCACGTAAACGGTTATGCTGACCGTGAGTCTGCATACCAACACCGGCAAATCCGTGGCGTTTTACAACACCCTGAAAACCTTTACCTTTTGAGGTACCTACAACATCAACAAAATCGCCTTCTGCAAATGCATCTACAGTTACCACATCACCTAAATTAAGTTCAGTTGTAAATGAGTTGAATTCTACCAGCTTGCGTTTTGGAGTTGTGTTTGCTTTCGCGAAATGGCCTTTTAACGGTTGAGATGTGTTTTTCTCTTTTTTCTCATCGTATCCTAGCTGAACAGCTGAATACCCGTCTTTTTCTTCGGTCTTTACTTGTGTAACTACACAAGGCCCAGCTTCGATTACAGTACAAGGAATGTTTCTTCCTTCTGCATCGAAAATACTGGTCATTCCTACTTTTTTTCCAATAATTCCTGACATTTTATCTTTTCTTTTTAACACCCATCGAAGCAGTAGGGCTTCGTTCAAGGTGGTTGTACATCCCCCGAAAGGGACGGCAAAGATAGGCAAGAATTATTAATTTTCAAATAGTTAGCTAAATATTTTTTCAAATAAATTGCTGATATGATGGGATTTAACTGAAAAATGCATGTTAATAGGCAATTAGCGTGTTTAAATCATTATTTATAGCTTTGACTTAAAGCACTTTAGCGCGTAATTTTAAGTTTAAAAATCCTTTTATTTCATCAATATTTTCCTTTTAACAGATCTCTCCGGGTTTGGCTTTTATCGGGCTCTCTAATTGCAATTCCGTAGCAAGGATTTTGATAAAATTTTCCATTTTTTGGAACCACTATTGGCGGTGGTCTTATAATTCTTTAAATAAGAATTTTAGAGGTTTAATTTTAATTTCTGATAAAATTAATGCGCAATTCCGCCGTTTAAGCTAATGGTTATAATAGCCAAAATAATAAATCCTATCAGCACATATAAGTAATCGCGCTCAATCAAAAAGCTAAAAATTGCGAATACGATTCGTGCAATTGGCGTAAAAATAAGCATCAGTATGCCAAACTGTACAATAGCATCGCCCTGAAAACTGGCTACTCCCCTAAATATGCCTGTAATGGAAGAAAACTTGCTGAGTTCTGGCGTAAAAACTTTATAATTGGTAATGGCTCCTTTGTTGTGGATGAGGAAAATAGCACCGCCAATTAATACAATTGACATCGAAATGATTACGCCTGCACGTAAAAGTGTTCCAAGAATTAACTGAATATCCTTATCGTTCAGATTTTCTTTTTTTCCTGTATCCATTATAACCCACTTATTCCTTTATAAATCATCTGCAATGCCAAAAAAGCAACTACAATGGCAAACACAATTTTAAGTTTATCGGTTTTGCCCTTTACCAATACTTTCGAACCCACGGTTGCCCCTGTTAAAACACCAATGCAAACGGGCATGGCAATACCAGGATCAATCTGGCCACGGTGCAGATAAACTACAGCACTGGCTGCTGCTGTAACACCCATCATAAAATTACTGGTTGTTGTTGATACCTTAAAGGGCAAACGCATAATATTATCCATTGCAATTACCTTTAGGGCCCCACTCCCAATACCCAGCAAACCAGATAAGGTTCCGGCAAAAAGCATCATTAAAAAACCTCCCGGTACATTTTTCACCGCATATGGCTGGCTTATACCTTTATCAGGGTAAGAGCCGTTGAGTTTAAAAAACCTGGCCCATTTATCTGTGTTTTCCGAAATAGTATGATCTACTTTTTTCTTTAAAGTCATAATTGCCGAAAAGATTAAAATACAACCAAATAGGATAGCAATATAATTTGCATTGAGGTAAACGGCTACGATTGCACCGCAAATGGCACCTATGGTGGTGGCAATTTCTAAAAACATCCCGATCCGGATATTCGTGATGCCCTCTTTTACATAAGCAGCAGCAGAGCCTGAAGAAGTAGCGATAACCGAAACAATGGATGCACCAATAGCATAATGGATATCAACACCTAAAGCCAGTGTAAGCAACGGAATAATAATTACTCCTCCACCTAAGCCAGTTAACGAGCCCAATAATCCAGCTAAAAAAGCGCCTAATAAAACGATAATGGTAAACAGCAATACCGACATGCAGGCAAATATAAAACACTTGTTTTGGCGAAACGAAGGTTTTAGGGAATAAAATAAAGTCTATATGTTATATGGAATAGGTAAAATGGATGAGGGAAAAATGGATATACATCACAGCTCATCATATGCACTTTCGAGTTCTGTTAAAATAAATTGAGGTTTAGTAACAGCATATTTGATTTTTATGGAATCGCCTACCTGTAAACCCTTCGGATTTATATCCCAGCTTCCATCAAATGAATAATCAACATGATTTACCTGATATTTTACTTTAATGGAATGCCCTTTATAATGTTTAATCCTTACAATCAATCCCTTTCCATAATCATATCCGCCCTTAACAAAATTAATACGCTCTTGATGATCTTTCTTTGAAGATCTGTTTATCATCAATAAACCTAAAAGTACCAGGATTGCTATAACAGCGAGCGTTGTGGCTGCTTTAAGCTTATCACTCATCTGTTTTGCTCATAAACTTTAAACCATCATCCATTTTACATTACACATCTTACATCATTTCCCAAGCCTTTTAATCATTTCCGCACTTAAATCCCTGCCATCATTCAGCCGGTTGGCAAAAAATGATTTGGCTGCTTCGAAATGTTCTTTATACCCCTTTAAGTCGCCATAACCAATAATGGATGCCCATTCATGCACCGCAGTATGGAATTCCAGATCATCCCCACGGATTGATTTATCATATAATGCCGTGTTGATCGACTCTTCCAACATGACTTCGTTTTTAAAAAGGTATTCTGCAATACCCAGCCTCAATTTAAAGGGGGGTGTTTGGCAGATCAGATTATCGTAAGGATTTACCCCCATTTTATACCAGGCGTATACCATACTCAATAAACTAAGATGCGAATTGGGTTTCTGCTTATGGTCCGCATCAGATAGGCTAAATTCTTTCATAATGTTATCATCCAGCAATAAAAGCGAGCGGCTCTCATGAAAAACGAAATCTCGGGCCGCGTAAATTTTCTCCCTAAACTCCGTTTCATTTTCACAGATCATCAGCTTAAAAAGTTCAGACTCTGCCTGGGCATAATATTTAACCTGTTTTTGCGCATAGGGATTTAGGATAGCCAGACCTGCGTAGATGTGTGATTTATAACTAAAAATCCTCAGCGTGGTCAAAATCTTTACATTATCGATTCCACCTGCATAAGCAGGATTATCCCAGGGGAAAAAACCGGCATTTTTCCAGGCAGAACCCATGCTCTCAAAACCCATGTGCGTAACCGCTTGAGTATCGGCCACAATGCGGTCGTGCTCGCGGTAATCGTCCATTTCGATAATGTTCGATTTTAAAGATTGGTAAACTTCCAATGCCTGTGCATAAACCTCGTCGGTAGCCCGGTGACGAACCACTACAAGCGTTTGCCCTTCAGGACTAAAAGCCGGACCATGCAAAGAATGGCAGGTTACAATCTGGGTATCTATCGGAAGGTGTTTTTCAAAAGCAGCAATTTCAGGATGTTTTACTGAGGTTTGGCCTGAAACAATTGCTCCATATTTGGTTGAGCGTGCAAAAGTAGCCACCACTTCATCAATTTTCTCGGCTTCAACGCAGTAAATAATAAAATCAGATTTACGCGCCACTTCATGGCCATCAGTTAAAACCTCTACTCCTTTAGATTCAAGCTCATTTTTTAACTCCGTAAAACGTAAGGGCATATCTGCCCCACATACCTTATAACCTGCATTTACAAACGACAAAGCGTACAATTTGCCCATATCGCCCATCCCAATAATTCCTATTTGCATGAAACAAATTTAACCTATCGTAAACAATTTTATAATAAAACTTAAATAAAATTGTTATTTAGAATGTTAAACCAAAATAATTTTATCGATTTGCCAAAACCCGAAACAATTTTATTAAACACAAATCAGATAAAATGCAGTTTTACACACTAATACCTATATTTAAACTATGCAGAAAATTAAACTAACCTTATTGTTTTTAAGCGCGATGCTATTTTTAAACGTTGCATTTGCCCAAACCGCTCCTGATACCACTAAAAACACTGATCCATCTTTAAACGGTCAGTATCAGTTTATGCTGAAAAAATCTAAAAGTTTGTATGGTGCCAGACTGATCAATCCAAGCCGATTATCCGCTTTATGGAAAAGCGTTAACGACACATTGAAAAAGGAACGCAAACAATTGCAGGAAGCCAGGCAGGAAATTAAGGCACAAGCCGACAATATTTCGAGTTTAAAAGGAGAGGTTACCGGAAAAGAAAGTTCGCTTGCTACTGCCAATGCATCTGTTAACGAAATTAAATTTTTAGGAATTCCCTTTAATAAGGGCACTTATAATACCATCGTTTGGACGATCATTATTGTGCTGGGCATTGGTTTGGCTTTTGTTATTTTCCAATCTGGCAAATTAAGGCATGAGGCTAAATACAGGACTGAACTTTACCAGGAAGTGGCCGATGAATTTCAGGCACATAAGGTAAAGGCAAAAGATAAGGAAATGAAACTTGCGCGCGAATTGCAGGATGAGCGTAATAAATGGGATGAAGGCAGGGGAAGATAAACTCTAGCCACAAATCAATCCGGATTTTTTTATTTTCGGAACCATACTAAGAAGATTTAAATTAGTGTCAGATGGTAACATCTGACACCACAGATATTTCAACCGGCAAATTTTAAGCGGTTTATTTTCACCTAAAAGCTTTAGGTTTCTGAAGGAAAAGATATACCCTTGATATTCCTGTATAAATCTACCGCATACAAGTCTGTCATGCCAGAAACAAAGTCCAGCACACTCTGTATTATAGAATAAATATCGGTCAGATCGGTGTGATACTGCTTTGGAATGAGTTTAACCAGTTTTTTATAATAATGTGTATTGTTATGAATAAGCGCAGGAACAAACTCTTCTAATAAACCAGCCATAATTTTATAACCTGCCACCTCTTTCTGTATAACAGATGAGAAATTGTATATACGCTCTACAGAAATCTTTTCAACAGCTTTCCAGGCAGAGATATACGGTTCAGGAAGTAAATCGGTTAAGCTATGGTTAAGCTCACCCTTTAATAGTTTTTCCTGCTCTCTAAAAAATATGGCCGCGCATTGGTTTGTTAAAGTGTTAATGGCTTTAGCGCGAAGCAGACCAATTTTTGCATCATCATCTTCATAATCGTTTTTTAAGCGTTCTTCAATTGTTGTTGAATTGGCAAAAGGCAGTAGGTAAGCCTTCACCTCTTCGTAAGAAAGTATCTTAAGGCGGTGCGCATCTTCCAGATCGATAATGCTGTAACAGATATCATCTGCAGCTTCTACCAGGTAAACCAAAGGATGGCGTTTGTAAATAAGGTACTCATTATCTTCTTGTGCCAGGTGAAGTTCGGCAGCAATCTTTCTAAAACTTTCCTCTTCTGATTGGAAGAAACCGTATTTTTTGCGGTGCAGCAGGCCTTTCTGTTTACCTGCAATGGAAGCACATGGATATTTGGCTATAGAAGCCAAAGTAGAATAGGTGAGCGCATAAGCATCATTTCCCTTTCCCTTTAGTGGATGGGTGAGTATACGAATGGCATTGGCATTTCCTTCGAAATTAATTAAATCGTGCCATTGCGATTCGCTCATTTCTTTCTGGTAAACTTTACCATCGCCATCGGTAAAATAACGCGAAATAGCTGCTTCGCCCGAATGTCCAAATGCCGGGTTGCCCAAATCATGTGCCAGCGCGGCGGCGGCAACAATATTGCCAACCTCATTAATTAAAGGAACTTCTTTAACAAGTTGTGACTGGTATTCTTCTACACTTTTTAAGAATATATTGGCCATGGAACGGGCTACACTCGCCACTTCTAAACTATGCGTTAAACGATTGTGCACAAAAACACTTCCGGGCAATGGAAAAACCTGGGTTTTATTCTGAAGCCTTCTAAATGGAGACGAAAAAATCAACCGGTCGTAGTCACGCTGAAAATCTGAACGCGCCCGATCTGTGCTGGCACCATATTGTTCTTGTCCGTATCTTTTATTCGAAAGTAAATATTTCCACTCCATTTATCCCGTTGGGCTTTAAAATTTGGCGCAAGTTAAACAAAACGCGAAAATGGTAAAGCATAAAGCTTGAGGTAAAATTTATAAAACAAACTTACTGTTCTTGATTTATCCTGATTCAAACTATTTGAATTCCTACCTGTTTATTGATAAAACGATACAACATGAAAACAAGCATATATAACAAAAAAGAACATATTGAGGGCTATGTAGGATCAGGTGATGAGGAATCAGAAAAATCAGATGTAGAAAAAGCTTTTGAAAAGGGCAATGATACTAATGTGGTAACCAGTTATGGAAAGGAACCCGACGAGTTGATTAAAGGAAATCCTTTAGCAAAAGACGGTAGAGATAACTCTGGCACACAGGGCAAAGATTCACTTAGTGACGATACCTTCAACAGCAAGGATAAAAATCCTACGTTAAAAAGTGCAGAAAGTCATACCGGAAGTTCTTCTGAAGATTTTAAATCGAATGCTGATATTAATGAAGAAGATGAAAACCGTGCATTAAATACGGGTATATAAGGAAATATTAAGTTTGCCGATCTCCACAAAAAGCGCCTTTATGATATAAATAACAATTATAGGCCAAACCTTTAACGGCACACTATCACATCAACGAATACGTTATTCAAAGTACAACTGAGCAAAAAATTGACATATATCAATGTATTAAAACCATAATTTTTGTGAATTGATTTTTAGTTTTCGAGATTTGCATTGTTGTAGGATTCGCGACAAAAATTAAACAAAATCATTGACTAAATATTTAAGGGCATTCGCTGCTTAATTAGCGTATTACAGTTGTCGAATCCTAAATAATTTGCATCTACCGGAAAATGCATAAGCATTATAAAGGGATTATTCTGTGGGGATAATCTCTTTATAATAAATCATAAGTCCTCACCTCTCAACCCCTTATCATCATTCTTATTCCTGCTTCCTATATCTTCACCCTGGCTTAAATTTGCATTATTCAAATTTTCATTAATATTTTGGGAATTATCATTTTCAGCTGCTGCCAATCGGGAAGCCTCCGGTTCATCCTTACGTTTAAAATCAGCTCTCTTATGTCCGTACGTAGCTTCTCCGTTATCCCAATCTATCTGATCATCATTACGATTAATGTCTTCGTTAGAATCGCTATTTTTATTATCATTATTTTCCATGGTGATTTATTTTGGTAGATACTCCCTATAAGAACAACAGATTAAGGAAAAAAGTTTAACCTCGAAGTAATTATGTATGATCAGGCGTTTCGCCAGATGCTATCCTGTTAACCGACCAATTAATTTACGCCTTTACTTTGGTCTATCTTTGTGCTACTATCCACGTCATCTTTAGTTGAACCATTCTCATCACGGTGTTGTGGTGGATTTTCCATCCTGCTTTCTTCCAGGTCAGAGAAATCACTGCCTTGTTGATTAGCTACTTCGCCATGTGAAGAAGGTTTATCTTTCCCTTCTTCTTTAGGATCAGCAAAATCCTGCCCTTCAACAGATGCTGCCTTTTGTTCTTTATCATTACTTATCATATCAATATAACCAGCCGGCTCAGGTTTTGTTTTTGAAACTGAGCTATACAAAAAAAGGCCCCGATTTGTATCGGGACCTTTTTTGTTCTTTTAAAATCAGTTATACTTTGATTTCAACTTCAACACCGCTAGGCAATTCAAGTTTCATTAAAGCATCAACTGTTTTAGAGTTAGAGCTATAAATATCCAATAAACGTTTGTAAGCGCATAACTGGAATTGCTCTCTAGCTTTTTTGTTTACGTGTGGAGAACGCAAAACAGTAAAGATTTTTTTCTCTGTAGGAAGTGGAATCGGACCACTTACCACTGCACCCGTAGGTTTAACAGTTTTTACGATTTTCTCAGCAGATTTATCTACCAAGTTGTAATCGTAAGATTTTAATTTAATTCTGATTCTTTGGCTCATCTTATTTTAATTATGGCTTCCTGTTAGAGCTATTAACAACAGAAACCGGATTTATCTTTCAAGGTTGAGGGTGGAAGGTGTAAGGCTGAGGGTTCGAAAACCTTAAACCTTATGCCTTTAGCCTTTTACCTTATTAGTCTTCAGATTTAATTCTTCCTTTAGATTTAGCTACTACTTCGTCCTGAACGTTTTTAGGCGCTGGCTCATAGTGGTCAAATTCCATTGTAGAAGTTGCACGGCCTGAAGTGATGGTACGTAACTGTGTTACATAACCGAACATTTCTGAAAGTGGTACCAATGCTTTAATTACCTGAGATCCGTTACGGGTATCCATACCTTGTAACTGACCACGACGACGGTTCATATCACCGATCACATCACCCATGTTTTCTTCAGGGGTTAAGATTTCGATTTTCATGATTGGTTCCATCAAAGCAGGTTTACATTTAGGTAAAGCCTCACGGTATGCCATACGGGCAGCAAGCTCGAATGATAAAGCATCTGAATCGACTGCGTGGAATGAACCATCAATCAAACGTACTTTCATATCAGGAAGCGGGTAACCAGCTAATACACCATTTGACATTGCAGATGCAAATCCTTTCTCAACTGAAGGGATAAATTCACGAGGAATTGAACCACCTACAATTTCGTTTACGAATTGCAAACCACCTTTTTCAAAATCGGCATCAATTGGAGAAATCACCACTTTAATATCGGCGAATTTACCACGACCACCTGACTGTTTTTTGTAAACCTCACGGTGTTCAGTTGTACCGAAAATAGCCTCTTTATAAGCTACTTGCGGCGCACCCTGGTTAACCTCTACTTTAAATTCACGTTTTAAACGGTCAATTAAGATATCTAAGTGTAACTCACCCATACCAGAAATTACAGTCTGACCAGTTTCCTGATCTGTCTGAACTCTGAACGTAGGATCTTCTTCAGCTAATTTAGATAAACCCATACCTAATCTGTCAACGTCAGCCTGAGTTTTAGGCTCAATAGCTAAACCGATAACCGGCTCAGGGAATACCATTGATTCCAGAACGATCGGGTGTTTCTCATCACAAAGCGTATCACCTGTTTTAATATCTTTAAATCCAACAACCGCAGCAATATCACCGGCCCCTACGTTAGGGATTGGATTTTGCTTGTTAGCATGCATTTGGAAGATACGCGAAATACGCTCTTTATTATTTGAACGGGTATTATATACATATGAACCCGCTTCTAAGTTACCTGAATAAACACGGATAAAGCATAAACGGCCTACAAAAGGATCGGTTGCAATTTTAAAAGCTAATGCTGCAAACGGCTCTTGTTCAGATGGCTTTAATAAAACTTCCTGATCTGTATTTGGGTTAGTACCTACAACACCTTCAGAATCTAAAGGTGAAGGCAATAATTCCATCACATAATCCAACATGGTCTGTACACCTTTGTTTTTGAAAGATGAACCACAAACCATAGGAACAATTTTAGCATCTAATACAGCTGCACGTAAAGCGTCTAAAATTTCGCGTTCAGTAATTGAGTTTGGATCTTCGAAGAATTTCTCCATCAAAGTCTCATCATAATCAGCAACTGATTCTAACAATTTTTCTCTCCACTCTGCAACTTCATCTAACATATCATCAGGAATTGGCACTTCAGTAAAGGTCATACCTTTATCGTGCTCATTCCAAACAATACCACGGTTGTTGATCAAATCAACCACACCTTTGAAAGCATCTTCAGAACCGATAGGTAATTGCAAAGGAACTGCATTGCTACCTAACATATCTTTCACTTGCTTAACAACTTTTAAGAAGTCAGCACCAGAACGGTCCATTTTGTTAACGAAACCGATACGGGCAACATTGTAATTATTAGCTAAGCGCCAGTTAGTTTCTGATTGTGGCTCAACACCATCAACTGCAGAAAACAAGAATACCAAACCATCTAATACACGTAATGAACGGTTTACCTCTACGGTAAAATCCACGTGTCCCGGTGTATCGATAATGTTGATGTGGTATTTGCTACCACGGTAGTTCCAGTTTACTGTTGTAGCAGCAGAGGTAATGGTAATACCACGCTCTTGCTCTTGTGCCATCCAGTCCATTGTTGCAGCACCTTCGTGCACTTCACCAATTTTATGACTAACACCAGCATAATAAAGGATACGCTCGGTAGTGGTAGTTTTACCAGCATCAATGTGAGCTGCAATTCCAATATTTCTTGTAAATTTTAAATCTCTTGCCATGTTATGTTTTTGATTTATCTGATTTTAAATGATTGCACCGATTATGTGAGACAAATCGGTGCAAATTATCTAATCAGTATAATCTTCTAATTAAATCTGTGTAATCTTACTGACCTGTTAATCCTAAATTAGAATCTGAAGTGAGAGAACGCTTTGTTAGCCTCAGCCATTTTGTGCGTATCTTCTTTCTTTTTAACAGCAGCACCTTCGCCTTTAGCAGCAGCTACGATTTCACCAGCTAATTTCTCTTTCATCGTTTTTTCACCACGACGACGAGCATATAAAATTAACCATTTCATACCTAAAGCTGTTTTACGCTCTGGTCTAACCTCAGTTGGAACCTGGAAGTTAGCACCACCAACACGACGAGATTTAACCTCTACAGCCGGCATAATATTAGTTAATGCACGTTTGAACACCTCTAAGCCGTTTTCACCTGCTTTTTTCTCAGCAATTTCAACAGCATCGTAAAAAATTGAGTAAGCGATAGATTTTTTTCCATCGTACATCATGTTATTTACAAAACGGGTTACCTGAACATCATTGAATTTTGGATCAGGAAGAATAATTCTCTTTTTTGGTTTTGACTTTCTCATTTCTTATTTCCTCCCGATTATTTTTTCTTTCCTTTTGCAGGTGCAGCAGCTGCCTGACCTGGTTTAGGACGTTTAGTACCATATTTAGAACGACGTTGGTTACGACCAGCAACGCCTGATGTATCTAGCGCACCACGGATGATGTGGTAACGTACACCTGGTAAATCTTTAACACGACCACCACGGATCAATACGATGGAGTGCTCCTGTAAGTTGTGACCTTCTCCAGGGATGTAAGCATTCACCTCTTTACCGTTCGTTAAACGAACACGGGCTACTTTACGCATTGCTGAGTTTGGTTTTTTAGGGGTAGTGGTGTACACACGTGTACATACACCTCTTCGCTGTGGACAGCTGTCCAACGCTGGAGACTTACTCTTGAACTCCAGTGCTACTCTACCTTTTCTAACTAATTGTTGAATGGTTGGCATTGTGCTTTTTTATGTTTTTTATTTAAAAAATTTACCGCTCCCCCGGCATCTTTGCAGATAGCCCATAAAACGGACTGCAAAAGTAGAACAATTCTTTTTAAAAATCAAGGGGTTAGCGCAAAAAGTTTTCAGTTGGCAATTGTTGGTTTTCAGTTGAGGGTTAAGGTTTTGCCGTCAAGTCTGCAGTTAAGCCTTTTTAGTCAACGGCTCACGCTTCAAGTCCTCTATGAGAAATACTTAATTGTTTTATATGCCGTTATGTAAAACTCATTATCTTTATTAAAACCAATCTAAAAAATGAAACTAAGCGTCATCACGATCATGCTTTGCAACCTTGCAATTCTATGTAATGCACAAACCACACCTCTTAAAAGAAAGGCTAACGTAGATTTTGAGGCTTATGAAAAACTTATACCAAAGGTTAAAGCACACCGTAAAAATAAGCTGGTTGATCTACCAACATTTCTAAAAATGGCGGAAGAGAAAGGAACGGTTATTTTAGATACCCGTTCAGATAGCCTTTTTAAAAGAAAGCATATAAAAGAGGCGATACATTTAAATTTTGCTGATTTCACACAGCAAAACCTGTTAAAGATTATTCCCAATGCAGATGCCAGAATACTAATCTACTGCAATAATAATTTTATTGATGATCATGTAAATTTCGCCAGCAAAGAAGTTGTGCCTGATTTGATAAAGAAAAAAATAGCACCCATTTCATTGGCCTTAAATATCCCTACATATATTAATCTATATGGTTATGGCTATAGAAATGTATACGAGCTTTCTGAATTGGTAAGCACAAATGATAAAAGAGTTATCTTTGAAGGAACGAATAGCCGATAATGGTCAATACTTGTTAAAAGAGACTGATTCCGAGACTGAAACACATAACCTAAGTCAATTCATTATTGTCCAGACGATATAAAAAAAGTCTTTCAGTTTTACCTGAAAGACTTTCCTTATTAAACTTTGGCTACTTTGTGTGTGTGTTTATGATGATGATGTTTTGGATGACTTTTTTTAGTCTGTGATTTTTCTGTCGTTGGTTTTACAGGCGCTACAGTTTTTGCATTAACGGTTGCGAAGGCAAACATGGCTAATAAAGCGATGCTTAAAACTTTAATTGCTTTCATTTTCAAGTGATTTAATAATGAATAAACCTTGTTATTTTGTTGATTTAAATCTCGAAAATCAAAATGAAGATTTTATGAACTAGGGTAAGTCGAATTCAACCGTATAATTGAGCCTTTTTTCTCTCAAAACATATTCAGAAACAACTTTCCCATCCACCAGGATTTTATATTCACCTTTAGCTTCTTTTTTGGCAATAGCCAGTGTTTTAAGCTGAACATGAGTACCCGACTTTAATGTCACGGTCTTATCCCATGCCCCATTTACTTCTTTTAATTCTGTCTGTTTGCCACGTTCATTGGTGTAAGCTACATCAGCTGTTAAATGCTCATCAAAACCGGCCCGGTAAACTACAGTGTAAGTTTCTTTCTGAGGGATATCCAGTTTACCCTTCGACATGGAATAATTTGTTGTGATAACGCCGAGCGCACAGCTGCTTAACGCAACTATTAGTAAAAAACAGCAGACAATATTTTTCATTTGATAAGGTTTAGATCAAGATGACGACGGCTTTAATGAAAAGGTTGCAAAGGAGTGAGAAATGCTTGAATGAGAGAATGACAGAAGAACCTGAATCATTCTAAACTCACTGATCCCATCATTTATTAAAAGTATCAAGATATAAATCTTCTACCTTTTTTCTTGCCCAGGGCATTCTTCTTAAAAACTTCAGGCTCGATTTGATCGACTGGTTATTATTAAAACAATCGATCCTGATCAATGAACCCAGTTTTTCCCAGCCATAATGTGCGTGAAGATCAGTTACTATCTTTTCTAAGGTGATACCGTGTAAGGGATTGTTTTTTTGCTGTTCGGCCATGAAGCAAAGTTAAGTCAAAATTATCGGGGTTTGTACTGCGCCATCCAAACATTTGCGCCGCCGCAATCAGGATCATTTATTTTATGCCTGAGTAACTTAAATTCATTTTCCAGAAGTAGTGTTTGATATTCCGCAGTAGCTAAAGAAGCATGAAAAAGATTTTCGCCCCCGTTCATGCTCCATACCTCTCCCCGCTCTGTTCCTGATGTGAATAACAAAATACCATCGGGTTTTAAGTGACGCTTAAAAATGGCAAACATGTTAGGCTGGTCACCAGCCGGAAGATGAAAAAAGCTATGCCAGGCAATAATTGCATCAAATTCCTCCTCCAGATCCAGCTCCCGCATATCCTTTAACAAAAACCCTGTAGTTGGGAAGTTGGCCTTAGCCAATTCGATCATTTGCGTACTGGCATCAACGCCTAAAACATTTATGCCATGCTTAATGAAATATTCCAATATCGGTTTCCCGTCACCGCAACCCAGGTCTAAAACCTTTGCACCTGCCGGAAGGTGTTCGAGGATATCATTTAAGTAAGCCTTTTCTACCAAATCGGCAGCACGATTTTCGGCAAACCAACTCCCTATTTTATTGTAAACCTTATAAACGTTTTTGCACTCTCCTTTTTCCATCCTTAAATTTCTATTTTTATTAATGTTATTTTAGAGATTTTAAATATCTGGCAAATCCAATGACGATTTATCAAGCCAAATTAATCATATTTTGCTTTTTTGGAAACCAGAAAACCGTTAAAAGAAGGGGACTGCTCATTTCCTTACCCTAAGTATAAATGTTTTTAATTTGGAAACGGACGTGCAGTAATTCATGGCATTTGCAGCCCTGCCATCCGCTTTACTCCGTTGCACTACGTGTTCGCTACTGTCAGGTTTATGATTAATGGCCTGCTCCCCACATGTAGCCAAAAGAACTTAACCACTGTACATAAACCCGGTCGGAGCGGGATGCGACCGGTTTTTCATCGGGTGCAGAAGCGGGAGCGGGACTGAAGACCGCCAAAAGAGTCGGACTGCTCATTTCCTTGCCCTAAGCGTTAATGTTTTTAATTTGGAAACGGACGTACAGTAATTCATGGTATTTGCAGCCCTGCCATCCGCTTTACTCCGTTGCACTACGTGTTCGCTACTGTCAGGTTTATGATGAATGGCCTGCTCCCCACATGTAGCCAAAAGAACTTAACCACTGTACATAAACCCGATCAGAGCGGGATGCGACAGATTTTTCATCGGGTGCAGAAACGCGAGCGGGACTGAAGACCGCCAAAAGCATCTGACCATCCATTTCCTAAGCCTAAACATTATTTTTGAAAACGAACAGCTGCTGGTGCTTGGCTATCATAGCCAACATCCGCTTTACTAGTTTAGAAATTAACCAATAGCCGTAGCATCAATTTCGATCAGCATGCCATCCAGGGCCAATCTCGGTACAGGAATAAGTGTATTTACCGGGAATTTCTGATCAGGCCAGATCTTATTCGATTCTTCAATCAAGATCTGGTGTTTATCCTCATCGTAATCGACCACTAAAGTGGTTAATTTGGCAATATTTTCCATTCTTAACCCTTTGCTGGCTAAAGCAATGGCAATGTTTTCGAATACGATGGCTACCTGGGTTCTAAAATCGCTACTTAAAACACCATCGGTTTTGCTCCCTCCCTGACCGGCAACAAATACCAGCTGACTCCAGGCCGGAACGGCAGCAACATGCGAATAGCCGTGCATGCGGGGATCGTAAATTCCTTCAGGATTGCTTATTTCTACTAAAGAAGTGCTCATATTGTATAATTTTATCGCTAAACTAATTGATATCCGAAATTAAATCGTCGGTGCTTTGCAATAAAAAACCTCCTGATCTTTAAAATCAGGAGGTTTGTAAAACAATTAAAGTAACAACCGCAGCGCTTAACTTAATAACATCAGCTTAGTTGCCCGCAGCAGTCCACGTGTCATTATCCGGATTCGAATCTGGCAATACTTTATCCGGATCTAAAGTAACTGATTCAATTTCTTCAGTTGATGGGAAACGAACCAACCAACTGGTATTTTTCATCCAAACGTCAACCGGAACTTTTAGGGTCTCCGTTTTTCCGCTTTTGGTTTTGATCTGAAGGATGATCGGCATTGGCATTTTTTCCAGGTTTACAATTCTGATGTTGTATCCTGCCAGTTTATCGCCCTGTTTAACAGCTTCAACACCAGCAATACCCTGATCCATTTTCCAGCTATTTAACCACCAGCTTCTCCAGAACCAGGCTAAATCTTCTCCTGCCCCATTCTCCATCGAACGGAAGAAATCAAATGGTGTTGGATGTTTGAATGCCCAGTTTTTGATGTATTGGCGGAAAGCATAATCAAAACGGTCTTCACCTAAAATCTGGTTTCTTAAAATATCAAGGCCCCACCCTGGTTTGCTGTATAGGTTAACGCCGATGTTTCTTTCAGCCATACCATCAGGCATCTGCATAATATTTTCGTAAATCGGATTACCGATCACACTTTTACCAATCTTGTGAAAATCAGCAGGAGGACCTGCATATTCGCCATTATTAAAGTTTTTCTTAGAAATGCCATTAATAAAAGTATTAAAACCTTCGTCCATCCAACCATATTTACGCTCATTAGAACCTACAATCATCGGAAACCAGGTGTGACCAAATTCATGATCGATTACCCCCCAGGCACTGGCTTTTTTTGCTTTCCAACCACAGAAAACAATACCTGGATATTCCATACCACCAATATTTGTAGCTACGTTAACCGCCATTGGATATGGATATTCGAACCATTTTGATGAATAATGCTCAATAGTTGATTTTACATATTCTACACCACGGCCATAAGAATCAACACCGTTGCTTTCTACCGGTTGTGCAGAAACGGCCAACCCCGTTTTACCGCTTGGCAGTTTATACCTTGCAGCATCCAATACGAATGCTTTTGACGAAGCCCAGGCCGCATCGCGCGCATTAACAATTTTAAACTTCCAGGTTAATTTATCTTTGGCCGGGCGCGATTTTGGATCAGTTACTTCCGCCTCGCTACGGATGTGCACAGTAGCATCGCTCAATTTAGCTGCGTTCCATCTTTTTAATTGCTCCGGTGTAAAAACTTCTGCAGGGTTTAACAACTCGCCTGAGCCCATTACAATATGGCTGGCCGGCGCAGTAATGGCAAAGTTAATATCACCATATTCACAATAAAACTCCCCACCGCCCCAATAAGGTAACGTATTCCAGCCAATTACATCATCATACACACACATGCGTGGAAACCACTGGGCAATGGCAAAAATCTCACCGTTTTTGGTCGTTAAATGTCCGGTTCTATCCGATCCTTCTTTAGGCACGGTATAAGAATAATCCATTTTGATGGTTATCAAATCTCCGTTTGGAGCCAGAGGCTGATCTAAACGGATCTGCATCCGGGTATCTTCAACTATAGAAGTGAATTTTACGGCACCTGCTTTTTGAGCTACACTGATGTTTTGGATTTTATATCCCCCATCAAACTTTTCACCCTGTGCACCATAACGGCTACGCGACGGCGTGATGGCATAACCGCGCGAAGTCTCTTTAAATGTATTTTGATCTAATTGTAACCATAGATAGGGCAATTTATCCGGACTGTTATTTTTATAGGTAATGGTAACTGTTCCGTTAACCATGTTTTTGTTTTCATCCAGATTGGCAGTAATGTTATAATCCACACGATTTTGCCAGTACTTAGGCCCCGGGGCACCGTTGGCAGAACGGAACTCATTCCCGTTTTGTGTATAAAAAAGTGGTCCAAAGGCTTCAGCAGTATTATAGTTCGTTGCTGGCGCAGGGGTTGTGGCCTGTTGAGCAGATGCTGAAAAAGCAAAAACACAACAAACCAAACCAAAATTAATCAGTTTAGTCAATTTCATGATCATAATAAGGTTGTAATATGCAGTAAATATAAAAAATAACCACATATCGATTGATATGTGGTTATAATGTTACTAATAGTAGTTTTATATTAATTCGCTTTTAACTTTGGCAGATCCTGCAATTTTCTTTCCTGCGGTGTTAATTTGTTCCACGCTGCAAAGGCACGTGAGATGTAAAAAGCATAACGGAATGGTCGTTCGCCCTTAACAGCCTCAATTGAAGGCCGATAAATGATCATAAAGTTTTTAAGCTCCTCGCCTTCCAGCTTTGTCAGTTCAGTAATGGCCCTCGGGGTAAAATTTTCATCAATTTCATCCTGATACATTTCCTTTTCTTCTAAATCTGCCTCTTTACGCTGTTGTCTTTTATATTTACCATAGCCCAGATTCAAGCTCAAACCGCCAACTTTATCGGTCATGCGTTTACGGTTAAGGTTTCCACCCGTACTTAATAGTGTATACTTTTCGGCCAATGGATCTTTAGCGTCTGTAATCTGACTATTCATCCTCACCGCTTTAATATCTACATCTTTTAAACTATTTGTTTTAACGGGTAGATATATGGTTCTGTTCAAAAGATTGGTTAAGTACAACGTATCGGTATGATACCCCACAGCAGAAAACTCTAAAAGGTCGCCAATATTGGCACTAATGGTATACTTTCCATCTTTATTGGTACTGGTTGATTTTTTACTGTTCAGGTTTCTGATGCTAACACCAGGAAGGGATAGGTTTTTTTTCGAAAAATCGAAAACTGTACCCGTAGTTACGGTTTGGGCAAAAACACCTATGGGCAAAGCCAGTAATAGCAAAATGATCAGTTTGTACATACTCAAAAGTAACTTAGTTGAACCATTAAAAGCTGCATTTAACAATCTTTAACATTAGAACAACTGAACTAGCCTAGTGTTTTTAAATAATTATCCTCATCAAATCCAATTAATACAGCCTTGCTATTTTGCTCAATAACCGGACGTTTTATTGCACTGGTGTTTTCTTTTAGATAAGCAACTGCTAAATCCTGGTTATCAATTTTGGCCTGTTCTTCTTTAGTTAGTTTTTTCCAGGTTAAACCTTTACGGTTCAATACCGTTTCCCAGCCGAAAATGTTACACCACTCGTTCAGTTTTTCAGCGGTAATACCTTTTTTCTTAAAATCATGAAATTCATACTCAACCTGATGTGTTTTTAACCAATCGAGTGCCTTTTTAACTGTATTGCAATTTGGAATTCCGTAAACGGTCATATTGGATAATGTAAGATGGAAAATGTTATATGGATGATGGAGATACGAATCCAGCTATCCGTTTCAAAGATAACAAAATTGTTTATCCGGAGTGTTGGATTTTGCTATCCGGCGCGAAGTGGAGATTCGAGAGTTGTCAACTTTCTAACTCGCCCGCTGGAAAGTTGACAACTCTATTCCGAAATCGTATTTATTCGTCACATTTTTAATGCCTTCCATCACATTTTACTTATCGGTATAAATTCTCTTTGTAAAATTGTACTATAAATTTAAAATTCAATGGAAATTATTTCGGGTCGTCCAGCTGCTATCAAATCCAAAAACATCAACCAGCTAGAGTTTTGGATTTCTACAACTTTATATATCCTCTCCCTGATCAGTATTTGTACAAAAATCAATTACGGACCTGGCCGCTCATACTATTACTCAGATAATGGTGTAAGTTATAATGTTCTTCAAAATTATTTCATTCCTGAGCTATTTAAAGTCAGCATGCTCTACTTCAGTTTTCTGCTGTTCAATTTTGTGTCAATGCCTCAACTGGCAAGAAAGCAAAATATCATCATGAACCTGATCATAACGGTTGCGGTTACTGCTTTTTCTATTGTTGCCTGGATGGTTGCCAATACATATACCCAGGCATACAGATTGATAGAATATGACGATATAGACCAGGCTTACGGTGTATTTTTTGGCGAAGCATTCAGTTATATATTTTTCCTTTACCTGCTCATCAATGCTTACTCATATTTTAATGAACGTGGATTAACTCTACTCAAAAGAATTCCATTTTTGAACCATTATAATAACAACATCATTCCGGAAATTTTCACTGTTACTAAAATCTGGTTGATTTTACTTATGGTGTTTGCTGCTGTACTTTCGTTCAGGATCGATTACGAATTATTGATTATCTGGCTAGTGGTACCGCCTGTAAATATCTTCTTTGCCTTTCTTGCTATCTATTACATCATCCCGAATCTTCGAAAAAATTTTAAAGGTTTTGGCCGTTATTTCTGGGGGAATGCAGGTTTAACCATACTCATCTCGATTCTCCTGCTTATTATCCTTATTCCTTTTATGCGCAATGGCGAAATTATACCGATTACCTTAATTTTAAATGCGATATGTTTAATATGTGTTACCACGCCATCTGCCTGGTACATTTACAAACATAAATTTGAAAAACTCAGCGAAATACAGATGCTAAAAACTGAGTTGGGCAAATCGGATGCAAACCTGAATTTTTTAAAATCGCAGATCAATCCACACTTTTTATTCAATGCGTTAAATACCCTATATGGAACGGCCTTACAGGAAAATGCAGAAAGAACCGGCGAAGGGATTCAGAAGTTGGGCGATATGATGCGCTTTATGCTGCATGAGAATACCCAGGATAAAATTTCACTTACCCGTGAGGTAGAATACCTGAATAATTATATCGATTTACAAAAACTCCGCATCTCACGTGCTGCAGATATCAAAATTGATGCGCGGATTGAAGAACAGTTGAACAACCTTCAGATTACACCAATGTTATTGATCCCATTTATCGAAAACGCATTTAAACATGGAATTAGTTTACAACAACCTTCGTACATAAAAATTACCCTTCAAACTAAAGAAAGCACCTTATATTTTGATGTAAGCAACAGCATATATGTTAAAGCTGATAATGATCCTGAAAAGCTAAAAAGCGGCATTGGGCTTGAAAATGTTAAACAACGTTTATCGTTACTTTATTATGGAAAACATGAACTGATTATCCGCGAGACTGCCAATGAGTTTTTTGTGCATTTGACTTTGCAGCTGGATTAGTCTTTCGAATACACTCAGATAACGATCACTGCATAAATTTGGGGCAAAGTTGATAGGTGTCACGCTGAGCGGAGTATAAGCGCCAAACAGATAGATTATAGTATTAATCCAAATATCCTTCGACTCCGCTACCATTGACGTTATTTTGTAATCATCTATTAATGAGCAGAATGCGGCATCATGCATTTCCGTATAGCTAGGCCATAGCACCGTATCACCGTTCTACTTAAAACCGGCCTAATAAATTTTTCGGACTGCACTGTTCTAACCATAGCACTGGCTTTGAAAGAAAAATTTTCAGCCGGCATTTTTTGATACTTTTTGATGCCAAAAAGTAAGAGCCCTTCGGCGGCGGTGAGCCGAGGCAAGAATTGTGCGAAGAAAAAAACGTCAATCATATTGATTTTTATATCATAAATTATCCCTCAGGATGACATTACTACTTAGTAAGCTAAGGACGACCAATTTCTACTTAGTCTGGACAAATCTCAAAAGATATGTCACGCTGAGCGGAGTCGAAGCGCAATTGACAAATTTATTACAATTTGATATTTTTAATGATCTTTATATATTTATTAGATTTAAATATCCTTCTACTTCGATCAGGATGAATTACACACTATAAATAGTGGCTTCAAAGAGGAATAATTAAATGGAAACATACACCGTCTATATTTTAAAATGTGCAGATAACTCCTATTATACTGGGGTTACCAACGATATAGATAGAAGATTTTATGAACACCAAAATGCTGTAAACCCAACTTGTTATACCGCCAGAAAAAGACCTGTAATCTTACTATTTTGCGAACACTTTGAAGACATTAACGAAGCAATAAGTTTTGAAAAACAAATTAAAGGCTGGACAAGAAAAAAGAAAGAGGCCATTATAAATGATAACTGGAACAAACTTAAAGAATTAGCCGTTTGTAAAAACACTACTAGCCATACGAATTTTACAAAAAAACTGACTTCGCTCAGCCTAACATCCCAAAAAACAAACCAAAAATGACTGCCATTGCTATAGATGATGAACCGATTGCATTAGACATTATAAAATCGCATGCCTCAAAAGTTCCGTTTATTACTTTGCAGGAAACCTTTACAGATGCATTTGCGGCCATTACTTATCTCCAGCATAATAAGATTGACCTGATTTTTCTCGATATTAAAATGCCTGATATCAGCGGAATCGATTTTTTAAAGAGCCTGAGCAAACCGCCCATGGTTGTTTTTACTACGGCCTATACCGAACATGCAGTACAAAGTTTTGAACTTGACGCGATTGATTACCTGCTCAAACCCTTTTCGCTTTCGCGATTTTTAAAAGCCTGTAATAAAGCACTCGAACTGCTCAACCTGCGAAGCGGAAAACAAGCGATAAAAGCCAGTCACATCTTTATAAAAGATGGCTATGAGCAGGTAAAAGTGGCCCTTGATGAAATTCTTTACATCGAAGCTTCGGGTAATTACACCCAGATACAGCTTAAAAGCAAGCTACTCAGCTCACGCATTACCATTAACGACCTGGCTGATTTATTACCAAAAACAGACTTTATCCGCTGCCACCGGGCTTTTATTGTAGCAAAAAATAAAATATCCAAATTCGACCGCAGCCAAATTTGGATTGGAGAAAAAATTGTTCCTATTGGGGCCACTTATGGCGGAATACAACTCACCTAATATAATTTAAACTTCGCAGGTTCTCAAAACTGATAAGTATTGACTGGCGATATAAAATGCAGAACTCCCGTTAAATAAACCTGATAGCAGCGGAAAACCCGCAGGTGAGGCACGAACCAAGGCTTTGAAGCGGATAGCAGGGCTATTACAACCCAAGTGCGCCCAACCCTGCTTTTCCAAAACATCTGCCGTTTAAACCATTGATACATCTAATGAGTATATTAGGTTTAACTTCCCATTTTCAAAACCTGTCGGACTTGTACTTCATAGGTTAGACCCTGAAATAAATTCAGGGTGACGGTCAAAATGTTAAGGTTTTACACTTATCCGGATTCCAGCCGAATGGGTAGTAAACTCTGGCGCATACATGCTTTGTAAACTGGTAACCCCATTCGAAAAATTGCCGGCGTGGGTAACCCTTAACGGATATTCGAAAACATAGGTCCCTTTTGGCATGTAACTGATAAAGAAATTGGTTGATGCATCTTTTGTACTTTCATAATAACCCAGACCGTCCTGATATTTATAGCTGGAAATTACATTAACAGGTTCAAAGCCCGAAGAACGCATATCTTTCAGATGGATGTATTCCATATCGCGATCACAATAAATTTCTATGCGCACCTTTAATAAATCGCCGGGCATTAAAACATTTGTGGTAGCTAAGGGCGTCAGGATATCGCCTTTGGCACTGGCTTTTTGAATGAACAATTGTTTTTTGATTTTAACACCTGTGCTGGCAGATGTGATTTTATCCAGTTGCTCAAAATATTGCCAGTATAATGCACCCCAGGCAATGGTCTGGTTATTGTTTTTAACTGTAACACGGCCCATTTCCGGTTGAACATCCTCACCTGCAATGCTTATTTTCTGATAACCGGTCCCGGCCTCCTTTGTGGCATTGGCTTGTTGCAGCGATGCTAATTTCCGGCCACCAATGGTAATTTCTGGTTCATTATTTTCAGCCAATAAATCGGCACCTCTCATTAACAGCGCATAACAGGCTGCAGCAGTGGCTTTAGTCGTTTTCCAATCGTTGGTTTGTTTGTTTTTGAGCAGCCAAATCTTCATTTCCTCTACAGCCTTTGTATCGTTGGCAACTTCATCGAAAGCTTCAATCAATAAAGCCTGCGTTTCAACCGGACTTTGGTACCACCACCAACCTGCTTTATTGGTAGCCCAGTACATCCCCATTTCATCATTTTGTTGTGCGGTTTGCCTTAACAGCGTAATTATTTTTTTTGCTTCTATACTATGGCCGTTTCTGTTGAGCACCAATGCTGCTTGCGCCAATTGATAGGTATCGAAAGTTTTCCAGTTGGATGCCAGTTTTTTGAGGTAAAAATCTTTGGCCTTTAAAAAATCGGCACCGGTATTTTTCTGACCGGTATAACTTCTGGCAAACAGGTAGTGCAGCGGCAGGTAGGCAAATTGTTTTCCCTTCAGTTCCTCTTTATAATCCTTAACAAGTGCCGCATCCAAATAAATAATGGCTTTGTTGAGCATGGCATTAAATTTTGGATAAGCCTTTTCATCAACCATTTTCAGTTTTTTTAACTGCCCCATGCCCAAAACAATATGCTGTGTAATATAACGATCTTCTCGCATACCACTAAACCATGGGAAAGCCCCATTGCTGAACTGCATTTTTTCCAGCTTATCGAAATTGTTTTTCAGTTCATAAGTCATTCTATTTAAATCGAAAAGCACTGCTAAACGCTTCTTACGTTCCGTTTCGTTATCGGCATTGCGCACCCAAGGCGTTTCTTCCAATAAAATTGATTTCAATTCCTGGTTTTTCTCCAGGCTGGACAACAATGCTTCGCCGTTATTGGTGTTTTTCCATTGCTCAAAAACCGTTTTAATTTTTGGTGTCGAATTGATGATGCCCGTTGCGAAACTATTGGCATAAAAGCGGCTAAAAGTTTGCTCGGCACATTCGTAAGGATATTCCATCAGGTAAGGTAGGGCCTGCACCGCATACCAAACCGGGTTTGAAGTAAACTCAAAAGTTAGGCCTTGGTTACGCATGGTTTTAGAACTGCCCGATTTTTCGAGTTTTTCAAAATCAAATGTTTTGGTGGTATTACCACGTACATTTATAGGCATACTTTCAGTAACCAGCATGGCATTGGCCAAAACCGGAATGGTATTTTCTTCACCATCACTGAACTTGCCACTTTGGGCCAAAACTTTATAGGTAATGGCATTAATGCCCGATGGGATAATTAAGGTCCACTTTAAAACGGTATTGCCCTCGTTATCTACTTCAAAAGTTTTATCAGATTGTTCATTTGCTTCAAAAATTTGGATCTGTTTTCCTGTCAAAGCATCTGTAAGTGCTAAACTGGCATTGCCCGCAAGTTTTTTACCGGCTAAGTTATTCAGTTTGGCACTTAATAAAATGGTATCACCTTCCCTAAAAAAGCGCGGTGCGTTTACACTTATGGCCAATTGTTTTTGTGTAACCAGTTCATTGGTAATGGAGGCTGTTTTTAAATCTTTGGTGTGTGCAAAACCCATCATTTTATAGCGGGTTAAACTTTGCGGTATGGTAAATTCAATCTTGATTTCACCTTTGGCATCAGTCAACAACTGAGGATAAAAAAATGCAAGTTCGTTGAAGTTGGTTCGGGCGGCAATATTTGTATTTTTGATAACAGGCTTGCCATCTACGATTTCTAAACCTGTTTTAGGGTCGTAATGGTTAATACTTGCGAAATCGTATGTACCAGTATCATCTACTGCAACTGCTTTCCCCTTTAATTTTTCAACGGTTGGTGGTTCAACACTTAGTCCAGCTAACTTCCCCTGTAAGGTCGACACTCCCCGAATCTGAACGGCTGCTGCCGTCGTGTTCTGCTTTTTTTGCGCCGCATAACCCACAACCACTACCTCATTCAAAGCCTGTCCATCCTCCTTCAAATTTACATCAATCCGTTTTTTATTACCTATTTTTATAGCGTAACGCTTAAAGCCGATAAAAGAGAAGTTCAGTGTCTCTCCAGCTTTGGCATCGATCGTATAAATACCAAAAACATTGGTTGTGGTTACTTTTTTACCTATACTAACCTGCACGCCCGGCAGTATTTCACCCTGACTATCGAACACCACCCCATAAATTAATTTACCGTTTTCTAATTCCGCCAGCTTTTTTACCGCTTCGGGAGACAAGCCTTTTCGTTTAGCCCTTTGTAAATTACTGATGTAGTTCCGGTAGCCATAATTGTATCCGCCATAATAGTTATACCCAAACAGGTTAAGATTTTCATAGCTCCGGGTAATTAAGCTATAATTTTTTTCCTGCCTTAAAAACCATAGGTAGCCTGGGTTAGCCACATTGTTTACATTGAAATTCCAGTTATAAAAACTATAATTAAAGCCGGTTTGCAGATTCGTGTTCCAGTCCATTTGCCTAAGGTCTTCTAAACTTGCATCGTAAAGTGTGGCTACCATTTCGGCCATTTGTTTTTCTCCCATGTTATTACTGATCTGCAGTTTCCAGCTTTCCTTTTCGCCTGGCTGTAATTTATTTCGAAAGGTCAAAAAACGGACGTTCAGTTCTTTCTTTGGATCAACAATTTGAACCAGCTGCATGGAGTTATAAAGGGTCCCCTGATGTACCATCGTAAACTGTACGGCAAAACCATCTTCAGCATTAACTTTTGGTTGTATTTTAACAATGGTCTGTTTTGGCGATAAATTAATCCACACTTTTTCGGCTATGCTATCGCGATAATAAACTTCGTAATAAGCCTTGCTGTTTTCTGTTAAACCGGCCAAACGGAAAATGGCACTTTCATTGGGTTTGATCACCGTAACCTCCGGTGTAACCCATTCGATGTTTGATTGTATTACAGCTGGCATATCATGATAAACGACAAGATATCTATCTAGTTTAACCGTATCATTTTGTCCGTTTACTGCCGTTAAACTTATTTTATAATAACCTGGCTTCAGGTCTTTCTGGCTGAAACTCAAATTTCCGGTTCCATTTTTGGCACTGAGGTATTGTGTAAATTCTACTGATTTTACCGGCCATTTGGTTACTTCAAGTTCATTATTATAATCATCATCAGGGAAGTTTTTAATAAAATTTTCCTTGCTCATAGCATAGTTTTCGGCATAAAACGGACTTTTGTTCATCAACCTGGATGGTGCCTGGAGTAAACTCCATTCTGCTTTCACATCAGCTTTAATGGCCTGATGATTTAAATTGGTAACCGAAAAAGAGAGGCTATCTGCTTTATTGCTCAAATACACCACTTGTGCTGTACTGATGTTAAGCATAATGTCTTTCTTCCCTACAGTAAGGTTGATCGTCTTTGAACGGGTTTCCCCATTTAAATCGGTTATATCGGCTACGATTTCGTAGACATAATTTTTACTGGTATCCGTAGCATTTGCAAAAAAGGTAATCTCAAATTTACCGTCCGCTTTCGTATTTGTTTTACCAATGGCTACCTGTTTTCTTGCAACATTTATCCCCGAACCATAAACTGTACTCGGTTGCCCATAGCTAAGTCTGTAATCATACATCAGGTTTCTAAAAACTTTATAAGCCACCTTCGCGTTGCTTACCGAATAGCCCGAAAATGAACTGGCTTTACCCTCAACTCTGATGCTATCGTTCAATTTATAATGTTTGTTGGGTTTATCAAATACTACTTCAAAAGTAGGACGCTTATACTCTTCAACCTGTACAGCAATGCGGCCATAATCGGTTTCAATTTCCATGCTCCCGTTTAATATGCCCATCGGGATGGTAAAAGAGCCCTGGAATGTGCCATAATCATTACTCATCAGTTTCGTCGTGGTAATCTCTTTTCCATTGGCATCATTAAAAGAAACATCAACATCTTTATTTATTTGGATTTTATTTTCTCCGTTCAGGATTTTTAAACACAATCCTTTATAATAAACGGTTTGCCCGGGGCGGTAAATAGGCCTATCGGTGAAAAGAATCACCCGTTCATCATCTTCATCATCCCGGTAGCCGTTATAGTTGTTGATGTATAATTTCAATTCATCTTTTCCGAGCGTAACTACCGCGTAAGCCATATTTCTGTCGGTTTCATATGTACTGGCATAACCTTTATCATTGGTTGTAATTAAGGCGCCATCAATAAACTTCCGGGTATTATAATCATATCTCCGTTGCTGAATCTTTACGTTTTTTAACGGTGTACCATTGTTCAGCTGACTGACAAAAAATTCGTGTTTTTCGATATTACGCCTATTAATCACTGCCATAGCCGTAACCTTGAAATTGATGTTGCTATAAACGGTATCGTTCTGGTTGCGGTTAATGGTTTGTGCAATTAAAGTATAACTGCCAAAAGGCAATCCCTCCATTTTATCTACTAAACTGTGGGTTTGATAATCGTTAGTCCGGGGGACAGCTATTATCCAATGCCTCAAAGCTTTATTATTTTTCAAAAAAGCTAAGAAACCGGCTTTATTGTTAAACTGTTCATATTCATTTTTAAATTCGGGCGAATGGTATAGCCTCAGCTGTACACTATCAGTGTTTTTATATGATAAATATAATTGGCCTGGCCGATCGGGCTGTATAAATTCTTTTACCTGAACCGATAAACTACTGCTTTTAATATCTTCAATTAAATTTCTGGCGTTCTCAGCCCCAATGCTCTTTGGAAAGGTATTTACCGCTTTTTCGGCCAAAGCAACCGCCGTAATCAGGTTCTGCTTATTGGTATCAATAGGTAACTGTGCATTTTTATGTAAAACGGCCTGCTCAAACAAAATATCAGCAAAAACCTCGCTTTTAATACTTTGCTCAGCCAACCGGCTTAAGGCATTATTATATAATTCCTGACCGTCGCCAACAAAATGCTGGTATACAAATTTTAACCGTTTTAAATCCACATCTGCCAGTGCTGAAAAATTATTACTTTTCTGATGAAATGCGATCAGGTTTTTAAACAGCTGCAAAGCCTGCGTTTTAAAAGAGGTACTATCGATAGGTATTTCAGTAGTTAAGAATACCTGTCTGCTTCCCAACCAATCAACATTGCTCATATCAATTGATTCATCATCATGTAGTGTGAGGCCTATTTGAGTGTTGCTGAAAACATCAATGGCACGGTGGGCCAGCAGATCGTATATTGTAGGCCTGAAGCTTCTGTATGTTTTATCGCCGACCAAAACGGCATCTAAAGTATCTACTTTTGTCTGTTGTAAAATCTGGCTGTCTTTTAAAGATAAAAGGTAATATTTTACGGTTTCATCATTCAGTTTTTTGATGTCCCAGGTTTTAATATCCTCTCCAATATCACCCTGTACCCGCGTACGCTCATTAATCTGCCAACGGTTTTGTTTAAGATAGTTCCAATAGGTTTCTGCTAAAAGTGATTGTAAAATGCTTTTAGCAGGCTGTTTGGCATTGCCAATATCTTTACGCAAATCCATCAAAATTTTATCAAAGGCATTTTCTTCCAGGTAACTTTGAAACATCATCCGATAAATAACTGATTTAATAAGCAAAGGCATATTGTCCGTTTGCCTGGCCTGCTTATATATCTTGTCAATCAATGCAAGCGCATCTTTAGGTTTCGCCTGGGTTGCAATGGAATCTACCCTGTAAAAATCGATCAGCGTAAATTTATGCTGTGCAGAAACATTAAAGGAAAACAAAAGGATAAAAAGAAATAATGTGGAGATACGTAATAATATTTTCATAAGTATGGATTGCGTTTTTAATATTGATGGAATGAAGGCTTAAATTCCATAAGCAATTTAGATTTTATCTGATTTTTATACGAATCTAAGTGTTGATGAACCAAATGTTACAAGCCACAAACATTAAGGTTTTTAACATTCAATGCATAACATTATCTTTGCTTGATGTCAACACAATTAAAAAATCTATCTGATTTCTCTCACACTACGGTTCCTAGTGGTGAAAATTATAAATTCGGAATTATTGTAGCCGAGTGGAATGCCGAAATTACGGGTGCATTATACAACGGCGCATTGAAAACCCTGCTGGCAAATGGCGTTGCTGAAGAAAATATAATTTCTTTACCCGTACCGGGCAGTTTTGAATTAACGAGCGGCGCAGAAATTTTATTGAGCAAAAGAAGCGATATAGATGCCGTAATCTGCCTGGGTTGCGTCATCCAAGGAGACACGAAACATTTCGATTTTATTTGCGATGCGGTAGCACAAGGAATAACCAACGTTGGTATTAAATATAGTAAACCGGTTATTTTTGGCGTTTTAACGACCAACAACCTGGAGCAGGCTCAAGACCGTGCAGGCGGCAAACACGGTAACAAAGGCGATGAAGCTGCAATTACCGCTATTAAAATGGCTGATTTTTCTGCGCAAATTTAAACTTGTCTTTTAATAATTATTTGTAACTTAGGCGTTTAAAATTTATCAGATCAGATGATGCCATCAGGACCAGTTCGTGATCGCTTCATTACCATTGAAACAAAATTAAACAGATGAAAAAAGTAGCCATCTTATTATTGGCGGTGTTCTGCACCATTACCATTTTAGAATCTTGTTCTTCTAAACTTTGCCCGGCCTATGGATCTTATCCTGAAGGAAGACGCAGAAGAAACTAACCCAACTATTTCTAATCTTCATATTCAGGTCATTTGCAGAACTTTATTAAGCTGCAATTGTTATTCTGTAAATCATATCATAAATATCATGACTTGGGTTAACTTAACTTCAATGGAGCAGCTTGACGAGATCAAGAATGCAAGCGGTTTTAGTCTTATTTTTAAACACAGCACACGTTGTTCAATTAGTTTAATGGCTAAAAAGAATTTCGAATTTGACTGGGATGTTATTCCGTCGGAAACAAAACTTTATTTTTTAGATTTAATCAGCTATCGCGATATTTCTAACCAGATTGCAGAAGTATTTCAGGTAGCACATCAATCACCGCAGATTTTATTGATTAAAAATGGTGATTGTGTATTAGAAGCATCGCATAGCGATATTTCTGCTGATGAAGTTGCAGAAGTGATCGCGGCATAACGATAGAAAAATTCAGACAAAGGGTATTCAAGCAATTGGATACCTTTTTTTTGCGGTTGTTTTTTTAAAAAAGCGACGTTCAGCGTCTGACAAGTTATCGAAGACTTGTTATCCTTTCACCAAACGTTCCTACGGAACGAAAAAGCTACTTCCTTTTTAGGTTACCCATAACACGTCCTTACGGGACGCACCTAACTCTCCCAGGTCTCCGGAGTATTCTGAAACGATATGGATGAACAACGAAAAGAGAATCTCAGCTGCGCCTATTATTGAGTTTGTAAACTCAATTCCATTTGTAAATCCGTAGGAGACGCTACGCTTAACTCTACGAACAGATATGTGCTCACAGACCAAGGGTACTTTCAAAAAAAAGGTCCCGATTTATACCGAGACCTAAATAATATTTGATTTATTATAGCTTAAGCTACTACCGTGTTTTCTATTTTCAACACCCTTGATGTTCTTGTTCTGGTTTCTCTGCACAATTCAGGATCCTGAGCAAGTGGTTTTCCATAAGTAGGAATCATCTCTTTGATTTTTGCCTGCCATTCATCAGTGGCCAAATCATCGGCAAAACAACGATTTAACAAGTCGAGCATAATAGAAACCGCTGTTGATGCTCCGGGAGATGCGCCCAACAAGGCCGCGATAGAACCATCGGCAGCACTAACCACCTCTGTACCAAACTCTAAAATCCCACCTTTTTTCTCATCCTTTTTAATCACCTGAACGCGCTGACCAGCATATTCCAATTCCCAATCTTTTAGCTCAGCAGTTGGTAGATATTCTTTTAATGCTTCCAATCTATCTTCTGGCGACTGCCTAACCTGTTCGATTAAATATTTTGTTAAATCGAGGTTATGTAAACCAGCCGAAATCATTGGTCGGATATTGTTAAATTTTATTGATTTTGGTAAGTCTAAAAACGATCCGTTTTTGAGAAATTTAGTCGAGAAACCTGCATATGGCCCAAACAACAATGCCTGCTTGCCATTAATCATTCGCGTATCCAGGTGCGGTACCGACATGGGTGGAGCGCCAACCGCAGCCTTACCGTAAACTTTGGCGTGGTGTTTTTTGATAATTTCTTCGTTGGTGCATTTTAACCATTGTCCGCTAACCGGGAAACCGCCAAATCCTTTTCCTTCCGGGATATCAGATTTTTCCAACAACGGCAATGACCCGCCACCGGCACCGATAAATACAAATTTAGCTACTCTTTTGCGTTTGTCGCCACTTTCCAGATCTTTAACCTTTACAATCCAGTTCCCATCCTTATTCTTCTTTAAGTCGCGGATTTCGTGATTGAAATACAGGTTAACGTTGCTTTCTTCCTTTAAGTGGTTAAACATATCGCGGGTTAACGTACCGAAGTTGACATCAGTACCCAAATCCATTTTAGTAGCCGCAATTTTCTCGCCTTTTTTACGACCATCCATAATCAATGGTGCCCAGCTTTTTACAAGCTCAGCATCTTCTGTATATTGCATGTCGCTAAACAGATCGCATTGAGTTAAGGCATCATAGCGTTTTTTAAGATATTCGACATTCTTTTTACCCCAAACAAAACTCATGTGTGGAATATTGCGGATAAAATTGCAGGGATCAGATACCAGTCCCTTGCTCACCAGATATGACCAAAATTGCTTGGAAACCTCAAAATGCTCTGCAATTTGAACCGCTTTTTTTATTTCGATAGAACCATCTTTCTTTTCGGGGGTGTAGTTTAATTCGCAAAAAGCCGAATGTCCTGTACCAGCATTATTCCATGCATCAGAACTTTCTGCTGCCGCAATATCTAAACGTTCGTAAATTTCTATGCTTAAATTCGGCTCTAATTGTTTTAATAAAACACCAAGGGTTGCACTCATGATGCCAGCCCCTATCAAAATTACATCAGCGTCAGTTTTGCCAACTGTCTTTTTCTTTTTTGTCATCTTAGCTTAAAGGAGTTACAAATTTAGAATGATTTTAAACATACCACGAATTTTGGAGAGATTAAATCTTAAAAAATTGCTCAAAAATTAGAAATATTTCTAGTTTTTTAACAATTAATAATCAAATTTTAATCCAAAAAACAGTTTGATCAATTAAAAACAAAAAATGCAGGTTGAAGTTTACAAAAAGCTGGCTACTAAAACTGCTAATCGCATTGATAATTAAACGGTAACATGGCTTAGAATATTAACCAACTTACCAAATGGATCTCTGGTGTAAAACCGCCTTACACCCCATGGTTCGTTAACCGGTCCGTATTCTACAGGAAGCCCGGCCGCTTTTACCTTTTCAAATACATCATCAACATTGTCTACCTCAACGGATAAATCTGGCGTTGGTGTACCTGATCCTCCTTCAGACGCGAAACTGATCTGTACATCCATCTTTTCACCTATCGCACCGTAAGTTGCAATCCAGCCATGGTCCATGATTAGATCAAGTCCCAAAATGTTTTTATAGAAACTGGCCGCAGCTAAAATTTCCGGCGTATCAATATTAAGTACAATTCTTTTTACCATAAGGAAAAAGGTTAAATGGTATTTCATCATGAGCCTGTCGCAGGAACTACCTAAATAGGATAATCGTTTCGACAGGCTCAATGAGACATAAATTCAATATTGAGTGGAACTGTATTTTCCGAATTAGTTTTTAAGCTTAGCTTTAAATACTTTTTCCAGTTTCTGTATTTTTGGAAGGATAACCAACCGGCAATACGGCTCACTCCCGTTTTTGTTAAAATAATTCTGGTGATAATTTTCAGCGACATAAAAAGGCTTTGCGGCCTCTATTGCCGTCACCACTTTCTTGCCATAAGCATTGGTTTTGTTTAATTCGGCCTTGTACTTTTCTGCCAATGCTTTTTGCTCTGCTGAATGATAAAAAATTACCGATCGGTATTGTGTACCGCTATCTGCGCCCTGGCGATTTAGTGTAGTCGGATCGTGGCTTTTCCAAAAAACTTCCAATAGCTCATCGTAAGAAATCACCATTGGGTTATAGGCAATCTCCAAAACCTCGGCATGCCCGGTAGCCCCTGTACAAACCTCTTCGTAAGTTGGGTTGCTCAACGTACCGCCTTCATAACCTGATTTTACAGAGATTACACCTTTTAATCTTTGAAATATCGCTTCGGTACACCAAAAACAGCCCATACCAAAAGTCGCCTTTTCCGTCTTTTTTCCTTGTGCATTTGCCTGGTTTAACGACAGTATGGCAAGTAGGATCAAAAATATTTTTCTCATGTGTGTTTTTATTTATATCTAATTATACGCAAAATAAAAGGGTGTAGTTTGTATTAAATCAATAATGGATTTTGTATGACAATCGCAACAAATTGTTGATTCTGCTGGTAATGTTAACAACTTAATACATTAAATAACAAATATTTAAGTCGTTATTTTATTATCAAAACACACTTATTAACAATTCTTTTTTAAATTCGTACAACATTATAAATATAAGATTATGTCTACACCGTATATCCCCTGTTTAGATTTAGGTTCCTACATCAACGGTTCTGAAGAAGATCGTAAAAGGTTTTCTGATGAATTAGGCAGGGCTTTTAACGATTCTGGTTTCGTTACCATTACCAACCATGGTTTAAGTCAGGAATTGATTGATAAACTTTACGAAAACATCAAAGCGGCATTTTCGTTACCCGTTGAAATCAAAAGGAAATATGAAAAACCAGAATTGGCAGGCCAGCGCGGCTATACCAGCGCGGGTAAAGAGACGGCTAAGGGTGCAAAGACACCTGATTTAAAAGAATTCTGGCAGATTGGGCAAGAAGTAACCGATGGCGATCCGGTTAAAAATGAATATCCTGATAATGAAATTTTAGAGGAATTACCTGACTTTAATAAGGTAACGGGAGAAATCTATAAAAAACTGGAAGAAAACGGAACGCACTTATTGCGTGCCATTGCCACTTATTTAGAGTTGCCGATCAATTATTTCGATCAACATGTCCATAATGGAAATTCTATTTTGAGAGGTATCCATTACTTCCCGATCGAAAACCCTGAAACCATTCCGGATGATGCGGTACGCGCAGGCGCACATGAAGACATCAACCTGATCACCTTGTTAATTGGTGCCAGTGCCGATGGTCTTGAGGTGTTAACAAGAAGCAACGAATGGTTGCCAATTAAAGCACACCATACTGATATTGTGGTAAATGTAGGTGATATGTTGCAGCGCTTAACCAATAATAAACTAAAATCGACAACGCACAGGGTAGTAAATCCGCCACGTGAGTTGATGAAAACTTCCCGTTACTCTGTTCCATTCTTTTTACACCCGCGCAGCGATATGGATTTAACCAGTTTACCATCAACCATTGATGCGGAACACCCTAAAGCCTATAGCGATATGACGGCTGGTGAATACCTGGATGAAAGGTTAAGGGAAATTGGATTGAAGAAGTAGTATGGAGTTGGGAGTCCCCAGTCTTGAGTCTCCAGCGAATTTTATAAAAAACATTAAAAGCACCAGTTTCAGCCGGTGCTTTTTTTTGGTCCTTTGACCATTAGCTAAAAGAGTCACTCACTTTTACATATTGACATATAAATCTTAGATTTATGATAGTGTTTCATTAACAAAATTATGTTACCAGAGGATTATCTAGAAAACTATCAAAACTTATTTTCGGTTTTTAGCGCCATACACCCCCTTAGTAAAGAACTCAAATCTGCTATTGTTAAAAATAGCCATATTGCTCAAGTCAAAAAGAAGACCGTAATATTAAGCGCTGGAGAAAGCAGCAATGCCATCTATTTTATTGTTTCAGGAGCCGCAAGAGTATATTATCTTGATAAAGATGGCAAGCAGACCAATACCTGGTTTTTATTCGAAAACGAATTATTGATTTCTGTTTATGGTTTCTTTACCGGGCAGCCGAGTTTCGAATATATTGAAACAATGGAGAACACAACCTTGGTAGTTGTAAAAAAAGAAAAACTGGACGAAATATATCGCAAGTTTATGGAGTTCAATTTTATTGGCCGGAAACTGACAGAATATTACTATATCCGTAATGAACTACAAACTAATGAATTACGGATGTTAAGCGCGAAAGAACGTTATGAAAACCTACTCAAGCGAAATCCACACTTTTCCAGCGCGTCTCTTTAGGCCATATTGCCTCTTATTTAGGCATCTCGCAGGAAACATTAAGCAGGATTAGAAAGTAAATTTGTTTTTTGACTTTTATCAAAAATCAGCAACTTATACATCCATAGATTTGAATCAATAAATCTTAAATCTATGTTAATTATAATCTTTATCGTATTCGGATGCTGCTTTCTTATTGAAAAAATTAAACCGGGCTGGAAGTTGCCAAAGGTCTCAACCTGGACCGTTAGGGTTTTAGGAATTAATTTCATCCAATTGAGCATCGTTCTTTTAGCTGGCTTTACCTGGGAGAAATGGCTATCTTCTGTTTCGCTATTCCACCTTTCAAACTACATGCCCAATTGGCTGGGTGGAATCATAGCCTATTTTATTGCGACGTTTATTTTTTATTGGTGGCACCGTTGGAGACATACAATAGATTTTTTATGGCTGGGTTTTCATCAGATTCATCATAGCCCACAACGCCTGGAGGTGATTACCTCCTTTTATAAACATCCATTGGAAATGACTGTAAATTCGATTATTGGAAGCCTTTTAGTTTACACCTTGCTAGGTCTAAATCCCGAAGCAGGGGCTATTTACACCCTATGTACCGCCTTAGGCGAGTTTTTCTACCATACCAATATGAAAACGCCACAATGGATTGGCTATATTTTCCAGCGGCCGGAAATGCATCGTATTCATCACGAATATGAAAAACACATTCACAATTATGGGGATATTGTTTGGTGGGATATGTTATTCGGCACCTATAAAAACCCAAAAGAATTTAAAAGTTCATGTGGATTCGACAATGAAAAGGAACAAAAGTTATTGGATATTATGATGTTTAAAGATGTACACAGGCAGTAGACTGTCCTTCTTCTTAATCCCCTTAAATCAGCAATTAGATAAAAATTTACTTAATTATTTCCGTGAAATAGACTTTAAGCGGATACGACATAACCTGTAAGTTAAAGGATGATGTCATTTGCAATTAGCGCTCAGAGTTGTCAACTTTATAGCAAACCGGCTATTAAAGTTGACAACTCTGAATAATACACCAAGTTCTATTTTTTCGATTCATCAATGGCTTTATTGATTACATCCTGAATTCTACCCCTGATTTTTAAATTGGAAAGTTTATCGGTAACAGTTGGATTTACACGGTTAGATAAAAATACATAAACCAACCCCCGTGACGGATCTACCCAAACGCAGGTTCCGGTATATCCGGTATGACCATAAGTTTGTGGTGAGGCCAGATCAGAAGGATAATGTTTGGTGCTATCCGGGTCCCAAAGATCGAAACCTAAACCCCTGCGGCTCACATTTGATTGTTTGGAAGTAAAAAGATCTACCGTTGTATTTTTGAAATAAGTTTCTCCTCCATAGGTACCACGGTTTAACAACATCTGGTAAATAATGGCCAGATCGTTGGCACTGGCAAATAAACCGGCATGACCTGAAACTCCACCTGCTAAGGCCGCGCCCTGATCGTGCACATAACCTACAAGTAAGGTTTTTCTAAAATACTTATCATCTTCGGTTGGAATGATCTGCTCCGGTTTAAAACGGTTGCGCGGCAGAAAACCTGCCGTTTGCATCCCTAGTGGCTTGTAAAAGTTTTCGTAAGTGTATTGATTTAAAGGCTCCTCGCTAATATGCTCTACAATATCTTTCATTACATACATGCTTATATCGCTGTACACATATTTACCCCGCGTTTTGATGGGCGAATTTAGCATCTTAGGCCACATGAAATCTTTAAAAAAGCCTTTTTTGATATAATAATTATCGGCTACTTTGGTTGGATAGGCTGCAGATGAATCTCTGCTATAATCGCCGGTTTTAACGTAATCATGAAAAGGAATGTAAGGGATAAAACCTGCCTGGTGCAACATCACTTCGCGTACCTGAATATTATTCATAGGCGTAGTGCGTGCTTTAGGAATGTACGCCCCGATATTGGTATCCAGTTTCAGTTTTCCTTCTTCAAACAAGCGCATTACCGCTGGTGTAGTTGCCGTTATTTTCGTTACGGATGCAAGATCAAAAATATCGGTTACCTTATCTGGCACATTGCTATCATAGGTATGATTACCATAAGCCTTATTAAAAATTACTTTACCATCCTTCGCCACCAAAACCACTAATCCTGGAGTAGCTTTTTGTGCGATAGCTTCGGCAGCAATAGCATCAATTTCTTTTAAGTTGTTAGCATTTAAACCAGCATCTTCCGGAACGGTATATTTTAATCGCGTAGCTGTTGTCGTAAAACCAGACCCCATCGTATAACGGGCAGAATAAGCAGTGGTTAACTTATTTGAAGCAGCCATACCTCCAAAAATATACTGCGGTACAATAGCCGCAGCATCAGCATTGTTTTGACTGGTCCATATAATCGGCGATCTTAACAGATCGAATGATTTTAAACCGGGTCCATTGCCAAAAAATGAAACAATTACCTGTTTATTTTTACTAATACTGTTAATGAAGTTAATGTATCGGGCCTTAGTTACCTGCTGATCATCAATCGCAACTAAAATGGTATTGAAATATTTAAGGTCATCTTCCAGATCATTCAAATTCAGGCTATCTTTATAAGAATTAGTAGAAAACGAGGTGACCTTATCATATTTATTAGCCAGACTATCAAAAACGTTGCTATAGGCAAAGCCAAGGCTAACCGAAGCGATATTTTTTTTTGCTAATGATTTTAAAGGAATAATTCCATCCTGATTGTTTAACAAAACCGTTGTGTTAGCAATTGCATTCGCAATAGCCAATTTTTTTTCATTCGCTGTATGATCCTGTGCGCAGGCCATTAAACATAAAATATTGCAACAAAATGCTACAGCCATAATACACAATCTATTTCGCTTCATATACTTTTTCTCCGTTCAGATAGGTTTTTAAAATTTTGGTTTTTAATATATTTTGTGGCATTGATTTCAAAATATCGTGATCAAGCATAACAAAATCGGCTAATTTGCCTTTCTCAAGGCTACCTTTTTCATGTTCTTCGAAATTGGCTTTTGCTGCCCATATCGTCATTCCGCGTAGGGCCTCTTCAGGTGTCAGGGCATTTTCTACCTGAAAACCTCCCTTCGGAAAACCTTTTGCATCTGCTCTTACCGTTGCTGCATAAAACGTTAATAATGGATTAATGTTTTCTACAGGAAAATCTGTACCTAATGGAATCCAACCGTTTTGTTTTAGCAATTGTTTGTAGGCATATGCATTTTTTAACCTTTCACCACCTAAACGCTGTTTCGCCCAATACATATCGGAAGTGGCATGTGTAGGTTGCACGGAAGGAATAACACTGGCGTTTCCAAACAGGTTAAAATCTTTAGCATTAACTACCTGGGCATGTTCAATCCGCCAGCGCTGATCGTTTTTACCCTTTAAAATTTTATTGTAAATATTGAGGATTACGCGATTGGCCGAATCTCCAATGGCATGGGTACACATCTGGAAATGATTGGCAGCTATTTTTGCGGCCACTTCTTCAAAATGTTTCTGATCGCTTAATAAAAAACCGGTTTTATCTGGCATATCGTGATAAGGATGCAGCAGACAGGCACCACGCGAACCTAAAGCGCCATCGGCATACACCTTAAAAGCACGAACATTTAACCGGTCGGTTTTGATCGGGCCACGGTTAAAAAGATAGGTATAATTATCAGGCTCATCTGAAAGCATGACGTATAGCCTTATTTTCAGTTTTTTCGATTGCTGCAGTTTTTCGATAAACTCAACCGTCAGATAACTTAATCCACAATCATCAATGGTGGTTAAACCAGCAGCGAAACAGTTCTGCTGCGCATCCATAAATATCTTTTCGGCCAGTTTAGCATCTGGCGATGGGATTTTACGCTCTACTAACGCTACTGCATTATCAATCAACACGCCAGTAAGTTTGCCGTTTTGGGTAAGCATATCGCCACCTGCCAATTTTTGCTCACTTTTAATCCCAGCTTCATCCAGGGCTTTTTGGTTTGCAATGGCGGCGTGTCCATCAATCCGGTTTAAAAATACCGGTCGATCTGGAAAAAGAGCGGTCAACTTTTCATTTGTAGGAAAGGCTTTATTGTCCCAATCGTTTTGGTCCCAGCCATTGCCGATTAACCAGCCATCGGGATGCGTTCTGGCAAAATCAGTTAAACGGGTAAGCACTTCATCCCAGGATTTGGTTTCCCGCAGATCAGCGGTTTGCAAACTTTGTCCATAGCCATAAAAATGGGCATGTGCATCTATAAAACCGGGATAAATGGCTTTGCCTTTCGCATTGATTTCTTCTTTTGCTGCATATTGATCTTTTATCTCATCACTTCTACCCAGTGCCAGGATTTTTCCATTTTTTACTGCAAACGCTTCAACCGTATCAAACTTACTGTTAACGGTATAAACCCTTGCATTGTAAACAATGACATCAACCGCTTCCTTTTTGGCGCAGGAAGTAAACAACAATGCCAGAAAAAGACTGTATAAGATGGATTTCATTCCGCTAAAGATAGAAAAATGAAAGCATTTGGATTTGTAAATTCGGTTTTACAGAAAGACGACTCAATCGTGCATCAATCCTGGTCTTAGCGTCTCGCTAAGACCTTATAACTATACCACAATTTTTTGCCATGGAAACACAGAAAGCACGGAAATATAGCTTGACTTGATCAACCCTGGTCTTAGCGTCTCGCTATGACCTTATAACTATACCACAATTTTTTGCCACGGAAACACAGAAAGCACGGAAATATAGCTTGATTGATTAAATACCCGTAAACAAGCAAAAATTCTTCACCAGTTCAGAACGGCAGGCCCATGTAAAATAAACCTGATGGGAACGGCACCTTTTCTGGCTGTCACCCTGAGCGGAGTCGAAGGGCAGCCAAAAAGTATAGTGTACAGCAGGACTACCGGAACCGATTGGTGCAGAACCCTGCTTTTCAAAAAAACAAAACTGAGGCAAGAATAACAAATTGTTCCTTACAAAGATTCTTCACTGCGTTCAGAATGACGGGCAGCAATTCAATCCTATTTACCCACAGTCATTTATATGTTGAGTTTTAAACAAATCAGGTTCTTTAAGCTTATTTTGCATAATTTAGCAAATTCACTTTGCCTTAATACATGACTGATATTATTCACTTATTGCCTGATGCTGTTGCCAATCAGATTGCTGCCGGAGAAGTGGTTCAACGACCTGCTTCTGCGGTAAAAGAATTGCTCGAAAATTCGATAGATGCTGGTGCAGATAAGATTCAACTGGTAATAAAAGATGCAGGCAAGGCATTGATTCAGATTATTGATAATGGCTGTGGAATGAGCGTTACCGATGCCAGGATGTGTTTCGAACGCCATGCTACATCGAAAGTAAAAAAAGCAGAAGATTTATTCGCCATCCGTACCATGGGTTTTCGTGGTGAGGCCATGGCTTCTATTGCAGCCATTGCACAGGTAGAAATGAAAACCCGCAGGCACGAAGATGAAATAGGCACTTGCATTTCTATCGAAGGCGCTCAGGTAACCAATCAGGAACCGGTAGCTACGTCTCCCGGAACGCAGATTTCCATTAAAAACCTGTTTTTTAATACGCCAGCCAGAAGGAACTTCCTGAAAAGCAACCCGGTAGAAATGCGTCACATCATAGATGAATTTCAACGCGTAGCATTGGCACATCCAGGTGTTTTTCTCAGCCTGCACCATGATGGGGTTGAAATTTTCAACCTTCCAAAGGGCAACTTAAAACAGCGCATCGTCCATCTTTTTGGCAACAACTATAACGAACGTTTGGTCCCTGTTGAGGAAGAAACCACGATTATTAACTTAAAAGGATACATCGGCAAGCCTGCTTTTGCAAAAAAAACCAGGGGTGAACAGTTCTTTTTTGTAAATAACCGCTTTATTAAAGACCCCTACTTAAATCATGCAGTAAGCTCTGCTTTTGAAGAGTTACTGCCTGATGATAGTTACCCGTTATATGTATTGTTTATCGAGATCGACCCTTCAAAAATCGATGTAAACGTACACCCTACCAAAACAGAAATTAAATATCTGGATGAAAAGTCGATTTACGCCATCATGAGATCGGCTGTAAAACGTTCTATTGGCCGGTATAATATTGCCCCGACGCTGGATTTTGATCAGGAAACAGGTTTCAGCAATATGATTACTCATAAGGCAGTTGAAGATATTGTACCACCGAGTATTAATTTCAATCCTGATTTCAATCCTTTTGCGAATGACAGCAGTTCTACCTCCGGTTATGCCTCTTCGCCAAGAAATTACGATGCAAAACCGAGCGCCAAAAACTGGGGTTCGCTTTACGATATAACCGAACAGCCTGTTGTAGAGCAAACCTCTATTTATGAGGATGAAACTGTTTTGGAAACGAAGCAGAAACAATATATGCAATTACATAACCGCTATATTGTTTCGCAGATCAAGTCGGGGTTGATGGTGATCGACCAACAAATGGCACACGAGCGGATCCTTTACGAGCGTTTTCTCGTACATCTGGATGACCGCAAAGGCGCATCGCAGCAGAGTTTATTTCCGCAAACCATTACGCTAAATGCGAATGATTTCGAACTGGCCAAAAGTTTACTGGATGATATAAAAAGCCTGGGCTTTGATGTACGGGAATTCGGGAAAAATACGTTGGTAGTAGAAGGTGTTCCGGTTGACCTGGGCAGCAGCAACATCAACGAAACGCAATTATTTGAGCAATTGATTGAGGGCTTTAAAAACTCACAACAAGAATTAAAGTTGAGCAAACGCGATAGCCTGGCAAGAAGCCTGGCAAAAAACAGCGCCATAAAAGCCGGAACAAGTCTTGGTCAGGAAGAAATGAATACACTAATTGATGAGCTTTTTGCCTGTAAAACGCCTAACTTTAGTGTAAGTGGCAAACCGATTATCCAAACCATTACACTGGCAGAGCTGGATAAGAAGTTTGAGAAGGGATAGTGGTTTTTAGTTTGGAGTGAGGGTTTGGAGTCGGGAAGTCGAGGATCCGAAGATATGGAGCAGACAGACTAAGCAGTAGATCGAAAGCACTAAAGCTTTGATGCCCTTAAATGTCTTATATGGTGAAAAAAGACAGAAGTTGGGAAGTAGAGGTCAGAAGATATGGAGCAGACAGAACCAGAAGACTTAAAGCCTGGGGATTCTTAAAATATAAAAATCTGGCAACAAACATACCTCCCTTTAAAAGAGGCTATTAGATAAATAACAGTTAACCGATTTAAAAATTAACCAGTTAACCCATTTTAAATTAAATGAACAACATATATATTCCACCAGTAGTAAAAAACCTACTGATTATTAACGTCTTATTTTTCGTAGCCACTTATTTATTAACTAGCCTTCATCTGGATGATATTTTAGCTGTTTATTATTTTGATTCGCCTAAATTTGAGATATGGCAACCCATTAGCTACATGTTTATGCATGGTGGCATAGCGCATATTTTCTTTAATATGTTTGCGTTGTACTCCTTTGGAAGCATCCTTGAATCGAGATGGGGCGGCAAAAAGTTTATCATTTTTTATTTTATTACTGGTTTGGGAGCATTGGCCCTACAGTGGGCAGTACAGGCTTATGAGGTACACCAAATTATAGGTAGCGCCACCAATAATGGAAAAATAAACCTTGCCGCATTATTTCAGGGCGAATTTAATACTTCACAGCTTTCAATGGCACAAGCCGTTACACTTAGAAGCATCTACTTTGGTGGCATGGTTGGCGCTTCGGGTGCTATTTTTGGTCTGTTGGTTGCTTTTGGCATGCTTTATCCAAATGCCGAACTACTGATTATGTTTATCCCGGTTCCTGTAAAAGCTAAATATATTATACCCATTTATATTTTAGTAGAGTTATCTTTGGGTGTTGCCCAGTTTGAAGGCGATTCCATCGCCCATTATGCACACCTGGGAGGTGCCTTAATTGGCTTTATACTGGTTAAAATATGGAAAGATAAAAACGATACATTTTATACACTCTATGAATAATACTTTCAAAGATTTAAAATACAAGGTTTTTCAATCGGGCAACCCATTGTTCTTTTACATCGGGATTAATGTTATCCTTTTTTTAGTTACTGCCATTATTGGCGTAGTTGTTTTTTTAGGTCGTATTCCTGTCGATACCAATTTATGGATCAGGGAATATGTAGGCTTGCCGGCTAGTCTTCCGAAATTACCGGAACGTTTTTATACCCTGTTTACGTATATGTTTTTTCACGACGGGATTCTCCACGACGGGATTCTCCACATCTTGTTTAACATGCTCGGCTTATTTTGGTTCGGCAACATATTTATGAATTTCCTGAAAAGCAGGCAGTTTCATTTTGTATACCTTGCAGGCGGCTTATTTGGTGGTTTATTTGCTCTTGCTGTATTAAATATATTCCCTGTTTATGCTGATGGATTAGCTGGCGTAACGATTATCGGAGCGTCGGCCGCCGTAATGGCCATTATTTTCGCGGCAGCCACGCTGGTACCCAATTACAGCATTATGCTGCTTTTCTTTGGCGAGGTTAAAATAAAGTGGATCGCCATTGTATATTTTATCCTGGATTTTATTGCTATCGGCTCTGTAAATGCCGGTGGAAGTTTAGCGCATATTGGTGGTGCACTTTTAGGTTTCACCTTCATTAAAAGTTTGCAGAACGGACGGGATTGGAGCAAGATATTTGAGCGTAAACCAAAATTAAAGGTAGTACGGAATGAAAAACCAGTTAAAAAACCTGAATTTAAAGGCGGAGTAACACAACAGGAAATAGATGCCATTTTAGATAAAATATCAACTTCAGGCTACGATAAATTAACAACTGTAGAAAAGGAAAAACTATTTAAGGCAAGTAAAGATTAATGGCTACGAAAGCGAAGAAATACAGTTTCATAGATAAGCTCCTCTTGCCTATCGCGATTCTATTGGCAATTGCTTTGCTTTTAGGGGTGCTGGCCGGAAATATGGATCCGAGAAAACACGCCATTATAGCTTTTTTCGGGCTTGCTTACCCGTTTGTCTTATTTGCGAATATAATTTTCCTGGTTTGGTGGTTTTTAAGCAAGAAATGGATTTTTGCAATCGCTACCATTCTGGTAATCGCAATGGGTGCTAAAACCTTAAAAGCAACCTTTGCCATTGGTGGTGATGAAGGCAGTGCTGAAAAGGTTGATCATAGCATCAGAATGATGACATACAATGTACACAGTTTTAAATTGTATGGCGAAGACAATACCGAATCGGTAAAGGAAAAGATGCTTCAGGTAGTAAAAGACCAGAATCCGGATATTATCTGCTTTCAGGAATTTTACACCCGTTACAAAGGTGCCTTTGATACGGTTGATAGCCTGAAAGCGTTACTAAACACGAAATATTATTACTTTGTACCCATCGATAAAAATGATTATGAAGCCGTTGGCTTAGCTATATTTTCTAAATATCCGATCGAAAATTCTGGTAAAATCCCTTTTGTTGAAGGCTTCTCCAATAACATGAGTATTTATGCCGATTTAAATATTAAGGGAAAAACCCTGAGAATCTATAACGTACATTTTCAGTCTATTTCTTTTGAAAAGCAGGATTACGAATATTTGGATAAGGTTAAAGAAATGAATACCGAACTGCAGCCCTCTAAACGTATTTTAAGAATGCTTAAAAATGCCTTTCTCAAACGCAGCAGTCAGGTGGACATTATGAAAAAGGAGATGGCCGCCTGTAAAACACCTTACCTTATAGCAGGCGATTTTAACGATACGCCGGCATCTTACGTGGTTACTCAAATTACCGACGGTTTAAATAATAGTTTTATTAAAAAAGGCAACGGTTTCGGTAAAACCTATAACGGCAAATTTCCCAATTTTCAGATCGATTATATTGCTACATCCAAAGAACTTGAGGTGTTGAATTACAAAATCATTCAGGCTAAGTTATCTGATCATTTCCCGGTTAGAAGTGATTTAAGGTTTGTACCTTAAGCTTTCCCTGGTTGTGTCTCTACAGACCAGCCTTGATTATTCCCTTTTTCGTTCTGTGAGGACACAAATCAAGGATAGTTTTTTTTTATAAGAAGCGCAAGGTCTGTACAGAATAATAAGTTTCTTCCCGTTTTCCGCTTTTACGCTTCGCTTCCTCGTACCTCGTTGTTGCAGGGTAACGCTACAACCGGGGCTAGGTGGGCCAAAACAGCATTCCATTTTTGCGGTTGCAGGTCGCAGAACCCTTGTTCATAAACCTGATTGAGCGGAATAGCCAGCAGCGTAGCGAGGACTATAAGCGAAAGCGGGGCTGAAAACCGCCAAGCCCTACAACCCGTTCATTTCCTAATTCTATTTCAGTCGGTAAGACATCAACCAATAGCAAAATTATATTTTCTTACCATACATCAACAATAGGTCTATTCCTTATTTCCATATTTGCTTTATAAAATTTAAAAAAAATCTTCAAAAATATGAGCTTAATAGATGCCCTGAACTGGCGTTATGCCGTTAAGAAAATGAATGGTCAGCCTGTTGAACAAGAAAAGGTTGATAAAATTATTGCTGCAGCACATTTAGCACCAACGTCATCAGGTTTACAGCCTTTTAAAATCATTGTGGTAACCAACCAGGAGTTGAAAGAAAAAATTGCACCGATTGCTTTTAACCAATCGCAAGTAATTGATTCTTCTCACTTATTGATTTTTGCCGCAAACGAAAACTATACAGAAGAAGGTATAGACGAAGTTTTCGACAGAATGAATACCGAACGTGGTTTACCATTGGATACTACAGATGCTTACAAAACACAACTTAAAGGTATGCTTCTAAACAGAACAGCAGAAGAAAACTTTAACCATGCGGCCCGTCAGGCTTATATTGCTTTCGGTATTGCCATTGCAGAAGCTGCTGTGTTAAAAGTAGATGCTACACCAATGGAAGGTTTTAACGGACCTGCTTTAGACGAACTTTTAGGCTTAGACAAAAAAGGCTTAAAAAGTGTTACTTTATTGCCTTTAGGATACAGAGACGAAGCGGGTGATTGGTTAGTGAACCTTAAAAAAGTACGTACACCAAAACAAGAGTTCTTGATTGAATTGAAATAACAGGCAAACACCATTATAATTAAAACGGGCCGCTTATTTAGCGGCCTTTTTTGTTTTACATTTTTTTCATACCAGATATTATATGACAAAAATCCGTCATTGCGAACTGAAGCGCTGCCAGTGGAATGGCGTGAAGCAATCTTTACACATAAATTTAACTCGAAAGATTGCTTCGTCGGCTGAAAAAGCCTTCTCGCAATGACGGTGGCGATTAGTTTGAAAACTACTACCTATTAACCGATTTAAACAATTCACCTGAAAAGCCTCCATATATTAGATCCTGAAACAAATTTATAGCTATCGAATCAGGAGAATACGGCATGCGGGGGATGAACCAATGACAAGTGAGCCAATGAACCTGAATCTTTTGTAAAAAAATGTTAAACCACCATACAATTTAGGACAGCTATTTATAATTGGATATATTTACGAGCTTTAATATCCAATCCATGAAGATTTTTAGATTATCGTTTATAATACTGTCGCTTTTATCCACCCTAAGTTTTTCTTCTTCGGCTCAAACCGATACCATTAGCATCAACAGCATCATTGCCAAAACCAGTAAGGTATTAAGTAATTACCCTGCTGAAAAGATTTACCTTCATTTTGACAAACCTTATTATGCAGTTGCCGATACAGTTTGGTTTAAAGCTTATGTTACCGAAAACCAGAATTTTTTATCAGGCATCAGTAAAATCATCTATGTAGATGTGATCAACCAGAAAGATTCGCTGATCCAGACTATAAAGTTACCCATAACCGGTGGTTTTGCTTATGGCAGCTTTCCTTTAGATCAGATTAACTATAAACAAGGTAATTACCATATCAGGGCTTATACATTATGGATGCTTAACAGCGATGACCCGGCTTATTTCAACAAAACCTTCTATGTAGGCGAAGCCATTGATAAAGAGGTAAAAACCCACATCACTTACAAAAATACCTCTACAGATAAGTTGGAAAAAATTGATGCGCGTGTACAATTTAAAGATGCCAACAATAAACCCTACGCCAATAAAAATGTGAGCTGGCAGGTGGTTACCAGCTATACGGTTATTGCCAAAGGCAGGGGTACAACAGATGCCAATGGCTATTTAACCATTGCGATGAGCAATGCACAAAAGGCAGAATATCAATTACAAAAAGGCGAACTGATTACCAGCATTAATACCACCGATAAGGATGTGGCAAGCAGTAGCTTCCCGCTTAAGAAGGCTATCGTAAGCAAAGATTTTCAATTTTTCCCGGAAGGCGGAAGTTTAATTGCCGGCCTTAACAATAAAGTGGCATTTAAAGCCATTAAAAGTGATGGTTTAGGTATTAACTCAAAAGGTACCGTAACCGATAATGACGGCAAAACGGTTGCCACTTTTGCAGCGCAGCATTTAGGGATGGGCAGTTTTGAATTATTGGCAGAAGCTGGAAAAACTTACAAAGCTGCTGTTACCTATGCTGATGGCACTACTCAAACTTATAATTTACCTGCAGTTGCTGCAAATGGTGTTGCTGTGAAAATAGACAATAGCAATCCGGATAATATTGCCATAAAAATCCTGGCTAATGATGCCTTTTTTGAACAGAACAAAGGAAAAAAGCTTTATCTGATTGCGCAGAGTAAGGGCGTTATCTGCTATGGGGCGCAAACAGCATTATCAAATACAGAATATAATACTACGGTGCTTAAATCTAAATTCCCAAATGGAATTGCACAATTTACGCTGTTTAACGAATTTGGCAAACCGCTGAGTGAACGACTGGTTTTTGTTCAACACAAAAATACCATGGCGGTAACGCTTTCCAGTGCAGCAACGACGTATGGAATTAAGAAAAAGGTGAAGATAAATGTGGCCGCCAAAAAAGATGGTGCTCCTGTAGAAGGTAGTTTTTCTGTAGCGGTTGTAGATGAAACCAAAGTTCCATCAAGCGAAGACGCCACCAGCACGATATTAACAGGCCTGTTATTAAGCAGCGATGTTAAAGGTTATATTGAAAAAGCCAATTATTACTTTAATGCACCCGACGCCAGGAAAAATGCAGATTTAGATGTATTGCTTCTCACCCAGGGCTATCGCAGTTTTAAATATACCGACATCATTGCCAATAAACTGCCAAAAATTGATTTCTTACCAGAACAGGGTATTGAAATTTCAGGCATTTTACGTCAGAACAATGGTATTCCGGTTAGAAAAGGTGCCCTGCTTTTAAGCATCCCTGATAAACGTTTTAACCAGGAAGGCACTACAGATCCGGTAGGAAACTTTAAATTCTCGAACCTGGTATTTAACGATTCATCGAAAGTAACCATTACTGCCAAGTATAATCCAAACTATAAAAACATGACCTTGAGCTTAAATGGTGCGCCGGTACCTACACTAACCAGAAATTTTAGTGCCGCCGAAGAGGTTTTAAATATCGATAGTACTTTGACCAGTTACCTGGATAATAGTAAAAAACAATACGCTTACCTACATACTTTAAAAGATGTAAACATTAAAGCCGCTGCAGTTCCGAAAGTAAGCCATAAGGATTATCCTGCATTGAGCGGGCTTAGCCAGATGGCCGACCATGAAGTGAGTGGCGACCGATTTAAGGGCTGCGGTTTATTGATTAACTGTTTACAGGGTATGCTGGCAGGGGTTACTTTTGCCGATAATAACTTTTACGTAACCCGCGATTACAACCAGGGTAAAAAAATCCCGATGGGTATTTTCATTAACGGTATGAATGTGGATGTAAACCAGATTAATACAATAGATGTTAACATGCTCGAGTCGGTTGAAGTATTTTTAAGAGACGATTTAGGCTTGGTAAACCGTGCCAACAATATAAACGGTGTAATTGTATTTAACCAGAAAAAAGCACCAAAGGGCACCAGGATTTCAAAAGCGCAGTTAATGGATATGCTTCCAAAATACTACGAACTTACCTTCTCGCCACAAGGTTATAACAAAGAAAAACAGTTCTATTCACCTAAATATGATGTACCTGCCAGCATGAACCGGAACGACTTAAGGACCACCATTTACTGGAACCCTAAAGTAGTTACAGATGCAACAGGTAATGCTTCTTTTGAATATTACAATGCGGATGGTAAAGGACAGTATAAAGTAATTATTGAAGGAATAGATGCCAATGGTAATTTAGGAAGATCAGTATTTAAGTACTTGGTTAAGTAAAATGGAAAATGTGAGATGGATGATGGAATTATTTATTTCTCCCCTCATCCATCTCACCTCTCACAAATTGTTAATAGCCTGAGTGGATTATTAATATTCTCTCTAGGTAGTTTATATCGGCTTTTTAATCAAGCGGCCGTCACCCTGAACCGAGCATTGGCGAGCTCACCGAAGGTAATTCATTTCAGGGTCTTTTTCTGCTAAAAAGATGCTGAAACAAGTTCAGCATGACGAATCGGTCATGGATAGATCGTCTATAAGAAAGTATTTTTAATTAAATAATAATTATTTAGTTCGGGTTAATAGCCTAAATGGAAAATGTAAGGTGATGATGAAATTGGCTTATTTCCCATCTCACATCTCACATCTCACATCTTAAATCTTACATCATTCTACTTCACCTCAAACGGTAACTGCTCCCCTTTCAACCCTGCCACAACATTCTGCACAATAATTTTGGCCATGGCTGCTCTCGTTTCTTCAGTGGCTGAGCCAATGTGTGGTAGAACGGCAACGTTTTCCATCGCTAACAAAGGGTTATCTTTATCCATCGGTTCCGGATTGGTTACATCTAAACCAGCTCCCCATATTATTTTCTCTTCCAGGGCTCTGATCAAATCCTTTTCGTTATGAATACCACCCCTGGCTGTATTGATGAAAATTGAATTGGGTTTCATCTGTTTAAAAATATCAATTGTAAACTTATCCTGGGTTTCGGGGGTTAGCGCTGTATGGATAGAAAGCACATCACTTTGGGACAAAAGCGTTTCGAAGGATACATATTCTGCGTCGATTTCTTTTTCAGCATCTTCATTACGCGAGCGGTTATGGTAAATCACCTTCATTTGGTAGGCCGCAGCACATTTCCTGGCCATTTCTAAACCAATTTTACCCAGCCCAAAAATACCGAGCGTTTTGCCTTTTACTTCAATGCCTAGTTCTGGCGAAGGCTCATAGTTTTTCCACTCGCCCTGAATGATTTTCTTATGCGAAAAAAATGCTTTTCGAGATACGGCCAGCATCAGTAAAAAAGCTGTATCAGCAGTTGCACCACTTAAAACACCAGGCGTATTACCAATGGGGATATTCAATTTTTTGGCGGTATCCAAATCAACCTGATCGAAACCTACTGAATGCAGCGCAATCACCTTTAAGTGCTTACAGGCATTTAAAAATCCGGCATTCAATTTATTAGGGCCTACGCTGACCAAAGCATCCTGATCCTTACAGGCTTCAATCAGCTCTTCAGCCGTAATCTGCCTGTTTTCTTTCCATTGGGTAATTGTTATATTATTTTCTTCCAGTTGCTTTAAACCAACCGGAGCAATGTTGCCGCTTATAAATACTTTCATATTCATTTAACAGTAAAATCTGAACAGGAGTTTTAATAATGCTTATTTTACCGTAGTGGTAAGTACCTGATAAGTATTTGCACTAAAATAACCCAGGGCATTGTTGGTAATGTTTGATGTGGGGTTGGCCGGTGTGGTACCCTGGTTAGGTCCACGGTCTGACTGTTGACTCAATGCATACCAATAATTAAAAATATTACTGTCAATACATTCCATTTCCACCTTAATCTTATCATTGTTGTTCAGCTCATCACTGTCATGGTCATTGTTGGGTTTAAAGAAGAGCTGGATCCGTAAATCATTACCATTGGTTAACCTGTCGTTATAAGCATAATAGCGTCTTGATAGCACATCATTTACATATAGGTTAAAATGGTAAAAATTGACCTCGTTAACCGGATCTTTTAAGAAAGCGGCCGCTGTTTTGCGCTCACGCCCAAAAAAAACATTATTAATAATCCCGATTGAATCCAACTTAACCAAATTAGGCATTTTAGAACTGGCCGTATAGTTTTGTCCTTCAACAATTGCATTTAAGTTATAGGTAACACCAGGCTCCCCTTTCATGCGGTTAATATAGGTACCAGGCTTAGTTCCTTCTTTGAATATAAAAGTATTGCCTTTGCTATCGGTTACGGTAACCGTAGCACCTGAAATTTTTGGAAAAACATTTTCCTCGGTATAACCTATCGTTTTGCTGATTTTAATTTCCTGATCAATCAACTGGTTATTTATAATTCCTTCAATAACAACCTGTGGATCGGCATTTTCCGTATCAATGGAAATAATTTTTTTACATGAAGCGAAACACAGCGTAAATAAGGCAAAATATATCGTTAGTTTTTTCATGTTGTTAAAATTTAAAATCCCAGGTAACAGAAGGAATAAGGCCAAAAAGTGAAGTTTGCTGCGCGGCAGTTTTGTTCGGATTTTCAGGATCGGTGATAAATTCTATGGAGTAAGGATTTTTACGTCCAAGCACATTGTAAATACCAAAATTCCAGCTCGATTGGTATTTACCCTTTTTCTTGCCTGCTAACGTTGCACTTACATCTAAACGCATGTTGTAAGGCATACGGCCTGCATTACGCTGGGTATAATAATAAGCGGGTTGTCCACCGATGGTATATTTTCCTGCAGGAAAAGTAACTGCATTACCTGTACTATAAATAAAGCTCGATGAAAAAGTCCACCTTGAGGTCATGTTGTAAATGCCAACCAATGAAATATCATGCGTGCGGTCTTGCCTGGCCGGAAAATATTTGCCGTTATTCAGTTCGGTAAATTTACGTTCGGTACGCGATAGGGTATAACCCACCCAGCCGTTCAGCTTACCAAATTTCTTTTTAAAAAACAATTCCATTCCATAAGCACGGCCTATACCGTAAATCAGCTCCGATTCTACATTCGAATTGGCAAGTAATTGGGCAGCATTCTTGTAATCGATCTGGTTTTGAAGCCATTTATAATAAATTTCGGCAGACAATTCATAGGTGTTCTCCTTGAGGTTTTTAAAATAACCTAAGGCTACCTGATCGGCAATTTCGGGCTTGATGTTATTGCTGCTCAGCACATACTGGTCGGTTGGCGAACTGGATGTAGCATTAGTTAAAATGTGAACATTCTGCGTATTACGATTGTAGGATGCTTTAATTGAGTTTTGTTCATTAAGCAGGTAACTCACCGAAAAACGAGGCTCCAGATTGAGATAGTTTTTATAGAATTTGCCTTTAGCTACATTTTCTGTCGAGGTAATTTCGCCTGCCGCATTGTAGGTATTAAAATTACCAGGGCCCATTAAAGAGAAAGCAGCCAGCCTTACACCATATAAAAAGTTGAGGTGTTCATTTACACTCCATTCATCAGCAATATAAGCAGCAGATTCTATTCCATACCTGCGCTCTTGCGAAAGCGAATTCACCTGCGAGGAAGCATCGCTATCAATATCAATCGGCGAAATGCGGTGCTGGGTAGCATTTAGCCCAAACCTGAGGATATGCTTGTTACTGAAATACTGAAAATCTTCTTTAAAATTAAAATCGCGCACCAGCGAAGTGGCCTTAAAATTAGTCACATCGTTGAGCAAACGAACAGTATAATTATAATTGTTGTAAATGAACGATGTGTTGGAGAATAAACGATCGCTAAAAATGTGGTTTAAACGGATAGTGGTAGTTACGTTACCCCAGTTGTTTTCAAACAAATCCTTCACACCAATATTATCCTTGCCAAAATAGCCCGAAATATAGATGGTGTTTTTGTCGTTGATTTTATAGTTTGCCTTGGCATTAATATCATAAAAATTTAGGGTACTGCCATTAACAGACGAATCTGGCGAAGCCCTTAAAAACAGATCGATATAGGTCCTACGGAAACTCACCATAAATGAGCCACGGTCTTTCACAATGGGGCCTTCTGCTTTTAAACGTGAAGCAATTAAACCGATCCCGCCCTGAAATTTATATTCTTTATTGTTTCCATCATCCATTTTAACATCTAAAACGGATGATAAACGGCCGCCATACTGCGCTGGCATGCCACCTTTGTATAAACTTACATCCTTAATCGCATCGGCATTGAAGGTGGAGAAAAAGCCTAAAAGATGCGAAGAATTGTACACCACAGCCTCATCTAAAATGATCAGGTTCTGATCGGCAGCACCACCACGAACATAGAAACCGGTGTTTCCTTCGCCACCCGATTTTACACCTGGTAAGAGCTGGATCGTTTTTAAAATATCCTTTTCGCCAAGCAATACCGGAATGGAATTAAGTGTTTTCATATCAATTCTTTCCAGCCCCATCTGTGCACTTTTAACATTTTCATTTTTACGGTTATTGGCGCTAACCGTTACATCGGCCAGATCGTTTGCACTTCGTAATTCTTCATTTAACTTGGTATCTTTTTTTAAACTGATGGTTTTAACCACAGCGGTATAACCTGTATAACTTACTGCCACCGTGTAAGTTCCTTCGGCCTGCGTTAAAGCGAAATATCCATAATTATTGGTTAAAGTAGCTGCGGTAGAAGCCCCTGATATCCTTACCGTAGCACCAATTAAGGTTTCGCCGGTACCTGCATCACGGATCGTGCCGCTAAGGGTAAATTTCTTTTGAGCAAAAATAGAGGTGGATAGAAAAAGGAGGGAAAATAAGGCTAAGTAGTATTTTATGGACATATTGGCTACTATCGAATTTTTATGTTAGAAACCAAATGTACGAAATCAAACTCCTATTATTGGATAATGGAGGATTTCTTAATAAATTTTGGGATTTTATGGATTAATCTAGGGATGAATAGCAATACGGTGTGAACGTAAAAGGTAAGGACTTAAATCATCTTTACCTGCCTGCTGAAAGGTAATTAATTTAGAAGCTTCTTTAGGCATATGGCAATCGATGCAGTTTGCATTGAGCGATCCTTTTGCCAAAGTAACCTCACTGTGCTTTGTACTTTGGTGACAGCTGATACAACGTTGGGAGTAAACTTTTAAATTGCCCTTACTATTTTCATGGGTATTATGGCATGATTGACAAGTCATGTCTTTGCTTTTCCGATAGCAATTGCTGCCCATTAACATGCTGGTCTGGTTGCCGTGTACATCCGGATCGCCACCACCAAAACCCAAAAAATCCTGTGCGTAGTAATCATCGATATTATCGCCAGGGGTAAAACCAAAAACCGATTTTTGGGCAACCAAGGAATTGCCGGAGTGGCATACCCCGCAGGCATCCATCTTTTGTTTACGGCTTAGCGTCTTATAAATGGTGATGAATTTTGCGGTTTTCTCTTCTGGATTTTCGAGGTGAAAAACGGCATGTTTACGGCCAGGTCCGTGGCAACGTTCACAATCTATACCGTAAATCAGTGTACCACGCTCCAACTCCTCATCAGTAGAAACACCTGAAGTTTGGATTACTTTTTTATCTACGTACGAAGCATGGCATTCTAAACATCGGCTACCAATGGGCCTGTCGTAATAAAAGGTTTGTTTGGAGAAACCCGGACTAATGGCCCAGTTACGGATCCCGGAGAAATAGGAAAGTGGCAGCTCGTACAGCTTTTTACCTTTCCAATAGGCATAGGTATAAGCCTTTTCGCCCGAACCAAATATCATATCAAATTTTTCGGCACGAACTTCTTTTCCATCTACATAAGCGACCTGAAAAATGCCACCAGCTCTTTTTTCAATAACCACTTTTTGGTGTACATCAAAGTTGAATACATTAGCATCTGGGGTAAAAACCTTTAACAGTTCCTGATCGTACACAGGTTTAGAGCTTAAACCATGTGCATCATGCGCAAAAGACTGCTTAATCTCCTGATGGCATTTCACACAAGTGGCAGCACCGGTGTAAGCTTCACCCCTAATGTCTTTTGGCAAATCATCGTCCGTATTCATGCATCTTGAAAGGATCATGACTACTCCTGCCATCACGCCCAAAATAATGAGGATGCGTTTTATACCTTTCAAAATATTTTTTTCTCTTTATTTTATAAACTGAATATAACTAAAATTATAACCACCATTAGCGGCGAATACCTTAATTTTTTGGCACCCAGCCTTTAAAGGCACATTTTTGATTTCGAAAGTGGCAAACTTTTTCATATTGCGGGTATTTGGAACCACTACATCACTGGCAACGGTTTTACCATCAATTAAAACGGTAATGCGTCCGTTGGCCTGATCTGCTGCTGCATTGATTTTTAACGTATAGTTACCTTTTTGTGCCACCTTAACCGTGTATTGCAACCACTCTCCTTTTTCGATATGGTTTACATAATATTTTTCGTACTGAAGAGAATCTTTGGCAATATCTACACCATCATTGCGGTAAATGCCGCCGCGGTTTCCAGCCGTCCGCTTATTGGTAACCGTGTGGTAATCGGCCGTATCGTGATCGAAATAGGCAAATCCGTTTTTTCCCAAATCATAATCAACGGCGTAAATAATGCTTTTATCCTGAATTAAATTGGCCTTAAAAGGTTTGGTTTCATTGCTGAAAGGCTGGCGGATCATCGCATCAATTACATCACGGTGAATAATGGTATTTTCTAACTTCGAATAAATGGCCACTTCCATCAGGCCACTATATACGTTGCTATCTTTAGGTTTATTACCGCCATGGTTCAGGTATTTAACCAGTGCATCGTAATTGGGGTTCGATTTAATTTCCATCGGGTTATTAACGCCCATTTTCTTTAAAGGCCACCACGACCAGCCAATGTTGTTTTTTTCTAACAGATGGATGGCATCGGTAAACCAAACGTTTGAATTTTCGCCTGTTTCGCCCAGCCAAACGGGTACATTTTGCTCATCGCGGGCCTTAATGATGTGCGCTATGGAAGCCTGGTCGTTATAGTTCCAATATTTATGAAAGCTCAAGGCCATGTTTTTGTCCCATAGTGGAAAAATACCGTTGTAGTTATTGCCCCAACCATTACCTTCAATAATAATGAGGTGCTGCTGATCTACCTCGCGGATGGCTTTGGTAATCGCAACCATCAGTTTTTTTAAAGGGGCATTCACTTTCTCCTGGGTCCCGTTTTTATCTTCCTCAGGATTACTGAAACCATAATTGGGTTCGTTTATAATATCATAGGCACCGATGTAGGGCTCATTTTTATAACGTTCGGCCAGTTTCCGCCACAGGGCTATGGTTTTCTCCTGGTTGGCCTCACTATCCCACAGGTAGGGTTTCGACGGATCACGGTCGGCAATGTTTAAATCGTTACCCTGTCCGCCAGGTGCAGCATGTAAATCCAAAATGAGGTACATTTTATTGGCTTTGCACCAGTTGAGCAAACTATCGGTTAAGGCAAAACCTTTTTCGAGCCAGGTATTTTTACCAGCCACAGGCTCCTGATCAACCGGCAGGGTATAAAGATTATAGTGCATGGGTAAGCGGATAGAGTTAAAACCCCAGCGTTTCATCGAATCAACATCAATTTTACGCGTATGGTTAGCCAGCCAGGCATCATAAAATTCCTGCGTTTGCTTTGGCCCCATCAGGTCGGTAATCCTTTCGCGGATGCGGTACTGCTGCGACTCTTTATTAATTTTCAGCATGTAGCCTTCCTGCAACATCCAGCCACCCAGGCCAATGCCGCGCAACAATACGTTCTGGCCCTGCCCATCAATAATTTTTGTGCCTGATGCTTTTAAAAAACCCTGACCAAAACCGGTAAACGAAATGCTGCTGAACAGAAAAACAGATAATATAGATCTTTTAAAAAACATAGTTGATTGATTAAAAATTACCAGATATAAGTAGCTACTGCACCCTTATCGAGCGCCGCAGCATAGCTTTTGCCCTTTAGGCTAATGTTAAATGCTGCAGTTGCTTTGCCCGTATTGGCCACAATAAGTACATGTTTACCTTCGGGTGTTTTAAATGCAACATTAGCCAAACCCTCCGGCTCGTTAGATGCAACCCTTACGGAGCCCGGCCTTACAAACTTAGCGGCATGGGCAATGGAAAAGTAGGCCAGGTTACGGCTATAATGGTCGCCGTTAATGGTAACTGCACCCTGGCACATCGAGCAACCTCCCCTATCGGTATAAGGTTTATTTTCAGGATCGGCAGCGAGGTTCCATTCCAATACATTTCTGGCCCAGTTACGTGTGGCACCGATAATTAAACGCGCTACCGGATTTATGATATCAATAGTCGTAGCATCAGGCTGTTCTACCACCATTTGCTCAGAAAAATAAATATTTTTATCAGGATGGGCATCATGCACATCGCTGAGTGCTTCTATTTTCCCGCCGTAAAGATGGAAAGCAGATCCATCGATATATTTTCTGGCTTCCGGATCATCCAAAATACTGATCGGATAATCGGGCCGATCGGCATTATGATCGTAAACAATAATTTTGGTTTTAATGCTGGCTTTTGCAAACGCGGGGCCTAGAAACTGCTTTACAAATAGCGCCTGATCTGGTGCTGCCATAAACAAACTCGGGTTATTGCCCGGATGTAAAGGTTCGTTTTGCACCGTGATGGCATCAATAGAGATTCCCTCCTTTTTCATTTCCTGTACATAACGCACAAAATATTTAGCATAAGCGGCATAATACTCCGGCTTAAGCATCCCTCCGCGGGCATCGTATGTTGTTTTCATCCATAAGGGAGGAGACCATGGCGAACCCATTATTTTGATTCTAGGATTAATGGCCAGGATTTCCTTCATTACCGGAATAACATCTGCTTTATCAGGGCCTAAATCAAATTTAGCCTGCTCGACATCGGTTTGTCCTTCAGGAATGTCGTTATAAGAAAATACTTTTTCGTTTAAATCAGATGCACCAATGCTCAACCGGATGTAGCTTACACCGATATTGTTTCCATCAGTAGCAAACAACTCTCTCAATAAGGCCGCTCTCGCCGGCGCCGACATTTTAACAATATGCTGCGCACTACCCCCGGTTAATGCATAGCCAAAACCATCTATACTTTGGAAGGTTTTTTTATCGTTTATTGCAATTACAGGCTGTTTTTTTTTGGCTGCAGACAGTCTTAAACCTGCAGTCTGACGGGTAAACAGGGCTGTACGATCGGCTTTGGTTAGCCATACCTGTGGCTGGCTTTGCGCCATAACCGAAAAAGTAAAAGCACAACCTATTAAGAGTCCAATGGACTTGGTAATTAGCATATAAGGAAAATAATCTGATAAAAAACAGGAAGAAAGACTTGGCTTTCTCCCTGTAACAATTAAACTTTAACGATATAATATTCGAGCTTATTTAGTGCCGCCCCACTCTTTACTTTGTACAATTTTGGTATTGGCAAGTTCCCTTTCCGGAATTGGAAATATCTCGTTTCTGCCTGCTTTAAAACCTTTACCAGCTAATACTGTTGGTGCCAGGCCCCAGCGTACCAGATCAAACCAGCGGTGTCCTTCTGCAGCAAGCTCTAAACGGCGCTCACGCATAATATTATCCATGGTTACCGGTAATGGATTCAGGCCCACCCTTGCCCTTACGGCGTTAAACATTGTATAAGCTTTAGTTCCGGCACCAACACCTGCACCACTTTTTAACAGTGCTTCTGCTTCTAACAAATAAGTATCGGCTAAACGGATTTCGTACATGTCCTGACCAAAATTAAGTTCCAGCTGGCCAGTGGTCGCTTTTGTAGAATTACGGCCGGCATATTTTTCTATAAAGTATCCCGTATTAGCATATGCATGCTTATAAGTTACAATACCCGCTTTTTCCAAGCTGTCCAAATTTGCTACAGTTGCTTTATTCCTGGGGTCGAAATGAATCTGATCAAAGAAATCTTTGGTAAAAGGCAAAAAGCTCCAGCCCGAGATATAATCAGGTGCCAGCGCGGCATTAACAGGCACATAGTTACGCGGACCTACCAAAATACTCATTACGTTTCCTTCGCGGCTGCCAACGGTACCCCATCCCATATCAGAGGTAGTATTGTACACGATTTCGAGAACCGACTCTGAATTGAATTTATTTTTAACGTTCCATAAATCGGCGAAGTTGGGCAATAATTTATAACCATAGGTGCTGGCACCCGGAGCAGGTCCGTTTACCAAAGCAAATTCTGCCGCAGCTTCAGCCCATTTTTGTTGCCACATGTATACTTTACCCAAAACGGCGTGTGCAGCTCCCTGGGTAAGCCGTCCACCTTGAGACGCGACAGGAACCGTAGTAGGAAGGTTGGGTATAGCTTCTGATAAATCTTTAACGATCAAAGCGTAAACCTGATCTGCAGGAACCTGTAATACATCAAACATGGCACTTGGCTCAACCACATCGGTTAATAACGGAATGTTCTTGAACAACCTCACCAGATCGAAATAATAGATGGCCCTTAAAGTTTTTACCTCGGCGATATACCGTGTTTTAGTGGCTTCATCTAAACCTGCACCATTTACTTTTTGCAAAAATACATTTGCCCGGTAAACGCCGGTAAAGCCTTTGCCCCATAAGTGGCTGGCCGCCCCTGAGGTAGAAGTCAGGGTATAGTTATTAATCGTTTGTAAATCGCCAATATCGGATGGCGAGTCACCTCCGGCAAAATGATCATCAGAACCTGCCGATAAAATATTCACCTTAGTAAGGTATCCTGAAGACTGATTTCCCAGAACATCATACACCGAGATTAGTGATGTTAATGCTTCAGCAGGGGTTTTATAATAACCTGTTTCCAAAATGCGGTCTCTAGGGTTTACATCCAGCTGTTTTTTGCAAGAGACAAACAATTGCGATGAAGCGACAATAGCCGCGATATAAAAAATATTCTTTTTCATTATTCAACTATTAAAATCCAACGTTTAAACCAATCATAAATGAACGTGCCTGAGGGTAAACACCACGGTCTACACCCAATACCGTTCCACCGATTTCCGGATCATATCCGGTGTATTGGGTAATGGTCCATAAATTCTCGCTCATCAGGTAAGCCCTAACTTTTTGTGCACCAATTTTTTTCGAAACATTTTGAGGAAGGGTATAACCTACCTGTAAGGTTTTTAACCTGAAATAGTCGCCTTTTTCAAGGTACAGTTTAGAGAATTTAATATAGTTTCCATTTGGATCAGATTCTACAATACGCGGCATTGAAGTAGATGGGTTGGCTGGTGTCCAACGATCTAATATCTTGGTCTGCCAGTTGGCGTAGGTAACATCTAAACGACGTAAACCCTGAAAAATCTGGTTTCCGCCAACACCATTACCAAAAGCAACCAGATCCCAGTTTTTATAAGCCAGGTTAATGGTGATGCCGTAAGTATATTTCGGAATTGGGCTGCCTAAAAATGTCCTGTCTGATGAGTTGATTTCATTATCTCCATTTAAATTCGCGAACTTAATATCACCAGGTTTGGCATTTGGCTGTAATTTAGTCCCAGCCGGACCAACGTAGCTGTCAATTTCTGCCTGAGTTTGGAAAATACCGAGCATATCATAACCATAATATTCGTTGAAAGATCTGCCCAGGCCAGTTCTGGTAAAGTTACCCATGGTTTGAAAGCTTTGCGCATTATCTTCGATGAAGGTTTTACCTGGTAATAACCTGGTCACTTTGTTTTTAAGGAATGATATGTTTCCATTTACACCCAGGTTAAATTCACCGATTTTTTTTCGGTATCCCAGTTCAAACTCAAAACCGGTATTTTGCATATCACCTACGTTTTGCGTTGGCCCACCGGCTGCACCCACATACAGTGGAATATCAGGCGTTTGCAATACTCCTACAGTTTTCTTCTTGAAATACTCTGCAGACAAGGTGAAATCAGTAAATAAGGTCGCATCAAAACCGATATTGGTTTGGCGGGTTTCTTCCCACTTCAAATCCGGATTCGATAATGCAGCAGGACTCCAGCCGATTACGCTCTGATCGGTCGTACCAAAAGTATAGTTACGGCCACTGCTTACCAAAGAAACATATCTGAAATCGCCCAAAGCATCGTTACCGGTAACCCCATAACCTCCGCGTATTTTTAAGAAATTTACGATATCATTTTCTTTCCAGAAAGCCTCTTTTGAAGGCACCCAACCCAATGAGAATGAAGGAAAATATCCGAAGCGGTTGTTGGTACCGAAGCGCGAAGAACCGTCACGTCTCATAATACCGGTAAACAGGTATTTCTCATCATAATCGTAAGTAACGCGGGTAAATAAAGAGTTTACCACATGTAATGTTCCATCGCCACCGCCTACAAGTTTATTCGCGGTTCCCGGGTCATAATTTAAATTTGCTTCGTAGAAGCTATTGGCAATAATATTCTGATACGTGGTATTTAAACTTCTGCTGTTATTATCCATGTAATAGCCTTGCCCCAAAATGATGAAAGCGTGGTGCTTACCAAAATTGCGCGCGTAACTTAAAGTATTTTCCCAGTTATAGTTTAATACCGTGTTAATTTCGCGGTAGAACGATTTTTTATCATTTTTAGAAGAAGAGTTCAGGTAAAAAAGCGGTGTATAAGAATCGCCGCCGTAAAACGCAACTTTAGTACCTAAACTTGATCTGAATTTCAGATTGGCAATCGGTTCAATCTCCGCAAAAGCGTTACCAACAATATTATGATCCCAGCTATAATTACCCAGGCGGGTTTGTATATAAGCTAAAGGGTTACTCATTTCCTGACCAACAATAGGCGAAATACCATAAGGGAAGCCATCCGGATTTCTGAGCGTATTGGCAATGGTGTAAGGCGATTTGGCAATTAAAGCCGGATCAGTTTCTATTACAGGTGTAATCGGATCGAGGTTAATGGCCGAGCTTAACGGTCCTCCGAATTCGCTATTCGTATTACCTACACTGCTGTTTACAGAGTGGCTATAGCCCAGGTTCTCGCCAAAAGTAATCCATTTTGCAGGTTTATATGTTGAATTGATCCTTACGTTTGCCCTGTTCCATTTAGAAATCGGGCTGGCCACAATACCATCCTGTTTAATGTAGCCCATCGAACTGTAGATGGTAAATTTATCATTTCCTCCACTAACGCTAAACTCATGCGTTTGGCGGCGGGCATCATCATTAAATACCTGATCCTGCCAATCGGTACCTGCACCAAAAGCAGCAGGATTTGCATAAGGTTGGGATAATCCGGAGTTTGCTGCCGATTCGTTTCTGATGGTAGCATATTGCGTAGCATTTAATAAATCGAGTTTTTTAGCCGGTGCGGAAGTACCGTAAAAACCGTTATAATTTACGCTGATTAAACCAGCTTTACCTTTTTTGGTTGTAACAATAATTACTCCGTTAGCTGCTCTGGCGCCATAAATAGCCTGCGAGGCCGCATCCTTTAAAACCTCGATAGATTCGATATCTGCCTGGTTAAGGTAACCAATGCCACCATTATCTACAATTACCCCATCTACAACCCAAAGCGGATCGTTGTTACCTCCTGAAGCGAAAGAAGTATATCCCCTCACCCTTACAGTAGAAGAAGTACCCGGTTGTCCGTTACCACTGGCAATGGTTAAACCCGAGGTTCTGCCTTGTAAGGCCTGCTCCACCCTATTGATGGGCATACTTTCCAGATCTTTTGCCTTAACGCTCGAAATAGATCCGGTTACCACACTTTTCTTCTGCGTACCGTAACCTACAACTACTACCTCGGTCAGATCTTTCGAACCGGCCATTAGGGCTACATTAATACGGCCTCCTGCCGGAACTGTTACCGTTTGTGTGGTCATACCAATTAAACTGATGTTTAATTTTCCACCAACAGGCGCCTGGATGCTGAAAACACCATTGGCATCAGTAGATGCAGCCTTAGTTGTGCCTTCCAGCCGAACCGTTACACCTGGCAACGGACTACCATTTTGTTCTGTTACTTTTCCTGTAACCGGAATGTCTTGAGCCAATAAGGCCAACGGTAATGCCAGGATACAGTAAACGAAGAATACGAATGTAAATCTTCCTCTCATAGAAATTACTTTTAAGTGAATTAATTTGGTTAGTTCATGATACAGTCTTACTGGTTGCTGTTCATGGATCAAATCTATACACGTGTATAGCAACAGCAGAATTTAACCCTACTACACCAACCATACAACAGCCTTAAAAGTGGATAAAGAATAGAAAAAATGGACCTACATAAGCCCTACAGGCAAGTCATAAAAATCTGTATAACAGCCACTTGAATATTTCAATCAAAAAGAGCAGCGTTTGTAACAAAAAACGGCGTTTATGGCATTTTCTGTCGTGCTATTTCAATCAAAAACTCATACAGATTGGTTTCAGGCTTCAGCTGAAGTTTTTTCCGAAGGCGATAACGGCCTACTTCAATCGCTTTAATCGTTACGTTCATCAGTTGGGCCATTTCTTTTGAAGAAAGGTTCATAGACAGATAGGCACAGAACTTCAGGTCATTCTGGCTCAGGTCTGGATAAAGATCTTTTAGTCGGGTAAAGAATTCGGTATTTACATGATTGAAGTGTACACTCATGTGATCCAGTTCCTGGTCTTTTTTCTCTACATCCTTAATCAGCCTGATCAGGTGCCTGAAACTTGGCGAACTCTCATTAAGGTCGTGGTTTTTAATTACCGCAGATATCACTTCCTTAATTTTGGCCAACACCTTACCGCGTTGCACCAGGTGCATGGTCATGGTAGAAAGCTCTTTGTTTTTATAATTTACATCGGCTTCGAGCTTTTCATTCTGCAGCCGCACAATTTCTTTTTCATTTCGATCAAGCTCCAGCTGGTGCAGGTAGCTCATGCGTTCCTGCTCTTTAATGTGTTTCGTTTTTTGCCACCTGATCATTAACCTTATGGCCATTACAACTAAAATCAGGTAAACAATCCGCATCCAAATGGTATTGTACCAGGCCGGCAGCACCACGAAAGTATAACTGACCACCTCCGATTCGTTACTGATACCCGTACTCGCCTTCACATTAAACGTATATTTTCCGGCCGGTAAATTGGTATAATCTTTTTCACTTTTCGTACTCCAGGCAGACCATTCGCCATCAAAGCCCGTAAGCTGATAACTGAATTTAATGTTTTTATCATGCTCAAAAAGTGTAGAGGCATATTCGAAATGGATAGAATTTAAGCTGTTTACGTACTCAGGGATGTCATGCAAATCCTGCTTGGCGACAATGCTTCCTTTATCTACAAAATAGCCGCCAAAAACCACACTATCTTTATTGCCCATTAATTTTACGGTGCCCAACACCACGTTTGGCCGGGTGATATTCTGAATGTATTTTTTATAATTGATATGATAAGCGCCTTTGTTGGCCCCGATAAATATATTCTGACTATCGGGTGCGTATATCGATTCGAAACCACCAACCACTTTGCCATTCAGCTCGGGCAGGTATAAAATACTGAAGGGAGTTTTCCCGTTTGGCCTATGGAAATCGATAACGCCAACCTTCTTATTTGTTACAAACCAGATATTACCATCATTATCTTCTTTCAGATATTGAATAGGAATACCATTAAGGGCTGAGCCGAACAATTTAAAACGGATAAACTTTTTGCTTGCAGCATTGTATTCGAAAATTCCGCTTGTGGTGGCAATAACTACCCTGTTTTTAATATGAAATACATAATTGTAAAGCTTGGTTGGTAAGCCATCCCGATCGGAGAATAAGGTGGTATGCAAAATACTTTTATGATCGGGCTTGAGTTCTATTTTATATACACCATGGTAAGGATGCGAAGCCCAGATCTGATCGGGATTATTATTATCGGCAACTATAAAACGCAGTGTTTCGTTAATACCTGCAATTTTACCACCATTTATAAAGCGGCTTCCATCATAGGTGAGTTCCTGTAATCCGGCATAAGTACCGGCTATGACCTCTCTGGTTGGATAAACATTATCTATGGTTTGGTACATCCAGGTACCGATTAAGCTATACAGCGGGGTGGCGGTATTATCTTTCACCAGCAGGGTTCCATCTTCATGCGCCATTAGCAGCTGGTTATTAATTTCATCCAATCCCCATACCTGCCCTTTACTGTTTTTTACCTCTTCGAAATTAGCTGGCGAATAGCTTAAATCGGGCATTGCCGAATTAATTTTGGCCTGGTACAAACCGTTAGAGGTACCAATATAAATTGATTGTCCGTATTTGCGAAAGGCGTAACTGGTAATCTGTTTATTCCGATCGGGAGAAATGCTTTTTACTGCACTATTAATGGCCACGTAAGCAATCCCATCATCCAACGCCAGCCACATGTTTTTATCCTTATCCAGCAGTATACCGCGTACATTGTTGTTCTGTAAGCCCTCTTTATAGTTATATTTCTGCACCAGATTGCCGTTTTTATTCATAATATACACCCCACCAGAAGTGGTGGCTACCCCATATAAATCTGAACTGAGCTGGGTTGCAAAATAAATCCTTTCGTTTAAAAAAACCTGGTTTAAACTGCTGGTCAAAGGTTTTAGTTGATGGTTAATAAGCAAAAACAATCCTTTTTTTAACATCGAAACCAGTAAAGTATCGCCACTATAGGGCAATACAGCTGTTATACCTGATCGGTTTAAAATACTGTCCTTACAAAATGGTTTCCACATGCCGTGATCGTAAACCATGAGGCCCGAATCAGACGACTGCGAAAAGATTTTGCCTTTTGCAGTCCCCATAAACATCCAGTTGGTATTGGTTTTATAACTTTTAATTACCCCATCTTTATAATGCAGAATAGCATGTATCGACCTAAAAAATACTTCATCCCGAACCACTGAAACACCCCAGATATCGGCCAGTTTCCGCATATTTTCGGGTAATAGGTTTAACAGCGAAGTATATTTTAAAATACCCTGTGCATTGGGATAGAAATAACCAAACTCATCTTGTCCGCCTACATAAATGCGGTTTTTGGAATCGATCCCCACCGAACGTACGGAGGTAAAATTGGGTAATTTGAAGAGGTTCCAATAGCGGCCGTTAAAAGTTAGCAGTCCCTCATTGTTACCAAAATAAAGGATGCCATTTTTATCCTGCTCTACATCCCAGTTCTGAATGCCACCATTATACTGCTCGTTATTGTAGTTTACCACTTGCGGTATCCCTAACAGCACCTGTGCATGGGTATAATAAGCAGTTAAGAAGAATAATATAGCCGGTAAAAGTCGCTTCATTTTGGTTAGGGAGGAGTTAAAACGCAATAATAAATATATAATTTTAATTCTGGTTAGCCGCGCTTACAATTTCAGTGGCTTACGCGCGTTTCTAACGCGTGCAGAAATAGTTTAACGATTGTATCGTTTAATGCGCAGCATTTATAAAAGCATTTTTGAATATCTAACTTTTTGCTTTGGTCTTTCCTATTTAGTCTTCCTGTTATTTTGAAGCGCACTACCTGTGGTTAGTAGGTTGGGTTCGGTCCCGCTTTCACTGCAAGTCCTCACTCATACTTCGCTCCGGGCTTTCCGTTCTATCGGGGCTGGTTTATTGGAGACCGTGGCTTATTTGTGCTGAACAACATCCATGTTTGCGCGCGTTTCTAACGCGTGCAGAATAGCTTAACGATTGTATCGTTACGCTATTACAATACACCTTGATCGCCTATTACAAATAAATTTTAAACTCAATATCCTTACCACAGATTTCTCCACTTCGTCGCACTACGGTCGAAAGGACGAATTCAGGTTCTGGGCTTGCGCGCGTTTCTAACGCGTTCTAACGCGTGCATAATAGCTTAACGATTGAATCGTTACGCTATTACAAGACACTTTAATCAAATATTACTGATTAATTTTAACCTCAATATCATTACCATAGATTTCTCCACTTCGTTGCACTACGGTCGAAATGACGGAATTTATGTTTGGTATTCAACTTTAGTTTTCGGACTTTCCGACTAAAAAATCTACTTCAACAAATGCGGTTCAACCGCTTTTCTCCAGATGGCATAACCTTTAGCATTCATATGCAGCATATCCTCCACAAACAGTTCGGGTCTTAATTTTCCATCTTTCGTTAACATCAAAGAATAAACATTAACAAAGGTTGTATTCGCTTCTCCGGCAAGAAACTTTTTAATTAATGCGTTAGATGCTACTGCTTTCTCCTTAAATTTATCCCTGCTCGGACTTGGTTTAATCGAAATGTACACAATAGGTATAGTTGGCATTTTGGTCCTAATGGCCTGGTATAACTTGATGGTGCGGTTTAAAACGGTATCGGGTGTTACCGTTTCATTTGGCAGGTCGTTTTCGCCCACATATAGTACAATCTGTTTTGGCTGATATGGAAAAACAACATCATTTAAATAATAGGTGATATCGTTAATAACAGCACCACCAATACCACGGTTCAAAGCATTGTGTTTAGCAAAAATCTGTGTACAATCGTCCCATTTGCGGATAGATGAACTTCCCACAAACAGCACCGGATTTACAGGTGGTTTATACATTTGATCGTACTTTTTAATTACCTGTACATCATCCCAGAAATTGGGTTTCTTTTGGGCAAAAGCAGTAATCGTTAAAAAGGAAACTAAAAACAGGGCTAGAAATGATTTTTTCATATTAATAAGGATGTAAAAGTTCACAATATAACGATATCTACATTTTTATAAACCAATCAATCAAATTTATTACGCCTAAACGATTAAACCAGATCAGATCAAACTCACAAATAAATTACATCACAAACAATTGAAACTAAATAAATAGTTTTTATATTTAATCAACCAAATAATTAATTAACAGCTCATGCAAAACTACCACTTGCTACCAGCCCTTACAGGCAAAACCTTAATCAAAAAAATCAGTGTGATTCTATTTCTTGTTGCAGGTATCTTATGCTCTTGTAAACAAAATAATAAACCAGTAGATCGTCAACCAAAACCAGGCGCAAAATTGGCCAACGATAGCGCAGTTAAAATCTATCTGAATGTTATAGGACTAAAATACCCGAAAGACTCTTTAGAAAGTGCCGTTAAACTCTACAAAACAGCTTTGGCTGAAGATCCTGAATCTAAATTGGTATTTTATAATTTCTTAAATTGCTACAATTACATGAACAATTACAATGCATCCATTGCACTATGTTCTGCATGGCTAAAGAAAAACCCTGAGGATGTAGATGTTCAATATCAAAGATCGATGATTTACGAATTACAAGGGAAAAGTGAGCTGGCTAAATCAGGTTTTAAGGCAGTTGTTGATGAGATCGGCAAAAAACAAATTCCAAAAATTGATACATCCTTAACACCTGTACAGATTGATGAGTTATTGGTCGACGCCAGTTTATTGTACATTGCGGAGAAAGACAACAGCAAGTCTTTATCCTTAGTCAACCAATTAAAAGCAAGTTTCCCAGATAACACGAGGATTGAAGGTGTTTATAATACCATCATAAAGAATAATAGACTCGAAAGAATTAAAGAACACCTGAATTATAAAGGTAGTGGTGTGGCTTTGCGATAAATCGCCTTCCCTTGGTTATCGTTCTAAGCGTAGGCCAAGGAGCTTTGCGATAAATCACTGAAAGAGTTGATGCTTGCTGGTCTTCGACTCCGCTACCATTGAAAGAATCCACTAGTTCGGTCGCCATTCTCGCGCATGCAGGAATCTTAATGCAACTTTATAAGATTCCCAATCAAGTTGGGAATGACGATCTTTACATAGGAATCTGTCATCCTGAGCGTAGTCGAAGGATCTTTTATGTACAAAAATTTTGAAAATTAACATTTGATACGGTCTTCGACTCCGCTCAGACTGACAAAAAAATTAAATTTATCTTCGAAAACCAGCACTGGATATTGTGAATAAACCTGATCCTATAACTATCGGATGAAATGGAAAGCCCGAAATCCCGATTCTTCATCGAGTGAGGACTTGGAATGGAAAGCAGGACTACAATCCGCCAAGATATACTGCCCTTTCATTTCCAAAAAAACAACTAAATTGGTCTATCGACGAGGTCTTCAACTCCGCTAACATCGACGTTATTTCAAAATCACTTATTAATGATCGACTTATGGAACTATGCATTTCCATCCAGCTAGGCCATACCACCAAATCTACGTTCTACTTAAATCCGGCCTAAGAAATTTTTCGGGTTCCAATGACCAGGCCCTGCCACTGGCTTTGAAAGAAAAATTTTCAGCCGGCATTTTATTAATGGTTTTCCATTGTTTTCATTGGTATTAATGAGCTCGGCAACGCCTCGGTTTTGTTACTTTTTGATGTCAAAAAGTAAGAGCCCTTCAGCGGCGGCGAGCCGAGGCAAGACTGCGCCGTAGAACAAGAACACAATTGTACGTCACTCATATTGATTTTACACCATAAATTATCCTTCAGACTGACAAGCAATCAAATTCACCCGAAAAAACAAGCACTAAACCGCTTAAATTCATCCGATAAAGCGGCAATGTGTGCCAACTTCTGGCTCGTAGAATGATCGTCATGATTTAAATCCCTAACATCAACACGCGGTAGTGCATGATTTTTTAATACAGTTCCCTTATTCAGGTTACTTATAATTTGTTTCACCAGCAACGCATTGGCCTGCCCCGGTTGATGATGACCCGAAAGGTATATAGATGTGATAATGGCATTAATCTGGTAAATGATAGCCTGTACATCATAAAGTCCATTAAAATCGATGTGTTTCCGCATCGGTTCCTGGCTGGCGGAATCAATCGCTTCGCTTAAGCCAGACAAACTTAAATTGGCATTTTTTCGCGCCATACGCGATTGATTCTCATTCCGGTCAACGTGGTTTTGAATGGCCACCTCCAGGTAACGGATACTGGCTGTAACCGCATCCGTAATTTTTGCCCTTAGCTGCTGGCTATCCCAAATTGGGAACAAATAGGTGGCAAAAATGGCAATCACGCAGCCCAGTACGGTGAAGATAATCCGGTCGTGCACCAGGTGATCGAAATGACCTTGATAACTGCCCAGTGTTAAAATAACCGCAGGGGTAATACACAGCACACTAACGGTATAATTTAAGCGGTTAAAGGCATAAAAACCAAGCAAGAAAACCACCGAAAAAGACAGCAGCACCGCCGGACTTTTCACAAAATAGATGATGATCAGTCCGATTACCACCCCGCCCATACTTCCTTTTAAACGCTGTAAATTCCTTTTCCAGGTAATCGAAAATTTAGGTCGCGCTACAATAACCAGCGTTAAGAAAAGCCAGTAACTGTATTTGCTCGGCTCCAACTGCCAGATGAGCAGGAAACCAAACAGGAAACAGATAGCCAACCGCAGTGAAAACCTAAAAATGGGCGATTTTAGCGTCAGGTGCTCCTTAATGGAAAAGCGATCGCCGGTAATAAAAAGGGGGTAAGAAATCTTTCCGCTCAGTTCCTGCAAGTGTTTTTCGGTGGCGCGCTCATTGCCCCTGATCATTTCAATAATCCGCACAATATCGTTCATGTTCGAAACCACCTTCAGCACAATTTTACGCTGGCTTTCGTTTAAACGTTCCATCTCCTGCAATAACACGATGCGTTGCTGCTGATATTCGATATTGGTGGCTACCTCACCTTTATAAGCCTTTGCCGAACGCACGTGCCTGCCCAACTGCTCCAGCTCTTTAGCCAGTAACCTGATCAAACTGGCAATCAGTTTTAAACTCGGGCCGGTAGCCAAAGTTTTTCGTACCAAAGCATAATCGTAATGTACCGCGTTCAACTGCTCATATAAATCAATCAGTAACCTCGCCCGCTCCAGCAACAACCGGCCTTTGGGGTTGTCGGGATTCATAGCATATTTATCGGTAAGCAGCAGGTTCCGGATCAGCTCGTGTTTCTGGTTTACCTTGATGTGCAGTTTAATGGCCTCCTTCTGTTGTGGATCAAGCGGTACATCCACATCATAATTTTTAGCCTTTGCATTTAAAAATGAGGCACTGCTCATCAGGCATTCGAAAATAGCATGGTGCAGCGAACGGTAAGGCCGTATCAAAATCTGGATCAGGCTGATGACATAATACCACACACCACCCAGCAAAATATAACTACTAAAGTACAGCGGCCTGGCCGGATGGAGCCCCATTACAAAGGTGCATACAATCAGGGCCATGGTACCAATCAACGAGAGTTTTTGCCCATATACCGCAAACATAGAACAGCCAAAAGCCGCCATAACCACCACTGCCGCGGTAAGGTATGGATGGTACAATACGGATGAAACCACCAAGGTGGCCAGGAAAAACACGATGATACTGGATAAGGCTGTTTTCAGTTTATTCAGCCGGTTATCAGGCAGATCGGTTAAACTGATTAGCAAAGCCCCAACCCCTATTCCTTTTGCCGCTTCGGGATTGCCCAGGTAAAAAAATAAAATAATGGGTAATACCACGGTAATGGTGGTGCGCAGGGCATCAGAAAAGTACTCGCCTAAAAAGAAGTACGAAATGGTAGAGCCGATGCTGTTTTTGCCCATGAATAGGATAATGAATGCGGATAAGGTGTTAAAAGCTGCAAAGATAACAGATTTATAATGCATGCATAGCAAATACTATGCAAAACCAGATACCGATTTGTTCTTTGGACTTAGAGGAGGTAGTTGTAAGTTATAACTTAATCTTCGTGTTACTCTTATGAAATCTTACTCAACTGTATGATCTTACTAAAAATGTGTAATTACGGTTTACCGTATAGTTATATGTTATTTCTTTTCCATATTAGCAAATCTAATTTTCAATATTTCTTTATGGCACAGACAGTAAATACAGCATTTAACGAATTCAATACCAACATTGTAAACCTTGATCCTAACAGAACGGACAGAGCAAATTCTAGTAGAGATTGGCTTTGGGAACAATTGAATAAATTGGATGACAAAGATGACTTAGATTTTCCTTTTAAATATAAAGAAAGGCATATAAAATATGGTTCCTTTGCAAGGAAAACTAAAATTAGAGAATTAGATGATGTCGATGTAATGTTTTGCCTTACTGCGAATGGCGCAACATATCTAAAACAATATGAAAATTATATTATTAATACCCCGAATGCAGGTAATAGATTAAGGCTTTTATCAGATAATGACATTTTAAATTCAACCAAAGTTGTAAATAAGTTAAAGCTCTCACTTGCAAAAATTGAACATTATAAATCCGCCAAACTTCACAATCGAGGAGAAGCCGCAACTTTAGATCTTAATTCTTATGAATGGGTCTTTGACATTGTTCCCTGCTTCTATACCGATACTGATTTATATTTAATTCCCGATGGAAATGGAAACTGGAAATCAACTGACCCGAGGGTAGATCAAAAATTAGTCACTGAAGTAAATCAAAAAAATCAAGGTAGAGCCTTGCAACTTATCAGAACGCTTAAATATTGGAATAGGTACAATTCTACACATACAATTACTTCTTACCTATTTGAACAAATAGTCATTAATTTCATAACTACATCTCAATTGGGTCAATGGTTAGATTTTGATATAAGAGATTTTTTTTATTATTTGTCAGTACACATCTACTATGCTGTAAATGATCCAAAAGGAATTCAAGGAGATTTAAATTATCTAACTTACGAACAGAAGAAAGCAATATTAGAGAAGTCAAGTTGGGCTTTTGATAAAGCAAAAGAGGCAGTTAGCGCGGAAACCCAAGAAAAAAATCAAGAAAAAGCAATTAACAAATGGCGCGAAATATTTGGCTACAACTTCCCTAAATATGAATAATGGAAATCAAATATTGACGGCTCAAAATCTGGATATAAATATAGATAAATTGCTTGCCCAACGTAGATTATATTCAAATGCAAAAATATTACAATATTTCTTGCTTTTGATGACTATTCTAGTTCCAATTTTTTTGTCGATTATTACAAACTTTACTGCTTTAATAATAAATGAGAAGGGTTGGATTTATGTAACATATTCGATCATCGTGTTAATTTTTGAAAAAATGGTTGAAAGTATTATTGATCGTCATAAAAAAATAGCAGCCTCAATACAAGAAAAATTTGATATAGATGTTTTAGGAGTAATAGAAAACGAAACACTAAACCTAGTTCCAATAGACTTTGATATTATCCGATCAAACTCTATAAAAGATAAATTAGATCCTCATAAAGTTTTAAAGGTGACAAACTGGTATTCAACCAAGATTGGCTTGTTACAAACTAATGTTGCGATATTATTTTGTCAAAGAATGAATATATGTTATGACTTTTCAATTAAGAGGAAATATAATAATTACTTGGTAGTGATTTCTATATTGACTTTTTCTTGTTTACTGGTATTTTCTCTTTTAAATAATTTCAGTATGCAAAAGTTTATTGTCGAAGTAATCTTTCCCTCATTACCAATATTTGTGTTCACGTATAAAGAAATATCTACGAATTTAGAATCAATAGATAATCTTCAAAAACTAAAAGAAATTATTGAAAAAGAACTAGATCAAGCTGATCTACAAAATGACATTGATATTGAAAAAATAAGAAGGATACAAGATAGAATATATAATAATAGAATTTTAAGTCCTCTAATTCCCAATTTTATTTATAATATATTATGGACAAGGCTAGAAGATGAAATGAATTATTCTGTTGAAAATAGAATAATTGAATTACAATAATTTTATCGAGATAGATTTCTTTACTGCGTCGCACTCCGGTCGTATGACGGGAGGGAGCGTAAAAGCCATAAACACTAAAAAGATAGGGCTGTCTCTCAACAGCCCAGTAGAATTTTAATCCCTATACCCATCTCTAAAACTATAATGCGTTTGCGCATTACAGATTACATAATCGATAATTTCGATGTTTAGCTTTGCGCAGGTATTAAAACAGGTGCTTACAAAAAGTTCGTCGAGGGGGTTAACCTTAATGCTTTTCACATCGCAATAGTTTACCACCAGTACACCATAAGCATTACAGGCAATAGCCAAACCCGCCAGTTGCTGTATGCAGTTAATCGGTTTGGCCTGTTGCTTTAGTTTGTGCCAGCAAAAAACCTCGTGGTTTTGGTTTACAAACAGTACATACCAATCGCATTCTTTATTAGATGATGGTTTGCCACGGAGCTGTTTTAAAAATTGAATTGAATTTTGCGCCAGGTTTACATTAAAAGGCCTTTTGAGTGTGCGATAACTAAACTCCAGTTTAGATAAAGTAATTTGATTTTTTGTTAGGTGCATTTTGCGAAAAATTTAAATACAGCCCAACTGTGTTCGCGATATAAATATAGCAAAATTTTACAATTAAGCTGCTAAAAAACAAATTAAAAGAAGAATTAAATTTGTATACAGATATATTAACTACCGGATAGACCCTGAAATAAATTACCTTCGGTGAGCTCGCTTAAGGCTCGGTTTACTGCGTAGCTTTCCGCTGCGCTACAGGTCAGGGTGACGATCATCTTCAATATACTACTTCTTCTTTCTGCGCCTGCCCAAGCATTATTTTTGCCACGGAAGCACGAAGAATACGGAAAAACTTTAATTTCCTCCGTGATTTCTGTGTTTCAGTGGCTAATTAATTTTTGCACATGTTATAAAAGCGGACTTCCCTACCACCGCAACTGCCCTGCCCTTCAGTTCGCAATGATATGCCTGGAAATTTCTCCATCCGATTATCCGTCATTTCGAGCGGCGCACAGCGAAGTCGAGAACCCGAAGGCTCAGCGAAGCTAAATCTTTTAAAGTTGCATGTAAAACCCAGTTCAAAGATTTCTCCACTGCGGTCGAAATGACGATACGCCTAGAGATTTGCTATAGAAATTTCTCCATCCGATCATCCGTCATTTCGAGCGGAGCGCAGCGAAGTCGAGAACCCGAAGGCTCAGCGAAGCTAAATCTTTTAAAGTTGCATGTAAAACCCAGTTCAAAGATTTCTCCACTGCGGTCGAAATGACGATACGCCTAGAGATTTGCTATAGAAATTTCTCCATCCGATCATCCGTCATTTCGAGCGGAGCGCAGCGAAGTCGAGAAATCTTTTAACATAGTCCAAAGATCTCTCTCCCGAACGTTCGGGACTGCGCTACAGTCGAGATGACGACCAATTTTTGATACATAAATATCTGCTAAAAGATTGCTTCACGCCACTACAATAGCCCTTCGCTTCAGTTCGCAATGACGACACCAAACCTCAGTCTTCGGTCTTTCCAACTTCTGACTATAACTTGTGTCCTTTGCGCCTTTTTCTCTGTGCCCTTTGCGGTTAAAAAATTCGCAATGACGAAGCAGAGTATTTAATTATCAATAACCAGACTTCAATGAACAGGTAGCGACCGCATATTGAACGATCGCGGTAAAGCACCAAACCTCGGTCCTCCGACTCCGGACTACCGACTTCAGACTAAAGACTTTCTCAAAAATTTCTTTGCCAGTAACTAACCTTTTCGTTATCTTAGTCATATCCCTTTAAACCGGGCGGCAGTTTTTCTACCTCCACGGTTATCAAAAATCATCCCTACATTTTATTAACGGGTTTTATACCCATAAAATTAATGCGTTATGAAAATAACAGGAATGATCAGGGAACCCCCGCGTTCTGCAACATGCTGTAACCGCAGCACAAAAACATTTAAAAAACCATCTCTTTTATTTAAAAGGGGCAAATTACTTTGAAACCTTGCTGCAGTGTGCGGCTAACGATTAAAGTTTCTTTGAAATGCTCCTGCAGTGTGCAGCAAACAATCGAAGTTGTTTTGAAACCTTCCTGCAATGTGCAGTGGCTAATTAAAGTTACTTTGAAACCCTCCTGCAGGTTGCAGCAGTAAATCAAAGTAAAAAACACAAAAAACATCAACCATTAAATTAGACCTTATGATTAACTCCATCGTATTACAACCGCTCAGAAACAGCGAGTATATTCAGTTTTTAACCGATACCTTAAACATTGTATTGAAAAATGATCCGAAAGCGCTCAATGTTAGTGCGCAGTATGATGCATTGCGCACCGCAACCGACAATGTGGAGAAGCTTTTCAAAATTAGTCAGGCCAGTTTGGTAACGGCCGAGATAGAGGCTTTAGATAAACGGCGCGATGATGCCATAAACGGTATCAGCCTGCAGGTACAAAGTTTAGTTTACAGTGCAGATCCGGTAATAAACCAGCACGGCAAAACACTAAGTGCCCATTTGGCGCTATTTGGCAGCAGCATAGCCAGAGAGAATTACCAGAGCGAAACCACCATATTGCGCAACATTGTTAACGATTGGAAAAACAAACCCGAACTGCAAGAGGCGGTAAAGGCTTTAAACCTGGGCAACTGGCTAAACGAATTAGAATCGGCCAATAACGATTTTAACCAGGCCTATATTAAACGGAATGAAGAACTGGCTGCCGCACCTACCGAAAAGCTGCGCGAGTTACGCAATACTACCAATAACTTATATTATAAACTGCGTACACGGATTAACTCTAACTTCGATATTAACGATGGTGCAGAACCCTGGGCCAGTACCGTAAACCTGATTAACCAGCACATTGGCAACTATGCCCTACTGCAAAACCGCCGTGCCACTACAACAGGAGTAGAACCACCGGTGGTAAGCTAAGTGTTTTCAACTTTAAAATGCACACGGGTAATCAGCTATCTGTGTGCATTTTTGATGTGTTATCGGTGCTATGAGGGATAATTTATTTTATAAAAATCAATTTGAATGACAGATAAATCAGCAAATTGAAAGGCCAAGAGGCATCGTCATTGCGAGAAGGCTTTTTCAGCCGACGAAGCAATCTTACAACGATCGCTACTAGCGTGCGCATTAAGATTGCTTCGTTCCTCGCAATGACGATTTTTCTATTGGAGTCTGTTAATGGTAGTACAGCCTTCTCTAGCGCAAGTCTTAGCACTGAGGCCAATGCGATGGCCTGACTTGTGCTTTATAAATAATTTAAGGTAAAATTATCTATCAAAATTTCAAAAAGCACATGTCAACCCAACCCTGCTATCCCGCTAAGACTCGCGCGAGAATAGGTGCTATTTTCACATACAAATGTGGGCATACAAGATTGCAAATCACTATGAAATGTGATATATTCGCTACACTAAAAAGACCTATATGCGCTCATCCAAATTTATTCTTACCACGATTTTTACTTTAACAACAATAATGGCTTTCAGCCAATCGCCTAAACGAGCGATTAAGAAACTTGGCGCAGAGCCAGTTTACTTTATGGATAGCGTTAATGTTGACAAAGGTGAATTGATGAAATATGATCCGAACAGTATAGCGATTGTTACAGTTTTGAAAGGTGAAGAGGCCATGAAGATATTTGGTGAGAATGGCAAGGATGGAGCTGTATATATCGAAACAATTTCATTCGCTAAATCAAGATATTGGAAATACTTTCGCAGCAAATCGCCAGAATATGCAGCTTTATTACCCGTTGCTAATCAAGACACTACCATTCAGTATATCCTAAACGATAAAGTACTGGATAAGAATTTTGAGGGTAATTTAGCCTTAATTAATGATAAGGTTTTTAAAGAGATCAAAGTATTAAACAAAGAGGAGCTTCAGAAACAGTATGGTATACAGAACAAAGAAGCAGGAGTTGTCATTAAATCTGAGACACCAGAAGATCTACACAATGGGAAAAAGAAGTTTTAACCTAAGTTTGTGCAAACCTTTTATCACTTGCACAGATAACCGAATACTTATATCTTTAATGCAACATTCAATTTAGCACGAAGTAAACATTATATAGCTTGAGAATAACCAATACTATGCCTTTAAAAGAAGAAATCGTTAGAAACTATGTTGAAGCCTATAACAACTTCGATGTAGACAATATGGTGATAAACTTTGATGAAAACGTAGTTTTTGAAAATGTTCAGAACAATGAAACCAATATGTCGCTAAAGGGTATAGCCGCTTTTAAAGAGCAGGCAGAACAGGCAAAAGCATATTTTAAAACAAGGGAACAACGCATTAAATCAATCAAACATGCTGCACAGCAGGTAGAAATAGAAATTGATTATTATGCTATATTGGCTATAGACCTTCCCAATGGTCTTAAAGCAGGCGAGGCAATAAATCTTTCGGGTAGGTCTGTTTTCTTATTTGAAAGCGATAAGGTTATTAAGTTAACGGATATAAGTTAGGTATTAAATTGATGATAATTTAAAAACATGGAGGCTATTTTAACTATCTTATTTGAACTCGTTATCAATCAATTATTATTGAAGTGGACATTAAAAAGAGAGCAACGCAAAAGACTATAACTATGGTGACTCTCATTATTGGGCAAGTTAGCTTTATTTAATTAGCGTGTAAATACTTACCTAAAAAGATTGCTGCATGCCACAACCACAACCCTGCCCTTCAGTTTGGAATGACTAAATTTTCCAGACTGCTTTCTTTGTGTTGTTAGGGGTAAAACGCAATACCGAAAAAGATTCCCGCATACGCGAGAATGACGATCGAGTGGAGCTTAATTGAAGATCAACCAACTTTACGTTCTTTGCGCTCATTTTCTCTGTGACCTTTGCGGTTAAAAAATTGCCCAAACCTCCGACCTCGGTCACCCCACTCCTGACTGGAAAAAAGATTGCTTCACGCCATCACAACAATCCCGCCCTTCGGTTCGCAATGACCTACCCTTTCAGACTAACTTATTCGCCCTCATGCTGCTTCGTGTTCTCTGTGCCTTTTCTCCGTGACCTTTGTGGTAAAAAAATGCTCCCAAACATCCGACCTCGGCCACCCAACTCCCGACTAATTTAATCATTACCAAAACAATTGCCTTTTAAAACGGATTATATTAATACACCAATAACATTTGATATGAAAACGAAAATAATAATTTTAGTAGCCGCATTTGGTTTAGCATTGTCAGCATGTAGTGGTAAAAAAGCCGATCAGGAAAATGCCGACAGCATGTACAAATACACTGATACCAATAAGGTAGTTGATAGTACCAGTACCGATGCTGTAGCAGATTCGACCACCAATGCCCCTGCTGATGTAAAACATTAAAGACAATAAACAAGCAACTAGCGCTCATGCCAAAAAGTATGGGCGTTTTTTATGATTCAACAAAAACAATCTGCTTAAGTTAGGTTCACGAGCACAAAGCGCTCATCTCAAGATTAATTTGCTTATAGATTTATCCAATTTATTCGTTATTGGATTATAACCTATTGTATAATTATCACATAATCTATATTTACCGTTTTACCTACTTTGTACTCTTCTCCATAATGCATATCTTTCATTCAAATTAAATTAATCAGTTAATGAGTCAGCTCTCCACTTATACATGCCATACCTGTGGTGAAATACATTACGATTGGCCTGCACTTGCGTTCAACTCACCTTTACATTATGATAATCTACATGAGCATGATAAAGAAACCATTGCAACTTTAAGCTCTGATTTTTGTACGATAGAAGATGGGGAAGACATTGACAGATTTATCCGTTGTACCTTATTGCAGCCTGTTAACGATCATTGTGACGACCTTCAATATGGTTTGTGGGTATCGTTAAGTGAAAAGAGTTTCGAAGATTATAAGAGTAATTTTAATAATGAGAACCATGAGGTAACTTATTTCGGCTGGCTATGCAACAATATACCAGGCTACCAAGACACATTGAGTATTCCTACAACGGTTTACACCCAGAAAGGCAATAATCGCCCATTAATTATTCCACATGAGGATTTTGAGCATCAATTTGTTCAAGATTATTATGGAGGAATTCCTAAACAGGAAGCTGAGAGAAGAATTAGCGAAATGATTGGTTTAATAAATGACTAAAGAAAACAAGTTATGCCTAGCGCTGATCACCGTTGAAATAATATTATACCTCAATCAACCTTAACGCTCAATGAATCCATTCTCTATTACTTTAACAGCACTATGGATCTATCCTATTTTAAGCTTAATCTTTTTTGCATTAACTAAAAAGATACCCAAAATAAGGCAATGGGTGCTTAAAATTTCAATTATATTAACTGTTTTAACCATTTTAGCTTTATTATTTAAGCTTTCAACGATATCGATAACGGTAAACTGGTTATTGGTTTCGGCTTTTTACCTCTGCCTATCGCTTATATTATGGTGGTCGCAATTTCAGCCGAATAAATTCTTAAAAATTACCGGCACTTTGCTCATGATAGGCACTTTTGGAATAGGTTATCTTTCGGGTACACTTGGTATTTTGGGCGTAGGATTTATTGTCGCAGATTTCGAAACTGATAAAGTAAAAAAATTGGACGATGACATTATTTATAAAGAATATTCCATTGGAAATGCCATTTCTGATTACAGGGGTACACGTGTAGAAATTTATAAAACTGTTGCATGGTTACCTGTTTTTGAATACCAAATAATCAAAAAGGAATATTACAATGTAATTGCCTATCCAGATGAGATCAAAGTTAGCTACGAACCTAACAAACATATCATTTATCTATCTGCCAACATAATTTCACTAAATGATGGTGGTAGAGAAAAATGGAGTGATAGCATAAACTTAAATAAACGAATAACGAGATACTAATATGAGTTGGGATATTGTAATATTTAGCTCCAAGCAAAAAATAAGGACTATTGAAGAAGTAGACAAAGAACTACTTGTAGTGATAGATTTTAACATTATTATGGAAAAGCATTTTATCAATATTATTGCTAACCAAAATCAGCGGAAAATAAAAGGTGAAGGATACGTTATAGATTATTTTGTTGATACCGAACCTGTAAGCAATAAAGTATTTAGTCTTTATGGTGAGGCCGCTCTTTTTGAGTTAGTAAAAATTGCGAGAATTTATGACTGGCAAATATTCGATACCGGAATTGAAGAAATGATTGATTTAGAACATCCCGAGAAAAATGGGTACGGCAACTTCCAAAAATATTTGCGGCATGTTTTGAAAAATACAGGTAATTAACATGAGCAAAGCCAGAAGAAACCAACGACAACAGCAGCGCGGTAAAGTTACCTTATCTAAATTAACCTTCCATAAACTCAATTGGTTAGTCAGGAAAAACAGATTAATGCTTTTTATTAGACAAAAGGATTACCACGCTGTTCCCGAGCTGATTGGGAGAAATAAAACCCTTGCAGCGTATTTCAGAAACCAATGGGAACGTTATGTAGGCACTTGGGATTTAATATTTACCCGCACAATAGAAGGCCGAAAATTAATTTTGCAATCACGAATGAAGTCGCTTGCAGCACAGTTCCAGAACAAAGTAGAGCATATAAATAAATGGCGATAGCGTACGAAAGATCTTGTTGCTAAACGACAGTCGCCTAGCTTTGTGTGCTCTGTGTTTCTCTTTGTGTTCTCTGTGGTTTAATAAAGATTCTTCACTGCGTTCAGAATGACAGTATTGATTCCCGCTGATCACACTGATACACGCAGATTTTTCTTCATAAATCGTCAGTCTGAGCGGAGCCGAAGACTAGCTAATGATATACCAGCTGAGCCTTTTCTCTTGTTTAACTTCATCATTAAAAAAGCAATTAGCAATATATAAGCATTAAGGTTCCCGCATGCGCGAGAATGACGACCGCTTTAATTCTGCGCCCATTACCTTAAATCTGCGGGAAAAATATTAAGCAAGCATTCTCCCGCTGATCACACTGATACGCGCAGATTTTTCTTCATAAATCGTCAGTCTGAGCGGAGTCGAAGACCATTCAACTTTGCGTCCTCAGCGCCTTCTCTCAGCGCCCTTTGCGGTTAAAAAAGCACCTATTCCATTAACTTATTTTTAATCCCTTCCGTCAGTTTTTTCACTTTCATATAACCTGCTAAAGAACTGTTCTTCTTGTCGAAATTAATCTCCAACCAGCCCTTTTTGGCTTTCAGGTTAAACTTATCGCTGCCATTTAAGTTCACAAACAGATCAATATGCTGATCTAGTGGAAGTTCATTATTTAAAGCACTGTCCATGTATTTTTCCAATTTATTCGTTTTACTTTCAGCATACTTTGCTTCAAATTTAAAGTCGGTATGGTTATCTATTGTGCTTACCGATAAATGTCCTTCGCCATTGTGGCAACCAAAACTTAAGGCGACAACTAAAATCGCGATGCTGTACAAGATATTTTTCATTTTTATTGGTTAATCGGTTAATTGTTTAAATTGGTTAACTGGAGTAAAAATCACCTCTGGACTCTGGACTTCGGACTCAAGACTCATGACTCCAAACTCCCAACTCGCAACTACCCTCCCGCTCTGTTTTTAATATCATCAGTAGCTGTATTCCTGGACCGCGCCGATTTCACATTCTGGTTCCCGAAGTTATAGCTGATGCTGAAATTTGCCCTTCGGCTGGTATAATGGTTTACAACATTCATGTTGATGTTCTGATAAACCAGTTTCCCTTCCCAGTGATTGGTAAGCAAGATATCATCCATATTCAGACGTAATTTTAGCTTTTTATCCATCAAAGTTTTCTGAATTCCGGCATTTAAAGCGCCCTGATAAATGGTGGTTTGCTCTACGCCCGAAACCCGTGGGGAATTTAGCCAAGCACTAATTTCGACACTAAAGTTTTGAGGCAGGGTAAAGGAATGGGAAGTAAAAACATTTACTGCAGCTTTGCCAGCGCTGTATGCAGCACCTTCAATATTTCCATCATTAAATTTGCTGTAATAAACACTTACATTATTTTGAATATTCCACCATTTGGTAACCTTGATGGGAACATATAAATCGGCTGAATAATTCTGGAAGCGGCCTAAATTCTGGCGGATTACACTGATTACCCGGGTAGCATCATCCTGTTTGCTAATCTGTGTGATCATATCACGCGTATTCGAATAGCTCAGTGAGAAAGAAGCCTGCTTATAACTGTAGCTGATCTGGTAATTATCGGTAAACTGCGGTTTCAGGTAAGGATTTCCCTGATCAACCGCCAAAGGATCCATATAAAACACAAAGGGATTTAATTGCTGGTAATTCGGGCGGTCAACTCTTCTGCCATAAGAATAACGGAGGTTGTGGTTTTCGCTGATTTTCTGGTTAACAAAAACTGTTGGAAAAACAGACAGATAGTTCCGGTCTACTTCTTTCTGGTCGGTTACAGAAGTACCATTAGAATGTGTGTGCTCTGCCCTCAACCCCAGCTGAATCTGCCATACTTTCCATTCTTTAGAGAAACTACCGTAAATGGCATTGATATTCTCTTTATAGACGAAATTGTTCGATTTGCCTATATCATTTTGCCAAACACCGGCAATCAGCTGTTCCGAAATAAAATCGTTATTGGTTACGACGTAACTGCTTTTTAAACCAGCCTCAACCTTCATCGTTTTAGAAATGGGTAAGGTAAGATCTGTTTTAGCCGCATATATATTAATTTCGGCATCGGTATTATTCCTTAAGCTGGTTTGATTGGTTGAGTTGCCATTTGCATTTAAATAATTGGCCAAAAAATTTTCATTCTTTTTATTACTAAAACCCGAATAATCTATGTCGAACGTAAGGCTTTTGCCTTTTTTATCGAAATCGTGCTTAATATTAAAGTTGGCCGTTAAATTACCAACCGGCGAGCTCGAATTGGCATCCTGTAAAATATAACTGAGGTTCGAAGCACCATTTTGTACAGCATTAATATTGGTATTGCTGAAGTTAGTCAGCTTGGTATTTACCGTATTGGCATCCAACATTACCCCGAAAACTGTTTTCTCCGAAGCATAATAATCTGCACCTAATTTCCCCTGAAAGCCAACACCTTTATTTTTGCGGTCGAAATTTTGCGTCAGCGAACTGGCCAATCCTTCCGATAAAGTGGTACGGGTTAAAAACGTATTATTAAACTGGGCTTTGCGTGCAATAGCTCCATTTCCAAAAATGTTCCATTTGCCCTGTCTGTGGTTTAAGTTCAGGTTTACCCCGGCACGTAATAAATCGCTGGGCGAATCAGGCATAATGCCCTGCCCCGTATTAATAGAGACCGTACCATTGGTACCATAAGCTTTATTGCGTTTAAGTTTGATGTTGATAATTCCGGCATTTCCTGCAGCATCATATTTAGCAGATGGATTGGTGATCAACTCAATCGTCGAAATCTGATCGCTGCTCATGTTGCTTAGCAAAGTAGTAATATCTGCACCAGAAAGGAAGTTCGATTTTCCGTCGATCATCACCGTTACACCGCTTTTATTGTTCAGTTTAATCTGGTCACTCTGGCGATCGATCTGTACGCCAGGGGCTTTTTCCAAGACCTCTAAAGCGGTACCGCCGGCTGCTGTAATACTATTCTCTACATTCAGCACCGTTTTATCAATCTGGTGTTCGATAAAAGGCTTTTTGCCTTGAACGCTCACTTCTTTTAATTGTTTGGTTAAACTTTCTATACTGATGGCAGGTAGATTTAAATCTCCGTTGATTGAAAAATGGTCTGTCTTTTTACTTTTAAACCCCACTATAGAAACTGATAGCACATATTCGCCACTTTTTAACTGGTCGATGTTAAACTCCCCATCTATATTGGTCGATACATTTTTTACAAGGCTCGTATCCGGATAATTCAGCACCCGAACAATGGCAAACGGCACGGGATCAGTTTTTTCATCAACAATTTTGCCGGTAAGTTTATTTAATTTTTGGGCAAAAGAAGCCCCACACACCATCAGGCATGCAATTAGCGTAAATAATGTTTTCATGGTTTCTTCTTTTTAGGTGTGATCGTCAATCCCGGCCTCGCTAATCGTCATCTCGACTGAAGCGCCGCGAAACGGAGAGATCTATTTTAGTAGGTTTATGTTCTTTAAATTGCTATTGCTCAGGCTCAATCCCCAACTCTTCTTTAACCTCCCTAATCCGGTTTGATACAGAATCCTGGTAAATGGTATCCGTAGGTTTACTCTTTTTCAACTGTTCCAAATCGTATAGTTCTCCCTTTAGCTTTTCCTTTTTTAAAGCCTCTTCTTTTAATTTGGCAACACATTTCAAACCGTCGTCTGTCATGATCCAGAGACTCGAATCATTGTGGTCATTTTCACTATCGCTACACTCCCAGGTCCAGTAATTATTCACGTAGCGGTAAATATCCTGCTTTAAAATTAGTTTTGTGCCTACCGGGATTTCAAGATTTAACCTTACTTCCTGGTTTCTCCAGATGCTTCCCTTTCTCAATTGAAACCTCGGACTGAAAATCAGTTCTGAATCTTTCACTACGTAATTATAGCTGATGTTCTGTGCATTTTGCAAGGCACTTTGGAAGGTTTTGCCCTGCGATTCGTATTTCTGCGTTAAACGGGCAACACCAGTTTCGCTTTTATTAATATCAATACGGATTCGGTTCGGCGAAACAAATGGTCCATCTTCCAGGTCATCAACCACAATCTGATGGCGGTTATTGGCATCAATATGATATGCCACGCTGTCTTCTTTGCTGAAATATTTACTTTTATCAATGTTCAGGGTGTATGTAGGAAAAGATTTCAGGTCGGTTGTTTGTGTTAACTCTGCGTGCTGCTTAAACTCAGATGATATTTTAGCTGCCTGATAACCCGTTACCGCTACACCGGCCAACCAGATAATCAACAGCGCGAAAGAAAGTGTTTTATTAATGGCCTGTTTGTTAAAAGCTACCCTGATAGAGAATAATACCAAAGCCAAAACCGGTACAAAACAGACAATAAATGCAGCAAATAAAATGATCCCTCTATTGCTTTCATTAACAATGGAGAATGGAAAATATTCGTAAATGCTTGCATCCCAAAAGCCCTGAAAAGCAGCTGTACCAATAATTAAAGCAATTAAAAATAGTACACCAAATACTACGATAAAACCAGCAATTACTTTAAAAATTACCTTTCCGGTACCTGAGATAAAACGGCCAAGCCACTCGAAAAACTCACCGATAAAAATCCCGAAACGTGAAAATAAAGGCTGTGCATGTTTATTTACTTCAGTTAAACGCTCTTTAACAGCCTGCAGTTCTTCATCCAGGTTTTTCTGAAATCCCTGAAGATTTGCAGGTTCGCCCTTCATTTCCATTTTTTCTACCCTTGATTTTGCTTTTGGCATGATGATCCAAAGTAGTGCATATACCAGTATGCCAAATCCACCAACAAAACTGATCAGCAAAGTAGCCAGCCTGATCCATTTCGGATCAGCATTTACAAAATGTGCAATCCCCGCACAAACCCCAGCTACTACACGGTCATCCATATCGCGGTACAGTTTTTTCTCTACGTACTGGTGTTGGTAGGTACTGTTAATCACAGGTTCTTCCTCACCTTCTTCTACCGTATCAAAATCCTGTACCCTGCCCATTTGTGCAATCACCGAATTTACATTGGCCGAGTCTACCACTTGTTTTTTCTGTTCTTCCAATTGCTCGGTTAACAGTTCGGCAATCCGGTTTTCAATATCCGTTACAATTTCAAGGTCATCGGCATGATTGGCAAAATATTGTTTTACTTCGTTTAGGTAGGCTTTTAAGAGCTCGTAAGCACTTTCTTCAATGTGAATAATCGTGTTTCCTATATTGATGATGATGGTCTTTTCCATTTCCTTTTTAGTAATTATGAGTTGGCTCCTTTTTGTGAAATACCTACAGCATAAGCCAGCTCCTGCCAGGTTTGATCTAATTGTGATAAAATACCCCGACCATCTTCGGTTAAGGTATAATATTTACGCGGTGGGCCTGAGGTAGACTCTACCCAGTTGTAGCTTAACAAACCGTTGTTTTTAAGCCTGGTTAATAATGGATATAATGTGCCCTCAACCACCAGCAGCTTTGCCGACCTTAACTCGGCAATAATATCCGAAGCATAAATTTCGCCCCGTGAGATGATTGATAAAACACAGTATTCCAGAATTCCCTTCCGCATTTGTGTTTGCGTATTTTCTGCTATCATATAACAAAGATATATGTTTTATATACTACCATGCAATACATAGTACTAAAATAAATAGAAGTAAATTCACAACAAACTGATTATCAATAAAATAATTTTAAATAAAATTTTATAATTTGAGAATAATTTTTTAAATGCTAAGATTTTTTTATGATTTTTTGGGAAAGCAAGGCCTTGTAACGCTTCGGTTTTTGCAGTCCTGCTATTGCCTATAGCCCCAATTAAATAGACCTTAAATACAAACATTTACTTAAATCGGGAGCTATCTGGTTTAGGCAATAAGGGTCCGCCATTTAGAAGAAAAATTAATACCAATTAAAGAAAGGGAATATCATAATTGATTATGCTTGTCCATCCAGCTAGGCCAAAGTATTGCCTCACCGTTCTACACCGATCCGGCCTAACAAATTTTTCGGTTAGCACTGAAAAAGCCTTATCACATACTTTAAAAGAAAAATTTTCAGCCGGCAGTTTTTGTTTTTTCATGTTTCTTTATGTTTTTAATGGCATTCAAGCTAGCTTCGCTGGTCTTTTTGCTGCCAAAAAGAAAGAAGCCCGTCCGGCTAGGACAAGATGAAGTTTTAGTACAGAGTTTTTTTTTGAAAAGCAATGCCCTGTAATACTTAGGATCCTGCAGTCCTGCTATTGCCCATAGCCCCGATTAAATAGATCTTAAATACAAAACACTTGCCTAAATCGGGGGCTATCTGGCGCTATCAGGTTTAGGTGGAAAGGCTGTTATTACTATTTATGGTTTTCGAATAATTCTATAACGGTCCTTTGTAAATAAACCCGACAGAGCGGGTAGCCCACAGTGAAGCAAGGCGTAACGAGGACTACAAGCGATGGCGGGACTGCTGGCCCCTATGAAAAGCAGCACGCAAATTTTCAAAAATAATTAAACAGATTTCTCCAAAGCCTTTTAAACTTCCGAAGTCTCCTATCACAGCCCATTGCAGACTGCGGAAGTTAGCCACAGTGATTAAATAGATAAATACGATAGATTTAATATATTTTAATAGTTTTGCAAAATCTTAACTTATTTTCATGAAGAAATCTATTGCCAGCATTGTTGCAGAGGCAAACGAAAGTGGCGAAGGAACGCTTAAAAGAACCTTAGGCCCCATCAACCTGATTTTAATTGGCGTTGGCCTGACACTTGGCGCCGGTTTATTTTCGATTACAGGTCTGGCTGCAGCCAATCATTCTGGTCCGGCGGTAACCCTGTCTTTTGTAATTGCAGCTTTAGGTTGCGGTTTTGCGGCACTTTGTTACGCAGAATTTGCCTCTATGATTCCAGTTGCCGGGAGTGCATATACCTATTCTTACGCGACCATGGGCGAGCTTTTCGCCTGGATTATTGGCTGGGACCTGGTATTGGAATACTCTGTAGGTTGTGCTACTGTAGCCATCAGCTGGTCGCAGTATTTAACCAGGTTTTTAGCCAGTTTACACATTTATCTTCCGCCCCAGTTAACCCTATCTCCTTTCGAAACCGCTAAACTGGCAGATGGTTCTGCTGTTCACGGCATCATTAATATACCCGCAGCGCTGGTAGTGGTATTAATGACGGCCATACTGATCAGAGGTACCAAAGGCTCGGCCATTGTGAATGGCATTATTGTGTTTCTTAAAGTAGGTGTGGTATTGGTTTTTATCGCTTTAGGCTGGCAATATATCGATCCCGCAAATTATCATCCATACATCCCCGAAAATACCGGAACATTCGGTCAGTTTGGATGGAGCGGTGTATTACGCGGTGCAGGTTTAGTATTTTTTGTATTTATAGGCTTTGATGCCGTTGCCGCTTCCGCACAGGAAACCAAAAATCCGGCAAGGGATCTACCGATCGGTATTATTGGCTCTTTGGTGGTTTGTACGGTTTTGTTTGGATTGTTCGGTCATGTGATGACAGGTCTGGCCAATTACAAAGAATTTGCCAATAGTGGCGCACCGGTAGCCATAGCCATCGAAAAAACACCTTATGCCTGGTTAAGTCAGGCCATTATTTTAGCCATCCTGATTGGTTACACATCCGTAATCCTGATTGATTTAATGGCACAGTCGCGGATGTTTTACTCCATCAGTAAAGATGGATTGTTACCAAAAATGTTTTCTGATGTGCATTCAAAATTTAAAACGCCATATAAGTCGAACATTATCCTTTGTTTATTTATTGGTCTTTTTGCGGCATTTGTTCCCATGAATGTTGTGGGCGAAATGACCAGTATCGGTACCTTGCTGGCCTTTTTAATGGTATGTGTAGGTATCCTGATTTTAAGAAAAACAAACCCTGAAGCTAAACGACCGTTTAAGGTTCCTTTAGTGCCGTTAATCCCAATCTTGGGTATTTTAACCTGCATTGCCATGATGGCATTTTTACCCTGGGAAACCTGGTTAAGGCTTGCCGTTTGGCTGGTAATGGGCTTAGCCATTTACTTCGGCTATGGTAAAAAGAACAGTAAATTAAACACAGCAGAAAAACAGGCGGAAGCCCAGTAATCAACATTTACTATACAGATAGGGTAATCGGGTTGTATGGAATATCCAACAGCACGATTGCCCTTTTTTAATCACACTTTCGTAATTACAACCGTATAAATATCAATTCATTATCAAAAAATATTAGTTATCCACAATTTAACATTTTTCTTAAATATTGGCCTGGGATTTGTCCTAATAAAATCGACCCTATTAAAACATCATCCCATGATTATTAAATTAGACACATCGATTTTCAGGCTTTCGAGGCATAAAGCCGAAACCGTAAAAAAAGTGGCAACACCTCTTACCAGAGACCAATGGATCACTGCTGACAGAATCGTAATGGCAGCAATGTTTATCATCACGATTATGGGTGCCATCTTATTTTAATTTCAGATGATTGATCAAAAATCTTCAGAAATCAATTCTTTATTAATCATCACTGCAGCTATTGTTCCGGCAGCTGTAATGAAAGACAACGACCTGAACAAGGTTGTACAATCTCCTGCGGCATAAACGCCTTCGGCAGTAGTTTGCTGCTGCTCATTAACTTTTATTGTTTTCAGTTCTGTTAGTTCAAATCCTAATTGTTCGTTAAAGTTTATATGTTGCTCTATTTCAGGTTTAACATATATTGCGTTAAAGTTTAATCTTTCCCCATTTTTAAAAACAACATTTTCTAGCTGACCTTTTTGGTGTTCCAGTTCAACAAGCTCCTCTTCTAAAATGGTAATCGATTTAGATTTCAGCTTTTCGGTCTGTTCTGCATTCAATTGTGATTTTCCATTGGTTAAAATGGTTAGATCCTTATTCCAGAGGTGAAGATTTTTGGCCATTTCGAAGGCATGCTCACCATTCATTAACAAGGCTATTTTTTCATTTTTCACTTCGTAACCATGGCAATAAGGACAGTGTATTGCTGAAATGGCCCAACATGATGCCAATCCTTTAATATCGGGCAGCACATCTTTTAAACCTGTGGCCAGTAATATTTTCCGGGCCGTAAAACTTCCCGCATATTCTACCTCAACCCTAAAACCTTTATCTATCCGCTCAGCTGAAATAGCTTTTCCTTCCAAAAACCTGACAGTTGAGTATTTCAGTACTTCCTCTTTTGCCGCCTTGGTAATATCTGCAGGCCGATCACCATCGTGTGTTAAAAAATTATGCGAATGCGGAGTCTGCCTATTGCAAGGTTTACCGGCATCGATCACCAGAACATTACGGGTTGAACGGCCCAGGGTTAATGCTGCAGACAAACCTGCATAGCTGCCGCCAATTATAATTACATCAAAATCCATATCCTTATCTTTTAAAACAAAGATCCGAATTCAAATTACAAATGCAACACAGATGCATTAAATCAATGTCATTTTATTTTTTTATAGATAAGTGCTTTTATAAAACCGCGATAATAAAAACGTTGTACTGAAATCTGATAATCTGCATTCAAAAAATAAGGAGTCATGTCAATTAATTGATTGGCCTCTACAATTCCCAGTAATTTAAAAAAGCTATACATCGATTTAAGCAGTAACCATTTCCACCAATTTCCATTGACTTTATCGAGGGAAAAATCAACTATAAACCAAAATCCCTCTCTCTTTAAACAGCTATTTAACTGCCCAAATACTTTTGCAGCCCTTTCTTCAGCAAAATTATCGAAAAGGAATGGCGTTAAAATTACATCAAATAACACATCAGTTTTAAAATCTTCAATGCCGATATTCACAAATTCAACCTGATTGTTTTTACAATCTCGCTTTTGAGATAGTGCCAGCATTTTTCCTGAGATTTCTACATAAACCAGCTTCAGACCACTTGGATATATTTTGGCAATTTCTTCTAAAATCCACCCTGTTCCGCCACCTACAATTAAAATTGAACTATTTTTTGGGATATATTGAAGTTGATTAACCTGAGCATTAACCTGCGATTTAAAAAACACCAAACGGCTTAAGGTATCGTAATGATTGGCTATTTTATCGTAGTTGTTGTTCATTTTTGGTGTAGTATCAAGTATTGAGATTCAAGTATCAAGATAAATTTCTCGGTTGTAAATACGTTTTGGTCTTTCTGCTTTAGTCTTTAAGCTTTAGTCTTTCCCCTTAATAAACAAACTGCATTCCGATTATCCCACATATGGCCTTAAATAAAATCAGCCCATCAATCACCATCAGGTAGTAGAGGATGTTTTTCCTTTTGTGCATGGAATAAGCGATATAAATCGTCAAAACAAATGGCAGAACATTGAACAGAACCTGCGGTACCCCAAAACCTTTGTAACTGGCAAATATGCCCAGCGAAATTAAGCCGATAATTAACAGCGGAATCAAAATATTAAAAATGGTCCTTCGCAAACCATAACGCACCACAAACGTGCGCAGGTGTTTATTCGCATCTGTAGGATAATCTTTAATATCGAAAATAATGGCATTTACGGTGCAGAACATCCAGTTTTTAACAAATAACCAGGTCCACAGTACCGAATCGTGATAACCCACGCCTGTTTCAATTTTAAGCATAATTAAGGGCAGCACATTGGCACAACAGGCCCAAACAAAACCGATAACGAAAGCTTTAAACCAGCCGGTATTACGCAAATTGAACTTAATAAAGGATTTGGGGAGTAAGCCGTAATATAAAACACCTGCGATGATAATAACGACTATGGCTATCCAATAGCTAATCGGGAGTGCAAGAATATGCTCAAAGTTTTGGTACAGCAGATTAATGGCCAATAGCATGCAACTGATAAAAAGCACAGCCTGACTCCAGTTAATAAAAGTTTTATGTTTAAAATACCACTGATTACGCGGATTGGTAGTAGAGGGTGCCGTAGAAACTTTATTATAAGCGTAGGTATAATAAATAGTCGGTGCCAAAAATAGCAACAGGTAATAATTGAGGGAGTTAAATGGAAGTTTTAACTGCAAGGTGGCTTCCAGCGTAAGGGCTACTGCCAAAATCCCTACAAAGTAGTTTCCAAAGAAAATAAACCTGATGATTTTACTGAGCATTTAAATATGTTTTTCGTCAGCAATTTCGGATATATTATTGAATATGGTAAATAATAAAGTTGATTTTCTGCTATCTTAGGGTTAGAAAGAAATTAACAATAAAAATCAACAATAAGATGGAGGATACAAAAAACTCAAAATCAGCTAATGATGCCACACCAAAGGTGACGGGAATTGGCGGTATTTTCTTTTTTTCAGACAATCCGAAGGAAACTAAAGATTGGTATGCCAAAAATTTAGGAGTCGAAATCAACGCCTGGGGTGCTGTGAGTTTTGATTCACGAAATATCGATAACCCCGACGAAGTGGAGTCACTTCAATGGAGCCCATTTAAAAAAGGTGATGAATATTTTTCTCCTTCGAAAAAGGAATTCATGATTAATTACCGTGTACAAAATCTTGAGGCACTATTGGAAAAACTCAAAGAAAATGGTGTAACCATACTGGATGAACTTGCCACTTATGACTATGGAAAATTTATCCATATTATGGATGCAGAAGGTAATAAGATTGAGTTATGGGAGCCTAGTTAAATCTCGAGTTGGCGTCATTTCGAGCGGAGTGCAACGCAGTCGAGAAATCTAACTAAATAGATCTCTCCATTTCGCTGCGCTACATTCGAGAGGACGGCCGAATTAGTGGATCCTGTCAATAGTAGCACAGCGAAAGATTTTTATGAAATAAACTATCATCGTTTAAAATATTTGATGTTAATCGAATCCTTTTAGATATACGTTAAGAATAACAATTTACTTCCAATGAAAGATTCTTTACTGCGTTCAGAATAAAAGCATAAAAAAAGCTTTCCAGTTTCCCGAAAGGTTTAGTGGGAAATAATCCCGATCTTCAAATCGGGACGACCCTCGGCATAAAGGGAATCCCTAAACCACACGAGTTAATTTCCCTAATAGCAAAAAAGCCTCTCAATAAATTGAAAGGCTTTCAATGGTGGGAAATGATCCCGATTTCAATCGGGACGACCCTACTTAGCAAAAGACTGAGGTGCTATGACTCAGCCGATGAAATTAATTTTTCTATCATTATCCTACTTTTCCAGTTTTTGATCTGTCTTTCTTTAAGCCTGGCATCTCTTAGATTATCAAAAGCCTCAAACCAGACAATGCACCGATCTCCTGTGTGACCAGTAAATCCGGCATGGTTTGTATTATGCTTCTTTAATCTTTCGGTTAAATTAATGGTAGATCCGATGTAATATTTATCTCGCGTTTTCGAGTATAATATATAAGCGTAAAACATCTCTCTCAGGCTTATAGATCAGGGTTAAGTAAAACATCAGCCTTAATATTTTTAAGGTGACTCAGTATGGCTATTTTTGCATGATAATCTTTGGTAAATTCTAAAAAAGTGTTTTTAAAACTAAGAATTATAAAAGAGAATGCAACAAGTACAATTATTACGAACACATGAATAATAATATTCAACTCTAAAGAGTTGGTCGATGGGATTTTCTCAAAATATAAGTTAAAAAGTGGACCGATTAAAAAAGATAAAATAACCCCAAAAGCAAGATAACGTTTAACATGTACTTCAATAGTTTCCGTAAGTTCTATTATTAAGTAATCAATAAGAATGATACTGATTTTACCTTCTGAATTTTTAATTTTTGAAAAAATTTCATTCTTCATCATCAAGTTAAATGCATGCATATCAATTTTGTTTTTACTATCGATAAGAAACTTTAAATCATCATCGGACTTCACTATTCTTATCCTTTCATGAGTTTGAATCTTTATTGAAATCCAGCCAAAAACAAAAGTTATTGTTAATAATATAATAACAATGGCAAGCTTATGAAGTATAAAAAATATATAAGAAAAAATTAAACCGAGCAATAATAGCATCAATGTAATTTTAGATAAGAATTTAATCCTCCTCTTATACTTTTTAACAATCCGATAGGTAAAAGTATTCTCCAATAATTCATTTATTAGCTCCATAGTAAATTGTTTTATTCCAGAATTTTATTTTTTTGTGAAATTGCAATTAGAGTGAATTTATCAAAAATTCTTTAAAAGGTATTGATAGGCTTCGGTGGGAAATGATCCCGATTTCGATCGAGACGACCCTCGGCATAAAGGTGATCCCTAAACCAGATGAATTAATTTCACTAATAGCAAAAAAGCCTCTCAATAAATTGAAAGGCTTTTAATGGTGGGAAATGAGGGGTTCGAACCCCCGACCCCCTCGGTGTAAACGAGGTGCTCTGAACCAGCTGAGCTAATTTCCCTGTTGGTAATGTTTTAAAATCATCTCGGACTTTTCGATCCGCCCCTCCCGACTGATAATGTCGGGATGCTCTGAACCAGCCGAGTTAATTTTCCTTTTGTATATATGTCAAATCTGATAAAAAAACTCTCCGTTATCTTGAAAGTTTTGGTGGGAAATGAGGGGTTCGAACCCCCGACCCCCTCGGTGTAAACGAGGTGCTCTGAACCAGCTGAGCTAATTTCCCTTATTTTTTTTGTCAAACTTAATGCCCCACCCTCCGTTTGGGAATGCAAATATAGCGCTATAAAACTGTTCTGCAAATCTTTTTTTCTTTTTTTTCAACTTAACAAAGTTTCGAGGATTTTATGCGACTGCACCACCCCGAAAGAGGCTGTATGTAAGGTATAGAAAACCAATATCTTATCTAATAAAAACCGGCGCTGGGCATTGCTTAACTTTATTTCAGAAATTTTTTCCAGTGGCGAATTAAACAGTGAAATGAAACCAATAGCATCATCCAGTTGCAGGTAATTGGAATGAATAGGCAGCCGTGAAGTAAACGCTCCTTCCTGCAGGTCAAAATAAATCTGATCACTCCTTCTTTTCTCATTGGGAGAAAAACCTAAAAACCGGGTAAGTTTCAATAAAAAGGACAGATGAAAGTTCGGGTTAATCTCTCCAATTTCATCAAACCAGGCGATTGAGTTAAAAATATAATCAAATAAACTTTCATCAGCCGATTGCTGCCTAATGCTTTTATACAGTACCTCATTTAAAAATATAACGATACTGGTTTTTATCATATCATATGGAATACTTCTGAAAACCGGCGTTTGCCTGATTTCAACAACCCTTTGCATATTGGTATTTGCTTTATGATAAACTACCATATCCAACAAATGGAGCGATTGCAGCATATTCATTTTAATCTTCGCCTTTGGCTTTTTAACACCATTGATGAGATAAGACTGCATACCAAATTTATCAGTCAGCACCTGCACTACTACACTGCTTTCACTGTAGTTTGTAGTCTTTAAAACAATGCCCCTAACCTTGTGCAACATCCGCTTAAAACAATTTTTTCAAAAGTATGTTATTTGTGCAAATTTAATTGTGCGAAAACTAATCCCATTTTATAAATAAGATTAGTTTTGCCTTTAATATTATTAAAAACTAAGCTGCACATGTGGGTTAAGCTATCGAGATTTATTCTTCAGAATCGTATCGCAATCATCGTATTTTTTGTATTAGGAACAATTTTCATGGCTTACCAGGCCAAAGATGTAAAACTCTCTTACACCGGGAGTAAAATCCTACCTGTTACCGATAGCGCTTTCATCAAATATAATGCCTTTAAAAAAACTTTCGGAGAAGACGGAAGTGTAATGGTAGTCGGCATACAATCACCTGATATTTTTAAAAAAGAAGTTTACAACCAATGGGTCCAGCTTTCAAACGATATACAGAAATTAAAAGGCATTAAACAGGTTTTATCTTCAGGAAGAATTTTCCAACTGGAAAAAGATACTGTGAACCAAAAATTTGTATTGAAACCATTGCCCGGTGGCCTTGTGAAAACGGATGCAGAGATGGATTCCATCAAAAATGCCATTTACGGTAATCCTTTTTTTGAAGGACTGGTTTATAACCGTCAGAATGCCACATTAATGGCTATCACTTTTGATACTAAAATCTTAAATACAGCAGAACGTAACCCCATTTTAAAAGAGATTGAGGCTAAAGCCAAAGCTTTTCAAACAGCAACAAAAATCAAGGTTCATATATCAGGCTTACCTTATATCCGCACGGCAGTAAGTAAACTTGTGAGCAACGAATTTGTATTGTTCCTGGGCTTATCGATTCTGGTTTCAGCTTTAATTTTATTGTTTTTCTTTAAAAAATTCTACGCGGTATTCTTCCCTATTTTAGTGGTAGTGATGGGTGTAATCTGGAGTATCGGCACATTGGTTTTATTTGGTTTTGAATTAACCATTTTAACCGGATTGATTCCGCCTCTGATCGTAATTATCGGCATTCCAAACAGTATTTTATTGCTAAACAAATACCAGAATGAACTGCGCAAACATGGCGATAAGCAAAAAGCTTTAAGTATTACCATAGAGCGGATTGCCATTACTACACTGATTGCCAACATTACCGCAGCTATCGGATTTGGTGTTTTGTATTTTACCGGAAGTGAACTACTGATGCAATTTGGCAGTGTAGCCTCTATAAATGTGATGGTTACCTGGTTAATGTGCCTGTGTTTAATCCCGATTATCTTTAGCTATTTACCTGCACCAAAACTTAAAGCACAAAACCATGTTGAAGAAGGTTTTTTACATAAACTATTGATTAAAACTAACACACTTGTTCAAAATAAAAGCGGATTGATCTATATCGGAACGATTGTCATATCAATTATTGCTTTTATCGGAGTGATGAAAATCAACGTTAACGGATATGTGGTTGATGACCTGCCTAAAAACTCTGAAATTTTAACTGATTTAAAGTTCTTCGAGAAGAATTTTGAGGGCATTTTACCATTGGAAGTAAGTGTAGATACCAAGAAAAAGAATGGCGTTTTCAATTTAACCAACCTTAAAAGAATGGAAAAACTGGAAAAAATGATTTCCGCTTATCCAGAGTTTTCACGCTCTATTTCGGTAAACATGGGCTTGAAATATGCTACCCAGGCTTTTTACAATAACGATTCAACTTTTTTCCGTTTACCGGATAATTTAGAAAAGAATTTTATTTTAGCATACATCGCCAACGGTGGTAAAGGAAACGCCAGTCTGTTAACCAACTTTATCAGTAAAGGAAATCAGAGCACACGGATCAGCTTCCAGATGGCTGATGTAGGTTCGAAACGTTTAGACGCCATTATGGCTGAATTAAAACCACGTATCGACAGCATTTTACCTCCATCTAAATTTGATGTCGAATTGACCGGATCAAGTATTATCTTTTCGAAAGGTACGGATTATATGTTAAGGCATTTGGTCGAGAGTATTGCACTTGCCATTGTGCTAATATCGCTTTTAAGGCTGGCGCAGTTTAAGAGCCTGGGCATTATGTTTATTTCTCTGCTTCCGAACATTGTTCCTTTAATTATTACCGCAGGGATTATGGGTTATTTCGGCATTTCTTTAAAACCTTCAACCATTTTAATTTTCACCATTGCTTTTGGTCTGGCATCCGATCAGACGATTTATTTCCTTACACGTTATCAGCAGGAATTAAACCTGACCAACTTTAGTGTACCAAAAGTGATTACGGATACCATTACTGAAACAGGCGTAAGTATGACACATATTGCCTTGATCTTATTCTTCGGTTTCGGAATTTTTACGGCTTCTACCTTCGGAGGTACGGTGGTGCTGGGTTTACTCTTATCGATAACTTTATTGGTAGCCTTGATTTTCAACCTAACTTTATTGCCAGCACTGGTATTGTGGCTAGATAAAAAGAAAGTAAGAAAAGTGATATCAGATGAGGAGTCGGCAAGAAATGCCGGTGAGTTTGATCATTAATTGGGTTTGAGATTTAATAACTCAATCCAAAGGCCTCTCCCGCCTGTACCCTGCCGTGTGGAGACAATTAATTATGATATTTTTCTTCCGCTCTATGCCGCGGTGGCATGGTACTTTGGAGCGCCAAAGTACCCAAAGCGCTTCGTCAATCCAGCAATGAGCCTTTTGCACAATTCCATGCACATCAAAAAAACAGCGGCACTTCGTTTTGTGTTCAATTTTTTTAAAAAATTAAATCATCGTCATGAATACAAAACCTCTGCGTTTCAGGTTTGTTAGTGCAAGTTTATCGGGACTGCTACTGTTTTTTTGATTCCTCGGCTCCTGGGATTGACAACGTCCTTAGCTAAAATCCTTGCTTTATTAAAGTTGGTTAGCAAAATGTCAATACCATTCTTAAAAAAGATGTTTCCACGATAGGCCTGTACCGGGCAGGCACTACACTGTGCTTCGGTCGAGAGGACGATTTATGCTCAGGCTCAGGTTATCTAAACCTGATGGCAGCGGCAGCCCCGAAGCATGAGGGCTATAGCGTACAGCAGGACGAACGTTAAAATGAAATGCAGGTCTTGCTTTCCAAAAAGCCTTTTTAAACCATATAAGACATTTAAGAACACGTAAGTTCAAACGGATTTTTTTTGACCTGTAAGGTTTTTAAAACCTTATAGGTCTGTTGATTATTCTGTTGCAGGTTTTTCCTCCTCTTCATCAACCGGAACCTCAACAGTCGGATCGGTGATGATTTCGGCATTGCCATCTTTATCTTTTTTGGCGAATAAAATCGGGTAAAGCAGCCAAAGTGCACCAATCATAACGAGTACACCCGCCAGCATTTGAAAATAGATGCTTCCTTTTACCTCGTTTGCATCTAAAATTTTATATGCGATAAAAGAAAGCAGCCCTGCAGCAATTACAAAAACGGCCTTCTGCAATTTTAATAGCTTAATCATCGGGTCTTTCTTTTTAGTGTTACCATATGAACTAAAACAAAAATAAGTCCAATAAGTTCGAGCAGGCCGCAGAAATAAAAAGCATAAAGTACAAAATCCCGGTCAGAAGGGCTTACTACCACAATAATGGGCAAAACAATTACCGCAACAATCATTAAGGTAAGCCCGATATTAAATAATTTCACATTAAAAGTATTTACATCAAAACTACCAAAATTCAGCCAATTCTGTTAACTTTGCAACCTTTAATTTTTTGAGGTACTTGATTGATGTATAGCGAATTTAAACAACTGGAACTTGCCAAAATAGGGCAGGAAATATTAGATTTTTGGAAAAAAGAAAACATCTTTGAAAAAAGCATTTCTTCGCGTCCTAAATCTAATCCGTTTACTTTTTACGAAGGCCCACCCTCTGCCAATGGTATGCCAGGGATTCACCATGTAATGGCGCGCGCAATTAAGGATATTTTTTGCCGCTATAAAACTTTAAAAGGTTATCAGGTTAAGCGTAAAGGTGGTTGGGACACACATGGTCTTCCGATTGAACTGGCTGTGGAGAAAAAACTGGGCATTACCAAAGAAGATATCGGTAAAAAAATCAGTGTAGATGAATATAACGAAGCCTGCCGTACGGAGGTAATGCGTTATACGGATGTTTGGAACGACCTGACCGAGAAAATGGGCTACTGGGTTGACCTTGAAAATCCATACATCACTTACGAAAATGAATACATCGAAACCCTTTGGTGGATCTTAAAACAGCTTTACGACAAAGGATTTTTATATAAAGGTTATACCGTTCAACCTTATTCGCCTGCGGCGGGTACAGGCTTAAGTTCGCACGAACTGAACCAGCCAGGCACTTATAAGGATGTAAGCGATACCACTATTGTGGCGCAGTTTAAAACTATCGAGTCTACCTTACCCGAGGCATTAAAAGGTTTTGGTACGGTTCACTTTTTAGCCTGGACAACCACCCCGTGGACATTGCCAAGTAACACGGCATTAACCGTAGGACCGAAGATCGATTATGTACTGGTTAAAACATTTAATCAATATACTTTTGAACCGATCCAGGTGGTACTAGCGAAAGCCCTGGTAGGCAAACAATTTTCGGGCAAATATTTCTTAGCTGAAGGCGACGACGCTTTTGCAAACTATAAAGCTGAAGATAAAAAAATACCATATACGGTTTTAGCAGAATTTGTAGGTGCAGATTTAGTAGGGATTAAATACGAACAGTTATTGCCTTATGCACTGCCTTACCATAATCCTGAAAATGCTTTCAGGGTAATTTCCGGCGACTTCGTAACTACCGAAGATGGTACCGGTATCGTACACACTGCACCTACATTTGGTGCGGATGATGCCCGGGTAGCTAAACTGGCTACACCTGAAGTACCGCCAATGCTCGTTTTGGATGAAAAAGGCAATGCCGTTCCACTGGTTGATCTGCAAGGTAAATTTATTGCATCATTAGGCGGAAACTATGGTGGCAAATACGTTAAAAACGAATATTATAAAGATGGTGAAGCACCTGAAAAATCAGTTGACGTAGAAATCGCCATCCAATTAAAAGAAGAGAATAAAGCCTTTAAGGTTGAGAAATACGTGCACACCTATCCACATTGCTGGAGAACGGATAAACCGGTTTTATACTATCCATTAGACAGCTGGTTTATCAAAACCACTGCCGTTAAGGATAAAATGGTGGAATTAAACAAAGGAATCAACTGGAAACCGGAATCGACCGGAACAGGCCGTTTTGGTAACTGGCTGGAAAACCTCGTCGACTGGAACTTATCGCGTTCGCGTTATTGGGGAACACCATTGCCGATCTGGCGCACAGCTGATGGAACAGAAGAAAAATGTATCGGTTCTATCGCTGATTTAAACGCCGAGATTGCAAAATCGATAGAAGCTGGCTTTATGCCGGCAGGTTTCGAACTGAAGGATATGCACCGTCCTTATGTTGATGATGTTATTTTAACTTCATCAAAAGGCGAGAAAATGACCCGCGAAACTGACCTGATCGACGTTTGGTTTGATAGCGGCGCCATGCCTTATGCACAATGGCACTTCCCTTTTGAAAACAAGGAAGAGTTTGAAAATGCTTATGCGGCTGATTTTATCGCAGAAGGTGTAGACCAAACCAGAGGCTGGTTCTTTACCTTACATGCCATTGCGGTAATGCTGAGCGAAGCCAGCGATGAAATTAAAGCGGTAAATGCAAAAGTGGGCAACCCCGGGGTAGCCTTTAAAAATGTTGTTTCAAACGGTTTGGTATTGGATAAAAACGGTAACAAAATGTCTAAACGCCTGGGCAATGCCGTTGATCCGTTCAGCACCATCGAAACCTACAGTGCCGATGCCACCCGCTGGTACATGATCAGCAATGCATCTCCATGGGATAACCTTAAATTTAGTTTGGAAGGTTTAGATGAAGTGCGCCGTAAATTCTTTGGAACACTTTACAATACCTACGCTTTTTTTGCCCTGTATGCCAATATCGATAAATTCGAAATCGACAAAAACAACTTAAGCAAAGTTGAAGACAGGACTGAATTAGACCGCTGGATCTTGTCGTTATTACAAAACCTGATCAGCGAAGTTGATGAGAGCTACAATACTTATGAGCCAACCAAAGCTACCCGCGCCATCCAGACTTTTGTTGATGAACATTTAAGTAACTGGTACATCAGGTTAAGCCGCCGCCGTTTCTGGAAAGGCGAAATGACTGGTGATAAACGCGCTGCTTACGAAACACTTTACACCTGTTTAGAAACCCTGGCCCAGTTAATGAGTCCTGTAGCGCCTTTCTTTGCCGATTGGTTATACAGAAACTTAACCGTTACCGATGCCCATGCTGAAGAATCGGTTCACTTAACCTTATGGAAAGAAGCTGATCCAGGTTTAACAGATAATGCCCTGAATGAAAGAATGGTTTATGCGCAGGATATCTCTTCGATGGTTTTATCGTTGCGTAAAAAATCAGGTATTAATGTTCGCCAGCCGTTGGAGAAAATTCTGATTCCTTCTCTAAATGGTGATTTTGAAAAAAAGATTTCTAAAGTTGCCGATTATATCCTTTCGGAAACCAATGTGAAACATATTGAATTCATCACCGATACACATGGCATCGTAAAGAAAAAGCTGAAACCAAACTTTAAATCGCTGGGTAAAAAAGTGGGTAAGGATATGAGCATCGTAAAGGAAGCTTTAGAGAACATGACGCAGGATGATATCCAACGTTTGGAAGTTGATGGCTACATCAACGTTTTCGGCACCAACAACATTCAACATGCCATTGACCTGAATGATGATGTTGAGGTTTTTGCTGAAGATATTCCGGGATGGCAGGTAACCAATATAGGCAGCTTAACCGTTGCTTTGGATGTAACCATTTCTGAAGCGCTCAAACAGGAAGGTATTTCGCGCGAATTGGTTAACAGAATCCAGAACTTACGAAAAGAATTAAACTTTGAAGTAACTGACAGGATTAAAGTTTCATTACAAAATGATAACCTGGTAGCCAGCGCAGTTGCTAAAAACAAGGATTACATTTGTGCCGAAATACTGGCCGATGAATTTGAATTAACAGATGCTGTAAATAATGCAAACAAAATCGTAATTGATGATGTTGAGTTAAGCATTTCAGTAACTAAAATATAAATCCATATATTAGAAAATTAGAAAAGAACATGGAAAACAGCAACAAAACACGCTATTCAGACAGTGAATTACAGGAGTTTAAAGAATTAATTCAAGATAAATTACGCATGGCAAAAGAGGAACTTAATGCTTTAACGGCATCTTTAAGTAATCCTAACGCCAATGGAACAGAAGATACTTCAGGCGCTTACAAAACCTTAGAAGATGGTTCTGCAACAATGGAGAAAGAGCAGATCAATCAATTGGCTGCCCGTCAGAAAAAATTTATCGATAACCTGGAGAACGCGTTGGTGCGTATCGAGAACAAAACTTATGGTATTTGCCGCGAAACCGGTAAATTAATCCAAAAAGAACGTTTACGTGCTGTTCCTCATGCTACTTTAAGCATGGAAGCTAAATTAAAGCAGAGTTAATGAAAGGCTATACAAAACCTTTAATTGTAATCTTTTTGGTTTTACTGGCCGATCAGCTGGTTAAAACCTGGGTTAAAACGCATATGTACCTTGGACAGGAGTTCCATATTATTGGTAAATGGTTTATTATTCATTTTACCGAGAATAATGGAATGGCCTTTGGAATGGAGTTCGGCGGCGAATTTGGTAAACTAGCCTTATCGCTTTTCCGTATTGCTGCTGTAGCAGGAATTGGTTATGGTCTGCACTACCTGATCAAGCATAAATATCACCGCGGTTTAATTCTAAACGTCGCTTTGATTTTTTCCGGCGCCTTAGGAAACATTATCGATTCAGTTTTTTATGGCAAGATTTATGGATATGAAACCTGGTTTCATGGCCGTGTGGTTGATATGTTCTACTTCCCGATTGCCGAAGGTCATTTCCCTACCTGGTTTCCAATTTGGGGAGGCGAAGAATTTGTTTTCTTCAGACCCGTTTTTAACCTTGCAGACGCTGCAATTTCAGTTGGGGTAATCTTAATCCTGATCTTTCAGAAAAGCTACTTTAAAGAAGATGTAAAGGATGATGTAAGCTTAAACAGTGAAATTGTTGAAGATTGACGTCCCAAGCGACAAGAATATTAAATAAATTGAAGCCTGTTTCATAATTGAGACAGGCTTTTTCATGATCCGTCATGGAGTTAGAAGCTTTTATGATCATTCTGAACAAGGTGAAGAATCTTCCTCGGCCTATCCGTAGAGTTCCGAAGGGCTCTACGGATTATAGCATAGAAAAGAGTCTCCGACTCGCTTATTGTTGAGTTACAAACTCAATTCTAATTAGATAGCTTGTAAAAATACCGTTAAAAGATCCTTCATCTCATTCAGGATGAAAGCTATTTAACGATTGGTGCGCGCCAACTGAGCGTGTTTATATTAACAAAATGTTTATTAATTTTGTCACTCCAATTAGGAAATCACTATTGCAAAATGATCAACTTTCTTAACATCTCCTATCTACAATTTGGAAATGAGAAGCAAAAGACTGCCTATCAAATTTTAACCGATAATAAAATTTTAGAAAAACTTGCATTATATCAACCTATTTTAGTCGGCACTATACCCATTAATATAGACATTGAAAGCAGTGATCTTGACATCATCTGTTATATCCAGGATAAAATCGCTTTTACCAAATTGTTGACCAATCATTTCCAAAACGAAAAAGGCTTTAAAATCACTGAAAACCCGACCTTGCAATCCATCAATGTCAGTTTCTTTCTGGGTGGCTTCGAAGTTGAAATTTTTGGTCAGGCCATACCAACAATAAAGCAAAATGCCTATCGCCATATGTTAATTGAATATCGATTACTTCTGGAAAAAGGAGAGGAATTCAGGCAGGAGATTATAGCCCTGAAGAAACAAGGTTATAAAACCGAACCAGCCTTTGCCAAATTACTGGGAATTGAGAAAAATGCTTATGAGGAATTGCTGAAATTAGATTTTAAAGGAATAAAACATGATATATAGTGGTAATTGATATTACAAAAACATCAATATAAAATCATCCCGATTGGATAATTATCAAACGAATACCATTTGGGGCATAAGTATTATAGACTAATTACGTTACGCTTAAAATAACAATCTTGCCGCTATTACACCTTCATTGCTTTACTCGGACAGCTGAAATCTGTTCTTTTTAAACCTGTATTTTTTATTGCACCATAACCACCGGCCACATCTATCACATTTTCTACTCCACGCGACTTTAAAATGGAAGCAGCAATCATCGAACGGTAACCACCCGCACAATGAATGTAATAGGTAGCTTTGGGATCGATCTCGCCAGTCCAGTCGTTAATAAAATCCAACGGACGGCTCAGGGTAAATTCCAGGTGTTCGGCCTCATACTCACCTGGCTTACGTACATCAAGTGCAGTAATTTCACTATTTGATGCGGCCGCTGCAAAAGCATCCGCAGAAATTGTTTCAATCGTATCTATTTCTTTTCCCGCATCTATCCATCTTTCGAAACTTCCATCCAGATATCCAATCGTATTGTCATAACCAACCCGGGTTAAACGTGTAATCGTTTCCTGCTCTTTCCCCTGATCGGCAATCAATAAAATGGGCTGTTGTAAATCGCTAATCAACGCGCCAACCCAAGGCGCAAACTGTCCGTTTAAACCGATATTGATCGAATTTGGAATAAAGCCTTTTGTAAAAACCTGCGGATCACGTGTATCCAGCATAACAGCACCCTTTTGATTCGCCAGATCCTCAAATTGTTGGGGAGTTAGTGCATTCAATCCCTTTTCGTAAATATCATCAATACTTTCTACTCCGCCTTTATTAATGGCAGCATTTTTAGCAAAATATTGTGGTGGAGGCAAAATACCATTCGTTACTTCGGCAATGAACTGTTCTTTCGTTTCCGCCTTTAAGGCGTAATTTACTTGTTTCTGGTGACCTAAAGTATCAAAAGTTTCTTTACTCATGCTCTTGCCACAGGCCGAGCCGGCACCATGGGCAGGATAAACAATTACATCATCAGCTAGTGGCTTTATCTTTTCATTTAAGGAATCGTAAAGCATCCCGGCTAAATCATTCATTGTTAAATTACCTTTCTGTGCTAAATCCGGACGGCCGACATCACCAATAAACAGGGTATCGCCACTAAAAATACAATGGTCTTTACCGTTTTCATCAGTTAAAAGATAAGTGGTCGATTCTAAGGTATGCCCTGGTGTGTGTAATGCAGTAATGGTTAGGCTACCGATTTTAAACTGCTCACCATCTTTGGCAATATGCGCTTTAAATTCGGTTTTTGCAGTTGGCCCGTAAATAATCTCAGCACCCGATTTTTCGGCCAAATCTACATGACCCGAAACAAAATCTGCATGAAAATGCGTTTCGAAAATATATTTAATGGTAGCGCCCGCTTTTTCTGCTTTCTTTAGATATGTTCCAACTTCTCTTAAAGGATCTACTATTGCAGCTTCGCCTTCACTCTCAATGTAATAAGCGGCTTCTGCCAGACAACCTGTATATATTTGTTCTATTTTCATGTTTCTTCGTGACGTCACCCCGAATTTATTTCAGGGTCTTACCAGAAAGATGCTGAAACAAATCCGATAGCTATCGGATCAGCACGACGATCTATTATAGCAAAAATAGGGCTAAATAGTGATAACCGAAATGATGTTGCTCATAATTGCAGAAGTTTTACTTATTTTGATGCGTGATACAGCTTATCTGGATATTAAATTTAGTAATGCTAAATCTTAATCGTTTTATTTGAAAACGAACGTTTTGTTGTTTATGGCCAGTAAAGCCCTGCCATTCGCTTTAGTCCCGATAAAAAAATCAGGAGCTGCCGCTGCTGTCAGGTTTATAACCGAAAGGCCTGTTCCTTACATCACGTCAAATACTGCACTTTGGTAAAGTTAGTCAATTGCACGTATCATTTGTCTCTAAACCCGATCGAATCAAGATGCCAATTCTTCATCGGCAGAAGCGTGAGCGGGACTGAAAACCTCCAAAAGAGCGCAAACTGCACATTTTCTTAAAAAAATGTTATAAACGCTGGAGACGTTAATCCTTCGTCAGCTATTTCCGCAACGATTCACTTCGTTGGTCGGGATTTGCAATCCCGACCTTACTAGTTTTAAAGATTTAAAATCGTTAGTTCAAGAGACGGGATTACAAATTCCGGCTAGCATTTAATCCTTTGTCAGCTCCCCTCTTAATGATTCATCCATCAGTTTACGGCTTTCTTCTACCGTTAAGCCCAGGCCCATTACAAACATCAGCTTGGTAACCGTAGCCTCAAAAGTTAAATCGTAACCACTTACAATGCCCATTTTCAACAATTCCCTGCTGGTTTCGTAGCGACCTAACTGCACAGAGCCTTTTTTACATTGGGAAATATCAATAATAATTTTCCCGTTTAAAATGGCCTGTCGCAAACTATCTAAAAACCATCGTGCAGTAGAGGTATTGCCTGAACCAAAAGTTTCTAAAATAATGGCATCTACTTTAGAATCGGTAATAGCCTGAACCGCTTGTGGTGTAATTCCAGGGTATAATTTCAGCACGCCAATGTTAGCATTAAAATTGGTATGCAGTTTTAACTTGCCGCCGGTAGCTTTTAAAATATAATTTCTGTGAAACTGCAAATGTACCCCAGCCTCTGCCAGTACAGGGTAATTGGGTGATCGGAAAGCCTCAAATTTTTCGCTATTGTATTTTATAGAACGGTTGCCCCTGAATAATTGTGCATCAAAATAAATACAAACTTCAGGAAACAGTGCTTTGCCATCTTCTTTAGTTGCGGCAATCTCTAAAGCAGTAATCAGGTTCTCTTTCGCATCGGTCCTGATTTCGCCAATTGGCAGCTGAGACCCGGTCAAAACAACAGGTTTATCCAGATTCTCGAGCATAAAACTTAGTGCAGAAGCAGTAAAGGCCATGGTATCTGATCCGTGCAGGATCACAAAGCCATCATACTGATCATATTTGTTATAAACCAGTTCTGCAAGCGTTTTCCATATTTCAGGATCCATATTTGATGAATCCAAAACCGGGTTAAAGGAATGTACGTCTAAATGATAATCCAAACGGCTCAGTTCTGGAACGTTTTCTTTGATCTGCTGGAAATCAAACGGAACCAACATTCCGTTTGTAGGGTCGTTAACCATACCAATGGTGCCACCGGTATAGATAATAAGTATTTTGGTCATTTGGTTTAGTGAAGGTTGCTCATCACAAAGAAACTAAAAATTTAGAAATGATCCGGCTATATTTTTAAATTAGCAATAAATAACAATATTAAGGATATAAAATTATCAATTTTACAATTTTAACGTCAGTAATTACATAATTTATTATTCAAGAACGACATCATCTTGAGAACAGATCTCTTTCATTACGCTGCACTTCAATCGAAATGATAGCCAGTTTAACCTTGATTAAGGACTGTCAACTAAACCTAAACTCCAAAAATCTCTTTCGAATTTTGAGTTGTTACCGCTGCAATCTGTTCACAATCCTGTCCGTCGGGTAAGCGCAGCGTCTCTACGCCCTGGTAATGAAATTGATCGAAAACGCAATAATCACAACGAGTCAGAGCTTCTGTTCCATTTAGTATCCCCAGCGTTCCGACCGCTGTGGACAGATGAGGATTAAACCTGCTAAATAGATTGCTTCGTCTGCTGAAAAAGCCTTCTCGCAATGACGAATTAATTAAACTCCAAAAATCTCTTTCGAATTTTGAGTTGTAACCGCTGCAATCTCTTCAATGGAAACGCCATAGATATCGGCTAGTTTTTGGGCGATATAAATCAGGTAACTGCTTTCATTGGGTTTACCACGGAAAGGAACTGGTGCCAGATAAGGAGAATCGGTCTCTAAAACGAGATGAGCCAAAGGAATATCAGCAATCACGGCATCCAAACCTGCTTTTTTATAGGTAACCACACCACCAATGCCTAAATAAAAGTTTAAATCAATAGCCTGTTTTGCCTGCGCCAAATTTCCGGTGAAACAATGGAATATGCCACGCAATTTCTCATCTCTTTCACTTTCCAACACTTCAAAAACCTCTTCAAACGCTTCTCTGCAATGAATCACGATCGGCAATCCTAAGCTTTTTGCCCAGCCTATCTGTTTACGGAATGCATCCTGCTGAATGGCCAGGGTAGATTTGTCCCAATATAAATCAATCCCGATTTCGCCTATGGCATAAATTTTTCGCCCTGCTATACTGTTATATATTTCATCCAACAACGCCAGGTAATCTTCTTTTACATCACATGGATGCAGGCCGGCCATCGCAAAGCAGTTATCGGGATATTTTGCTACCAGGTCATCAATCATCGCAATTGATTTTGCATCAACATTTGGCAAAAACAAACGGTTCACATTGTTTTCAAAACAACGCTGCATTAACAGGGCTTGTTTCCCGGCATCCTGCTCATAATATAAATGGGTATGGGTATCAGTGAAGATCATGTTTTATTATAGTATCAAGTAATAAGTATCAGGTGTCAAGATGGATTTGCTGATTCTTGATACCTGTACAAGAATTCTATTTCTTTCCGGCCTTACTTTTTCTTGGTGCTTTGGCTGTAGACTCCGGACTTCCGACTGGGGACTGGGGATTATACTCCATTTCCTTTTTCAAAAATTTACCTGTCAAACTGATTGGATTCTGGATTAAACCCTCCGGTGTACCTTCAAACAAAATCCTTCCGCCGCCAGCACCACCTTCTTCACCCAAATCAATTACCCAGTCGGCAACTTTAACTACATCTAAATTATGTTCGATCACCAAAACCGTATTTCCCTTATCAACCAGCTCCTGCAAAACGCCCAAAAGCACATTAATGTCTTCAAAGTGTAGTCCGGTTGTAGGTTCATCTAAAATGTAGAACGTTTTTCCGGTATCCTTTTTAGAAAGTTCTGTTGCCAGTTTAACGCGCTGTGCCTCTCCTCCTGATAAAGTAACCGACGATTGACCCAAAGTGATATAACCTAAACCTACATCCTTTAAGGTTTTGATTTTTCTATAAATGATTGGAATATTTTCGAAGAACGTACAGGCATCTTCAATACTCATATCCAACACATCACTGATTGATTTTCCACGGAAACGCACCTCCAGAGTTTCCCTGTTGTATCTTCTTCCACCACACTCTTCGCATGGTACCTGTACATCCGGTAAAAAGTTCATTTCGATTACCTTTAAACCTGCTCCCTGACAGGTTTCGCAACGACCACCCTTTACGTTGAAAGAAAAACGGCCTGGTTTATAGCCACGGATTTTGGCTTCTGGCAACTGCACAAACAAATTCCTGATGTCAGAGAAAACACCGGTGTAGGTTGATGGATTTGAGCGTGGGGTTCTGCCAATCGGTGCCTGATCAATTTCAATTACCTTATCAATTTCTTTTAAGCCATTGATCTTTTCGTAAGACAAAGGTGTTTTTTTGGCCCTAAAGAAATGATGATTTAAAATCGGGTATAATGTCTCGGTAATTAAACTCGATTTTCCACTGCCCGAAACACCGGTTACAGCAATAAATTTACCCAAAGGAAAATCGACAGAAACCTCCTTTAAATTATGTCCGGTAGCTTTAATGAGCGATAATTTATGCCCGTTGCCTTTTCTGCGGACTTTTGGTACTTCAATGCTCCTTTTACCGTTCAAATAATCAGCGGTTAAAGTGTTGGATTTAAGGATCTGTGCGGCGGTTCCCTCCGCAACCACGGTTCCACCATGAATGCCTGCACCAGGACCAACGTCAATTACCCAATCAGCTTCCAGGATCATATCCTTATCGTGTTCTACAACCAAAACAGTATTTCCTAAATCCCGGAGGTTCTTCAATGCATTGATCAAACGTTCATTATCACGCTGGTGCAAACCAATACTTGGTTCGTCGAGAATGTACATCACATTCATTAACTGCGAACCGATCTGGGTAGCTAAGCGGATACGTTGTGCCTCACCACCAGATAGTGTACGCGCTGTACGATCTAAAGTTAAATAGGTTAGCCCTACGTCAGTTAAAAAACCAATTCTGGCTTTAATTTCCTTTAAAATTTCTTTGGCAATAATATTCTGGCGGTCAGACAAGCGCTCATCAACTTTTTCGAACCATTGGTGGAGGTTGTTGATATCCATTGAAGAGAGCTCAAAAATATTTTTGCCATCCACTTTAAAATGCAGACTTCCCTTTTTCAAGCGGGCACCATGGCACTCCGGACAGGTTTTCAGTTTCCTGAATTCGTCCATATCGTCGGATGCAGATTCGCTTCTTTTTTCGTTCTGCTCCTCAAGCATTTTAATTATCCCATCAAACGTGATGTTATAATTCTGAACGTTCCACTTGTTGTATTCTACCTCAACTTTGATCAGATCGGGTGAGCCGTTTAAAATAATATTGATTACTTCGTCGCTTAATTTTTCAATTGGCGTAGAAAGCGAGAAACTGTATTTTTTAGCCAACGCTTTTAATACCTGAAACATCCAGATATCGCGGTATTCGCCCAAGGGTGCTAAACCCCCATTTAAAATGCTCAATTTAGGATTAGGGATAACCGATTCTTTATCCACCACGAAAATATATCCTAAACCATCGCAACGCTCACAGGCGCCATAAGGCGAATTGAACGAAAAACTATTTGGTTGAGGTTCATCGTAAGAAATACCTGTGGTAGGACACATCAAAAATTTACTAAAATGCGCTACATTATTATCCTTATCGCTTATTTTGATCACTCCTTTACCCATTTTCATTGCGGTTTGCAAGGAATCGAGCAGACGTTTTTTATCCTTTACATCAACGATTAAACGGTCAATCACCACTTCAATATCGTGGATTTTATAACGATCTACCTGCATTTTAGCGGTAATATCCTTAATCTCCCCATCTACACGCACTTTAACATAACCCTGTTTACGGATCTGCTCAAAAAGTTCACGGTAATGTCCTTTCCTACCTTTAACCACAGGCGCCAGTATATTTACCGCTAAACCATCAAATTTATTAAAGATATTCTGTAGGATCTGGTCTTCACTCATCCGCTCCATTTTCTCACCCGTATTGTACGAATAGGCATCAGCCACACGCGCATAAAGCAAACGCATAAAATCGTAAATTTCGGTAATGGTACCTACGGTAGAGCGGGGGTTCTTACTGGTGGTTTTCTGCTCAATGGCAATAACCGGACTTAAACCCGAAACTTTGTCTACATCCGGACGCTCCATACCGCCCATGAACTGACGGCTGTAGGCACTGAATGTTTCCATGTACCGGCGCTGGCCTTCAGCGTAAATGGTATCAAAAGCAAGGGAAGATTTACCGCTACCACTTAAGCCTGTAATCACCACAAGTTTGTTTCGCGGAAAGCTAACGTCTATATTCTTTAAATTATGTACCCTCGCACCGTATACTTCTACATCCTTTTGCTCACCGAGGTCGACAGATTTATTGTTCATATTTTATTTAAAGTTGGGGTCAAAACCCGGGCTTAAAAACGACCAGATTTCAATCTGCAAAAATGCTAAAAATTTTATCAAAAAGAAAGTTATAACCAAGCTGTATCAAGGATTAATTGTCATAATATCAGCATTAATTCCTACAGAAATCACATGCTAAAACATGATTAATAACAAATATGTTTTAGGTTTATCGTATCGTCAACCTGACCTGTAGCGAAGCGAAAGAGCTACGCAGTAAATTTATTTCAGGGTCTATATTAATAAAAGATGCTGAAATAAATTCAGCACGACGATTGCATTTTACAGGATTACAAACGATGATTTAATCTAAATGATACTAAAGGCAAAAAAGACAAATGAATTATAGCCCGACAACTTACCAAACTATCGTCGTCCCATTCTCCGTAGGATGCCCAGTACAAACCAATACCCTTCCCCTTTCCAATTCATCATCGGTCAGTACTTCATTATAATCCATCCTTACCCCGCCCCTGGTACAATTGGCTACACAGGTACTACATACACCCCCACGGCAGCTGTAGGGTAATTTGATCTTATTTTCAAGCGCAACATCCAGAATTCTTTTTGGCCAGGGCACATCGAGATGATAGGTTTCGCCTTCAAAGTTTAAAACAACGGAATAGGTATTTTTATCGACTATTTTTTCAGAGCTGTCATCTTCATCAACTTCATCCTCCGGCAAAACAAAAGTTTCTCTTTTAATCTGTTTAATATCGAATCCCAAGCCTAATAAAGTGATACGGCATAAATCCATATAAATTACGGGTCCGCAAGTGTAAAACAGCACTTGGTCCCGATCGAAATGTAAATGCTCTTTAATTAGTTTTTCGATATAAAATTTATTTAGCCTGGCCGTCATTAAGTTTTTGCTATTGCTGAAAATCCAGATAATCTTTAATCTTTCGGGATATTTCTGTTGCCATTCGACCAATTCTTCATAAAATAAAGCTTCCTCTTTCGATCGATTACTGTAAATCAGTGTAACCAACGATTTTTGCTCCCGCACCAATGCCGTTTTCAAAATGGAAAATAATGGGGTAATTCCAACACCTGCAGCAAAAAGAAAAAGATCGCGTTCCAGATTTTCATCTGCAATATAACTGAACAGGCCTTGCGGCTCTTGTGCCAAAAGAATATCACTTACAGCAGTTTTATGATGTAAAAACCTGGAAATTTCCCCATTTTCTACCCTCTTCACCGTGATAGCCAAAGGCTCATCAACATCAGGCGAACTGTTAAAAGAATATGATCTTCTTAACTCACGGTGTTTTACCTGAAAAACCAATGATAAAAATTGTCCCGGTAAATATGCAGGATATTCATCCAGCTCTTCAAATTGAAAAGTAATATTATCGCCGGGTTGATTGATTATTTTATTGATCCGCAGTTTGAACATATGCAAAGAAAAGGTTTTGAGCGTAAAGCGAAAAGCGGTTGGCGTAAATTCAATGATCTGGTTTAGGGTTTAGGGTTTAGGGTTTAGGGTTTAGGGTTTAGGGTTTAGGGTTTAGGGTTTAGGGTTTAGGGTTTAGGGTTTAGGGTTTAGGAAAAACACCGATTAAAGAAGCTTGTTTTTGTAATAATGGAAAATACATAAATGACCAATATTTATACACATATGCGCTTAAATGACCTTAGATTTCTCCGGTAAAACCATTCCTTGCTAATCCGTTTCCGTGGCAATAAAGTTCATTTGATTTATATGCCTTTTGGCGAACCTGATGCAGATAATTTCTATGGTATCTGTAGTTCCTAATAAAAGTAGTAAGCAAACAAATCTGTGAAACAATCCCTTAAAAAAAAGCGTCCCGATTTTGAAACCGGGACGCCTTACCAAATGCTTGTCTTTATCTTAATTATATTATTCGCCGTTATAGGCTAATAATACCCTCGGTTTTTTGTAACCGTAACGTTTTGGGTGTTCCATAATCTGCTTCATTGAAATTACTTTGTAAACGTAGCCCCCTGTTTCTCGGTTCAGCTTCATTTTGTAGTAATTATCCTGATTTTGATTATTGATTTGCTTACGCAAACGCCCGTCGCCAACATTGTAAGCCGCAGCCACCAATGTCCAGCTTTCTAAACCTTTATACATTTCTTTAATGTATTTGCAGGCTGCAATAGTAGATTTGCGCAAATTATAACGCTCATCAACATCCCCGTTTACCTTTAATCCATAATTACGGGCGGTACCCGGCATAAACTGCCAGATCCCTGCTGCACCTTTTGGTGAAGTTCCTTCAGTCATTCCGGATTCGACCAGGGCCAAATACTTAAAATCATTCGGGATACCGTAAGCGGCAAGTATTGGCTCGATAACCGGAAACCATTTTGCTGCTTTCTGGTGCAAAAGATTAGTGTGTGTGTTCTTATAACTGTGTGCGGCCAAAATTTTCTTCATTTTTCTTTCCACCCTTTTATCGCCCAAAGGCAGGGTTTCATCCGCGAAATTTAACTGGGCCATTAAAGAAAGAGGTTTCACAACGTCTTCAACTTTTATGCTATCAGTTTTTGTTATTGTAGAGCTTAATTTTTCTTCCTTAAAAAGACTTTTTTTTGTTAAGGGCATTTGGTAAGTGAACACTTTTGCCAAGATAAATAGTGTTGCCACTACTGAAAATGGTACGATGTGTTTCTTTAACATTCTCCTCCTTTTTTTGGTGAAACTTAATAAAAACGTCGGCAAAGCTAAAAAATAATAATCACACTATCAAATAGTTACGAAATTAAGTGAAAAGATCGGCCTTTAAACCCCTTTAAACGCGGATTTTAAATTTGGATTTCTAAGCGATTTTACCTATTTTAGAGGCTATTTTTTTATCTGCTTTTTCCGCCCGGATAATTGTTATGTTCACCATTTTTTCATAAATTTGCAGCCCGCATTTTTAATGCGTTAAAAGCGTATCATGATAAATAAAAACAACAGGAACAGTCGGGATGACAAGTCCAAATCAGGCAGTCGGAAAACAGAAGGCAGAAGCAGTTCGGCCGGATCTGACAGAAGAAGGTCAGACGACAAAGACAGCAAATTCAAAAAATCATCCGATTCAAAAGATGGCTTCAGACCCAGAAGCTCGGATGGTAAAGATTTCAAATCGAAATCTTTCGGAGACAAAAAAGATTTCAAACCAAGATCAGGCGGACGTGACTTTAAATCAAAAGATGCAGAACCGCAGAGTTTCAAATTTGGAGATCGTGAATTTAAATCTAAAGATTCAAGCTCAGAAGATCGTGGTGCTAAATCAAGAGATTACAAGCCCAGAACTAGCGACCGTGACTTCAAATCGAGAGATGGCGGGTCGAGAGGCTACAAACCAAGAACAGGAGAAAGGGATTTTAAAACAAGAGATGGTGGTGCAAGAGATTATAAGCCAAGAACAGGGGAACGCGATTTCAGAGCTAAGGATGGAGATTCGCGCGATTTTAAACCGAGAGAGGGCGGCTACAAAGATTACAAGTCAAGAGGCAAATCTGACTTCAAACCAAGTGCAGGAAGTTCAAGAGATGTAAAACCCAGAGAGCCAAGGGAAGGCGATACACGTCCGTTTAGAAAACGTGAGGAAGCAAAGCCAAGAGATACAGAATTTAACCGCCCGGAGCGTACTGTTATTACCCAAGGCCGTAAAACGAATGAAGACAAAGGCTTGATTCGCCTAAACAGATATATTTCAAATGCAGGCATCTGCTCACGTCGTAAAGCAGATGAACTGATTACTGCCGGTATTATTACCGTAAACGGCGAAGCCATTACCGAACTGGGACACAAAGTAGATCCGGCAAAAGATTTGGTTCGTTATAATGGGGAATTACTAAAACGCGAGAAAAAAGTTTACGTTCTACTGAATAAACCAAAAGATTACATTACCACTACGGATGATCCACAGGAACGCCGTACCGTAATGCAGTTGGTTGATAAAGCAAGCCGCGAACGCATTTATCCGGTTGGCCGTTTAGACCGCAATACCACTGGTTTGTTGTTAATGACCAATGATGGCGATTTAGCCGATAAATTATCGCATCCTAAGAATGGTATCACCAAAATTTATAATGTTGAGCTGGATAAAGCTTTATCACAAGGAGATTTGAACAAAATTGCTTTTGGTTTAGAGCTTGAAGACGGTTTGATTAAACCGGACAACATTTCTTACGTTGCAGGTGGCACCAAAAAAGAAATCGGCATTCAGATCCACAGTGGTAAAAACAGGATTGTTCGCCGTATTTTTGAACACTTAGGTTATAACGTAGAAAAATTAGACCGTGTGGTTTATGGCAATTTAACCAAGAAAGACCTGCCACGTGGCAGATGGCGCTATCTTGAAGAGCATGAATTGATCCAGATTAAACACCTAATCAAATAGCATAAAAGCAGCCAATTGGCTGCTTTTTTAGTTTACTGTATTTAAATCCCCCATTGTCTCCGTTTTTAACGAGGATGCAGGAGAAAGACGATTATATCGTCCAGCAATGAACATGCATTAAAAATGCACCTCTCTACTCATCCGCGTTAAACGAGAACGATAACGACGATCAATCACGAAACATCTTGCGTATTTTCAATACCTGCGTAACATACTTTCTTTATATTTGTTAAAATCAACATCATTGTTTCATGAAAAAATTCAGTTCATTGCTTACACTCACGATACTATCTACCTTAACATTTGCCCAAAAAAGCAATTACAACCTGATTGTTGGCACTTATACCGCACCTGGAAAAAGTGAAGGGATTTATATTTATGATTTCAATGCTGGAACAGCTGCCACATCCATAAAAAGCATTACAAAAAATACGGCAAACCCAAGCTATCTGGCCTCTGCACCAGATCATCAATTTATTTATGCGGTTAACGAAACCGGAGCTACCAGTACGGTTAGCGCGTTCAAGTATGATGCAGCAAGCGGAAAACTAACTTTACTAAACAAGGTTGATAGTCATGGTGCAGATCCATGTTACATTACCGTAGATAACAAAAACGTCATTGTGGCTAATTATAGCGGCGGAAGTTTAGCCGTATTTTCACGAAAAGCAGATGGTTCTTTAACAGACGCTTTACAGATCATTAAACATACTGGAAAAAGCATTGACCCTAAGGGCAGACAGGAAAGCGCTCATGTACACATGGTTAAATTTACACCAGATCATCGATATTTGATTGTTAATGACCTGGGTGAAGATCAAACTTATATTTACAACTATAACCCAACTGCAAAAGAAGAAATATTAACCATAAAATCGGTCCTTAAAACGAATGCTGGTAGCGGACCACGACACATTACTTTTAGTCCAAATGGGAAATTTGCCTATCTGGCGCACGAATTTAATGGTAGCATAACTGCTTTTGCTTATGCGAACGGAACACTAACCAAAATCCAGGAAATTGGTACTACCCCAAAAGATTTCACAGGAAAAATTGACGGTGCAGATATCCACGTTTCTGCAGATGGAAAATTTCTCTATGAAACTAACCGGGGAGATGCCAACAGCATTTCTGCCTTCTCAATACTGCCAAATGGTAAATTAAAATTCATTGAAACCCTAAGTACGTTAGGTAAAGGACCGAGGAACTTCACCATTGACCCGACTGGAAAATTTCTTTTGATCGGACACCAGTACACCAATAACATCGTTATTTTTAACAGAAATAAAAACACCGGCAAATTAACCGATAGCGGCAAAAGAATTGATGTTGGCGCTCCGGTATGCCTGCTTTTTGATTAAAACGCTAACAATACGTGGAAATTAAATCTAGTAGCGAATATTAGAAAGCAGCGGCTTGCTTCTTAGCTTCTAATAAGTTGAATTTAATTTTACAATAGATACTGAAACAAGTTCAGTATGACGGATTTTTCGAGTAATCGTCACCCTGAACTTGTTTCAGGGTCTTTAAAAGACTGCTTTTTAACACATAATCATGGAAAGAGGGGCAGCCTCATGATTATGAAACCGTTGCTGCTTCATAGTTCAAGTAGAACAAGCAATCATAAAAAAAGAAGGGTAATTCATCTGGAGTTTAGCAATCAGCATTTACCTAAAGAACTGCACTTGTCAGAGTATTTTAATTTTTAGTTGCTAAATGTTTAAATTTCACATCTATCCATAGCGCTCCGAAGACTCTACGGATTACAGAATTGTTAAGAGTCTATGAATCGTTAGGATTGCTGA
>NZ_FOJM01000004.1:0-3290 GCF_900111825.1 Pedobacter suwonensis
GGGCGAACCGATGGGCTTTTTAAACGGCCAGCCCAGCAAGGCCTACAGCAGTATCATCAGTGGTACCAAACTTACCGATCTGGTATTTCACGGCCCGGCGCTGCCCCGTTATTTCGGCAACATGGTAAACGATTTTGGATGTAAAGGTTTTACCCTTTCGGTAGCGCTCAGCTTTAAGTTCGGTTATTATTTCAGGCGCAAGGGGATTGATTATACCAACCTGTTTGCCAACGGCAGCGGCCATGCCGATTTTGGCAACCGCTGGAAAAACCCGGGCGATGAACAATTTACCCAGGTACCTTCCATACCCTATCCCTTATCAAGCAGCAGGGAATCTTTTTACAGCTTTTCAGAAGAACTGATTGATAAGGGCGACCATATCCGCATACAGTACATCAACCTTGATTATGCGGTCGGGAAAAAACTCGCAAAAAAGACCGGCTTAAAAACATTGAACGTATTTGCCAACCTGGCCAATGTGGGCATTATTTACCGGGCAAACAAACACCACCTTGACCCTGAGTATGTAACCAGTAGCTTTAACTTACCTCCAGGCCAAACCCTGGCTTTCGGCTTAAGGGCGGGCCTTTAAAATTGATGAACATGAAAAAGACAAACCACTTTGGATATTGGCTTCTGCTGGCTCTTTTTGCTGCAGGAATTTTAGGTTGCCAAAAACTGTTGGATGAAAAACCAGATCAGCGCCTGGTGATCCCCTCCACACTGGCCGATTTTCAGGCCCTGATGGATAATTTCGGGGTGCTGACCGCTAAAGATCTGGTATCGGCAGAAATCTCGGCCGATGATTATTACCTTACCGATGCCGACTTTGTAGCGCTGCCGGGCGAATATGAGCGCAGGATGTACAGCTGGCAAAAGGATAACTTTTTTGAGCCGGGAAGCAACGATTGGGCTTACCTGTACAAAGCGGTATATGCCTGTAATGCCGTACTGGAAGGGCTGGAAGCCTCAACCATAACCAGGGATACGCGATATAATGATATAAAAGGGCAGGCACTGGTTTACCGGGCCAAATGCTTTTTACAGGGGCTGGGCCTTTGGGCAAAGGCTTACCAGGTTTCTTCAGCAACAGACCTCGGTATCCCGCTGCGCCCAAATGCCGATTTTAATACGCCTTCTACCCGCGCTACCGTACAGGAAGGTTACCAAAAGGTGCTGGCCGATCTTAAAGCTGCGGTACCACTTTTGCCAGATAAAGCCCTGAGTGCCACCAGGCCATCAAAGGCCGCAGCCTATGGGCTTTTGGCGCGTACCTTTTTATACATGGGCAATTACCAGGCGGCCGAAAGTTATGCCGATTCCTGCCTGCGTATCAATGCTGCGCTTTTGGATTATAATAAACTCAATGTGGCAGATCGCTATCCGGTGGCGCTTTTTAACCCTGAAGTGGTTTTTAACACCTTTGTTCCGCCCGCAACCATAGTGGGCAACACCAGGGCGAAGATAGTGCCTGAGCTTTTGCAGGCCTACCAGGCTAATGATTTAAGAAAGCAGGTATTCTATTTTGAGAGCGGTGGCGCTTTTTATTTTAAAGGCACCTATTTCCAGCCCGCACTTTTCTTTGGCCTGGCTACTGATGAAATGTACCTTACCCTTGCCGAGTGCCAGGTGAGGAACGGAAAAACAGACCTGGGTATGCAAACGCTGAACAAACTTTTGGTGGCCAGGTTTAAAACCGGAACATTTGTGCCATTGGTGGCCAGCGATAAAACCACCGCACTGAATATGGTGCTAAGCGAAAGGCGGAAAGAACTGGTGATGCGGGGGCTGCGGTGGATGGATGTTAAGCGTTTAAATGCCGAAGGTGGTAATATTGTGCTGAAGCGAACCATAGGCGGGATTGATTATACCTTAACACCAAATGATAAACGATATGCACTGCCGTTGCCTGAAGATATTATTGCCCTAACCGGTATGCCCCAGAATGAGCGGTAAGAAAAGAATCTGTATCAATATATTGATATGTCGATACATTAAGATTCCCATTTAATCCAATATCGGATGTGAATCTTAATGCTTTGGCAAAGGGCTTTAAGATCCCCGCCTGCGCGGGGATGACGATATATCAAACATATTGATGCAGGCTAATTAAGCGACTGATATTTCAATACATCGACATTCCTAATTTAATCCGATAGGTAGCTATCGAATGGGAATCTTAATGCTTTGGCAAAAGGCTTTAAGATCCCCGTCTGGGCATATCGTGTGGACACATCTTTTGGTTTGTTTGTTTTTATACGCTTTGCTAGCTTGCTTTGTTAGATTGCAGGTTTTACCGAAGAACGCCGTCAATCCCAAGGGCCGGAGATATCAAAAAAACAGTTGTATGAAAGAACAAATAGCATTACCAAACCTTAAACGCAGTGGTTTTGTGTTCATAAAACCAATCTAATTACTAAGGAGAATTGAACACAAAACGAAGTGCTGCTGTTTTTTTGATGCGAGTGTGGTTGTGTGAAAGGCCCCTAGCTGGATTGACAAAGCGCTTTGTGTACTTTGGCGCTCCAAAGTATCATGCCCCCGCGGCATAGAGCGGAAAAACAATATTTTTGTTGAAAAATAATTTTTCTTAATCAATAGTATTAATAGCAGGAAAGACTGCTGGTCATGAAGTAGCTACAAGGCAATTTAAAACCATATTTCTACTTGCAAAATAAATTGAGCATGAAGATTGCCTTAGAAATAGGTGCTAAAGAACACATACTTACCTGATCAGCAATCCGGTTGGATAGCCAGATTTTATGAAAAAAAGGCCGTATTTGTTTACCCCTGCTTTACCTGTTCTTTACCCTTTGCTGGTACCAAGCTTACCCCTGGGTTACCCTTTGCTTACCTATTGGTTACCTATTCGTTACCTGTTGTTTACCCATTGGTTACCTAAAAGGTAAACAATGGGCTTTTTTAGGGTAAACCTTTAGGGTATTTCTGGTTATGTTGCACCAAAGCAGGCTGCCGGCCTGTGCCTGCTGTTTGCCCTGCCCGTTACGGTTGGCAGGCGCTCAATTTAGCGCTCTGGGGTGTGTATTTGCTTACGTCAATCAAACTAGCCGGGACTTTATTTCGCCATTAAGATTAATTAGCACAGTAAATCGGGGTCCGCATAGCGATTGCAACAAACATTCCTTTAACAATAAAACGCAACAAAAAAGCGATCCCCTTTTTCCGGGAACCGCTGTTTTTATTTCTCAGCTTTGGGTTTTACCTTCAACCCTCAACCTTTTAGCTTTAGACTTTTAGCTTTGGTCTTTCAGCTTTAGACTTTTAGCTTT